>CAYWUV010000191.1:0-8511 GCA_964461235.1 uncultured Bryobacterales bacterium | reverse complement strand
CCAGCGCCTGCAGCGGGATCTTCCAGTAGGCGCTCATCAGGAGCGAGGTGCGCGCCGCGCCGACCGATTTCGCGGCCAGGTAGCGCTGCACCTGGGACTGGTCGGTGCCGAAATAGGACAGCATCAGGAAGGTGCCGCCGATCAGCCCCGACCAGAAGGTGTAGGTCTCGGTGAAGCTGAACGAGAAGTCGAAGACCTGGAGGCGGCCCGTCGCGCCGGCAATGTGGAGGGCGTCGGACGGCGACACCGGCATCTTCACCACCAGCACCACCACAACGGCGAGCAGCGCGACCACGATCAGGATCATCTGCTTCACGTCGGCCCAGGTGACCGCCTGGATGCCTCCCAGCATCGTGTACGCAACGGTCGGGATGCCGATCAGCGCGACGCACCAGAGGAGCGGCCACCCGAACACGGCGGAAAAGACGACCGCCGGCGCCGCGATGATCACGCCGCACGACATTCCGCGCGATATGAGGAAGAGGAAGGCGGTGGCGGTGCGCGTCCCGGGCCCGAAACGGCGCTCCAGGTATTCGTAGGCGGTGTAGACCCCGTTGCCCCGCAGGAACGGCACCAGCGTGACCCCGAGAATCACCATCGCGAGGGGCAGCCCGAAGTAGAACTGCACGAAGCGGAGGCCGTCGGTGGCGCCCTGCCCTGTCGTGCCGATCATCGTGACCGCCGACAGCTGGGTGGCCATCACCGAGAGCCCGACCGCCCACCACGGAAGCGAGCGGTTGGCGAGGAAGTAGCCCTCGATCTGCCTGGTGCCCCGGGCCCGGCGGATGCCGTCGACCAGGACCCAGGCGACGTAGGCGCCGACGATCAGCCAGTTGATGGGGTGCATGGGGGGGCCGTCAGTTGTGGAAAGTGGATTGGAGGAGCCAGAGCAGTACGAGAGCTGCGACCTGGACCAGAAGGACCCTCAGCAGCGTCGTGCGGAAGCGGGCGTTCCGGTCCGGGGCGGAGGCCTGGGCACCCGCGGATCCGCGGCCGCCGTCACCCTTCATCGGCGGTTCCTCCACCTCGCCGCGTTGGCTTTGATCGCGTCGCGAACAAAGTCCGCCAGCCCCGTGGCCCGCTTCTCGAAGTATGCCGTGAAGCGCGGGTCGGCGGTGTACATCTCGGCGAGACCCCCGTGCATGGTGTGGCTGCAGGGGTAGAACCACCGGTCGATGTGGCACCGGTGCTCCTCGGCCAGGTCCATTGCGGCGCGGCCGGCCGCATGGTCGCCCGCCGACATCAGCTCCGCGAGCCGGGCGAAGACCGTTTCGCCCTCTTCCTTGATCCGGGCCCAGTCGTCCTTCCCGTAGCGGCGGGTGCGGCGCATCGACTCGCGGTACGCGTCGCTGTCGCCCCAGCGACGCTCCACCTCTTCCTCGTACTGCGTGTGGTCGAACTCCTCGAGCCCCTCGAACATCGTCGTCTTTTCCATCTCTCTTTCCTCGTCCAGTGCCGCCAGGGCCCGGTCGACCCCGCGGATGATTCTCTGCGTCCTCTCCTGCCGTGCGCGAAGCAGCTCCCGCTGCGCGACGAGCGCGCCGCGCCGGTCGTAGGCGGGCGCGTCGAGCATCTGCTCGATCGCGTCCAGGCCGAAACGCAGTTCGCGCAGCAGCCGGATCTGCCGGAGCCGTTCCAGGTCGCCGTAGTCGTAGAGGCGGTAGCCCTGCTCGGAGCGCCGCGAAGGGACCAGCAGCCCGATCCGGTCGTAGTGGTGCAGCGTGCGGACGGTGACGCCTGCCAGCGCGCCGACCTCGCCGACGGTGTGGAGGGTGGGTTGGCTGTTCATGGAGGGCAAGGTAAGGCCTGACGTTACGTCAGGGTCAAGGGGGGAGCGAATCAAGGCAAGGAATCGTCCAAGTTGAACTGGGACTGCACGATCTGCCATCCTTGCCGACCCGGCGGGTCTGATCTGACCCTCAAGGAATAGCGAGAAAACCGAGCCGAATGGCGGGAAGACCCTAAGCCTCGTCACTTGCCCTTCCGGTTCCATCTTCGGAGGCGACCTCCGACAGGCGGGTTTCCAACCGGCGAGCCGTCAAGGCCTAGCCGAAACCTAGTCATGGCTGGCTCAGAGCAGCGCATGGTTACCCGGCCGCCACTGGGGCCACGCTGGGCATGTCCGCCGGCAGGGGGGCTAGCAAAGCAAGGGACGATCCCGCTCTTTCGATTCCCGGGAAGGCCCATGCAGCGGCGGTTGGTTGCCACGCAGGGGCCTGTGACCCGACGGGTCTCTTTCACGCCTGAGCCACCTCCGTACTGGCGCGCCAGCGTGTCACGTGACTACCGTTGTTGACACCCGAAGCGACAGGCGTTGAGCCCGCCAGCACGACGACGGTCGCCGGATAACCATCCATTCCCCAGTAAAGGGGCGACGCGGACGCTTTACAGGAGCAGTTGGTGAACCAGATCGTTTTTGGCGACAACCTCGACGTGCTTCGCAGGCTTCCAGACGGCTTGGCCGACCTCGTCTACGTCGATCCTCCGTTCAACACGGGAAGAACCCAGAGCCGAACCCGTATCAAGACGACACGATCCAGGAACGGGGATCGAACCGGCTTTCAGGGGCGGCGCTATGAGACTTCCACGCTCGGCACCAAACGCTTCCACGACAAGTTCGACGATTACCTGGCCTTTCTGGAGCCGAGACTGCGGGAAGCGTACAGAATCCTAGCCCCGCACGGATCGTTCTACCTGCATGTCGACTACCGGGAAGTCCACCGCTGCCGGTTTCTGATGGATGACCTGTTCGGGCCGGGCAACTTCCTGAACGAGATCATCTGGGCCTACGACTACGGGGCGCGACCGAAGACTCGCTGGCCCGCGAAGCACGACAACATCCTCTTCTACGTCAAGGACGTGGGCAACTACGTCTTCAACGTGGATGAGATCGAGCGCATCCCCTACATGGCTCCCGGCCTGGTCGGACCCGAGAAGGCCGCCCGAGGGAAACTCCCGACCGACACTTGGTGGCATACCATCGTTCCGACCAACGGAGCCGAGCGAACAGGCTACCCCACGCAAAAGCCCCTAGGCGTTCTCCGGCGCATAGTGACGGCTTCTTCACGGCCCGGTGACGTCGTACTGGACTTCTTCGCGGGGAGCGGCACAACCGGCATGGCGGCCCACGAGCTAGGCCGCAGCTTCATACTGGTGGACAACAACCCCGAGGCCCTTGAAGTCATGGCCAGTCGTTTCGTTGACGTGCCGGACACCAATTGGGAGGGATTCGATCCTACGGGCATTCAGGGAAATGATGACCAAGGCTCTCTGTTCGCCACCAACGCCAGTTCCAGAGATGTTTCATGACGATCCAAGACCCCGAAGTCCAACTGATCGTGTCGATCGCCGCGACCCTCGAAAAGCGGTACGCCAAGGAAAAGCTCCATTGGCGTGAAAGTCCGTTCCGGTGGATGGTGGTGGGCCTTCCCCCGGCCACGAAGGGCAAGGTTGCTGAAAAGCTCGTAGCACGCTGGTGCACTCACAAGGGCTTCGCCGTGACGAAGCCCGGGGACTCCGACGCGGACTTGATGATCTCTGGAATGCGTGTGGAGGTAAAGCTGTCGACGCTCTGGGAAGGTGGGGTTTTCAAGTTTCAGCAGTTTCGCGATCAAGACTACGACTACGGAATCTGTCTCGGCATCTCCCCCAATGATGTACAGTGCTGGGTAATCCCAAAGGACGTTCTCTTGGAGGTGGCACCGCCTCAACACGGCGGTCGAAGAGGATCCGATACGAGATGGCTATCGTTTCCGGCGAGCGACCCACCTGCATGGCTTGATCACTATGGAGGCCGTCTTTCCGAGGTCCACAAGATCATTGCCACGTGGTAGCCTCTAAGAATCCCTTGACGGCTCTCGTCGCATTCATGGGTTTCCAACTCGGCAGATCTTATCCGTCGTTCACACCGGGGCGCAATGTCAGCACTGTTTCGATGCGCATGCGGGTATCGAGAGCATTCGTCCCATCACCGGGAGGCGGCAGGTAACGTCGCCTTGCGGGTATTTCTCGCGTCTTTCGGTCTTCGACCCTGAATCCCCTCTCGATAGCCAACGCTTCAATAAGCCCCGCGTTATTGACTCTGCTCCCACGCATGAAGGAATTCCCGAGGACTAGGACAACGTACCCCGTCGGCTTGACCGTTCTATGCACTTGCTGGAGAACCGCCTCCATATCGCTAGCGTAGCGTCGAATCCACCCCAGATGGCGCGATCCGATGCTTGAACCGTCAGCCTCCGTCACAAAAGGCGAGATATCGAACGAATTCGCCGCTTCCGACATGATCCGTTCTGCCCCGACACAAGAGGCGCGTGTCTTCCTCAGCGACGCCATTACATGCCCCATCCATACCAAGGACAATCTGTGCCCCCGTATGTAATCGATCGCATTGAGGTATGGCGGCGACGTAAGGACCAAGTCAAATTCGTCGTTGCCGATGCCGTGGAGCGCACGCGCGTCGCCCAGGCCAATGGCTGCCTTCCCGACAATGCGCTCGGGGAACAGTCGTTTCGCAACAAGTCCGGCTGATCGTTGGAAGCCGGCATACACATCGAAATCGTTCTTCTCCGCAACCTTATGCGGGCGGCTGTGCGACGTGTCCCTTGCCAGAGATGCCATCATTTCCTTCGAGACAATTATGCGACTCAGTGCAACCATCAGTGCTTGCTTCGTGGGCAACTTGCACCGCCTCATGACCGTCGTCAACCTTGCCAGTTCCTCCTCCTGCTTATCCCCAAACCAATAGCCGATGAACTGCTGGGTCTCCCGGTCTACAGGACGGCGGATGGCGCCGGGCAGCAGTGATCTGGCTCGCCGTACGAGCACCTGAGCATCGGCAGTGATGCTGTCGGGCTCCAGTGGGCTTGTCCATACCTGGGACATCGTCACGGCCAGCGGATCCATGTCAACTCCAACGCATTCCAACCCTGCCTCCACGCCCGCGCGCGGGACTGTCCCCGAACCGCACATGGGATCAAGGACGCTGCCACCTTCGGGTACTACCTCAAGGGCATCGCACGCAAGTTCGGGTGCCATACGGGCCGGGAACGGATGTATCGGAGCGAGTTTCACTACTCCGACTCCTGCTGGTCAGTCCGATCCGAAGAACCCAGCTTCCCAATCTGCCGATCAAGCTCTCCGAGAATCTGCGCGGCCGTATGATGCATCACAACATCGTCAGACTCGTCCACGCGAAGCCATCTCTCTCCGACAATGGTTTCCACTGCTTTAAGGCGAGCGGTAAGCCGGCTCGGCGAGAACTCTTGTAGGCCAGGGGTCGTCGCACGAGCAACTTTGACGTTGGGTACCGCCTTGGTGTCCGTCTTCAATCGTTCCAAGGCTTCAATCAAGCCAGCGAGCGGAATCTCATGTTCCGAAAGGCTGCTCTTCTTTTCAGCGATCCATTGGTCCACATCAGTGACGGTCCGACACTTTTCGAACATGTGCCCGATGTCCGTCAGGGTCAGTCCATGACGAAAATGCAACCGAATCAGTTGATCGAGATGGACAATCTTGAGTAAAGTTAGCTGCTGATACGGCCGGTCGGGCACCTCCGGGAACATTTTTCGATTCACCTTTCCCGAAGGATCCTCTTCCGCCGCGTACTTCACGGCCACAAAGAAGCCGTAGGCTGCGCTTTCCTGCGACCGAAACTCTTCCAAGCTCGACGGATCGATCTTGTCCGCAGGAACGGATGGCTTGGCTGTATGCTTCGCGTCATACACCAACTTGTAGACCTTCTGGCCATGCGCGGCCTCGCGGTGGCGACCTAAACGAGCAAATAACACTCCGTCCGTTCCGGGTTTGCTACCTCCCCTCCGCTCATATTTGAATCCGAGAACCCGAAACGCGGCGCCGGTGCCGCGCTCTAGAGCTGTCGCATTCTGGTTGGCAACTTGGAGGAGCCTAATGGCCTCGGTGGCGGTTGGCGGCGCCTCCCCTGCCATGAGCCTCAGTATACGGTCCCGATCTCGAAGGACTTCCGCGATCACCGCCGCGCCAACGCCTTGGTCTTGAAGCACGCCTTCCAACAGCACCTCAGCTGAACCAAACAGTTTACCTGGATTCCGATTCTTCCCGTCACTTGTCAGCTTGTCGACAAAGGGATGTTCAAGATTGACGGCGAGATTCCGCGTATCTGGCTCGTACCGTACCGCAGCAGCATGAGGCCCATAACGGCCGAAGACGGAATCCTCAAACGGGCGACTCCCAAACTCATCACGAAAACCGTCCAACCATGCGTCGGCACTCTCCTCAACCACGTCTTTCGGGGCGGCAATGTAGAACAAGTCTTCACCAGATTCTACGGTGGTGCGAACGCCTCGGAACAACGGTTCGAGGACATGACTACTTGGCTCCTCGGACAGCAGCAACCGGATATCCAGATCCTCCAACTGGCTACGTAACCACTCGCCGTATGCGCTTCGGCATTGATTGAATACCGTCAGCAGGTACTCCCGGAACTCGCGTACCGGTTGCGAGTCCCGTACGCCCTCGCGAGACGATAGAAGATGGTCCCGCAGTCCTTCAGCACTTACTTCTAGCGCGAATCGAGCCCATGCGGCGTGATTTGGCTGAGTAATCCCGAACAGTTCATCTTCGAGGTTTATGACCCGCTTCCGGACCCGTACAAAGAACCCGTGACTGCGGGCGACGTCGGCTGATTTTCCTCCCGTGAGGGGCTTTTCATATATTCGAGCGTCGCCCTTGATCGCTCCAATCCCAGGCAACTCTTCGTCGATCGTGATGGCTTTGATGAGCTTTAGCCTCTCCTTGCTTGAAGCGCCACGCTCACCATCGAGGTAGACCTTGAAGTCCGAATGAAGCGGCAAGCCCGTGCTCAACACCCACCGTAACGTACCAGTTGAGAGCTGACTATACAGGTCCCGAAAGTCCGATAACCCCGCCACTGTCCACGATAGTTCTTCACGATCGTCCGCAAACAGGAGATTCCACGCGGCCAGATCACGACGTTTGACGTCAGCCAGCGCGGCCTTGGCTGTTTGCTCATCAACTTCACGAAGCGAGACCGTCTCGGGCCCGGGGTTCTCAGCTTGACGTCCCGTGACCGTGCGAAAATCCATCACGGTCAGTAGGAAGCGGCCATGAACACGACTTAGGTGTATGAGATGCCAAGCCAGCACGTACGCGGCGAGTTTGCCTATGCCGAATTGCCCAATGGGAAGTCGGCCGTTACGTGGAGGCGCGTCGGTCTTAGGCGAATCAGCAACACGCCATAGCTGGTGGAATCCCGCGGTATTCATGCCGTGCCCATCGTCAATAACCCATAGCGGTGAGAGCGCCGTGGCGCCGTTCTGGACGTCCGGCAGTAGGACATGGACATGGCCAGCCCCAGCATCATAGCTGTTGCTGACAAGCTCTTCAATCGCCTTGTGGGGACTCTTGTACAGTCCCTCGGAGAAGAGACGGATTATGTCGTAGCTGATGGATACCGGAATTTCGGCGACCTCATCGCCTACGTGTGACAAATCCGAAACTGTGGCGGTCATCGTCGTCTCCTTTCAGGTCGCTTAGAGGTAACAAACGGATCCGGGAGCGCGTCCACAATCTTTGCCGTCTCGACACTGAGGTAGACGATCCGCCCGATGACGATCACCAAGTCGCGGGGGTCGTCGAACCACCCGTTGGCATCGTTGACGATGCCGCTCCGTCTGTCGGTCCTGATGTGGTAGTAGAACATGAGCCATTCGAGCGGCGTCCGTCCGTTGACGACGTAGCGGTGGGCATCCGGTGGAATGCCGGACAGCTTCACACGGTCGTTCACGATCAGCGTGTCGCGCGCCTTCTTGTCGGCGAAGCGCATGGGGCGTCTTCCCAACCGGAAGTCGTCAGGCTGAAGCGCGTGTCCCGTGGAGGACACCACATCCAGGGGATGTTCCGGGAAGTCCTCGTCATCGTACCGCAAGTGCAGTTCCGCCAAGACGGCCCCCGCGTCCGCGAACGCCCGGAAGTGCGGGGCGAAGGGAATGCGCGGGAGGCCCTTGGCGAGGTCGTTGGCGAAACGCTTGCGGTAGTGCGGCGAATGCAGGACTCCGTAGACGTAATCGAAGATGGCGTCCTTGGTGATGGATTGGTCGCCGTATTCGATCCGGAACCGTCTCATGGCCGTGTCCGTGATGTTGTCGAGGCGCTCAAGCTCCCGCTCCTCCGGGAAGAGGTCCGGGTCGTCAAAGATACCCCCTTGGACGGGAGTAGACCCACCTTGGGAAGCACTGTCCGAACGAGAGGAAGTGGAGGTCGGGCATTCGGTCGGCGACCAGGGCGGAGAATGGCTTCGTCGAGCCGATCCCCGGGACGCAGATGACGCGGTTGTCCGAGAGTACCGGTATCTCGGAAAGCACTGGCCCTTCGAGATGAATTCGAGGTCCGGCATCGTGTCCACGATGAGCGCCGAGAACGGTTTGGTGGACCCGACGCCGGAGACGCAGATCGCCCGATTCGGCTCGGCTCGGCTCGGCTCGGCTCGGCTCGGCTCGGCTCGGCTCGGCTCGG
>CAYWUV010000190.1:7664-8755 GCA_964461235.1 uncultured Bryobacterales bacterium | reverse complement strand
CGGAAACGAGACAAAGGTCGAGTTCACCTTTGGCTACGTCCTTGTTGACGGTGATCTGAGGATCAACCTTCATCATTCATCGCTGCCCTACAGCCCCTGATAGTCGACCCACTACCGTAGCGGGAGCACGAAGCAGCTGGTCCGAACTCCCGGTCGATTGGAGCGTCTCCACCACCGGAGGAATGCTGTCGGAGCCGCACAACCCGCGGGTCGCCCACGCCTTCTTTCGGGCCGGGCTGATCGAGGCCTGGGGCCGAGGGATCCACCAGATCCGCGAACGGTGTATGAAGGCCGACAATCCGACGCCACTCTGGACCCGGGAGCCCGGCGGCGTGCTTCGTCTGCGTTTCCCGTTCTCCGAGGCCTACCGGGCCGCCGATGCCGCCGCCCGCGGAGTACCGGGCGACAGCCAGAAGGCTACCGAGGGGTCAGCGACTGCCCCAAAGACTTCCCCAAAGATTGCCCCAAAGACCACCCGAAGCACTGCACCGATATCTGCGGCAGAGCGGATTCTCGCGGTGCTAAGAAACGAGCCCGGGATCACTCAATCCTTGATCGCAGAGCGTCTCGGAATATCTGTCAGGGGAGTAAAGTACCACTTCCGCAAGCTTCACGAGGCCGGCGCGATCCGGCGCGTCGGTTCATCCAGAGCCGGGCATTGGGAAGTACTGTGAGCGATTCGTGGAATTCCGTGACGGTGTCTCGGATTCTTGAGGCCGGGCTGCGCGCGGCTAGCCCTCTCGCGCGAGCCGGGCGCTCACCAGGCGATTCATGCTAACGCCCTGCTCGGCCGCCCGAATGGCCAGCGAGCGGTGCACGTCCGGCGGCACCCGGACCATGAACTTCCCGCTGTAGGCCCGGTCTCCGAACGGCTCCGGAATCGGCTCGCCATTGGTCCGCATGTCGGACACGCTGTCGGACACGAGGCTTTGGATGCCCGCCAGTGCGTCCTCCGGAGTCGGTGCCAGCCAGCTGAGCGACGGGAACTCGGCACAGAGGCCTACGTGCTCTCCGTCTTCAGCCGACCACGTGATTCGGTAGGTGTAGTGATCGCTCACTGCATCCCCTCCAGTTTTTCGATCGCCCGGATG
>CAYWUV010000190.1:5088-7564 GCA_964461235.1 uncultured Bryobacterales bacterium | reverse complement strand
ATCAGGAGCGGTACAGGGGACAGATGATCTACGTGGTCGACATCGAACGGTACCTCTACCTGGTGCCATTCGTCACCCGACCGGACGGTTCGCGGTTCCTGAAGACGATCATCCCCAGCCGGAAGGCGACGCGGGACTACAGGAAGAGGAGGTCATCGTGAAAGACCAACTGAACCCCGAAGAGCAGGAAATCCTCGAGAAGTTCGAGCGGGACGAACTGCGGCCGGCAACGGGCGTCGGCCGCGAGATGGCGATCGCCCCTCAGGCGGCCCGCAACACCTTCAAAAAGACGCGGCGAGTCAATCTGCGGGTCACGGAGCGCGACTTCAATCGAGCGCACGCCCGGGCGCGCGAGGAGGGCATTCCCTACCAGACACTGCTATCGAGCGTCATCCACAAGTATCTGTCGGGACGGTTGACCGAGAAGAGATAGCGCGAGTCCCCTGCCTGGTTGGCGCGCCAATCCGCCGTCGTCGTCCAGCAAACGGTGGTTTGGGAGGAGAGGGCGGCGTTTGCCGTCGCGGCCAGGCCCTGGGTGAAGGGTCGGGGCCGTGAGGGGTGCGTTCGGGAGGAGAGGGGTCAGGGCTTCGGCCCATCGTTGTAACCGGTGGACCTGGCCATCGCGGATCTCGACGAGGACGGGCTTGCCGACCTCGCGGTCGCAAACCACGAGACGGATTATGTCACCCTGCTCTTCGGGATCGCCGGAGGGGGCTTCGAACACCGGGACCACCCGAGATCCCGCGTCGACGTCTCGCCGCAGCCGCACGCCGTTCGACTGCAGGGCATCGACTCCGACGGCCACGGGGTCCGGTCAGTTCACTCAAGACCCCACCGCTTGTACAGCCAGTCCGCCCAGTCCCGGCCACGGTCAAAATCAGCTTCCGTCATGGACGGAAGGTCGGGGAACACGATCTGGGAAACGTGCTTCCGGGCACCGTCCACCGTTGCCTCGTAGCCGACGACCCACCAGAAGAAGGAACCAATCGCCAGACGTGACCTGTCCTCGGGAGATAGCTCGTCCTTCGAGATGACCGCTTCTTCCGCCTCTACCGCGTCGCCCGCAGTGAGGTCCAGCAGGTCCGCGACGAACTCATCGCTGTGGATCTCCGTGACGCATCCTTCCCATTCCTGAACCGGATGGAGGGTCAAGCCGTCCGCACCCGCTCGATGAACTCCTCGCCGGTACCGCATTCGAACAGTGCGTCGGTCACCCTGTCGATGTCATCAGTGCCGGGTAGCGCCTCAAGTATCTCCGACACTTTCCCCGCGGTCTCCTCGCCGAACCTCCGGGCGATCTGCCGCCGCAGGACCATTGCCTGACCCTGCTGGCGCCCCTGGCGGCGACCCTGTTGGCGCCCCTGCCGTGCGCCCCTCTGGACCAACTCGTCCAGACTACGATGAAATCGTTCGACCATCTCTGTCATTGTCTTCGCTCCCCCCAGCTGCAGCTCCTCCGGGTAGTCCCTCAATTCTAGCATCGTGTCCATCCGTTCGGCCATGAACGCGTTCGTGGTCTCGGCGGACCAGATCATGTCGGGATGGCGACGCTGCAGCGTCTTCTTGCTGACGAGCGCGGTGGGTTCCCGCCGCAGGGTCGAGAAGTCGATCGCATCGGCCCATTCGGGCACATGGTCCCGGATCAGGATCTCGATCATGCGGCGGTCGGCCAGGACCGATTTGAGGAAGGGGTCGTGCACGGCGTCTCCGGGAGTGCGTCGTCGTCGAGCGAGCGGTGGTTTGGGAGGGAGGGCAGCGTTTGTCGCCACAGCCAGGCGCTGGGCGAAGGGGTGGCAGGCATGAGGAGTGCGTTCAGGAGGGGAGGGAGTCGGGATTTCGGCCCGTCCGCGTAAACTGGACATTACATAATGTAATCTACACTTGACATTTGCTAAGGCATCTCATCCCGTCGGCCTGTCAACCGCCGATACGCTTGAACCAACGCCGCAAGGTCCTCAGGTGATCGGTCTACTGCTTCCCCCTCTCTCCGCGGCGAGAACGGACTTATGGAAAGCACCGTGCATGGAGATTGCGCAGACACCGTCTGCGGAATCTTCAGCCGGACGTCATCGTCCCATACGATCTGCGGCCTCGTCGAACCGCCTCCCGATGTCGGTGGCCACCTCCTCGATCTCCCTCGGAGCGCGTACCGGGTCGTCTAGACGCGTGTGCAAGGCAACGATGAGAGGCCGAAGGCTGTTAGACTTGACGGGATCGCTGGCGAGTATGCCCAGCAGATCCTGCTCCCGTGTCCCAGCGGCGATCAGACCCGACACCAGGCGTAGCATTTCGCGCGTTGTCACCTCGTCGCCAGCGGAGAAAGCCGAATATGCAGCCCGAAACGAGTCCATTGATGCTTGATGCTCCTGCTGGACGGCGGCGGTAGGTCCGCCGATCGGGGCACTACCCCGATCACTACCTCGACTACCCCAATCACTACCCCAATCACTACCCCAAAAAACTGGCCCAATCACTA
>CAYWUV010000190.1:0-4988 GCA_964461235.1 uncultured Bryobacterales bacterium | reverse complement strand
CCCAATCACTACCCCAAAAAACTGGCCCAATCACTAGCCGAAGTACTGGACCAAAGCGGCGCAAGGGGCGGCCGAGGCATGGCCGGCGGTTTCGACGTCCGTCCGGCAGCCGGAATCGTGATCGGCGACAACGCTTGGGCGACATGGTTGCCCCATGTCCGAACGGCCCTTACGGCTCGGTGGCTCTCCGGCAGGTCGGACCGCCGTTGTGGGGCAGAAAAGGGTTTGAATCAACTGGATCGATGACCAACGGCTTCGTCCACCAGAGGGGCAAGTTCCTTCCATGCCTGGAGAATGGTCTCCACCAGGTGGTTGCGGTACTCCTTGAGGTTGTCATCCTCCCAGAACCCGTCGCCAGGAGGGTCCAGGTGCCTGTAGGCTGGCCACCACTGGGCTTGCTTTGGAAAACCGGGACGCGCCTCCTTGGTAAACGGCGGCCTGTATTCGTTCACATTCGTCCTGACTCCGCAGATCAGCCACCCATGGGGAGGGAAGAGCGCTGACTTGCGAGACCATTCCAATCTCACATCCGGGTCGTCGTCACCCTGGGGCCAGCCCTGTCGACGCAGACCCACTCCCGGCCAGCTTCCTCCAACGAGAAACGACCCGACGCCTTCAGCGGCGATTCTCCCACTCCCGAGAGCCGCGTCGAGATCGCCCTTCAGGCTGCGGTAGAATCGATCCACGAACTTGACGACTTCGGTCTCCAGGCCAGCCCACTCCCTGATCCGCGCTTCGTGCTCGAAGTAGAACTTGATCTGTTCATTCTCGATTCGATTCATCCAAACTGCTCCTTGAGCGTGCGCAGGTAGTTTCTGACGACATCAACCGCGTCGGCGCTGGCGGTCGCAGGCCGTGATTCGTTCAATGCCGCCTCCAACATGGAGCGGACCTCGGGCCACGAGAGAGTTGTGAAAGCCCGTCGCGCTTCCGGGGTGGTTGCTGTGAAGGGTTGGCTGCCGTGGGGCGTCAGGAAGAGGAACAGCGGCGCGATCTCGTTTTTGAAGTTCTCGTACAAGTCGTCGCACTGGGCGGGTTGCTCTGAAGCGTCGACCTTGTTCTCGATGATGAGCGTGAAGTTCCGGCCCCACACCACGAGGTCGGCCTCTCTGCCATTTCGCCAGAACGAGAACACCACTCTCCTGACCACCGGCAGCGGCACCGGCTCCCCGGTGCAATGTTGAACCAAACGCCTGACCAGCTCGGATCCGAGGCCATGGCGTGCCGCGGGGTTCAAGATCCACTCAAGCAAGCGGGAATGAGTGTTCTCGTCTCGAGCGCGACCGATGATATCGAGGAAGTCCGCAGGTCCACCCACCCACAGCCCGCCCGAAACCAGACGGTCGTGCTGGCGCCGCATCTCCGACACGGACGCATGCCAGTCGGCCAAGAGCGCTCTCGTTTGACGCAGGGCGATTTCTGACCACTGGTGTTCCATCGCCCCAAAGCGGGCTTTCCACGAGCTGACTCGATCGACCGGCATGGCGTCAGGGTGGAGGCGGCTCGCTGCGGGCGACTGACCCGCTCCCTTGCTCTCTTCGGACCGGGCACTCCGCGTTCGCGATCACTCTGCCCCATACGGCCCCAGCAGCCGATCGCCATCGAAGTGAACGAGGTGGCCCGGCGATTCCGCGATCCATACCTCCGTTTCCCATGCAACATCGCCGAAGTACCTCAGGAAGGTTCTCCGGTCGGGAAACGCGGTGACGAAAACGAGCCCGGGCCTGGCGCTGGCGAGGAGGGTCTTCAGTTCCCCCATGCGCTTCGCGTTGACCGGACCGTGGCTGGTGACGGCTTCGATCAGGAACAGCCAGTCGCGCTTCCGGTCGTAGATGACCACATCCGGCATCTTGCCGTGCTCATCAACGGCGATCCCAAGGTCGGCCGCGAGATCTTCATCGAAGAAGGCCCACTTGGCGCCCGCGTCGCCCACATACACCGGCTCGCCACCGGGAATGAACCGGGGGCAGAACTCGTTGATGATCTGGCCGACCAGTTCGTTCTGTCCGCCCGGCGTGAGGCCGATCTCGACGCCATCCCTCAGGATGAGCGGGATCTTCCTCATCTCCCGGCGCTGGGCGTACTTGACCATCAGCTTCGGTCGCCGCTCGAGATACCGGGCGAGCATGGAATCCCATTGGCTGGTTCCGAATGTTCTCAGGAGCGCACGGGCCTCAGGCTCGATCTGGTAGCAATACCTGGGACTGTTGACCGGGCGATCGGGCTGGTCCGGATTGGGGACCACAAGGCCCGCGTCGACGAACTGGTGGAGCGTGAAACGGCGGAACGTCTCTCTGGTGTTCGGGGCGTAGGTGCGTCCGTAGTTGGTCTCGACCCACTCCATGATCGGAGTCACACCGATAAGCGGGGCCGCCGCCTCCTCCCAGGGGTCGGTCGGCGACAGATCCAGGACTGCAAGAAGTGTCAGGGCGGATCGCTCGTTCAGTTGTTCTCTGGGCAGCCCGAGGTCGCGAAGCACTGAGAGAGCCTCGTCGATCCGGTCCTGCACATGATTGGGTTCAAGCATGTCTTTCAGCTCCGGACAGTATCGGCGAAGGGCCCTGTCGGCCGATTCGCCGCTGAGGGGCGTGTCGATAGAGGATCCCAACTGGGCGAGACTCGCCTCGCTCGGGTACCTGAGTCTCCGAAGGTCGGTAGCGTTGACCTGGGTGTGTCCGGAAAACTGTCTGAAGTATGTATCGACACACCGGGAGTTCAGGTACGTCGCAAGGCCGAGAGCCCGGTCCCGGTCCAGCGGCCCACCGGCACGATGGAAGTAGTTCAGGTGGTTCTCGATCGCGTACCGATCGGTCTCGGCAAACGAAGGGTCGAGGACCGACGCGACAACCCGGCGCTCCTCCTCCTTGGATGAGAAGCGTCTTGTCAGAACGTACCATCCGGCGGGGACGAGCGTGCGCTCGGTCTCGTCCACTGCCGCCAGAGCCTGGGCCTTCTTTCCGTCAACCGGCCAGCGGACTGTCAGATCACGGAAGTTGGTGGGATGGAGGAACGGAACGACCGGCTGCGGGTCGCCCGGTTGAGCGAACCACTTCCGCAGTCGGAAACTCACCACTGGACCGGTCGAGACGGACAGGCCCAGGTCGCCCAGCGTGCAGGGCAGGTCTTCCATGGCCCGGGACAGGCGCACATTCCACGCATCGGGGGGCAGGTGTATGAAGAGATCCGGGTCGCCCGGCCGGACGATTTCACGCGGATCGGCCCGGCGGCTCCAAATGGGATCGGTTTCGCTGCCCCCGCTGAACGACAGCGACACCCGGGGCACCCTGGCGGGCCGCTTCCGCAACGACAGAACCACGTTCTCCTGCAGCACCGAGTCCTGTCCGAAGGCGCGATCCCGGTTGGCGAAGAGGTGGACGCGGTCGATCGTGGCGGAATCCAGCAGGTAGCGGCGAAACCGCTTGAAATAGGTGCCGTTGCAAAAGCTCCGCGGAACGATCGCGACGATCACGCCGCCCGGGCGAACCGCGCCGACGGAGAGTCCGAGGAAAGCCGCGTATAGATTCGGAGCCGCGATCCCCAACTGGTCGAGCCGTCTCCGCAGGTCGGACCCGGAGCTCAGCTTCTTGTATGGCGGATTGAGTATGGCCGCGTCGAATCTTCGGGACTCCGAAAACAGGTCGCCGAGTTCGGACCGAGTACCCCATTCGACGAAATCCTCCTGCCTCAGTTCGACATCGCAGGGCACCTGGCACGCCTCGCCCGCCCGGCGAACGGCCCGCGCGCTCCGCTCCAGGAACGGCCGAAGCGCGGGATCAAGTTCGAACGCGGTGATCGAGAAGGAGCGGCGACCGGTCCCCCGGGCCAGCAAGCGGGCCGCAAGCGCGGTGAACAGCGTGCCGGCACCCGCCCCCGGGTCCAACACTCTCACGGATCGGCCATTCGTTTCGCACATCGCAGCCATGAGCCGCGCCACCCACATCGGCGTGAAATACTGGCCAAGCGCAATCTGGCGCTCCGCATCCAGAGTGGCCCTGGCGGCCTTTCGGATCACGGCTCCCTCGGCGAGGAGGCGATCGGCGATTCCGTCCGGTTCGTGGCGGATCGCGAGCCCGGACGGCATGTCGTGTCCGGCCGGGAAGCCCCCATTGATGGCCCCGCCCGACGTGATCGTCCGCACTTCCGGGTCGGGGGTGCGGGGGGTGTCCGTCATTGGTGTCAGGCTGCCGTCGGGCATGGGTGACATTCTGCGGGTCGGAGGGTCAGCATGGACTCCGAAAGCTAGCGTGTTCGGGTTTTGTTCGCAAGCGTCGGCCCGCCGGTTCAGACGCGCCGCCGCAGGTTTCGGAGGGTTGCCGGAGACGGTCCTGAAGCAGCGCCGCGTCCAGAGGCAGGTGACTCGGCCCACCAAGGAAGCGATCTCATTTGCGCTGTTGGGGGTTGGGGTCAGCGAGGGGGAGTTCAGCGAGACTTGTCCGAAGACACCAAATGACTACTTTGAAGTACCTCGCGATCAATAAACGGCTACATACTAGAGCCGGGAGGATGTCATATGAGCAATTATCGTCATGAAACCACCGGAAGGAGCGAACTTGCCCGACGAGCATGCCGGGGTACGACAGCAACTGCTTCACCTGATTCGGGCCCGGCGCCTGAGGTATGGCGCGCCTCCCAAGCGTCCGGCCCGGATACGCTACCTCCAGGTCGTGAGCCCGGAATCGGGGTTGCCGCTGACAAATCAGGAATGTGGCATGTCATCGATCAGGCCCTCGAAAGCGGGGTTCCGCTGGTGCCCGTCACCCTGCGCCAGCCACCAGACGAGCGAGGCTGGACATTCAAGTTTCGGCTGGCATCGTCGCAGCCCCTCGTCTACGTCAAGCTCCAGATCATCGGATCACATGTCCTCTTGCGCAGCTTCCACTACTCGGAGGATGACCACCATGCCTAGGATCGCATCCCCCCCCACCGTTCTCCGCGAGCTCGACGGACCCGACACCTGTGATATGTGCGGGACCCCGGGCCTCAAGACC
>CAYWUV010000189.1:0-8755 GCA_964461235.1 uncultured Bryobacterales bacterium | reverse complement strand
CGACGATCCGGCAGTTGGTGGAACGTACCCGCCGGCTCAACGAGAGTAGCAAGCTCTATCAGAAGATGCGTTCACCGTGATTTGTGTGTAAACGGCAGGGCGCGGCACCGGATCCAGCTTCAGTCTGACACGCTGGCGAGAAGCCGGTGAATCTCGTCGAAGGCAGTCGCTCCGTGATCGTCGAAACCCGCCCATTCCAGGGTTCCGTCAGGCCGGAAACTGGCACCCCTCGACTCCTGGACGAAGCGCATGATCCGGTTCGGATCAACCTTCGAGTCGCGACGGAACTTCACGACCAAGCAGTTCGCCCTGCGCTCGACCAGCGGAATCCGCAGGGCTTCCGCCCGGTGCTTCAGAATCGACAGGTCGAGCAGGTTGTTGACGGCCTCCGGGAGAGGGCCGTAGCGATCCTTGAGCTCCTCGGCCGCTTCCTCGCGCTGGACGCCGTCACGCACGGTGGCGAGACGCTTGTAGAGTTGGAGCCTCTGATTCTCGTCCGGCACGTAATCCGTGGGGATATGGAAGTCCATCTGCAGCCTGAGATACGTGCGAACGGACTCCTCAACCTCGACGCCCTGCAGCTTGCGGACAGCCTCTTCCAGCAACTGGGTGTAGGTCTCGATGCCGACCGCGGCAATCTGGCCGCTTTGCTCGGCTCCGAGCAAGTTCCCGGCACCGCGTAGTTCCAGATCCAGGGCGGCCATCTTGAATCCGGCCCCAAGCTCGCTGAACTCCCGGAGGGCGGCCAGCCGCTTCCGGGCGACGTCGGTCAGCTCGCGGTCCAGCGGTACCAGCAAGTACGCGTAGGCCCGGCGATTCGAGCGGCCCACTCGGCCTCTTAACTGGTATAGCTCCGCCAATCCGTGCATGTGCGCCCGGTCGACTACGATCGTGTTGGCCAGCGGGATGTCGAGGCCGTTCTCGATGATCGTGGTCGCCACGAGGACATCGAACTCGTGGCGCATGAAACCGATCATCACTTCCTCGAGATCACGCTCGTGCATCTGTCCGTGGCCGACGCGAAAGCGGATATCGGGCATCGCTGCGGCCAGGCGCCCGGCCACGTCCTGAATCGACTGGACGCGATTGTGCAGAAAGTAAACCTGGCCCTCCCGCGCCACCTCGCGACGGATAGCCGTCTCGACGATGCGGTCATCGTATTCGGCCACGACAGTCTGCACTGCCAAGCGGTCTTGGGGCGGACTCTTGATCACTGAAATGTCCCGTAGGCCCATCAGGGACATGTACAGCGTCCGCGGAATCGGGGTTGCGGTCAAAGACAGCACGTCGACCGTCTTGCGGACTTGCTTGAGGCGCTCCTTGTGGCGCACTCCGAAGCGCTGTTCCTCGTCCACGATGACCAGCCCGAGATCCCGGAAGCGAACGTCCTTGGAGAGCAGCCGGTGGGTGCCGATCACGATATCGATCAGCCCGTCGCCCAGCCGCCTCACAACCTCCCTTTGCTGCTTCGGAGTCCGAAAGCGGGAGAGCATCTCGATTTCCACGCCCTCGACAGCCTCGAACCGCTTCCGAAAGGTGTCCAGGTGCTGGAACGCGAGAACCGTCGTAGGCACCAGCACGGCTACCTGCTTGTCGTCGCCCATTGCCTTGAAGGCGGCCCGCATCGCCACTTCGGTCTTGCCGAATCCCACGTCCCCGCACACCAGCCGGTCCATGATGCGGTTGGACTCCATGTCCTGCTTGATTTCCCTTACCGCAACCACCTGGTCCTCGGTCGGGGTGTGGACGAACGTTCCCTCGAACTCGCGCTGCCAGTTGCCGTCCGGCGAGTAGCGGAAATCGCGACCGAGCTTGCGCTGGGCGTAAAGCTGCACCAGGTCATCGGCCATGTCGAGGATCCGGGCCTTGACCCGCTGCTTGGTCTTTTCCCAGGTCTGGCCTCCAAGACGGTCCAGCTGGGGAGCAGGACCCCCCGCTCCGTGGTACGTGTGAACGAGATCAAGCCGCGCAAGCGGGACGTAGAGCTTGGAGCCCTCGGCGTACTCGAGGAGCATGAAGTCCTCGCTACGGTCCCCGGTTTTCACGTTGCGGGTCCCGAGATAGCGCCCGACGCCGTGCTGGGCGTGCACGACAAAGTCACCTTCCCGCAGGTCTTCCAGGTCGGCCAGGAACGCAGACGCGACGGACTTGCGCTTGGCGGGCCTAGGCGCGAGTTCCGGCCTGGCAAAGATGTCCTGCGTGCCGTACACCGCCATCCGCGAGTCCGGCAGCACGCATCCGCGCACGATTCGGGACTGGACCACGACCGCCGACGCGGCAGGCCCCGCCACGGAGGCCTTTTCTTCCAGGTAGCGGCTCAGGCCGCTGATCCGGTCACCCAGCACCAACTGGTACGGCACGCTGTACTCGCGGAACAAGTCGGCCAGTCGCTCCACCTCTCCCGCGGAGGCGGCGGCGACCAGCACCCGGGTGCCCTCAGCGATCCGCGCCTGGATTTCCTGCACGCTGTGGACGATGTTGCCTTGGAAGTGCGCGGCGGACTGCGACGGTATGTGCCAGCTACTGTCGGCGCGTCCGAAGTGCGGCGACGGCAGGCCGAGTTCGTCGAACGCCACCTGCCTTCGGCCGCGAGCGGAGCCAGCTAGCTGGTCAAGCGTGATATAGAATTCGCCGACATCACCACCGGTTCCGACCGCCGCGGCGTCGAGCCGTTCTCGGGATTCGGCTGCTTCCCGTGCAGTCGCTTGCGGCTCGTGCCACAGCACGATTGCGTCGGGAACGAGATCCAGCAGGGTGCCTACGCGCCATTCGGGCCCGGTGGCGGTGAATTCCCAGCCGGGCGGCAGCAGGCCCTCCCCGGATCCTCCCGCAGGGCATTCCTGCATCGGCATCACGGTGACAGCATCGAGCCGTTGAACGGACTGCTGGGTGCCGGGATCGAAAGCCCGGATCGACTCGACCTCGTCACCGAGGAAATGGATCCGCACAGGACGCCCGGACTCTGGAACGTACACGTCGAGAATTCCGCCGCGCACCGCGAACTGGCCCACCATCTCGACCGGGTCACGGCGGCCGTAGCCGAGGGACTCGAGGCTCTCCTCCAGTGATTCGAGCAACACCTCGTCGCCGACTTGGATCTGCCATGCCAGGTCTTGGTAGAGGCTGGCAGGGGCGAGGCGCTGCAGGGCGGCCCCGATGGGCGCGGTAACGACCGAGATCCGGCCCTCGGCCATCCGCCAAAGCGCGATTCCTCGGCTCTCGGCAATGTCCGCGTGGGGTGACAGCCCGTCGAACGGGGTCACGTCATGGGCGGGCAGAAGACACGGGCCGGGCCAGTCGTCCGCGACCCCGGACAGGCCGTGCCAGGCCAGTACGGCCTCGTGCAGCGACTCAGCGTCGGCCTGGCTCCCGGTCAGGATGAGGAGTGGCAGGCCGGTCCTGCGCTGCAGTAGGACGGCGTACGCTGCGGAGGCGGCCGGCACGAGGCCCGAGAGGGCGTGAAACGAAGGCCCTGCGGGCCGCAACGCGGCCAGAAGCCCGCGGAAGGCCTCGTGAGAGCCGAGTTCCTCAAACCGGTCCGCCAGTTCCTGGGGGGTCAAGCCGGGCGCGTCCTGAGGATGTTCGAGACCACGTCGGTGGTCGAGTAACCCGCTTCCACCGGTATCGCGAGCACCTCACCGCCGGCGGCCTCGACAATCTCCCGTCCAGCGATCCAGTGCGCCCAGTCCGCCCCCTTGACCAGGACATCCGGCAGCAGCACCTCGAGCAGGGCGTGCGGCGTTTCCTCACCGAAGACCGTGACGGCATCCACGCAGGCGAGTGCAGCCAAGGTGGCGGCGCGCTCCCGATCCGGAAGGATGGGACGGAACGGGCCCTTCAGGCCCCGAACGCTAGCATCGGAGTTCACCGCAACCACGAGCCGCTGGCCATGCGAGCGGGCGGTCTCAAGCAGCCGGACATGGCCCGGGTGCAGCAGGTCGAAGCACCCGTTGGTGAACACCACGCGCTCGCCCCGGCGCGCCCACTCATGCCGCTGGGCTACTAGCTCGCCACGTTCCAGGACATCGCCCATTGAACGGCTTGGCACCCCCTAGCCGAACTAATACCGGAGGGCGTATTCGTGCTCGACCTCGCTTGCGGCCGGCAGCAGGAACGGGAACTCCTGGATCTTGTCGTACACCGGGCCGCCAGGCGTGAGCGTGCTGCCGTACAGGGCGAAGGCTTCCGGCTCCAGGTAGCCGAACTCCCGGCTGGGAAGCTCCTCGATCGCTTCGTGCAGTTCCGTGAGGTCGACTTGGCCGCGCAGCCGGCCCAAGGTGAGATGCGGCATGTAGGGCCTGACCTCGGGAGGGATTCCCAGCCTCGAGAGCTGGGCGTCGATGCTGCTGGCAAGCTGACGCAGGGGAAGCGTGTTCTCGGCGGTAACCCAGAAGACCCGCGGGCTGGGCGCGTACGGGAAGAAGTCCAGACCGGCCAAGGGGACCTTGACCTTCTGCCGGATGCGGACTTGGCTGAGGGCATCGGTGACCTGGTCCAACCGGCCCTCGTCCCACTCCCCGATGTACTTGAGGGTCACGTGCATGTTCCTAGGATGCACCCACCGTACCGGGGCCATGGGTGCCAGGCGACGGACCAGTTCGGTCAGGTTCGTGATGACTTTGGTGCTTGGCTCAAGTGCGACAAACAAACGCATGATGTAAGTGGGCGACCCTGATGTGAGGGCCGCGAAACCTATTTCTTGTGAACGGTTACCTGTGTGGCAGGAGGCTCCAGGACAATGGTTTGGGTCTGCTCTGGCTCTGTAAGCGCCACTTGCTCTCCGTACGTGCGGTACCCCTCGCTGATGACCTGGATCAAGACCTGCCCCCTAGGCAGAGGGGGGACCGGCGTGCTCCCTTCGTTGCTCGTCTTGAGTTCCAGGGCAGCACCCTTCTTGGGCCTCAACCGCTTGCCCTTGAGCGGCCGCACGATGACGCTCGCGCGGGGAACGGGCCGGCCCTGCTGATCCCTGACGAGGATCCGCAAGGTGGTCCACTCGCGGGCCGCGACCAGCAGGCCCGCACCCGGCAACCAGCTGACAAGCACGCCGAGCGCCGTCCTGCGAGCTAGGCGAATCCCGGGATCGAAGTCGATGAGTCCAGACACGGTCGTCAGAAGATATAGCTGAGTGCGCCCGAGTAGCTTCGGATGGCCTGCAGAAGGGTGAGCATCCGGCCGTCCGCCGCTTGCAAGGGAACGTACCCGGTCTTGAGGAGATTGCGGAACTCCGCGCTGGCCTCGAACTTCCCCGGCCCGCCGTCAAACGGCAGGGGCTGTCGGAAAGCGACGTTGAGGCCGGGCTCAGAACGCGAAGCGAAATCGTTGAACGGGTCGGCGGGTACGATCGACGCCCGGCTCATCCACTGGTACGAGGCATTCAGACCCGTTCCCGCCCACGGCACTTCGGTCGAGACGGAAGCCTCCAGCATGTGAGCCCGCTGGGCCTCGAGTCTGGCGCGCAGCTCCTCGGGCAGCGCGCTGCGCAACTCGCTGCTCGAGGCCGACAGCACGTCCCCATAGCCATAGCCAAGAGCGGCCTGGAGGCGGTCCAGAATCTTCCGGGCGTAGGAAACCCGCAAGCCCGACGCCCCGAAATCGCCCCCGTTGAGCGTCGAAGTCGAGGCGTACAGGTCAGGAACGGCATCGCTGTAGCCGTACAGGCCGTCCGGATCGGCCGCCGTGACAGCGACGTCGCGAATCGAGTCGCGGTAGACGGCGGCTTCGACCAGGTTGTCGCCGAACTGCTGGCGGAAGGCGATTTCCATGTGCTCGGACCGCTGCACGGTCGGCCGCCCGCTGTCCAGCGCCACGCGCGGGAACATGCCCAGCTGTCTGACGTTGCTCAGGAGGGCCGAGTCCGGGCCCTCCGACCTGGCTGCGGAGGGCGGGAGGCCAGAAGCGTACTTCAGGGCCAACTCCCGGCCGGGAGCCAGCTTGTAAACGGCCTTGGCATGGGGGCTGAGGACATGCAGGCGGTCGGCGAACTTGACGGATTCGAAGAGCAGACCGTACTCGACCCGAAGTGCATCCGTTACCTGGACGGAATCGCCGAACTCGACCGAAAACGTTTCGAGCCGCGGCACGCCGGCACCACCCTGTTGGGCTCCCATCAACCCTGCCGTAGCAGCCGAGGAGACCTGCATCTGGCGCACCGTGAGCGCCACTTCCGGGCTCGCTAGACCGACATCTGTCGCATAGGTCGTCCGGAAGGCCCGCGACCCGCCCGCCAGGTCGCTGCGCCCTACCCCCGGGCTGCCGCTCACGGTCAGATCGTGGCTGCCGAACAGCGATGTCGCAACGGCGAATGACGTGCCGAGATCCTGCTGGGAGCGCAGGCCGTTCGAGCGGTTGCCCTGACCGGCACTGAAGCCGGCATACGCCCGCGTGTCCTCGAAGTGGCCCCTCAGATTGCGCAGGAACTCCTCGCGCTCGTCGCGCTCAGCCTGGTCGAAATGCAGCACGTTGCGCCGCGAGTGCCGGGCACGCACGTACCACCGCCAATCGTCCGACATGTCCCGGACCGTGCTGCCGTAGGCCAGTTGGAGGCTCGCCATGACACCTCGCAGGCTGACATCGAGGACCGTCCGCTCGCCGGGCTCGACCAAGATCCCGGTCTGACGGGCTGCGGAGAAGTTCGCCTGGCGAACGACGATCGAATACTCCCCCGGGAACAGGTCTGTGAATTGGAACCATCCCCGGTAGTCGCTCTGAACGGTGACGGCGATGCGTCCGTCCGGAGCGACAAGGTCTACGGAGGCGCCCATCTGCGGAGTTCTGGCCTCGTCGCGGACCAAGCCGGCGATGCTCCCCCCGACCTCCGAGTACGCCGGCACGGCAACAGCGAGGGCCAGCAGGACGACCCATCCGAAGCTTGCTGACCTTGCCCGGACCCGTCGTTGCATCGCTGCCTCCGAAACCCGCCTCAGAGAATCTTGAACGTCGTTGTCGGGGTCAGCGTCTCGTTTTTGACGTGATCCTCGACCAACAGGTTCAGCCGGTACTCGCCAGGCTCAAGGCTCTGCAGCGGGAGCAGCTTCTCGATGACGACTTGCCTCGCGGAAGCGCCTCGAATGTTGTTGACGTCCTCGGTGAAGTTCAGGAGCAGGTCTTCAGGATTGTCCAGACGCGCAATCTGGTAAGTGACGTTACCCTGCGGCCTACTCGTCTCCTCGCTCTGGCCGAGGTTGTAAATCTGCATGTAGATGCCCATCTTCTCGTTGCGCTTGAACGAGTCGTCGATCCGCGGCCGGACCTTCGAGCTGCCGATGACGAACTGGCCAGTGCCGAGCGAGCGGATCGGGACCCGCTCGATCTTGTCCGCGATGATCAGCGAACTGGTCGCAAGGGCCTCGTCATCGTATTCCGGCACGCGCAGAGCCGTGCGATAGGTTCCCATGGTCTCGCCGACCAAGTCCTTCACGACGAGTTCCAGCCGGTACATCCCGGGCGCCAGAGGCACGGACTTGTTGTAGACCGAAGCCCGGCCTACCTCCTGATGCATCCGTTCTGCCGTCGTCTGGATGCTCACCGTGTCCTCGAACGTCGACTGCACGCGCCGGGTCATCGTCGTAATCCGACCGAAGATGTTGGCGACCGCCTTGTGCAGACCGTTCTCTTCCTTGAACATCAGGTTCTCGTTGCGCAGCAGGACCGTGATGCCCGAAAGGACGGAACTGTTCGTCACCCGGACGAAGTGAATGTCGACATCGTAGGCGAGAGTGTCGTAGTCGATCGTCGAGTTGACTATGGCCTCCAAGTCCTTGAACTTGACCGCCGGCGGCCTGAAGATGTTGGCATAGAGTTGAAGCCGCTCGAACTGGTTGTACCGGATGGACTGTGCACCCCCGATCGGAGTGCCCATGCGCGTCCCGTCCGTCCGCCGGAAGCGGTCCGCCTTCGTGGTCAGGCCCATCTGCTCGGAAAGGGTCAGGCCGGCTCCGGGAACGTGCAGCAAGGCGTCCTTCTCGGACGGGTCCATTGTCAGCCTGTACTCGCCGGTCATCGTCGGATCGACAAACTCAAGCAGGATGTCGCTGCCGATACCCTCGATCCAGCGGTAACGCCAGATCTCGAACGGATACGTCGAGGTGAAGCCACCGCCCTCCTCGTACGGACGCTGGTACTGTCCGCCGGATGGGTGCGACTCGATCTCGTCCGGCGGGCCGTGGGCGATGTAGATGCGCCCCCGGTCCGTTCGCCAGCCGGGAATCCCCGACGCGTACCGGTCGTTCGCATAAGCGATCCGGCGGTAGTGCTCTTCCTTGTACTCGTTCTCCATCGAGTCGGGCGTCGGATCCCTTCTCAGCCAGAACGATTCGATGAAGTTCTCGCGCTCCTCGTCAGTGGCCATCTGCACGAAGGCCTTGCGCTCCTCGGGCGTGATAATGTACCGAACGTCCTCGTCCAGCCACCGTTTGAACGGACCGCGGAGCTCCTTCCGCAGTCGCTCGAGACGGCGGCGCTCCTCCTTCTTGGAAAGCTGGGCGGGCTCCTCACTGTTCTGCGCGTCCAGCGAAGGCGGCAGGCCGGCAACGGCAAGCGCCAGAATCGCAAGCACGAATCGATTACGCATGGACCCTCCTGCCCGGCAATATGACGGCGAGACCGCGGACCCGCCGCGAAGCGGCCGGAACCCGCGATACCTTTTCAGATTCGATTCTAGTGGGTCCGAGGGCACCGGTCAAGCGCTGGCCCAGAAAATCAGCGGTTCTAAATTTCCGAGGCGCAAGTGGGCTCTTAGCGTCTCACCGGGGTT
>CAYWUV010000188.1:0-8851 GCA_964461235.1 uncultured Bryobacterales bacterium | reverse complement strand
TGCGCGTGATCTCAGGCGACAAGACACATAGTCAAAAAAGGGCCTGAGTAGTTACCAGAAAAGATATTCTTTGAGATTTCCACCTCCCTGACGGCTTCGACGCTCACCCCTTGATGAAGTTGAAGTTCTGGTAGAGCGAAATTGACGGGAACTCGGAATCCGGAGCAGCGTCAACGCCGTCCACGGAAAAGGAAAAGCTGCGCGGTGCCAGTCCATTGATTGACACGGTCGTCCCGTCGCCGTCAGACTAGCCCGTTCCGTTCTGCAGGATGCTCGTGATGTCCCGGCGACGGAGCGGCAACTCGTGTACCTGTGCTTCGTTGAGGTTCACGTCCTGCTCCGCCGTCGCCGTGTTCAGCAGCGGGGCCTCCGCGGTGACGTTGATGGTTTCGGTGGTGACGCCGATTTCCAGCACGAACGTCAGGTCCGCCTTCTGGCCGGACGCCAAGTCCAGGCCCCTCTGCTCGAAGGCCTTGAAGCCCTCCGAGATCACGCGAATCGTATAGCTGCCGACGGTCAGGAACGGAATCGTGAACGCGCCGCGAGCATCGCTAACGGCGGACTTTGCAATCCCCGTGAGGTCATTGGACGCAATGGCCTCGGCTCCGGGAATCACCGCTCCCGTCGAGTCTTGGACGCGGCCATAGATCGTTGCTGTTGTTACCTGTCCGACTGAAGTTGCTGCAAGCGCTCCAATCAGGCCTGTTAGGAGCAACAGCCGACACACTTCTCGCCTTGTATTCGTCATGACGGATGACACATCCTGTGGTCATCGAACCGGGCGAGGCCCGGAAAGGCGCTGGTAGTGCCTCCGTCCGATCCGCCCCAAAGATACTGATATATCAGCTGGCAGTCAACCAAGAAACGGTGCGGAATCGCCGAATCGTCCGCGAAATCACTGGTGAAGGGCGCTTGATCGTGCACACGGAAAGAGTGCGAGCTGCTGGCAGACGGGTCCGCCTGGTGCATTCGGCAAGCGTGAAGCGCGCCGCGGGGTGGCAAGTCTCGTGCGTTTGCCCGAGTCGCTGGGTTCAGTACGACGTACGGATGGCCGTAGCGAGTCAGTTGCGAAACCCGCGTCTAGATGGCTAGCGAAGCTTTGCCCATTCGACCAGCAGGGGCAGTCGTTGAGCCCCAATGCGCAATACGACGATCAGCATCTCGCCAAGGCAGGCAGACCGGTCGGACAAGGAGGCTCGTGCGGATTCCACTTGGCGGGGGCGTATCCAGTCGGAGCTGAGGCTTCGTTCCCGCCGAGTTCGCTCGATTCGCCCGCTGCGTCATCGGCATGCCCGGTCTCCGACTTGACACTGAACGGTGGGTGGAAGAATACCCCGGGTCCACGATCACTAGTCTCGCTCGAGACAACGGTCTCTCGTCGCCAAGGGGCGTCCGTGCCGGCACCCAGCCATCTCCAAGCACCAGCCAGCTGCTACGGCTACGCGACAGGCGAAATTCCAGATCCGGTTGCCCGGCTCTCACCTCCGGATTGCTCTTCCCCGTGGGCGGCCGTCCGGTCGACGCCTCGGTACGACCCCTCAACAGCTGATTTGATCGCAACCAGACCGTGACGCGGGTCTACGCGCAAGATGCAGGCGATGAGTGTCTGCGGTTGGTTCGGATGTAGGTTCTTATCCCGAAGGAGCTACGGTACGGCTTCGGGCCCGGACTCCGTCTTTCGGTTCTTCCACGAATCGAGAACCCTGTTAACGTCGTTGCGCACCTCTCGTCGTGCATCCGCACGCTCCATTCCTTGGGCCAGCAGCTTGTCGTACACCGTGAATTCGTGCCTCACGTATGCCTGTACTGCCAAGTAGATTGCATCCTCTTCGAATCCCTTGGCCGCTGCGGAGCGCCCGATCCTGCCCGAGTTCCGAACGCACGCGCGTTCCGCAATGGACGTACGGATGGAGCCGGGGCTCCCGGGGAACACCAGTCCTATGTGTTTCGCAAATTCCCGTGCGTATTGCTCATCCCAATTCTCACGTCGATGTTGGTTGCGAATGCGCGCATTCAGCCGCGCTTCGTGGTCATCTAGGCACTCCTGTTCCGCACGTTCCAGAGCGTCCTGTTCGACTAGAACGCCTTGCCGCTCCTAGCGTTTGCGGGCGCGGCTGAAGCGTACAACGACCGGCGAGATTCGCGAGTACTTTCTCGCCCTGCGGGTCAGAGCCGCATCGCCACTGCCCAGGAACACGAGATGATCCATGTCCGCGCAAGCCAGACAGAGAGCACGCTCGCCTTCTTTCCTTAGGAATCGCCCTTTCCCAAGTGCCTCCCCGCATTCGTCGCAGGACGAATCCCGCAGGATCCAAGAGACAATGACGTCGGCTCGGTTGCGTTGGCGTGCTCCGGTGCGAGGGCTCCGGGTGGAGGAGGACACGGCTCATCCAGCGTACAAGTCAGGCCAGGCGTGAATCAGTAGCGACTGCCCAAGTCGACAAGAGTTTCTCAACACCGTGGCCACGCCGTTGTTTCGCTGGTTTCGCTACTCATCGGATCTGATGCGGCGCAAGGGTGGCGGATTGGTGCGGCCGAAGCCCAGGCCGTCCTGCTCAGCGGCCTTGGCCGTCAGGAGGCGGTGATTACGGAGAGGCTGCACTCAGTTAGTCCCGGGATTTGTTGGTTGATTCGAACTCCCGTACCCCACGGGCCTGCATCAGGCCACTCAGGGATTCCCTTAGCCGCCCGGGCCCGCGTCAAATCCCACATCTCGAGATCGCGCATCATCGGCGATCGACCAGAGGCTTCGGGCCAAGTGGCGTAGGCCCACAATAGGCTCTTCCCGAGTGCAAGTGTTCCGCGCGAACGGACCACGGGGTCGAGGAACGGCTTTGTCTGATGTGGCAGTGTCATCCGTGATCTCGTTGTCCAGCGGGACTCCGAAGCCGCTTCTGAGTCCAATGCCGCATCCATATGGAATTTGCGCGTCGGACGGTCAGGTATTCCGGTATTCTTTCGACGAGGCTCTTCAGTGCCGAAGGTGCCGCCGGAGGGGAATCGCCATGGAAGGAATCACTCGATCTTGGACTCGTCGGCAAGTCTTGGCCGGGACAGCGGGAGCGCTCCCAGCGGCGGCTCAGGACCGTGCCCCCACCCCTACGAACTTCCAGATCGCATGCATGACGCTGCCGTATTCGGAGTTCTCATTTACGCGGGCACTTGAGGGAATCAAGGTCTCCGGGTATCGCTATGTCGCTTGGGGAACGCGACACCGGGAAAACTCCAATTCCGACAGATCTGAACTGATCGAGGTGAATGCCACTGCCGCGGAAGCAAGGCGGCTGGCCCGTCAATGCCGGGACGCAGGCCTCGACCCGATCATGATGTTCTCGAGAGTCTACGTCGCTGCGGAAGACTCAGTGGTCTCTCATACAAAGCGGATCGAGCAGGCCGCCGCTGCAGGGATTCCGTTCCTGCTGACGTTCGGACACATCGAGAAGGGCGGTTACGCGCTCTGGATCCGGAATCTGAAAGAGTTGGCACCCATAGCGGATGCCAATGGAGTAACGATCGTCATCAAGCAGCACGGCGGAAACACCGCTACCGGCCGTGACTGCCAGCGCATCGTGCGTGATGTCGGTGACGATGCCGTCAAGATCTGCTACGACGCCGGAAACGTTCTGGACTATGAGAACGAAGACCCGATCCCCGACATCAACGCTTGCTGGCAAGACGTGAGGGCATTCGCGATCAAGGATCACCGGAACTGGCCGGAGGACCGGGACTGTGGCCCCGGATACGGCGAGATCGATCACTACAGGCTATTGATGCCGGTTGCGCAGATGGGCCTTGACATGCCGCTGGCCTGCGAGAACATATTCGAGCCCCTGCTTCCTCGGCCTTCGACCGCTGAAGGCGTTGACCGGCTCGCACATAGAGCCCGGGACTATCTGGAAACTGTGGTCCGGGGGATTCAGGCGGGCTAGGGGCGATCAGAGCGCGACGCCCATCTCGTCCCACGTAACCATGCGTCGCTGGTAGATAGCCTCCCTCCCCATGATGCTGGTGAGGGCCGCGGTGGCTGCAACTTCGATGTCGGCGATCGGCTTGCCGTTCTCGCGGATCGCCCGCACGAAGTCGTTGTGGGCCTCTTCAGTGAGGTCAAGGCCTTCGACGCTCTCGTGCTCCACTGGCTCGGAGTCTCCGTAGATGTCGTAGAGAGTCCAGGATCTGTAGTCCAGTTCGATCGTCCCCTTCTCTCCATAGATGACGTACCACTGGCCATTGGGGAGTTTCTTGAGCGCGCGTGGGTGCAAGTAGAGCTGGCTGTAGTCGAGGTGCATGTCGTTGGTGTAGATGTACTCGACGCTGAAGCCGTCCATCATGACCGTACCGGCGGGCATCGGCTCGGGGAGGTAGCGTTTGCCGTGCCCGTAGACGCTGACGGGGCGGCTGCCCGCCAGCCAATTGCAGACGTCGAGGTTGTGGATGGCGTTCTCGACGATGAGGTCGCCCGATAGCTTCACGTCGTTGTACCAGCCGGGGAATCTCCTTTGCTGGCCGCTGCCCCCCTCGCGCCGGGTGCCCGGTCTTGAGGGGGTGCTGTGGCGCTGGGCCTTGATCACGAGCGGAGTGCCGATCACGCCCGATTCGTGGATCTCGCGCACGACTTCCTGCATGTGGGGCGAGTTGCGGGACTGTTGCCCGATCTGAAACACCGCGTCGGACTTGCGGGCGGCATCCAGCACAAGCTTGACTTGGTCGGCCGAGATGGCGAGCGGCTTTTCGCAGAAGACATGCTTGCCGGCCTCGAGCGCTGCCGCGGACATTTCCGCGTGCAGGTAGCAAGGCGTGGCGATGAGAACAGCATCGATATCCTCTTGGCGGAGTAACTCCCTGTAGTCGCCATAGGAACGGGGATTATCGGCCTGTGCGGCGGTCTGGGCGGTGTCGCGGGCGGAGGGATCGATGTCGCAAACGGCTCCGACGGTGACGTCAGGCCGTTCGACCAAGCGGGTCAAGTGAGCGTTGCCCCGCTTGCCGACGCCGATCATCCCGAAGCGCAATGCGTCGCGTTGGGCGCGCACGGCGCTTGCTGCCGCCGCGACGGCCGCCCCCTGCAGGAAACGACGGCGAAGTAACGTGCTGGTACTCATTGAGGTCTACTTTAGATCGACAGGTCGTCTTGTTCCGGGCGATGCTAAGCCTACCATGTCGCTCGTGCTAGCCAGCGGCCAATATTGCGTTCGCCCGGATGCCCAGGGGCGGTGTACCATCCAAGGTCGAGAGGGATCATGCATACGACGAGAATTAGCTGGTTCAAATGGGTGCCCGTGGTGTTGTTCGCCGCTGCCGTCGCGATGTTGGCACAGCCAGATGGGTTCGTGTCGCTGTCCCCTGTGGCCGACATCAGCGAGCACTGGACGGTGGAGGGTTCCGCTCCGGGCACGTGGTCAGTCAAGGACGGGGTGATCGTTTGCACCGGCAAGCCGAACGGATTCCTGCGGAGCAAGGAGACGTACCGTGATTTCATCTTCCGGGCCGAGTGGCGGTTCCAGAAGGAGGGATGGACGCAGAAGCCTCCGAAGTATCCAAACGCCGGCTATTTCATTCACGCCGGGGCGGTTGATGATGTCTGGCCGAAGTCCCTGGAAGTGCAGGGTCACTACGGTGAAGCGGGCAGCCTGTTCGGTGTCCGTGGGGGCCGCGTCAGCGGTGCGCACCGCGGGCCGGTCTTCGATAATCGTCGGCCATTCGGCGAGTGGGAGAGCATTGAGATCCACTCACTCGATGGGATCGTCACCGTAAAGCTCAACGGGAAGAAGATGAACGAAGGACACGACATCGAACCTGCTGAAGGCAACATTTGCCTCCAGTCTGAGGGGTGGCCTGTCTTCTATCGAAACCTTCAGGCGAAGAGACTCGATTGAGGCGTGCTTTGCTTCCGAGGCGTATTACGGGCTCGACTGGCGCTGTCGAAATTCTCAACGGGAACCGACACGAACACAGCGTACGGACCGTGAGGGAGCGTCTGCGTGCTCGAAATGGATGGTTGGTGTCTCAGCAGCCATCAGGAGCCGTCAAAGCTGGCAACACCCTTTCTGTTGTGGCCCGGTTGATTGGAGACTTCGCTATAGTTCTCCGGCCCGGCGAATTTGATGCTGCGGACAACACCCTGCGTTCCCAGTTCGGCGTTCTCCGAGGGAAGGCGAACGACGACACTGCGCGAATTCTGCTCGCCAGAATGCAGCTCCGCGCCCGTAGCTCCGGAGACCCGGCCCAGGAATGAACCCCCACTCCTGGCGAAACGTGCTTGGACGAGTACCGGGAGGATCAGAGGAGCCGAGCGGATCAAATCGTGTTACCGATTCTCGGCTAAACGGATATCAGTCTCGTCGAATGACGGAACCAAGCCGGCGGTCAGCCTTGCCCCGGGTCCAAGATAGCTAGCCAACCAAGAACCAATCCTATCCTCGACGGACCATTTGACCCACCCTGGAGTGCTTTCCGCCTTCGCACTCCGCCTGCAACCCCGGATTCCAGGGCCAATTGTTTGTCAAGGCGCTTGCAACGCCAACTCGTAGCGCGCCATCGAAGCTGGGTGGCGAACCGGATGGTTTGGTTGTGATCATGCAGTCGCGGCAACGACTTCGTCGAACATCCCAAGTCGACTTGGGCCCGGGCGCAGGTTGTGCGCAACCAAGGGTTCGACCGTCTGGCACGACAAGCGGACTGCATCGTCGAACACTGTGACGCCTCCGATCGGGTGATGCAGTGCAGCATGCCATACTGGCCCCTGCTCGGCTGACGACGGGTGATCGAATGATCAAGGTAGTGAGCTGGAACATCGGCAAGCGGTTGGCCCCGTGGCGCGAACTGGTGCAGATGGCCCGCGACGGTGACGCGGACTTGGCGCTCTTGCAGGAAGCGGGAAGCTCGCCCGGAGACTTGGCGGATCGGATCGATTACACGGACGGGGTGTTCTGGAGCCGGCAGTTGTATGACCGTTGGCCGCTGGTTGTGAAGCTGTCCGACCGCCTCGCAGTGGAGCCGTATCGACAAGGGCCTCCGACCAGCGAACTCGGTGAGGATCTGATCGGAGTCAGTGGCATCGGTACCATTGCTGCCGCGAGAGTGCTCCCGCACGACAACGAGAAAGAGTCTTTTGTGGCAGTCTCGATGTACGCAAGCTGGCTGAGTGCTCATCCGTCTACCAAGAGCAGTTGGATCTACTCGGATGCTTCAGCACATCGGATCATCTCGGACCTGTCCACGTTCATTGGTCACTCCGATCCTGCCACCCACAGGATCCTGGCTGCCGGTGATCTGAACATGTTCTACGGAGCGACGGGCTCGCGCCTGTCAATGCCGGAACGCGAGCGCACGGTGTGGGACAGGATGCAGGCCCTTGGACTCGAGTTTATGGGTCCGCAAGCGTTGAACGGCCGTCGTGCGGAAACCACGCCAGATGATGTGCCAGCCGACACGAAGAACGTGCCGACGTACTATCACCGGGGGGACGGACCGGAAGGCGCGAGGAATCAGTTGGACTACGTGTTCGCATCGCGTGGATTTCACGAGAACGTTTCGGTGCGCGCGATGAACGGGATTGAGGAATGGGGGCCGAGCGACCACTGCCGCTTGATTATCGAAGTGACGGGCAACAGTGAGAGTTAACAGGCACAGTCAATCCATTACAACGGCGCCTTGGAGCTTGGTCTGCGACGGATCGACGTTGCCATAGCAGTCGCTCTTGCGGGGCTGGTGGTCGAGGATGGGATGTGACTCCTGGCCGAAGATCCGTAGGTACGGTTTGTGTGGCCCAAAAAGCGAGGAGGGGTCCTCTAGCCCGACTTGATCGGATTCGGAATTCTAGCGCTCCGGCGCTCCGGGCAAAGGTTGCCCGCGCTGCCGGTTGTGCAATAGAGTCAGACCCACATGAGCATCAAGGCGAAATACCTGGATGGGGTCTTGGTGCCCCTGCAAGAGGTGGAGGAACCCATACCCGCCGAGGTCTACCAAGTCTTCTCCGAGAGCGAGTTGAAACGGCTCGCGGCGGACGTTCTGTGGTTGAAGGCTTCGGAGCGGAGCCTCGAGTTCTGGGAGAACGAGGAGGATGCCGTCTACGATCGACTATAGGCAGGGCGATATCGTTCTCGCCTCCTTTTCCCTTTACGGATCTCGCCTCATCCAAGAGACGCCCCCCGCTGGTCCTTTCCAAGGATTCCTTCAACGCCGCCGGAGTCGATTTCGTGCTCGCGGCCGTTACCTCGCAAATTACCGATGCCCCGGATGCTGTGCGTCTCCGGCGCGACGAGTTCGTGGGGGGCGGCTTTCCAGGATGTCGCTGGCGAAGACGGCCAAGCTCTTCACGATGCACTCCTCGCTCGTTGCCGAAGGAGTCTGCACCCTCAGGATCGGGAAGGTGGAGGAGGTCCTGCGGTCATTGCGCCGGTTCTTCTCCTGAGCCGAGGCACTGGCCGGACGGAACCGGGCGTTGCCCCGCCCACTGAATCCGCTGCCTTTTCGGTCTAGGAACATCCGGTACGGTCGCATGGATCCAACTCATTTCTGAATGTCAGAAGTGATACATGTGCACCCCCGCACCGTACCGTCGAACCCATGTTCATATCAGCGGTTAGCGTTATAGCGGGGTGCGTTCGCATGGGAAAGGATCGTAACCTGCCAACCGGCTCAGACCGGCCCACCATGACCGAATTGTAACTGCTCAGGCGTCTGTTGGTGTCGGTCCGTAGGGTGGTTCGACCGTGTCGGCAGCGTGCCCGACGAGCGCGATTTGAATGGCGACGAGAGGATTGTGACCGAGCGCGGGCATGGACCGCAGGTAGCCGAAGATTCGTGCATGGGCCGCGCTGTCTGATGAGCGAGCCTGATCGGCAACAGGCGA
>CAYWUV010000187.1:0-8866 GCA_964461235.1 uncultured Bryobacterales bacterium | reverse complement strand
GTGTTATTCTTGGGTTGTTTGGGGGTTCAAACTCCTTTTTTCCCCCCCCAACCACCCTTTCATTCCCTCTTTCGCGGGAATGACGTTCTGTGACGGCCGTGCTCTGGGAGTCTTGACACAGCCTGGGAAACGGGAATCCAGGGGTGGAGAGGGGACAAACCGGCATGCCCCCCGCTTTCCCCGCCTGGATTCCCGCTTCCGCGGGAATGACGCTTCGGATAGCGGTGCTGTCTCCAGCTCGAGCGGAGTCTTGACACCGCCTGTTCCGGGGGAATGACGATTCGAGGGGTTGGTTCATCACCCATGGCCAAGCTCACCTACAAGGACGCCGGGGTCGACATCGAAGGAGCCAACCGGCTGGTGCGTTCCATCGCGTCCGTGGCGCGCAAGACCGCGCGGCCCGGGGTCATGGGCGGCATCGGCGGGTTCGGCGGGCTCTTCGACCTCTCGCGCGTGCGCGCCCGGCACCCGGTGCTGGTCTCCTCCACCGACGGGGTGGGCACCAAGCTCAAGATCGCCTTCATGGCGGACCGCCACGACACCGTGGGCATCGACCTCGTGGCCATGGGCGTCAACGACATCCTCACCCAGGCGGCCGAGCCGCTGTTCTTCCTCGACTACTTCGCCACCGGCAAGGTCGAGCCCGCCACCCTCCGGGCGGTGGTAGGGGGGGTGGCGGAAGGCTGCCGGCAGGCCGGGTGCGCGCTTCTCGGCGGGGAGACAGCGGAGATGCCGTCCTTCTACGCGGACGGCGAATACGACCTGGCGGGTTTCAGCGTCGGCGTCGTAGACAAGGACCGCATACCCGACCCACGCGCCGTGCGCGCCGGCGATGCGGTCATCGGCCTGCCGTCCAGCGGGCTCCACAGCAACGGCTACTCGCTGGCGCGCAAGGTCCTGCTGGAAACCGGCGGGCTCAAGTTGAAGTCGAGGGTGGCGGAACTGGGAAAGTCCCTGGCGGACGAGTTGCTGACGCCGACCCGGATCTACGCGTCGCTCCTCCGCGCGCTCGGCGCGCGGCACCGCATCAAGGGCATCGCGCACATCACCGGAGGCGGCTTGGTGGAGAACCTGCCGCGCGTCCTGCCGGCCGGCCTGCGCGCGTGGCTCCGCCGGGGAAGCTGGACCGTACCGCCCGTCTTCGAACTCATCGCGCGGCTGGGCGGTGTGGAGCAGTCCGAGATGGACCGCACCTTCAACAACGGCATCGGCATGGCCCTGGTGGTGAGCGCCGAAGACGCGCCCGGCGTGGAGCGCGCGCTACGCCGCCGGCGCGAACCGTACGCCGTCATCGGCGAGATCCGCAAGGGACGGCGCGGCGTCTCCTTCATCGGGTAAGGTGCGTCAGGGTCCGGACCGGACGGACAGGCAGCGGCGAGCCGCCCCTCGCTGCCTTGGAAGGTTCAACTCCCGCGGTACGGTTCTCCTGGCCTGCTCGGGCCATCGAGGTACAGACAAGCGAGCCATACCATGCAACACACTGTCCCCATCGGGATACTGCTCTCGGGCGGCGGCACCAATCTCCAGTCCATCATCGACGCGATCGAGCAAGACCGCCTGGACGCGGAGGTCCGCACGGTGGTCAGCAACCGCGAAAGCGCCTACGGGCTTACCCGCGCCCGCAACCACGGCATCCCCACCACGGTCATCGACCACCGCGGCCACCCGTCCCGCGAGGCCTACGACCGGGTGGTGGTGGAGCACCTCAACGCGCAAGGCGTCGAGTTGGTCGTCCTGGCCGGATTCATGCGCCTCCTGTCGCCGTACTTCGTGCGGAGCTTCCCCAACCGCATCATGAACATCCACCCCGCCTTGTCGCCCGCCTTCGCCGGCCTGCACGGCCAGCGCCAGGCCTTCGAGTACGGCGTCCGCTTCGCCGGCTGCACGGTCCACTTCGTCAGCGAAGGCTGCGACGAAGGCCCCGTCATCATCCAGGCCGTCGTCCCCGTCCTACCCGACGACACCGAGGAGACCCTCGCCCAGCGCATCCTGGCGCAGGAACACCGCATCTATCCCCGGGCCATCCAGCTCTACAGCGAAGGCCGGCTCGTCATCGAAGGCAGGAAGGTGAGGGTGACGGGAGAGGACGGAGCCGCCGCCGCCGCGGAGAGCGTGCTGGTGAACCCGCCCATTCCGTGACGTCGCGGGACGCGCGGATTCGTCGATTGCTTAACCCCCGTGGTTGATGTATGATCCGGTAACGTTTCCGAGGAGGTCTCGATGCCTGAACGACCTGAACTTGTAGGATCGAAATCCCGCGTCGCTCGGCACCGTGTACGAACGCTCGCCGAGGGACTTCGGCGGGTCGAGATCACCGTTCCTGCAAACGATACCAGGCTTGTAAAGGCCGTGGCCGGCGTTCTTCGCGCAGGTGGCGATGAGGCCGGGAGGGTACGCGATGCCTTCGCGGCGATGACCGCCATGGAACCCGCTCGCACCGGCCGTGATCTCGTCGCGTTCCTGCGCGCCTCGCCTCTCGTCGGAGAAGACTTGGTGATCGAGCGTGATGGAACGACGGGACGACCGGTCGACCTGTAATGGCATACCTGATCGACACGAACGTGATCAGCGAAACCTTCAAGCCGCGGCCCGAACCTCGGGTCATTGATTGGATCGGTCGCCAAGTAGCCCATGACCTGTTCCTCGCGTCGATCAGCCTTGGGGAACTGGTGCGTGGTGTCCGCCGCATGAAAGATGGGGAGAGGAGGAAACGCTTCGAGCGCTGGATCGACCATGATCTGGCGGCCCAGTTTCAGAGTCGGATACTTCCCTTTGACCGTGAAGCAGCCGTGATCTGGGGCGATATCATGGGCGATGGCGACCGGACCGGACGTCCGAAGCCCATGGTTGACGCACAGATCGCCGCCGTCGCGCTACGGCATGGTCTGACGCTCATCACCCACAACATACGCGACTTCGCAGGGATGGAGGTAGGGACACTCGACCCTTGGGCGCGCGAATGACCTCACGGACGAACGGATGCCATATGCTAAAACGCGGCGAGGGTGGCGACCGGGAACAAATGACGCCGACGTTACCGTTCCTCAAATGGCCAGGTGGTAAACGCTGGCTTGTACCCACCCTGTTAACCACCATCCAGGCGATCCAGTTTAGGACCTATTACGAGCCTTTCCTCGGCGGCGGGGCAGTTTTCTTTGCGTTGAACCCCCCGCGCGCGGTTCTTTCAGACATTAACGCCGACCTCATTAACACCTACCGGCAAGTAAGGTATCGGCCTGCGGTCTTGATCCGACACCTTAAAGGACTGCCTGTGACGAGAGCGGCTTACGAGTTACAGCGGAGGGGTTCGCCCAAACGGGAGCTTGACCGAGCAGTGCGGTTTCTTTATCTGAACCGTACCGCCTTCGGCGGTATCTATCGCCTTAACAAGAAGGGTGAATTCAACGTTCCTTTTGGTGGCGGACAGCGGACTCCAAAGCCACTTTGGCAACGTAGTCTGTTACAAAGGGCGTCACGAGCCCTCCGTTCAAGCACACTCAAGGTCTGCGACTTTGAAGTCGCAATTTCCCAAACTGAGGCCGGCGACTTGGTATATTGCGACCCAGCGTATACTGTGGCGCACAACAACAACGGCTTCATCCGATACAACGAGAACAATTTCTCCTGGGCAGATCAACAGCGACTCGCTAAATGTTGCCGTGAAGCGGCGCGTAGAGGTGCCACTGTCATCGTGACTAACGGAGCCAGCCACGACGTTCTTGACCTATTCGCTCCGCCTCGTCACTTCATAGTGAGTCGAGCTAGCAGTCTCTGTCCGAGTGTAGAGCACCGGCGTGTAACGAAGGAGTACCTGTTCGTCTTCCCTGCGGGAGTGACGGCCTGAATAGGAGCAGGTTGGGCGGTTTGGCGATGAAAAGCGAGTTTTTACTTGTGGCCAAGAGGCTAATGGAGACTGAACGACACCCGATGTCGGCTCAGGAGTTGATCAAACTCGGAATGGATCGACAACTCTTCTCGGACAAGATTGCCGGCGAAACGCCGCACCAAACGATGAAAGCGAAGTTGAGTGTTCATATCCGCCGATTGGGTAGAGAGAGCCTCTTCATCCGCACCGAGCCGGGACGATTCTATCTCCGGGACCTAGTTGAGGGTAATACGGTACCGTTCGAGGCCACACCGGTCGCACCTGTTGCCAGTTCGGAGCGTGTCTGCGTTTACCGAACCGCCGAACTTGACCACCTAATGACATGGCAGGGACTGAGCACATCCTGGAAAAAGGTCACTCATAGTATGTTCGCCACGCTACGCCGTGATGCTCGGGAACGCCTTGAAATTGAAGAAAACAACGACTATACGCAGCTTCTCACCTACGTGTTGGTCACCAGAGGAGACGCCGTTCTAGCTTACAGGCGGGGGACCTATAGCCGAACGGAACGTTTTCTCAAAGGATCGTTTTGCGTGGGCTTCGGCGGGCACGTGATAGAGCCTGACTTCAGTCTTTTTCATTCGGGAGTGGACGGAATACTGGAGAGTGCCGCCCGGGAGTTGATGGAGGAGCTATCGTTGCCCGACGTTGATATCCGACGACTGCGGCGACACGACGCTTTGAACATTGTCGGGTTAATCAACGACGACAGCTCCGACGTTGGTCGGCGGCATCTAGCGTTTGTTCTCAACTACGAGGTGAGTGGCCACAGTTACTGGGACCACCCTGAGAGAGGGGAGAAGGCGATCACGCAGCTCCACTGGATCTGGACCGCTGCGAAGAGAGACGTTTCGTTGTGGAACTTTGAATACTGGTCGCAGCTTTGTCTTCGGGCGTTCAGGCCGCGTTTGGTACGTACACGCCCGGCGTATCGTCTGCTCCGTCGAAGCCCATTGAAGCCGCCACACATAGTTTGCATGATCGGCCCGGTGGGTAGCGGGAAGACGATCGCTGCCGACGTGTTGGAAGCGGACTTCGGTTACCGCGGAATCAATTCCGGGAGGGTGCTTGCTAGTCTCCTCGGGATCAAGCCGGTGTCTGCAGCTCGGAGGAGTTTGTTTCAAGATCGCGCGTGGGACTTCATCACGCAGGAAGCTGGACCATCAGAACTCGCAAAGAGGATAGTTGAGATCGCAAAGGGCTGGAACTGTGACCGGGTAGTCGTTGACGGCATACGCCACAGAAGTACTGTTGCTGCTTTGAGGCATTTCCTGGGACCCAGAAGGCTCGGGATCGTCTTCGTCCAAACGCCCGTAGATTTGGCTTTCAACTTCTTTCGCGAACGTTTTAAGATAGAGGCCACGATGTCAGAGTTCCTAGCGGCGAGGGCCGCGCCAGTGGAGGGGGAGGTGGAAGGCCTCATCTCAGAGGCTGATGCGGTCCTTTATAACTGGAGTGGAACTCCCCAGTATCGGGCCACGATTCGCGCTATGATGAAGCGCTTGCGGGTTTCGCGCTGGAAGGGGCGATGAACGGGGGCTACGACGAGGGATACAGGCGCTGCGGGTGTTTTTGGGGTACGACGCCGGGCAGTTATTTGAACGCCTTGGTGCGTGACCTCGGGTCGTTCCGTGGCCTCAGAATCCTTGATGCCGGTTGTGGAGAGGGTAAGAATGCCGTGTTTTTGGCGAGACGCGGCGCTATTGTGGATGCGGTCGACGTTTCGACGATCGCCATCGAGAACGGCATGAGGACTTGGGGAAGACAAGGGAACGTTCGCTGGATGGTCGCAGATGTTCGTGACATGGCACTAGAGTGCGACTACGACGTGGTCGTGGCGTATGGCCTTCTCCATTGCCTCGCTGATTCATCGGAGGTCGCCACGGTGGTGTCAAGACTGCAGGAGGCGACTGCGGTCGGGGGTTTCAATGTGTTGTGTGCGTTCAATGATCGGCGTCAAGAACTCGCGGAAGCACACCCCGGTTTTGTGCCGTGCCTTTTACGGCATCCGGATTACGTTGAGTTTTACGCGTCGTGGAAAGTCCTTGCGGCGTCGGATGAAGACCTCACCGAGGAGCACCCTCATAACAACATAGAACACACGCATTCAATGACGCGGCTGTTGGCGAGGAAACACACGTGATTGCCGTCGATGACTTGAGGCGGTTGTATCGAGACGGGAGACTACTGCTGTTCGTAGGGGCCGGTGTTTCGGCCTCCGTCGAGTGGAACGATGGTAGGCGCTCGTATCGAGGCCCAACCTGGGATGAAGTGGTGCGGTACGCGGCGCATGAGTTGGGCTTTACCAAGGCTAGCCTACTTCGGGCGAGGGGAACCGATCTTCAAATACTTGAGTATTTCAAACTAAACTTCAACGGTTATGCCAAATTGACAAACTGGCTAGTACGCGAGATGAATCCGCCTGACGAGGTTCTTGGGGCATCGGTCATTCACCAGGAGCTCGCCAAGATGACGAGCTGTAGGCTCATTTATACGACCAACTTCGATGACTTTATTGAGCGCAGTTTTGGACTCCACAAGCGGGTGCACAAAGTCGTCGCGGTGGAACGGCATATGGGGCCAGAGGAGGGTGTGACCGAGGTGGTGAAGTTCCATGGAGATTGGAACCATCCTACACAGATGGTTTTGACGGAGTCGGACTACGAAAAACGGATGGAGTTTACGTCGCCGATGGACTTGAGGTTGTGGAGCGATCTCTTAAACCGAACTGTTCTTTTTGTTGGATACAGCTTCCGAGACCCAAACGTTGCGTACCTCTTTAGGCTTGTTAAGGAGCGGTTCGCAGGGTTGGCAGACACGGCCGGGGGCTATCGCGCACATATCGTTGTAGAGGAGCCGTTCCGGTTCGAGCGAAGCCTGTTCCAAGAGCGAAACATTCAAGTGATTCCCATAGACAGCGGTGATCGGACGGGACAAGTCGCGAACCTGCTGGAACAGATTCGGAGCTAGTTATGGCCCAGGCCAGGAAGACACGTGTCGTTTACGTCACAAGTAGTGACTTTAAGCGTGAGGAGAACGCACTGTTCGTGGAACATTGCCATCTGGACGATGGTCGGCCGGTGGGTCACGTCTTCGAATTTGATATTCGAAAAGTCCCGATACAGGAAATCCTTAATGTGGATCTTAGCGTGATGGTGTCGGCGGAGGTAGTGAGCGCTTACAGTCAGCTTAAGGTGCCGTGCATAGTCGAACACGCGGGTCTTATTTTTGAGGAGTACTTGGATTCGTCGTACCCGGGCGGTTTGACTAAACCCATGTGGGATACGCTGAGGCAGCGGTTCGTGGAGGAGACAAACTCGGCGAATAGACGGGCAGTAGCAAGGGCGGTGGTTGCCTACTGTGACGGGATGGGTGTGAGGACGTTTGTCGGAGAGGCAAAGGGAACTATTGCGGCGGAGCCGCGGGGGGACCGGGAGTTCTACTGGGATACGGTGTTCGTTCCAGATGATCCCTCCGGCAGAGCGGGAGGTAGGACATACGCAGAAATCGCAGGAGATGCGTCGCTGGGATTGGAATACAAGGTGACCAAACTGTCGCAGTCTTCGTTAGCGATGAAGAGCTTTCTTCGGCACCGGTTGGAGACGGGAGAGGCGGCACTCTGGCGCTAGAGGGGGTTGCCGGTCACAACCGAACCCCCGGAGTTGTCGCCAGCGCTTCTGGGCGCTCATAGCGAGTTGGTGCACCAAGCTCAGGGCCGTGTTCACGCTCAGGCGGTTCCGGGTCTTCACCGTTCGCAGCCGTATGATGGCGAAGGTCGACTCGATGGGGTTGCTGGTACGAACGGCAACGTGATGTGGAGTCCCATCCCGGGCACGGCGCGTCGTGCAGGAGACCGTGGCGGTCTACGGTGAGCGGCGCTGCTGGTTCTGGGCGACCCATGGCGGAGCGGAACTGGACGTGTTGGTGCTGGATCGGGGCCGGCGCATCGGCTACGAATGCAAATTGACCGACGGGCCGAGAATGACGAAATCGATGCACGTGGTGCTGGCCGATCTCAAGCTCGACTACCTGTTCATCGTTTATCCGGGGGAGCAGCGGTTCCCGCTTGCGGAGCGCGTCACCGCCATCGGATTGGCCGACATCGGGCGGGATCCGGCCTGACTGGGGAGCGAGTTGCGGGGTCTATTCCTTGTCGTTCGTCCCCACCACCACCGTGTACAGCGAGAAGCGCGAGAACCGGTAGGCTCTGCACCCGGTGAAGCCGGTTTCCTGGAGGAACGGCCTGAGCTTGAGGTGGGTGCTCCAGCCGAGCCGGCGGGTGATGGGGTCGAGGGAATGCGTGAGCCGGCCCCAGAAGGGCGATTCCGTGGTGAAGTGGTTGACGATGCAGATGATGCCGCCGGGCCGGCAGACGCGGCGCATCTCGGCCATCATTCGGATCGGATCGGGCACCACGGTGACCACGTGGAACGCCGTCACGTAGTCGAAGGCGTTGTCGGGAAAGTCCAGGTTCAGCGCGTCCATCTCCATGACTTCGAGATGGCGCCAGCCGTTCTTGCCGATCTTTTCCCGGGCCTGGGCAAGCATGAGAGGAGCCTGGTCGATGCCGACCACGTGGCAGCCGCGCGGGTAGGCGGGGAACGAGGCTCCGGTGCCGACGCCCACTTCCAGGATCTCGGCCCCCTTGGGAATGTCCAGGTCATTGATGACCGTCCGTTCGCGTGCGTAGAAGAACTTCGCGAACGTCTTGTCGTAAAGTGGGGCCAGATCCGAGTACAGGCGACTCTGATGCGGTGCTTCAAGCTCGGCCATGTGCAGATCCTGCGCGTGCACCATGGGCCGCCGGTCTCGGGCGGTGACGGCCCCTTGGCGCATCCGACGAATGCTTCGATTTCAAAGGAAAAACTGAACCACCAACGAAACCAGAATATCAATTCACGGTGGAATTGTCAAGGATGACGCCGTCGAGTGTTAGCGCAACGCAGTAATGTCCCCTTTTGTCCAAAGCTAAAATGTCCC
>CAYWUV010000186.1:0-8963 GCA_964461235.1 uncultured Bryobacterales bacterium | reverse complement strand
GAAGTCGGCGCAGCTACGGCGCTGGCGAATGGGGCCGGAACCGGGTCCGGGTGTTCCCCGATCCGAAGACCGGCCGATACCAGATCGAGTGGCGCGAGAACGGGCGCAGGCTCACCCAATCGCTGGGGCACCGCGACTGGATGAGGGCCAAGAGACAGGCGGACGAGGTTGCCGCCGGGTTCGCGGTCCATCAGCCGAACGGCAAGGCCGAAGCCGAGCCCGAGCCGCTCACCCTGGGACGGCTTCTTGACATCTACAGGGAAGAGGTGACGCCGACGAAGGCGGAGACCTCCCAACGGTCCGACAGGGCGGCGACGAGGATGTTCCTCCAGTTCTTCGGGGGAGACCGAAGACCCGAAACCCTGTCCCAGCGGATTGGAAGTAGCCAGAATCCCGGCAGGAAATCGTCTAAACTATTACAGGACCGCACGATCTGCGTTTTCTGCCGCCGTACGGGATCCCGCTGGATCGTGTCGTGAAAGCGGGAAAACGGGACTTGAATGGCGGGAATCCCGCCAGCGCCGTCTCATCGACGAAGGCCATTGAACCCGACCGTGTTTACGTCTGGAAAGCTGGTGCCAGTTCCGCGCGAATCGCCGAGTTCGTGTCCCTATCCCTGCGCCGATGGCAACCCCCGGCTACCGAGGCGTGGGCCGCGTCAATCGCCCTCGATTGTGACAACTCCGCCTCACGAAGACCGCACAGGCGCTCACATCTTCCTCCGGTCACGCCGCGAGTCCTTCGCTTTCCGCTCCTTCTCAAGGAGGAAGGTGCAAAAAGATGCGCACGTGCCGATGAACAAGGCTGCTTCTTCTCGGCCAACGCACACTTCCCCTTCGGTAGCTGCGTGTCCAACTCCCGGCGCGTCACCCCTGTATCCGTTGAGCTTGTCGAGAGACGCAAGCAGGGTTCGGTGCATCTTGGGCTCGCCGTCGGGTCTCTTCAATACCTTTAGCACTTCGCCGAGGGTCGTCCCTCCCGTGCCCAGGCCCTTGGCGACTGATTCTACAGCGTTGATGCTCTCGTGAACACTTTCCGCCCACGCGCCATCGCCGAAGAGCTCTGCGGCACGCTGAAGGTGTCTGTTAGCAGCTACTCGTCCGTGGGCCTGGAGTTCACGCCGCGCTCTCGCTATTGCCTCGCCCTCTTGAGCCGCGGCCGCTGGGAAGATCGTAGGAGATCCATTCGCATCTACCGTGTATGCCAGATGGCCTTCCTCAAAGATGCGACCGACTTTATGAATGTAGTCTGGCGGGCACTCAGGGTGCCTCATGACGTGCTGCAAGAGATCAAACAACCTGTGGTACGGACCTTCCAAGAAGAGTGGCTTGCATTTGCTGACAATGACATCGAGTCTGGCTCCCACATCCCCGTAGTGCTGATCAAAAGCCGTGATTTCGTCAACGGTTTCGTGGAAAAAGGAATCGAAGAGATCCAGAATAACGCCCGCCCACTCACCCCAAACGAAAGGCGGACCCACATAGCCTATTGGCGGTTCGGGAATCGCCGCAGTCGTCGCTCGATAGAAGACGTTCCACAATCGCTTCCGCACACTGATCGGGATCTCATCAAGGCTCAGCCGTCTTGGCACGCCCTCAAGGCCTTGTGCCTGAGAGAAGGTGTGGACACGCGGATCCAGATGCAGATCGTCATTCACCATCAGTCCTCCAGACCGAAGTCGCGAGCGAGCTCCGCGAGCAGAGCCTCCAAATCCGATGCTTGTGCTTTCTCGTGAAGATACTCTCGGTAACTCGCCTCTGCTTGCATCACCAGTTCGTCATAAGTGACATAACGCGCACCGATCGCGTCGAGAACCCTCTTGTTAGTCTCTGGATCATCGACGGGCGTAGGTGCCGAACCAAGAACCGCGATGCACTCAATTGCCTGAGGTTCCGATGGGTATTTCTCCTTGAGGCACTTCTGAAGGGCATCTCGGTACTTTCGGAGTTGGGCCAGGAGATCGTTGGCGGAAACGCGGCGGGCGTAACGCTTGAGTTCGACGATCACATGCTTTCCGGGGACGGTCTGAAAGCGGAGATCGATGCGACCGCGTTTCTCCTCCTCCGTGAGACGGGCGTCAATCTTCGCGAACTCGGTCCGCACGGTCTCCTCCATGCGTGGTGCAGACGCCGCGCGTTCCCAAGAGGGATGCAGCAGCCAAGGATGTTTGAAGAGATGTGTTTGCAGTATTGACTCAAGGGACTGGGGAAGAATCCCTCGAAACTTCTGGATCACACTCAAGCGTCCTTCCACGATCTCACGATACCTCGTTGCTTCTATCTCATCGACGCCGGACATTAGGCGAGCTAGCAATTCGAAGTCGCGGTGAGTCTCCCAATCGTCCAGCGCGCTGAGCATGTCCTTCAGAGCCAACTTCTCGAATGCAAGCATGGAGGCGCGGTAGAGCTGGTGCTTGGATTCGGAATCGCCGATCCGCAGAGCTTCGATCTTGGCGAATAGTCGCCGGGCGGTGCGCCGCTTGTCAGGACCCATCCGGTCATACCACTTCCGAACTGACGGGTATTCGAGCGCTCTTCGAGCACCGCGGGCGTTTCGTTTCTTGGTCCAGTCGTCTCTTATTCTACCCAGGGCCGTTTCGACCGTTTTCTTCACAGCCAGGTACCGAGAATCGTCTTGTTGCACTCGCTGTCGACCGCTGGTGACGATGTCGTCGCTGTCGTCTGAATCGAGAAAGTCCGCGATCACTTCGCCTACCACGTACTCCGTGTACACCCGAGCATTGCGGTATTCTGGGAGCATGTCCTCGTGAATCAAGCGCCCACGAGCTGACAGGACGATGGCGTTGTTGACATCGTCGAGGTTCGCGGGCTTCGCGACCGTTCCGATGAAACCGCGGAGAGTGTAACGCCCGCCGCGACCTCCGTTCTCGCGGTTCAGCTTTACCTCGGCCGGAACTGTCCCTGCGTTGTCTCCAGATGGAGCGTTGGAGAAATCCCAGTCATCCGCCTGTCGTCCGAAGTGCCAAATGAACTCCATGTCCTTGAAGTAGTCCCGGTCCGCAATCGTGATCGCGGCTCCGTCAACGGACACCTGAAATCTCTTGGATGGCCCGATCACGCTGAACCGGCGCGCGAGGCGCCGTCGGAGATGCGGCGCGGTCCAAGTCAACATCTTTCGAAGCCTCGTCAGACGTATCGTAGTACCTCGGGTAGTGGGTTCGATTCTCGGTGGCACAAGTTCGGGATAGTAGTCCGGTTGCGTTTCGGTCGCGGCGGCTTTGATGGCGTCGGTGTCCATCCGAAATGCTGAAGCAGTGGTGCCGTCCGCCGTGTGGACTTCCACAGTATCCGCGATCGAGAACGCCGCGAGCTTACCGATTCCTTTTCGGCCCATCGCCGCACGGCCGTCCGGCGTGGTCGCGTGGTCTCTGCGTCGTCGGTAGCCGACGGTCAGGAATTTCTTGTTAACGTCCCTAGCGCTCATTCCATGCCCGTTGTCGCGGATCTCAATGGAAGGTGTGCCGGTGTCCAAGATGATGTCGACTTCGGTGGCATCCGCGTCCCACGCATTGGCTACCAATTCGGACAGCACCGCCGGGATGTTGCTGTAGAGGCCGATTCCCAAGTGGTGTAGAACATCGAGGCTGATGGTCATCTTGAAGGGACGAGGCTCACTCACGCTTCGTGCTCCTTGACATGTGCGGCGATTGACTGACCGATCGCGGCGGCGAGCGCTACCGGGACGGCGTTTCCGATGTGGCGTCCGAGGTGAGTGAACGACACTTTGGCGTCCTTGGCGACGAAATCGTATTGGGGCGGGAAGCTCTGCAGCAGTGCCGCTTCCCGGAGAGAAATGGCTCGATCCTGTTCTGGATGCCCGAAGCGACCTCTGCCGAAGGAGAAGCAACCGGTAGTGAGTGTCGGGGATGGTCGATCCCATTCCATCCGACCGTAGACGTTCTTGTAAGTGGCACCGCTTGCCTTGCGATGGCACTTAGCCAGCAGGTCGGGATTGTCCCATTCAGTCCACGGCCTGCCGGGCTTGGCAGCCCGGATGCGCCGAAGGTTAAGATCGGAGAGATTGGGAGCTCGGTGTATCGGGTCGTCAGAATCGTGGTGACCCGCCTGAAGAGGGGGCATATGGCCAATGACGTCGCGAACGGTTCTGGGCTTTGAGCTGGTGGGATCCACGAGCGGGAGTGGCCCCAAGAGAGACGCGAGTAGTACCAGGCGACGACGGCGCTGTGGAACATCGTAATCAGCGGCATTTACCCTGTTCTTCGTGACCTCGTAGTCTGCGCTTTCGAGGCCTTCAACGAATCTCCGAAAGACGCGACCACCATCAAAGGAGATGAGTCTGGTAACGTTCTCCATTGAGACGATCTCAGGCTTGACCTCCAGGATCCGGTCCAGGAACAGATCAACCAGTGCCCACTTGTCGCTCCTGCTCTTCGACCCGGAGGCATAGGCCGAGAACGGCGTGCACGGAGCGCACCCCACAAGGATTCTCCGAGACCCCGCTGGGAACATCTTTCGGATGTCGGCTGCGGAGACGTCCTCCAACGAGTCGGACACGAATTCAGCACCCGTATTCGTTTCGAACGCATACTTGCAGGTACCGTCGGCGTCTACCCCGGAGACGACCTTGAGACCAGCGGATCGGAGCCCGTAGCTGAGGCCGCCGATCCCGCAGAACAGGTCAACCACGGCCCACCCCCGGACGGCTGGCGGGAAGTCCCGTTGCACTGCCAAGCCTTCCTCCTCCACCGTTTGTCTACCTCCCTCCGTGCTCTGAGTGATTCCTAGCCGAGCCGCGTGAGCCGAACCAGAACGCGATGATCGAAGCGCTCGTGGACGCAAGGCCAGAGAAGACACCGATCGCAAGATCGGTCTTGTCGACCCACATGAGCCATCCGACGAGGCCAATCGCGGCCATCGCGTAGGCCAAGGTCATGATGTAGGTGACCCAGACACGAACCCTGCTTTTCCGGATTTCCTGCTCGTGCTTCAGCGTCTCGATGTCAGTCATTCGTTGATCTCCTCGTGGCCGACCAGCGGTCAATAGCGGCTGCCGATCGGGGCACCTCGCCACCGCGTCGGAGGCGTGCCCCTCCAAACTCTCTCCTCGGTTTCTGAGGGGCTTCGCTTCCTGCGGAGGCGACCACGTGAGCCGAGGCCCGAATCGGCGCGCCGACGAGCGCCGCTAAGGCGCTCTGGTTGGAAGGCTGCCCCCCTGGAGTCCTCGCCTGTGCTCCTCGTCATTTAGGTCCTTTAGGTTCGGGCGTTTCGGCGGATCTCGGCCCCTCCATGGCCCACCATCAGTGGCCCGGCCGACCCTCGAACGCTGGAATGTGGACCGGAATCTCGCAGAATCGCCAGATGCTCGCCACTCATCAGCAACCTACTGAGCCCGCGAGCCGGTTGGTGTCGGTCGTTCGGGGCGGGCGGGTTGACGACCTGGTGGCCTGCGGGCACTCGACGAGGCCCTACGTCGTCGGGCAGTGGGCGAACCAGTACGCTACGAGGCGGGCGGACTTCGGCCCCAAAGACCGGAGCGGGCACCAGTTACCCCGGAGCGCGACCTAATGGCCACCACGCGACGAGGTCCCCGGTTGCTACGTGGGGTTGCCAAGACACGAGACGGTCAGGCACACTAAAGGGAGTACGGTGAACGAGATGGTCCACTCGCACGGAATGGAGAGCTTCTGGTCAATGGGCAGGCGTGGATACTGTTGGGGGTACCGCATTAAGGGTCCACTGCATCCCCAGGGCCATGTGAGCGAGTGGACGGGTCCCCACACGGAGTCGGTGATCTCCCCATGAGCAGCCTGCGCGCCGCCGAGTTCTTCGCCGGCATGGGGCTCATGCGAGCGGGCTTGGAACGCTGCTCTGTAGAAACCGTGTTCGCCAACGACATCGACGATGCGAAGGCCGCCATCTACCGAGATAACTGGGGAGAGCGGGAGCTTGTCGTCGGAGACATCCGCGAACTAGCGGGCGGTGACGTGCCGGCCGTTGATCTGGCCACTGCTTCGTCGCCATGCGTGGATGTCTCCCTCGCCGGTCGCCGGATGGGCTTGAACGGCAACCGCTCTGGCGTCCTCTACGATTTCTGCCGCATTCTGGGAGAAATGGGCGATAGGGCACCGCGCACGATCATGATCGAGAACGTTCCGGGACTGCTCACCGTGAACGGGGGCCGGGATTACCGGGAGGTCACCGATGCGTTGCGGAACTTGGGATATGGGACGGATTGCCTGTGCGTAAACGCGGCTGCCTTCGTGCCGCAGAGCCGCCGCCGCGTATTCATCATTGGGAGTCGAAACTGCACGCCCCTGCTGCCGCCCCCTCCTGAGCCCCGCACCACCCTGAGGTTGGCTAACGTCGTTAGCGACGATGGGGAGTGGTGGCCACCCCCGAGGCTCGACGCCTTCTTGGACTCCCTTTCAGAGCACCAAGCGAGGCGCGTTGCGGACTACCAGTCTCGCAAGGCCGTTGGCTACTACGGCGCTTTCCGGCGAACCCGGAACGGACGGGCCGTGTGGGAGGTGCGTGCGGACGAAATCGCCGGCGCGTTGCGAACTACGCGAGGAGGCTCCGCCAAACAGGCGGTGTTGCGCGCCGGTCTTGGCGAGGTGGCCGTGCGGTGGATGAATGTGCTTGAGTATGCGCGCCTCCAGGGCGCGGGCGACTTGCGCTACGAGGCGGTTTCTTCCCATCAGGCGATGTTCGCGCTGGGCGATGCCGTCTGCGTCCCCGTCATCGAATGGGTGGGCCGCCACTGCCTGCTTCCCCTGATGGCGACATGAAGGAAACGCCCGAAGTTGTCGCGCTGTATGCCGGCATCTCCGAGGTCTTGAACACGGAATGCGCGAACGGAATGCGCGTTGGGGACTGTCGGCACGGCGTGTATCTGTTCTACGACTACGATCAGGAGCCGATCTACGTAGGGCGAACGCGGGAGAAACTGAGAACGCGGATCAGGCGTCACCTGACCAACCAACGAACTGACGCAGTAGCGATGAGCGTGCTGGATCCGTTCGAGGTGGCAGACATCGAGCTGTGGCCGTTCTGGGAAATGCCCGCATCCCGGGAAGAGGTGGATGACATCCTCCGTCGGGCGGAATTCACCGTGTACCAGCGAGCCTTGGAGCGGTCGGCGTTCAAGGTCATTCTCAACGAAGCCGAGATACCCGCTGCCGAACTGATTTCGTTGCCGCCTTCGGTGAAGGCCTCCATCCTCACAGCGGAGGACAGGAGACATCGCGAGCACCCCGACGTGCGTTTGGCGCGTCGCGCCCGAACAATCGCGAATCTAGCCCGTGTCATCAGCGAACGTAGGGTGAAGGTGGGGATCCGTAGGACACTGTGGGCCCAGGCGCGGCGTCTCGAGAGGCTGGCTAAGCAGCGACTGGATGATTTCAATGGGCGCTGAGCACACGGAGCGGCCCTGCGGCTGCCTTCGAAGGTAGGCCGATGCCGGACCCGATTTCCGACTTGCAAGCGGCGAGGCGCAGAACGCGGCAGAAGAAGCGTTGCGAATGGCACTAGGCAAAGAGGTCCGGTTGCACGCAGGACGCCTCGACACCCTCACGCCTCGCCAGCGTAGCGAGTTGATGAGCCGGATCCGGGCGAAGGACACGAAGCCGGAAATGAGCGTCCGCAGGCTTGTCCACGGAATGGGCTACCGGTACCGCCTTCACGTCAGAGAACTGCCGGGGCAGCCTGATCTGGTGTTCCGCCCTCGCCGCAAGGTGATCTTCGTTCACGGCTGTTTCTGGCACCGGCACAATGGATGTTCGCGCAACCGGATTCCAACTACCCGGCGAGACTACTGGAGCAAGAAGCTGAACAGCAACGTTGAACGCGACCGGAGAAACGAGGCCGCTCTGCGGGAGATGGGTTGGCGCGTTCTTGTGATCTGGGAGTGCGAGACGAAGGACGCGCTGCGTATCGCCCAAGAGATCAGGCGGTTTCTGGGTCCTCCTCATGGCCACTCGCTTCCCCGAACGGCGGTGTCCGACTTGGCCAGCGACCGTCGCGTGACGGAGGTCGAACCGGGCTGCTGAGAGGCTGGATCACGACCTGTGAATGGTCGGGGAGCAGCATACCTTGGGGCCACGCTCCGTGTGTGCTCTAGAGGTCCCGTTCACATCCCTCGGCCCAGAGCGATGGCCGGGGTTTGCTGTTCCCCAGCGCTTCGCCGACTTCCCGGTCTGCGGATCGACCGGTCCGCGGTCGCTGTGCACTTGGGGGTGCCGGTTGTCGTCATGGGCCACGATTAGCGCCTCGTGGCCCTCCAGCCCCCTGCTGCCCAAGTGCAACGGACCGTTCCCGCAGATGTGAGGCTGTCAATCGGAGTGGTGAAGGAGGTGCCGCTGGCGGAAGCCGATCCGGCTCAGGGACGGCGCTGGAACCCCCAGGACATCGCCGATTCTTGCGTAGTTGACACGGTCGGAATCGGTCCCCTGACTGTAAGGGCAGAGCGATTCTGACGGCAGGGCTCCACGGAACGGCAGGGTGGGTTTGCCCGCCAAGGCGGGAGGACCAAGGCGGGAGGACCAAGATGAAACCAACTGCGGATGTAATACGTAGGATGCTGCCCCCTCGGGTTACCGGAGGGGCAGCACGACCAGACGAACCGAAACACCGGAGGACCACGCGTAGTTCAATTGGGATCCACCCACCACGGCGGAACTGATGGCCCGTGCCCCCCGAAAGGGGCGCTGGTGGGGATCAGCCGCCGCTCCGGCCTCGCGGGTCCATGGACGGCCCTGCATCGCGGGTCTCCATCCCGTCGCGCGTCGCGAGGCCCGTTGAAAGGGTCGTCCCCCGGAGTGTTCACGGGGGCGCTCCTCCGCCGCATCGACGGCGGCCAGCGACGACCTTGGGACAGGTCGCCGCAGGGCATGTCGGACGCCACTAAGGTGGGCAAGCCAGCATACCCACGGTATAACCGCGGGGCTGGCGAGGGACGTTGCCCCTTCGATCCCCAACAGACCC
>CAYWUV010000185.1:0-9004 GCA_964461235.1 uncultured Bryobacterales bacterium | reverse complement strand
ATTTCACGTTGGAAACAAGCCCTCCGTTCATGCTCATCTCTCATTGGAAGAGACTGCACCGTCCGCTCCCGTCGGCCGGGTGATATACTCGCATGACCGGTGCATGTCGCGGACGGCATCCTCCCCGTGGCCGGCTGCGTCGGCGCGCACTTCGCGAGTACCGCGTGGCTGTATTCCACCTGTCGCAATCTCGAGGTGGCGGAGGCGTCGAGGATGGGCCTCGCTGCCGCTGCCGCTTTCGTCGTCTCTACCATCCAGTTTCCGATCGCGGGCCTGCCCGCGCACCTCGGGCTGTACGGCCTGCTCGGGATCGTGCTGGGCAGCCGCGCATTCCCCGTCCTGTACGTCTGCCTGCTCTTCCAGACCCTGCTGCTGCAGCACGGCGGCTTGGTGTCACTGGGAGTGAATGCGTTCAACATGGGCGTCGGTACGTTCGTCGGCTGGTGGATCTGGCGACTCGTGCCGGCACGGCAGGGTGTCAGGGCGCTCGCAGCCGGGTTTGCGGGCGCGCTGCTGCCCGCGGTACTGCTCGCGTGGGAATTCGAACTGGCGGACTACGGGCGCGGCTTCTACGTGGTGGCTTCGCTCTATTCGGTGGTAGCCGCGATCGAGGCGGCGGTGACGGCCCTGGCCGTGTCGTTCCTGAGCCGCGCCAAGCCGGAAATTCTGGTCCCCGCAACGGGTTGACAGGGCTTCTGGCCGCAATCTGCGCGGTCGGTCTTGGCGTCCCCCCTGCCGCGCAAGGGCATGGCATGCAGGTTCGGCTCGAAGACCGGTCGGGGCTGGCGCTGACCGTACGCTGCGAGTACTCGAACGGCGATCCGGTTGACGCGGAAGTTCTCGTGTACTCGCCCGCCGAGCCGGCGAAGATCTTCCAGAGGCTGCGGACGGACCTCCGGGGACGGGCCAGTTTCGTGCCGGACGCCCCAGGGGATTGGCGAATCGTGGCCGACGACGGCCTCGGGCACCGCGCGGAACTGGAACTGCCTGTGGACAACGAGGGTGCAGCAGCCGGGCCCTCCCAGCAACGGGCTGTCCCGGGCCCGGCCATATCGCTGGCAGTCGTGGCGCTAGTAGGCGGCGCTTGGTGGTTGATTCGCCGACGCGGGGGCAGCCCGTGAGCGTCGTCCACGATCCCTTGGCTGCACCGGGCTCGCCTTTGACCTCGATGCACTCGGTCACGAAGCTCTGCGCCGCGCTGGCCACCGTTCTGGCCATCTCGACCTTCCCGGTCGCCACGGGCTCGCGGCCGGCGGCTGTCACGGCTGTACTGGCCGCGGTATGGGTCCTTTCCCGCGTCCCCTTCCGTTACGTGCTCCGGCGCCTCCTGGCGGCTACCCCTTTCATTGCGATGGCGGCGGCGCTGCCTCTCGTATCGGCCGTGCCGGACGGGCCCCTTGTGGCCGCCGCCGTCGCGTGGAAGGCGTATTCGGCGATCCTGCTCCTGTCCATGCTCGCGGCGACTACGCCCGTCGAGGACATCGTGGAGTCCCTCCGGCTCCTCGGTGCCCCGCGCGGTCTCGCCCTGACGGCCACTCTGATGCACCGCTATCTGTTCGTGCTGCTCGAGGAGTGGCGGCGGATCGCGCGGGCACGGGATTGCCGTATCGGGCGGAAGGTGACAACGGGCCGCACCCGGGCTTGGGCCCACCAGGCCGCGATGGTGTTTGTCCGCGGATGGGACCGCGCGGACCGCGTGGCGCAGGCGATGCTGGCCCGGGGCTTCCAAGGTGAGTTCCCGAGGCTGCGCGGCCCCAAGGCCCGCGTGGCGGACGTTGCCTGCGGTCTCCTGCTGCCTCTGGCCGTGATCGCCTTACGGCTCAGTTAGATCGAGACGCCGGGCCCAGATGTTCCGGTACCGGACCGGGTTGCCGTGTGCCTGCAGCAGCAGGGGCAGTTCCGCCTCGTGCGCCTTGTATTCGGTCAGCCTCTTGGGCCGCATCGGTCCCATCAGTTCCCGACGGTGATGCAGCAGCACGCCGTTGTGCAGGACCGTCACGAACGCCGGCTTCGCCAGCTGATCGCCGTCGAATCGCGGTGCCTCGAAGATGATGTCGTAGGACTGCCACTCGCCGGGTTTTCGCGACGCGTTGACGAGTGGGGGGAACTGCCCGTAGACCGCTCCCGCCTGCCCGTCGGCGTAGCTGATGTTCTCGTACGAGTCCAGGACCTGGATCTCGTAGAGGCCCATGATCAGGACACCGCTGTTGCCGCGTGCCTGGCTGGAGCCCGAGGGCTCTGCCGGAGTCGCCCACTCGATGTGAAGCTGGACGTCGCCGAACGATTCCTTCGTGAGGTGGCTTCCGGTGCCCGGCACCACTTCCATGTAGCCGTTCTCGACCCTCCATGCCGGCTCGGCCAGCATTCCGCCCCGGAGGCGCTGAACCCACTGCGAGAGATCACGCCCGTCGAAGAGCACCACGGCGTCCGAAGGGGGCTTGCCGGGCCTCTCCGGCGAGCTGGCAGTTCCGGGCTCCACGATTCTCGGCCGCGGTCTGGCCTCGTCGTGAACCCGCCAGCGGTCGCCCGGCAGAAACGGGGTGTCCGTGTACCCGGTCGGGTACTGCTTGGCCTCGTCGGCGCCAGAGACGACGGAATGGCAGACGGCCAGGAGGACGGTCAGGATCGCGGAACGGGACATCGGGCTACGCTCGCGGATTCTAGCATCCCCCCGCGGCGTTGCGCTAGGGCCCGGAAAGCGGCGAAGCGGGTCTGCTAGACTGCCCAGAGCACGATGCACGCTCCGCCGAATGACGAGCCGAATGACGAGCCGCTCGTGACGGTTTTCTCCTCGCGCAGCCACTTGGCGAACATCGAGGCGGAGGTCATCCAGTCATTGCTCGAGTCCGCTGGCATCACTTGCTGGGTTGCCCGCGAGAATGTCATGCAGCAGCCGGTGGGGAACGTGCTGTTGAAGGTCCTTGAGTCACAGGCCGGCGAAGCGAACGCGATCCTCCGGGAAGCTGTCGATGCGGCTGCTCCCGAGAAATGAGCCGTTCCCTCAATCGGTTCGGGTCGCTGCTTCTGCTGTGGGCCCTCGGCATGGGAGGGCCGGCGATGGCTGGCGAGCCGCGGCTGGTCGTGCTGCTAGTTGTCGATCAGCTCCGCAGTGATTACCTCGAACGCTTCCGCGACCAGTACGAGGGCGGCCTGCAATGGCTCCTTGAGCACGGGGCTGTCTTCCTCGAAAGCGCCTACCGGCATTCGGCGACCGTGACGGCCGCGGGCCACGCGACGATCTCGACCGGAATGCATCCGTCCTCCCACGGGATCGTGGGCAACTCGTGGCGGGAAGCTGCCCGCGGCCAAGTGTATTCCGTCGAGGACGCTTCCTATCCGCCGATAGGCGGGCCCGGGGAAGGGCGCTCGCCCCGAAATCTGCTTGCGGACACCCTCGGGGACCGGCTCAAGGCCCTGCACTCCGGTGCAAGGGTGTACTCCGTCTCGACGAAGGACCGGTCCGCGCTCCTGCTTGCCGGCAAGCAGGCGGACGGCGCTTTCTGGTTCCAGCCCGAATGCGGCTGCCTCGTGACCTCGAGCTACTACGGCGACGCCCTGCCCGCATGGGTGGAGGCGTTCAACGCCGCGCGGCCCGCCGCGGCATACGCCGGGAAGGACTGGACGCGGCTCCTCGACAACGAAGCGCTCTACGAGCGTCTCGCGCGCAGGGATGTCTTTCCGACTGAAGGAGACGGCTTGCACACCGCTTTTCCCCACGACCGGCCCGAAGTGGAGTTCGAGAGCACCCTGGCCGCGACTCCGTTTTCCGACGAGATCACGATCGGGGTGGCACTCGCTGCCCTGCGTTCGGGCGAATTGGGCACGGACGCCGAACCGGACTTGCTCGCTCTCGCGCTTTCGGCGACCGACTCGATCGGCCACCGGTACGGACCCTTCAGTCAGGAGGCCATGGACAACCACCTGCGGCTTGACCGCAGCCTGGGCCGGTTGGTGGACGCGCTCGACCGCGCTGTCGGCCTCGAGCACGTCGTCGTCGCCCTCAGCGCCGACCACGGCGCCTTGCCGCTCGTGGAGCATCTCAGGGAGCAGGGCATCGGCGCGCGGCGGTTCTCGACGGACGGGCTCTGGGCCGGGGCGAGGCTCGCAGTCGAGGAATGCGGTGCCGGGCCGGGTGCCGAGACGGTGGACCGTGCGGCCGGCACGAGCCTGTATTGGAACGAGGACGCTCTCCGCGAGCGTGGTGCCAGCGTAGTCGAAGCGACTGAATGTGTCGCCAAATGGCTGCGGAACCAGCCGGGAGTGGAAGCCGTGCTGACAGCGGCCCGTCTGGCCGTTCCCGGAGGCGGCCCGCTCGAGACTCTGTTCGAGAACGCGTACTTTCCAGGGCGGTCTCCGCACCTTGAGTTGCACATGAGCGAGCACCTCTACTTGGGAGGGGAAAGAGGTACCGGTCACGGCACGGCCCACCTCCATGACCGGCGCGTCCCGGTGCTGTTCGCGGGGGCGGGAATCGCCCCTGGGGTATACGACGGTCCGGCCGGGCCCGAGGACATCGCTCCGACCCTAGGCGCAGTCTTGGGGATCGAGATGCCGCTGGAGCGGGACACGCGTGTGCTCCGCGAGATCCTCGCGGGTGATGCCCAGTGAGTGGACGGATTCCGTGGCGGAAGGGAGCGAGAGCGCCCTCGGAGGCCGAACGGTTCCTGGATCCCGAGACCGGTGCGCGAGTGCACCGGCTGACGAGCGATGCGTCGATCAGTCATCCGACCTATTTCCTGCAGTGCTCGTTCACCGAGGACCAGCGGCACGTGCTGTTCACCGGATACCGCAGCGGATCCGCCCAGCTGTTCGAGGCCGGGTTTCCGGAGGGGGGCATCCGCCAGTTGACCGGCGGCGAGCCAGTGCACCCTTTCTCGGCCTTGATCGGCTCGGACGGATCTGTGTGCTTCGTTCGCGGCGGAGCGATCTGGCGCCTCGACCGCCAGACGCTTGAAGAGAGTCTGGTTGCGGAGAGCAGGGGGCAGCTGGGGGAATGCTCGCTCACTCCCGCAGGTGACTGGTATGTCGCTGCCTGCAAGACGGAGCGCGGATGGGGGCTGGTCGTCGGGACCATGGACGGGCGGGAATCCGGATTCATCCCGTTCCCGCGGACCATCATTCATCCCCAGTTCAATCCGGCGGACCCGGAGTGGATCGAGTTTGCCGCGGACCCGGCTCCGCGGATGCACCGCGTACGCCGCGACGGCACCGGCCTGGAGTGCCTGTACGAACACGGCAACGACGAGTTCATCGTCCACGAGACCTTCTTGGGCGAGACTCAGGACTTGGCGTTCTGCGTCTGGCCCAGGTCGCTCCGCAGGCTCGACTGGGAGTCCGGCCGGATCTCGACAATCAGCGACTTCAATGCTTGGCACATTACCCCGAACCGAGCGGGGACGCGGATCCTGTGCGACACGGTCCATCCGGACATCGGACTGCAACTGGTCGACGTGGCGTCCGGGTGCCGCACCACGGTCTGCATGCCGCGGGCCAGTTCGCAGGGCTCGCAATGGCGGCTGTCGCGCTACGCGGTTGCCGAGGACTGGGAGAGGGCTCGTCGTGCGGCGGAGAAGGGTCGCTCGCTGAGCTGGATGGAGATGGCCGCAGACACGGTCTACGGGCCCCAGTGGACCCACCCCCATCCATCGTTCTCCCGAGACGAGACCATGGCCGTGTTCGCGAGCGACATGTCCGGCTGCACGCAGGTCTACGTGGCCGAGATCCCGTCGCCGACGGCGCGCGGTTGAAAGCGGTCGTCCAGGCCGAACAGGCTCCGGAAATTCGCGGTTGTGGCTCGGGCCACTTCCGCCTCCGGAATGCCCTTCAGCCGGGCCAGGACGCGCGCGGTCTCTACCACGAAGCGGGGTTCGTTGCGGCGGACCTTCCGGTGGGGCTCGGGCGTCAGGTACGGAGCGTCCGTTTCCACGAGCAGCCGGTCAAGGGGCGTCCAGCGGGCGGTTGCGCGAAGCTCGCCCGAGCGCCGGAAGGTCAGCACGCCCGACAGCGACAGCAGGAAGCCCATATCGAGGCAGCGCAGCGCTTGTTCCGAGGATCCAGTGAAGCAATGCATGATGCAGCCGATTCCCGTGTCGGCCCAATGCCGGGCCAGCAGGGCGAGCGTGTCGTCCCAAGCGTCGCGCGTGTGGATCGAGATCGGCTTGGCTCTTTCCGCGGCGATTTCCATCTGTTCGACAAAGGCCCGCTGCTGGGCCTTCCGCGGCGAATTGTCGTAGTGGTAGTCCAGCCCGATCTCCCCGACTGCGAGGACTCTGGGATGCCCGCAGAGGGCGTCGATCCGCGCGGCCGCATGGCTGTCGAACTTTCGGGCGTCATGCGGATGGACACCCACGGTCGCTCCGATATCCGGATGCGCCTCTGCCACGCGGATCGCCGCCTCGAGGTCCGGAGGCCCGTCGCCCGTCCCGATCGCGAGCATGAACGAGACCCCGGCTTCGCGGGCGCGGGTGATCACCTCCGAGCGGTCGCTGCCGAACGCAGCGCTGTCGAGGTGGCAATGCGAATCGACGAGCATCGCGGTTCCGGGCCGCTGACGCGTTACCCGAGCCTGGCGCCGAGAGGCGTCTCGTCCGGGAAGCTGGTCAGGAAAGGCGTCCCGTCACCCAGGGATGCGGCCACGATCATGCCTTGCGACACGCTCCCCATCATCTTGCGGGGCTTCAGGTTCGCCACCACCGCAATGCGGCGGCCCACAAGGTCCTCCGGCGCGTAGGTTTCGGCGATACCGGCCAGGATCGTGCGCGGCTCGCTTTCCCCGATATCGACGCTCAGTTGCAGCAGCCTCGAGGAATTCTTGATGCGCTCGGCTGCCCGGACCAGGCCGACCCGCATGTCGACGCGGGCGAAGTCTCCGATCTCGATTTCGGGCGTGTCGATCTCGATGCTCTTGGCGGATGTTGCCTGCCCCATCAGCTCCGCCTGTTCGGCCAGGCAACGCTCCTCGAGAGCTTCCATCTGCTCGACGGCTTTCGCGACGTCGAGTCTCGGATAGAGGGCCTGCTGGCGGCCCACGACGGTCCCGGGTGCCAGCCCGCCCCAACGCAACTCGTCGAGGCGCTGCTGCTCGACCGCGCCTTCCTGCCCGAGCATTGCCCACACCTTGCGGGCTCCGTCGGGGATGACGGGGGCGAGCAGCGCGGCGGCGATCCGCAACGCTTCTGCGGTGTTGTAGAGCGTCGCGTCGAGCTGCTCGCGCGCGGAAGCCTCGCCCGACTTGGCCAGAACCCACGGCTTGTGCTCGACGATGTACTTGTCGGTCCGCGCGAGCAGCGTCCAAACGGTCTCGAGCGCCCGTGAGAACGCGAACTTCCGGTACCGAGCGACGGCCTGTTCGATGCACTGGGCCGCGAGGCCGGGAAGACCGCCGTCGACTCCTCCGCGGCATTCCGGAACGGCACCCCCGCAGTAGCGGCCGAGCATCGACGCTGTGCGACTGGCGAGGTTGCCGATGCCGTTCGCCAAGTCTGCGTTGTAGCGCGTCGCGAGAGCCTCGTGGGAGAAGTTGCCGTCCTGGCCAAAGACGATCTCGCGGAGCAGGTAGTAGCGCAGGCCATCGGTTCCGACCACATCCTTGATGGGAAGCGCCCGGACGATGTTTCCTTTCGACTTCGACATCTTGCCGCCTTGGAAGATCAGCCAGCCGTGCGCCCAGACCTGCCGCGGCAAGGGCAGGTCAGCTGCCATCAGGAACGCGGGCCAGTACACGGCGTGAAAGCGGACGATTTCCTTGCCCACCAGGTGGACATCGGCTGGCCAAAGGCGCTCGTAGTCGGTGTTTCCGCCCTCCTCCTCCCCGTAGCCGATGGCGCTCATGTAGGTGGTCAGCGCGTCGAACCAGACATAGAAGACGTGCTCCGGGTCGTTTGGCAGACGGATGCCCCACTGGAGGCTCGACCGGCTGATGGACAGGTCCTTGAGGCCGCTCCGGGCGAACGCGAGCACCTCGTTGCGCCGGCTGTCGGGCTGGACGAAATCGGGCTGGGATTCGTACAGGTCGACGAGCCGCTCCTGATAGGCGGACAGCCGGAAGAAGTAGTTCTCCTCGGTCACCGTCGTGATCATCGCGGGATCGGCTGCCGCCGCCTCCTCGTCCGTAACGAACGCCTCGTCCCCGACGTGGTACTTGCCGGTGTAGGTGCCCTTGTAGATGGCTCCGTTGGCCAGGCAGCGACTAAATACCTTGCGCACGGCCAGGGCGTGGCGGGGATCGCTGGTGCGCCGGAAGAAGTCGACTTCCAGGCCGAGTTCCTCCCATTCCCGCCGGAAGGCGGCCGACACGCGGTCGGTGAAGTCCTGCGGCTCGAGGCCGGCGGTACGGGCCGACTTCTCGACCTTCTGACCGTGCTCGTCCGAGCCCGTCGTCAGGTACGCCTCGTCTCCGAGCATACGCCGGATCCGCTTGATCGTGTCCGCCACGATCGTTGTGTAGGCGTGCCCGATATGAGGAGCCGCGTTGACGTAGTAGATCGGCGTCGAAAGATAGAACTTGGGCATCGCGCGGAGGCTTTTCCTAGTCTCGCACGCAGCTAACCGTTCGGGCGGTCCGTGACGGGCGCTTGCTGGCCGACTCATTGAGATTGGTCTTGCAGGCGCAGCAGGGCGGTTAGGTCAAGTCAATCCCCGTCGGGGTGGACGCGGTAGACCCATGTGTTGGCGCGACAGCGGCCTGCCTGGAGGCACGGAGCCCGCCGGGACCTCTCGGCAGCATCGTCAGCCCCGGTACCGGTTCCCGGTCCTGTGCCCGGGCCACCGGAATCCGGTTGGACTCATGCCTGCCCTGACCATCGAGCAGACGGACAGCCGGCACGCGGTCGCCACGTCGTTCGGATCGGGAATCGCGCATTGGCCCAAGGGGCGCGAGCAAGGGCGTTCACTGCCGCTGGGGACCGAGCCTGGCCTCCAATGCGGCGAGTCGTGCCTCGGCTTCCCTTGTCGCCTCGGCCTCCCGTGCGGCCCTCTCCTCGGCCCGGCGGCGACCTTCGGCCTC
>CAYWUV010000184.1:0-9097 GCA_964461235.1 uncultured Bryobacterales bacterium | reverse complement strand
CACGTCCTCGCGGTCCCGGAAGTGGTTGCCCAACGCGTCCGTGGCCTGCCGGACCGCGTCCCCGTGCCAGATGCTCTGCGCGATCCAGTGCCGTTCCGGGTACTCGACGGCGTCGGGTTCGCGGGCCGCCGCCTCGGCGGCCGCAGGGACCACAGCGGCCGGTGCCGTCGGTGTATTGGCCTTGAGCGACATTCCGGACTCCGATCCGCGCCAGCGTCCAATCTTCGTGATTATACGGCTCGGTCAGGCCGACCGAGGGGAGTGTCTCGGCCCTGAGACTGGACCCAATCGTCCGCCTTGCGCCGAGACAAGGAGTCTAGGGACCCAACCGCGATTCGGAACGGCCCCGATCTTTTGGACAACGACAGCGTCCCCAAGAAGACAGCGGCGAGCACGCACCTGCCGGCTTGCTGCCCGCCGTCCGGTCTCGGCCTAGAAGTACCAGAGCAGGCTCAAGCCGAAACTGAGTGCATCGGGCTCCAGCTTGACCGGTGCGTTCGTAATCGCCTGAGTGAAGGAAATGCCGCCGCCCGCCGCCCCGTATTCGACGAGCCGCACCTCTGCCCGGACGGAGAGCATGGCCAGTTTGGTCTCCAGACCCCCGCCCACCGTCCAGCCGTTGAAGCCCGCGCCGAAACTCCCTGCCGCGGACGAGATTGCCGATGGGTCCACGCAAGTCACTAGCTGGAAGCAGCCTTGGTAGGAGGTAGAGAACGAGCCGGAGAGGCGGCGGGCGCCCGCGAGGGCGTAGACGCTCGGCCCAACCCACGTCCCGAAGAACGGAATACCCGCGCCGACGCGGGCGGTCAGGCCGAAGCTCCTGTCGCTTTGCAGGGTCCAGTCTTCCGACAGGAGTTCCCCGAGCTCGTTTCCCCCGGCCTGCGCGGCCGCTGCCACGAGGCGACCTGCGGGAGCGCCCCCGTGGCGCGCCATGTCTCCTTCGATGGCGACGTAGACGCCCGTCACGCTCAAGGGGAGTTTGTATCCTGCCAGGAACCCGTAGCTGTAGGACAGCTGTGTTGCAGATCCGTCCGTTCGAAGCAGTTCCGCCGTACCGAGAGGGGCGGCCACGAGGTTGGCGCCGGCGACCGCCTTCTTGTACAGGACACCCAAACGGTCCGCAGACGCATGAACGCCGATGTAGATGTCCCCAGCCCGCGCCAGTCCCGGTCCTGCAGCGCTAATCAGCGATGCAACCACAAGATATCGAATGGCGGGTCGCCAAGTGATCCCTTGCTTGGGGTATGGTTGCACGACCTGCATTTGCCAAATTGTAACAGTGAGCGCGTTTCGTCAGGGGCTGAGAGAGCGTGGTGCCTCCGGTTTTTGTCCCCATGCGCACCGGAAGACGATCTGGCTGCGACTGGGGCCGCAGAGATCGGCTTCCTGGTCTGCGGGGGAAGGACTCGGCTCTCTGTGTCCGGTCAGATCCGGTCCGGACCGGATCGTAGCGGCCGCGCCGGGGACGCCGGGGCCCTCAGATCAGCTGCCCGCCCCATGGTCCGGTGATCGCGAAGGAGATGCCGGGCGTCTGCACGTTGAAGAAGAGCCAGTTGCCGTCGGGACTGAAGGTGGCGCCGGCAAATTCCCGGTCGCGGAAGTCTCCCTCCAGTCCGTTGCGCTCGCCAGCGAGGACCACGTTGTTCTTGGCGAACGGAAAGATCTTGCCTTCCGGCGTCAGGCCCCGCACGTGATCTTCCCCGTCCCCGTCCTCGCACAGGACCAGGCCGCCACGGGGGCTGACGCAGATGTTGTCCGGCATGTCGAGCACCTCGGCTGACGGAGATTCGTACAAGAGGCGGATCCTCGATTCGCCCGGATCGTACTCCCAAACCTGCCCCGCCTTCGCATCGCCGCCATTGGTCGAAACCACGTAGATGCGGCCATGGCCGCTCCACGTGCCTTCGAGGCGGGCGAACGTGGCCGCTCCTTGGCGAATGCCTTGGGCATAGACGCTGCTGGTGTCGATCGGGTCCGGGTCCGGATCTTCAATCGGAACCCAGGTTACGGGCTCCCAGTGTCCGGCCCGCTGCCCGGTTCTGGTGTCCGCTCGGGGCCGGTTCGCCAGGGCCAGCATTTCCAGCCGCCCGCCGGCGCTGAGCCGGGCGGCGTCGTTGGGTATGAACCGGTAGAGGCCCGCCTCGGGCCGGTCCTCCGTCTCGTAAACGATTCCGGATTCCGGATCGACCGAGATGGCCTCGTGCACGAAGCGTCCCATGGCCCGGTAGGGCTCCGCCCGGGATGCCCCGTCGACCGGAACCTCGAAGATGTAGCCGTGCGGGAGAGTGTAGCCGTGCTCGCCGTCCGGCCCCTCCACGGTCTCCTCGCACGACAGCCAAGTGCCCCACGGAGTCGGGCCGCCAGCGCAGTTCACTGCCGTACCCGCGAGGCTCGGCCATGCGCCGACCGCGGTGCCGGATGAGATGTCGAATTCGATCGTGGTCGTGCCGCCTCCGGCCAGGCCGTCGTAAACAGAACTGTTCGAGAAGGCCGAGCCGGCACGGATCTCGTGGTTGCGCACGAGGCGGACCCGACTGCCGGCCGCTTCGAAGGCGGCCATCCCGTCATGGGCGCCCGGCGTCGGGGACCCGTCGTCCAGTCGATCGCCCTTCCAGCCGAACGACAGATAGCGAAACCCCCGAGGCAGGTACAGCAGCGGAAGCCCGGTGGACTCGTCGTGGACCGGCTCGAGAGGGCCGTAGCCGACTCCGTTAGGCTTCTGCTCCGAGAGCGCTCCGCCCTCTAGGCTTCGCTCCTCGCTACGGCAGGCCAGGGCTTGGAACGAGGCCGCGGCGAGTGCGCCTCCGCCAACGGCGAGGAACCGGCGTCTGAATAACGGGTCGGATGTCATGCCACCAGTTTAGGGCTCATGACCGGCCAGTGTGCTGGCACGGCAGCCCTCATAAGCCCCCCGGACGCGTACGCCAACGCATGGCACGCGGCCAGGCCTCTCCCGGGTGCGCTGCTTTCCGGCGCTTGCCCGGGCGGGGGCGGACCCGCTCGAGCTCGGACTGGCTTCCGCTGGCAGGTTCTTGGGGAACCCGTCTCCGGGCAGCACCCGCTGGGGTATCCTGTCCGCATGCGTTTGATCGTTACGTTGTTGTTGTCCGCTTCCTGTGCGCTTGGCGCGGGTACGAGAACCTTGGCAGGTACCGGCACGTCAGGGGCTACCGGGGATGGCGGCCCGGCCGCCCTGGCTCGGGTCGGAAACCCCTACGGGCTCACGCTGGGCCCGGACGGAGCCCTCTATGTCTGCGAGATCGACACGGAGCGCGTCCGTCGGATCGACATGGAGGACGGCTCGATCTCCACCGTTGCTGGTACTGGCGAAGTGGGGTATTCCGGGGATGGCGGACCGGCTACCAGTGCGACCCTCAACGATCCGTATGAGATCCGCTTCGATGCTGACGGCAATATGTACTTCGTCGAGATGCTGAACGCGGTCGTGCGGAGAGTGGATGCTCGCACCGGGAATATCGCGACGATTGCTGGCACGGGGGAACGGGGGTTTTCCGGGGATGGCGGCCTCGCTGTGAAAGCCGAGTTCAATCGGCCCCACTCGATCGCGCTGGATGGGAAGGGTTCGCTGTTTATCGCCGACATCGGGAATCACCGTATCCGCCGTCTCGATCTCGCGACGGGGATCGTCACGACCTTCGCCGGTACGGGGGAGCGCGAGCCCACGCCGGATGGCGCGCCGGTTGCGGGAACGCCTCTCAACGGACCGAGGGCCCTGGCGTTCGCCCCGAACGGCGACATGTACATCGCGTTGCGGGAGGGAAACGCGGTCTATCGCCTGGACATGGAGGCCATGAAGTACCATCACGTGGCCGGTACGGGCGAGAAGGGCTACACAGGGGACGGTGGCTCCGCCCGCCAAGCCACGCTCGCCGGCCCGAAGGGTATTGAGGTCGGACCCGATTCCGCGGTCTATCTGGCCGATACGGAGAACCATGCCATCCGCAGGATTGATCTGTCCTCGGGAATCATCTCCACCGTGGCGGGCGACGGCTCGCGACGGGACGGACCGGACGGAGACCCGCTGGAATGCGGGCTGGCGCGGCCTCACGGTGTGTTCGTGGACGCCGCAGCCAACATATATATAGGGGACAGCGAGAACCACCGGGTCCGGATCGTGGAGCCTTGAGCCGGGCGGCACTACGGCGGAATCCTCTCGCAGGGTATCGCTACTCGCCTTTCCGAACTTCCGGGGCAATTGGCGCACGACCGACCCGGTTCGGCCAGCCACGGCTTGCAACAATGACGCTATGCGTGTGATTGCAATCGTCCTGGCGGCCTGCTCGCTGGCACTGCCCGTACTGGCGGAACGGGCCTACGACATCGACGGCGCCGTCGAGCTTCACATCTGGATGACCGCCAAGAGCGGCCATTCCGAGGCCCTGGCGGACACGTTCGCCAACGAGTTCTATCCGGCTGTCAGCAGCATGCCCGGCTTTCGCAGCGCCCAGCTCATGCGCAAGCCGGGGACCGACGACTTCACGGTCCGCCTCAGCTTCGACACCGAGGAGCAACGCATGGAGTGGGTGGCTTCGGACGAGCACCAGCGCGCTTGGCCGGCCCTGTCATCGCACGCGGACAAGGTCGACTACGACGGGCTGGCCGTGGTCCATCCCAAGTAGGAGGCACAGGCGTCCCGCTATGCCCGGGACTCAGCTTCCGGCCGTTGGCGGGCGGAAGCGTCCTTGGAGACCGCGTCGAGGATTCCGTTCACGAAGGCTGTCGATTCATCGCCTGCAAAGCGCCGGCTGATCTCGACCGCCTCGTTGATCACCACGCTGGCGGGTGTTCCGGACCGGATTTCGGAGATGGCCAGGCGCAGCAGGTGTCGTACCACCGGCGACATCCGCTCGGTCGACCAGTGCTTCGCAAAGCGCCTTATGAGTGCGTCGAGTTGGTCCGCCTCGCCCGACACCTCGAGGAAGAGCCGCTCCGCGAACGGGTCCACCGGGCAGGGACCGTCCTGGGCCAGGCCACCGAAGAAAGCGGCCACCACTTGCTCGGGGCTCCCGCCGCCCATCTCCCATTGGTAGATCATCTGCAGCGCGCTCTCGCGCGACCGGCGACGGGACGGCATTCTGGTCTGGGCGTCCGGCTATTCCGAAGCCAGTTCCTTGAGCACGCTCGCCATCTCGATTGCGGTCACGGCGGCCTGAAAGCCGGCGTTCCCGCTCTTCCCGCCGGAGCGATCGATCGCTTGGTCGGTGTTATGGCAGGTCAGCACGCCGAAGATGGTCGGCACGCCTGTCTCGGGACCGATCCGCGTGATGCCGCTGGCGGCGCCTGACGCGACGTGGTCGTAGTGGTCGGTCTCTCCGCGGATTACGGCACCAAGGCAGATCAATGCGTCGTAGTTGCCGCTGTCCGCCATCGCCCGGGCCGCGGTGGCCAGTTCCAACGAGCCCGGCACGCGGACAACGCGGACTGCATCGGCCGCGCCTCCGTGCCGGCGAATGGCGTCCATTGCACCGGAGAGCAGTCGATCGGTGATGAAGCTGTTGAATCGGGAGACAACGCAACCGATCCGCAACCCCCGTGCATCCAGGTCGCCGTCGTTTATGATCGGTCCGCTCGCCGACATGCGCATTCGCTGCCTAAGGCAATCCTAGCGAATCCTGCCGCAACCGCCATCGGATCGCTCGCCGGGTGGCCGGGTCAGACGATCCGGCGCGCTCCCTTGAGCACTGCCTGGATGTCGCGGATCCCGACGCCCGGACCAGTGGGAACGCTTAGCTTGCCGTCGCGTACGCCGAGGACGGGTTCGAACCAGTCCCGGTAGCGCTCGATGCTCCGCTTGTACTCCTGATAGCGGCCGATGCTCTTGGTCCTGGAGGCGAAATGCAGCATGTATATGAAGCCGAAGCCGCCTGATATATGAACGGTGGTGGGCATGCCGGCCAGTTCGGCCATGTTGGCCACGCGGGCCGAGCGGACCATCCCGCCGTAGTAGTGCAGGTCCGGCTGCACGATGTCGACGCCGCGGTTCGCGATCATCCAGCGGAACCGCCGTTCGCTGTATTCCTGCTCCCCGCCCGAAACCGGTATCGAAAGCGCGTCGGCCACGGCCTTGGTGTCCTCGAGGTGGTCGAACGGGCAGGGCTCCTCGAAGTACACGGCCCCGACCTCCTCGAGCAACCGACCGATCGGCACGGCGTGCTCGGGGTCGTACGAGCTGTTGGCGTCACCATGCAGGTCGATTCCGTCTCCGAGGACCTTCCTGGCCATGCGGATCAGCCCTTCGGACCGCCCCGGCGCCCCGTCGGCGTTGCGGCTCATGCGGCCGCCAAGACGGAACTTGACCGCCTTCGCGCCGGTTTCCTCCACCAGCGAGACGAGATAGTCGGCCTCCTCTTCGGGCGTAGTGTCGCGGCGTCCGCTGGCCACGTAGAAGTCGATCTCGTCGCGCAGCGTTCCGCCCATCAGCTGCCCCATCGACTTGCCGCTCACGCGTCCCAGCAGGTCAAGCAGGGCGAACTCGACCCATGCCTGCACGGACCAGAGGGCCAGTCCCTGCAGCTTGTAGTTGCTCCGGTGACGGTACAGTTCGAACAGCAGGCTCGATTCCAGTTCCCGTGCGTCCTTGCCCACGAAGAACGGAATGACGAGTTGCTCCAGGATGCTGGCGAGGTACGGCCGCCCGTTCGTGAGTGAGACCCCCTCCGCCCCGTCCTTTGTGCGGACGTGCACGAACTGGTCCCGGTCCTTCTCGAGCAACTGGATCGAGTCTATGATCACGGGCTCGTCGAGACCCGACAGGTCCAGCACCGGCATGGCTGCGGCGGCGTCCAGTTCAGCGATGGACGGCCCCGGCTGCTGTTCTCCGGAATCGTCCCCGGGTCCCGCCTTGCAGCCGAGCAGGACCGGGCCGGCAATGGTGCTAGCCAGAAAGGCCCGGCGGTTCGGCCTTCCGCCGTTCTCTGGATTCATCGATTTGCCTCTCCGATCAACGGCGCAGCCCCTCCGGCACGCGAGCCCTGTCGTGCTGCTCGAACGCGACGGTCCATTCCAAGGGCACGGTCGTCGGAAGATAGCACATTCGGTCGTCGCAAGCCTGGTACCGCAGGCTGCCCTTGATGGTTAGCTTGCCGTCTTGCAGCAGGCCGCCGAGCTGGTCGGCTTGGCCGATCATGACATCCCGCACCAGGCGGACGGACCCTTCGTACACGGGCACGGTCTCGTCGATTGCAGGCAGATGGAGCATGTGCGACTCGGGGTACTCGACGTCGTAGTTCGTCAAGCCCTCGGCTCCGTCCATCCTCCAGTCGATCGGAATGTAGCCTTCCACGCTGGGCGCGTACACGTGCATCTTCTGGTTCAGGTCGATGTCGAGCACAAGCGCGAACCGGTTTCCGCCTCGTACGGTCGCGTCGCTCGCCCAGGACGTCACCTTGAGGTGAGCCGTCCTTTCCGTGGTCCGAGCCGATCCCGACTCGTCGCCGAGCTGCCGGACGAGAACCCGTCCGGCCGTGAATCTGTCCCGGTAACTCTCCTCGTGGTACTTCTCGCGGACACTTCGGTCCGGTCCCAGGAGCAGCTCGATGGGATGCGGGATTCCGAAGAACTGATGGGTGCTCGGCACGTCCTCGTTGAGGACGCCGAACTTGCGGATGATGGCGGACTCCGGGTCAGACAGCAGAGGGAAGCCGATTCCCGTGCGTTCCGCGAAATGGCGAAGAACTTCTGGGCTGTCGTAGCTGATCGCCGCGACCCGCACGCCGTTGTCCTCGAATTCGCTCCGCTTGCGCTCCAGCTGCACGAGCTGGCCCTTGCAGAACGGTCACCAGTCGGCCGAGCGGAAGAAGAGCAGGAGCAGGCCGCTCTCGCCGGTCAGGCTTTCGAAATTCCGGGATTGTCCCAGGTGGTCGGTCGCCTCGAAAGCGGGAGCCTGAGATCCAACCGCGGGTCCGACGCTCATCGGATCGGTTTCGGCAGCTCCGACTGGCATGCAGAACCCAACAATCAGTGTGAGGGCCGCGAAACACGGTCGCCGGCGCGGTACACCGAACTTCATGCTCTCAGTTTGGCGCGAATCCCCCGGGTGGAGCAAGGCGGACGGGTAGCGGGGGCGTAAAACAAGTGGAAGAAATCGGCCGGGATTGGCGCCGACGACGTCGTGGGCGGTGTCTTCCTGTGGCAGCCCTGATCTCGGGCCACGGACCCGAGAGACGATTGGCTGGGATACCGACGCGGATGCCAGCACGAGGGCTAGCGGCCAGCCGGCCATCTGCTCAGGGAAGCCTTGCCGGGCGAGGATCCGCACCCAAGGTTCCAGCACTTCGTCGTTCAAGTTCGCAACGATGCGTCGACGCGAGTGCCGCCGCGCTCGCCCGTCAGGCCGTCTCGACTCGATGCCTGGCGGGTGTGGGAAACACCCAGAGCACGATCGATCCGTGCAATGGGGACTGCTTGGGGCCATGATCCGGATCGCTCGGGGCGGCTGACCTGAAACCATCCCGCAGGCTCGACCGGACCATCCCTCGGGCGGGAGTGTGCCCGCTCTCGCTTGCCGCACCGTTCGAACCCCCTCTGCGCTCCGTTGCAAAGGCCCCTACTCGCTCGTGCGGCAGCAATTTCAATTGGTCCTTTCGCATCGCCGAGGTCCTGGATCTGGAGACAGACCCGTCCACGCCACCCGAATCGACTCGGTGCTGGCTAACCCGGGGCCTATATTGACGCCGCAGGGTCTTTATACCGCTTAAGTCCGCGCTTGTGCGGCAACCTGAGATTGGAGAAACGCAACATGAATTCCAGAGTCGTTGCCGCCTGTGTAGCGGCACTCGCCTCGACACCCAGATACTGCTATGGGCTGCCGGCGTCGTTGCCGCCTGTGTAGCGGCACTCGCCCTATGGGCTGATGGGGCACCGTCCGCGCTTGGCCAGGCAGACACTGCTCAGATATCCGGCTATGTCCGTGATGCAACCGAAGCATTCATTCCTGGCGCCGTCGTGACGATCACGAACGAAGCGACGCAATTGACGCGGCAGGTCGAGACGAATGAGAACGGATACTTCGTCGCCTTGGCACTGCCTCCCGGCTTCTACACGATTGCCGCCGAGTCGGAAGGCTTCAAGCGCAGCG
>CAYWUV010000183.1:0-9180 GCA_964461235.1 uncultured Bryobacterales bacterium | reverse complement strand
CCGCCTCAACCAATGCGCCCCCTACCGAATTATCCAGCACTTCTCGGACTTGACCTATTCCGTAATCGGTATGCAACCTCATTCGATCAAGATCCAGTCTTGGTAAGCGTACTAAAGTCCTAAAGTCGCCCAAATTACCAAGCGAGCCGTCGACGCATTCAAACCCGCGGAGCGCGAGCGGGTTGTCTGGGGTGACGATATCCGGGGCTTCGGCGTCCGGGTCCATCTCTCGGGGGCCAAGGCTTACGTTGTAAACTACCGCGTCGGCAACGGCGGCCGCAAGGCTCCCAACCAGCGCGTGGTGGTGGGCCGCGCGGGGCGGGTCACCCCGGACCAGGCAAGGCGCCTGGCGCAGGAGCTTCTCGGGCGCATTGCCGGGGGCTGTGACCCCGCGGGCGAACGGGCGGAGGCGCGTTCGCTGCCGACCCGGGGCGAGGCCTGCGAGGACTACATGGAGTCGGGCCACGGCCGCGCGGCCAGCACCGAGCGAGGCTATCGGCGGTATGCGGCCCTGTATCTGGGCGACTGGCTCTCGCGTTCTCTGGACACCATCACCCGCCTGGACGTGGAGACGTGGAGAGCCGCTTCGGGCTTCTCACCGAGCGCCACGGCGAGATGCCGGCCAACCAGTGCCTGTCGTTCCTGCGCTCGGTGTACCGAAGGCCGTGCGTGGACTACGAGGGTCTCCGGAACCGGTGGAGCAGTGGCTTTCGGGCGGGGGGCGGTACCACCGCAAGAGGCGCAAGCGGATCTCGTCTCCTGCCGAGGTGTTGCCGTACTGGCGCAGGGGGATCGAGGCGGCGGTGGGCGATGTCATGCGCCGGGACGCGTTCCTGTTCGGGCTCCATACGGGGATGCGGCGTGGAGAGATCCTGGCGCTTCAGTGGGAGCGGTGGACCTGGGCAAGGGTTTGTTCCGGGTGGAGGAGACCAAGACCGGAGTGCCGCTGGAGCTGCCGGTGACGCGGCAGCTCCAGCAGGTTCTGGCACGGCGGCGGGAGGAGGGGATGGCCGTGCCGGAAGAGCTTCGCGGGTGGGTGTTCCCTTCGCGGTCGAGCGTCTCGGGGCATGTGGAGGAGCTTCAGATGCACTATGGGGCCATCGGACGTGCGGGCGGCGCCAAGTTCTGGTTTCACGGCTTGCGGAACGCCTTCATCGCCGTGGCGGAGCGGGATCTGATGCTGCCACGGTCGCTGACGAAACGGCTGGTGAACCACGCGCGGCCCGGCGACGTGACCGAAGGCTACGCCGCGGACTGGACGGTTGAGCAACTGCGCGACCCTGCGCAACGTATCGCCGACAGAATCGACGAACTCACACCTTAGCAACCTGTCCGATTTTCCGGGATCGCCTCAGTTTGCAAGACAAACTGCAAGCTGTGGCGAATTACCTTCTTGTACATCTTTACTTGATGGAAGCTAGTCCCGCAAAGGCAGACACCCCCGGCCGGTTGCGGGCATCCGCCTTCTCACGCGGACTGGGGTGCGGCTCGAAGACTCCAAGACCGGCCCGCGCACGACGTGGCTCGGGGCGGAACTGACACACTCGGTGAGCCGCCGTCCAGCAGACAGGTCATGAGGGATGTGGTCCGCGCTCAACCCGAATAGACCAACCGGCACGAGGTCCACCGTATGGGCGTCCGGCGCGCTACGCGGACAACGGTTTCAAGGAGTGGCGCTGCGCCAGGAACGCACATAGGGAACCGGCGACGGCGACGATCAACTCGACTTCTGTGTGATCAACGAGTTGCTGCTCACGGATGTGGCGCCCGCGATCAGATGCGTAGCCCCAGAGTTTGTGTACAGCCTGATCGAGCGGTGCGGGTAAATCGAGCAGAGGCACGAGCTTGCCCAATGTCGGATTGGGTTGACCGGTCACCTCGCGTGCGGTGGCCTCGAGTGCCGCCATGGCGTGTTGAATAGCGCCGGTGAGGTCCGGCTCCGGGCGACGGGAGATATCCCCTAGGGCCTCCCGCATTTCGTTCGCCGCACGTTGATAGCCGGACTCGTCTAGACGATCAGGGACTTCGTGGGTGCTCCTGGCGAAAGCCTCCGAACCTCTGCGAGTAATCTCGCCGTCGCGGAGTTCCCAGCCAATACCGTTTTCCACGAAAAAATCGTTCAGGCGTCGCTTGAACTCCTCCGCTGGGCCAGACTCCCGTATACCGTCGGCGGGAAGTTCGCCGTAGAGGGCCTCCGCGATGTCGTAGACCTTGTACCAAGGGGTGTTCTCCATGAGCCAGCCGACCTCGTCCCGAATGTTCGGATACTCGGACCAGTTATTCGGGTCGGGTCTGACCAACAGGACCTTGCAGACTACTTGCCGAATGGAGGACGGCCTCATACCCGCCTCTTCGGCAAGCAACGGAATGGCGCCGCGTAGATCGGAGGTGGCATCCTCGCGGACGGTGATCGGTACAGCGGATGGCCGGTAGCCCTGCCGGTCCGAAAAACGTCGGGTCATGAAGTGGAAACCTCCGGTTACCGTGTCCGATGAGTTCGGCTGACAGCCGGTCGCGAGAAAGGTGTCGGAAAGCCGATTTCTTCTGGCTTAGACATAGCTTAACATCCTCATGTCTAATGCTGGCAGAATAGGATGAGCAGGGCAACCAGATGGACGAGGCAGCGGTCAATATCGGTTACGGTGGCCGCGCACGGAACTGAGCGGCGAAATCGCCAGCAATAGGAGAACGCGTTGTCAGGTGGTATTTCGCCATGTCCGGTCGTGCGTGCAGTCCGAATCCGCCTCGACGATGCTCCACAGCACAGCCTCGGGTACTGCCTCAGTTTGAAAAAACGTGCTCTCGGGTCAGGCGGGGATTAGAGCAAGTTGAAGATCGCGCTGACGATGGCGCCAATTGCAGGAACCACGGCTGCGATCACACCGACTCGATTAAGTCGAACGTGCTGCTTCAAGCGCTTGTTCTCGTACTCTTCACATCGCAACTCATTCGCTACTTCGAGATCGAGCCCCTTCTGCCACTTGAAGAAGAAACAACCTCCTCCCCTGTCCTTGTCGAGTTCTTTCTTCGCGTAAGGGGCGGGTTGAAGCGGCCAAATTCGGCGCCAACAAGAGACTGTCATCGTGAGGTCGGTGAGGCCATCGGTTCTTTCGCCAGCATCCCATGGTTCCGTGTGTGGCTCCATGCCAATAGGCTCATCCGAAACCACCATGTAATGCTTGACCAGAAAGTGGCAGTCCCTGCAACGATTCATGCGTACTCCTTGATCACCTGGGTCAGCCACTCCATGTCGTAGAGCGTGTCGGTGAGCCCTGCCTCCATCGCCGGCGTACACCGGATCGTCCGGTGGATGCGGCACAAGTTGTAGTGGAGGAAGTAGAGGGAGACCATGTGGGCGTGGTTCTCGAACTTCTTGGAATGGGCGTTGGTGCGCCACGCAAACCGCTTCATCGATATCCGCATGGTAAGGTTCTGCCGCTCCACCAAGCTGTCGCGACGCCCTCCATTTCCGTCGTGCCGTAGTCCACGTGGCCCGAGAAGGCTTCCTCGACGGCCGCGGGAGACGACCCATGGGCGTCGGTGGTGAGTTCCATCTTGTTCCCCACCCGACCGGCTAGGTCGCAGACCTTGGCCGTCTCTCCGCCACGGTCACCTACGAGATAGGACATGATGAGTTTGCTGTCGATGTCGAGGGCCGTCTAGGAAATCCGTGCTGGACCGTATCATACAGGACGCTGAATCGAGTGCCTGCGTGGACCGGGAGACCTGAAATTGTGCGCCATTCCCTGAAAGATGCGCTATGGGGGCGTTCGTGGCGAAGAGGCAGTCCAGCTCCCCTTTTCTTTCTATTCCGACGATTCCACGAAGTAAAGGCATGCACTGCAACAACAGTCATACCTACCCCCCATTCTCCCCGCGTTACGTACCGTTTGACAGTGGGGAGGTGAAGAGGGGGTAACGACCCCTCCTAACCGCCCGATCACTCGGCACACACGCCGTGGACCCCTTGACATCCGCCGTCTGATAGGCGAGCTTACCAAACCGTGGTGATGTGACATCGAATCGAACAAGACAGCCCCTTCCGCGATCTGTGCCCCGGCAACTACGAGGTTTCGTCGGAAGACCAGCGGGCGTTCTTGGTGAAAACTTGGTCAACACAGAGACCGGCATCGTCCTGGAGTCGTTGGGACACCGCTACATCGTGTTTGACGTGGGAAGCCTTGGCGACGATGGCCTCGGAACACCCCCCGTTGGTCCAGAGGATTGACCGGTGCGGTCTATCGGAAGACCGTGTATAGCAGCAGCCGATGCCACAAGCTCGCAGATACAGCAAGTCGTCTCAAACGAGACTCTGGCCGTGTGAGAGATCAAATGGGAGGCACGGATAACTCTAGGACTACGGGTATCGGGACCACGTTGCGTTTTCTCCTAAGCAGGTTTTTTCAGTGGACGACACAAAGACAGTATTCGTCAGCTACAACTCGAAGGACCAAGCCCTCTACACGGCGGTTGGAACAGCCATGGATTCCGTGGCTGGCCTCTCAAGATGGGACGTACGCGAGATGGTGGAAGGTCGCCCGCTAGTGGAACAAATCAGGGAGGCTGTCAGGAAAGCGGATCAGTGCGTATTCTTGGCAACCAGGAACTCGCTCACATCCCCGTGGTGTACAGCGGAAGTTGGTGCGTTTTGGGGGGCAGGCAAACCGGTAACCGTGTTTCTTGGAGATCCGGAGCTATCAGAAGGCGATCTTCCTCCAACTCTGCGGGGAACTCTCTACACGGACGACATGGCGCGATTGTTGCGTGCCCTGAATGAAAATTCCGGCCGCCATCCCGGCGCTAATGACTTCGTAAGGAGCGTCTCTACTTACTCCAATGTTCCGCCCGATCCGATCGAAGGAAACTGGTCCCCTGCTGTTAAGGAATTGATCGCTAGGACCAGGAGGGCAGCCGAGGCCAAGAACTTCAGTCTTGCGTATGATCTCTCACTAGAAGCTATACGCCTTGCTCCCGACTGTATCCGTGCGCACGGTAATATGGCCACCGCTTTGGTCCACTTGAGAAGGTACGAGGAGGCCGAGAGGAAGTTCAGAGAAATCCTTTCAGGATTTCCCGATCACCATGAGTTGGTTGCTAGAACGCTTCATAACCTTGCGTGGCTGGAAATTAATCGCAACGGCTTTGATGACAGAGCCACCATTGAGAAATGTAAGTCCCTATACCTCCGGTCGTTGGCATCGGACAACAGGCGACTGAACACGCGCGCAATGTACCTCGTCTGTCTCGCGGCCCTTGAGGAACATGCAGAAGCCGATGAATTTCTGCGCGGTTGTGTCAAATGGGATGGCTTCACGTCTGAGCTAAAAAAACAGGTGGAACTGCTCAATCACCAAGGACACAACGCATTGTCGCAGCTTCCGGAGTGGTTGCGTGACACGCTCTATCCTACCAAAGGAATCCCTCTTACGTCGCAACACATTGAGGAGTAATCCGATGACATGGAAAGAACTAATCGCCGTCACATTCGTCGTAGGCACCATCAGCATGGGCAGTGCTGACGCCGCGCTATTGATGCCGCAAGCCGTTCTCGGAAACTCGAACCGAGTCGCGTTCGCAAACGAGACGCTCGCTGAAGTCAAAGCCGCTATCGCGACGATGGGCAAGAGGATGAATGAGGGCGAGTGGTATTGACGTAGAGCGAGGCACCTGTACGCACGTGAAGTCTGCCGACGTTTACAGATAGGTGAGTCTCTCATTTTCTTACATTGCAACGGTGTTGGCGGTGTGGAGGGGTGTCCAGAGGCTTCCTTCAGTGGTCGCGTACGCCTTACCCCCACACCCAGATATGCGGGATAGGGAAAGGACCGCTCGGGTGTGGTTCGCAACTTTACGAGTCGGAGCGGCGCTCGAAACATGGATTGTTGTCCTGACGGCTGCTGGTCGAGTATGTTGACTCCGGGAGGGCGGATTGGTGAACCGGGAAAACTGGAAAGTGCCGGAAGGGCATGTCTGGGCGATTGATGAATCTCCAGAGGACAATGACACTGTGCAAGGCGTAACTGCGGAGGGAGGGGCACTTGAGGCAGGCTCTGATAGGGAGGTGATCGAACGCGGCGCATTTTATTTCGCGTTAGGTGGCTGGAACCGGGGAACATCGAGTTGCTTCGCAACCGAGGCTTGGCATGTGCTGGTTCAACGCGGCTGGGATCCGCGGCCCGCGCGGTTCGCCATCGAACAACTCGCTTTGAGCATAGAATACCTGCGCGACCAAGCTGGGTTCGGACAGCTTTCGTCAGCGACCGGACGGCTTAAACCTGTTGTCGATGCCGCAAGATTTCTGGAGTCGTAGACATCTGCCGAGCCTCGACGGGCACCATCAGCAACGCCATGGTTAGGACCAAGTTTGACACGAGATATCTTAATATGTTGCGGTAAGACCTGAGATGGCGAAATATGTGAAACGCCCCATCGTCGTTGAGGCCGTTCAGTGGTGGCCGGGAAAGACCGTTCAAGGGGTCATTGAGGACGAATATATTAGCGGTGGGCGGATATTTCCAGCCAAGTGCAGAACTACAGAAGGGTGGCTTGGAGTCAATGCCGGAGACTTCATCATCACTGGCGTCAGAGGTGAGCAATATCCTTGTCAGCCAGATATTTTCCGCGAAACGTACAAGCCTGCCTAATTTTCACCTTTTCTGTTTGTGGTCTTGGATTGCTGAGAGGCCCATCCACTCGTTTGTCGTGAGAGTATGTTTTCGACTCTCTCGACGAACAACCTATCTGGTGAATCTGAAAAGCCATACTCACCAGTTCTGACCAGATGCAAGTACCGTTCCTTTCTCAAAGATTCCGCTGTCGTCCGATATCCGATCCAGAGTTCCTGAAACTGGAAGACTTTTTGGAGCGCCGTCATGATAGAAACGAGCGCAGATGCACCGACCGGGATAGCCCACCACGGCGCAACGAAATTTTGCAAATCCAATGCAGTTGTCACTGAGGTCACAACCGCAAGAACGACAATCGCAGTCTGAAAACTGAGATAGAGCCTTTTGTTGAGGACCGCTTTTCTATCGTGCCAAGTAACTTGGTCATCATAACGATCCGCTACGTACCGATCAAAATCTTGCATGGGAATCCACGTCAGAGAGACGAGCCTCCAATTGCCTTGACGTAGAACTGGCACTCGGCCCAACCACTTTCCGCACCGCTGCTTGCTGTTGCGCCCTCGGCGCCCTCCCAATCATTTGTCCTGCCGTCCAGCGCCGCCAGCCAAGGCCAATGTCTCTCGTCTACCGTGACCATCTTCCAAGATGACCATGAAAATCGGCTTATGCATGGCCATGTCTACGACTCGTGCTCCACGGACTTCAAGCGCCAAGCTAGCCCCTTCCTTTGGATCCAGGTGAGTAACGACCGTCCGCGACGGGGCCATCGCGTTGTCGCGGTTCAAATTAACGGTAAATGCTGCGACCCGCCCATCCGTATCCTGCCTTAGACGCAATTCGGTCCAAATCGACGTGCTCGAATCGTAACCCGAGGCGGAACCTATCCGCTCTGCTATGGTGAGATAGTCTTCGGCCACGTTGACCGTCTGGATTGTGCCTGTGCAGTCAGGGACAAGAATGGTGTCGCCCATGGGCAAGAGATCCGTCGCGCAACCCGCGATATCCCAGTCATGGCCGGAGAAAACCGTCCGCTTATCGCGCGACAGCCGGTAGAGGCTTGCAGGCGTAACATTCGTGACTGCCCCCCATACAACGTTCCCGCCCGAGGTCAGATGAAGTCCGTCGAGGTCGGAGACGATTTCGTCGAACCAGGGCGGCACGACTGGGTCCGAAAGTGTGTCTGATAAATGGATCAGGCCCGGAGTCGAAGCGCCACCGCGTGTGACGATCCAAACGCGGCCATCGCCCTTGGCGATCGATACTGGGGTCGAGGAAATCGGAGCACTCAATGCACCAAGGACCTGTGACGGGAAGCGGATATAGAAGCGCTCCTTGATATCGAAGCTGTCTGGGTCGAGCCGCATGACAGAATCCGGTCCGCGCGCGCCGACCAGCAGATCACCTTCTTGCGCCAAAAGGGCCGTTGGTTCGCCCCCAAGGTCAACTCGCCGCTTTACGGTGCCGTCCATGCCGACATTCAGGAGGCTGCCAGGGTTTCGGGTGGCGACGAAGAAACCGTCCGGTGCCGCAGCCAACAACACCGCCTTGGACGACACCGCCGGATCGACACGAAATGCGTCCCTTGGTACGAAAGAACCTTGAGGTATCCACTCGCGATACTCACTGCAACTCGTCACCCCGGTGTCGCTTGTCGCGCAAACACTCCACAAAAATGGCGTTGCCACCGCTCCTGTCAGCGTGACAATAAAGTGGTTTGTCATCATACCGTCGCTTGCGATCACTGTCGGGGATTCGGCAGAGAAAGCGACACCATGAGACACGGTCTCCACAGCGGCTGATGGCTCGGTCTGGACTTCCGCAGAAATGATTCTTCCAGCGCGACGTCCCGTATTGAGAAGGTCGAAAGTGAGCTTGTAGCGATTGGGCGCATCAAAGAAGCCACGCTCCAAACGAACGGGGGCGGCGACATTGACCACAAGGTCGGGAGTCGGCCAGAAAACATAGGCCATGGTAGCGACAACAACAAGGATCGCAACCACGGCACTCAGCCACGTTAGGCTTGTAGGTCGCCATCGCCGCATGGCGTCTACCGCCATCGCGACCTCAGCCGGAAGGTTGCCGACAGGTTCGAGGATAGTCACGGATCTTAGGTATGCTGGCACCAGGGTCAAATCGGTTTCTGTCAGCATGACAGGTAACACACGGCCATCAGCGCGGGACCATTTCTTGCGCGCGATAGCCAGCTCTGTCAACGTGAAAGAACCGGAAGCAACAGAGTGTCCACTGATAAGGAACACAAATACATCCGCTTGGGCGATGGCCCGTTCTATTCTGTCCTCGAAAGTCGCTCCCGGGGGCAGGTTGTTTTGGTCGCGGTCGAAGAACACGTCATGCCCGCGCGCAGCGAGAGACTCCATCACCAACTCCGCACTCGCGCGGTCTTCCGAAGCATAGGACAAAAAGATCTTCATCGTGAGCGAATGTGCCGTGTCAAGCTTTTCGAAACTGGGGTTACTGCATCAGGTTACAGGGCTAGTTGGGTGAAGTCCTAAACTTGCTGGAAAAAGGAAGGGGGTGCATCCTTGGTTGAGGA
>CAYWUV010000182.1:0-9195 GCA_964461235.1 uncultured Bryobacterales bacterium | reverse complement strand
CTGGCTGCGCCGAAGGCGCCCCGTTTCCTGGGCGAAGTCCCAGGAAACGCGTAGCCCTAGTCCGATCAAGGTTCCCGGGTTGGCTCAGCTTCAAAGACCCACGGTTCGACGGCGGACGTTACGACGAGGTCAAGTACAAGCTGGTGACGGCCGAGAAGGCGAAGGAACTCCTCCTCGAGCAGGCCCTTTCGAGCCCGTGCTGAAGAGGGAGGTTGCCGAGATTCCGGATGATGCGGTCGGCGTGGAGGTGAAGCCTTCCTACATCGACCACGCAAGGATGGTCTTGCCTGCGGAAGTAAGCGCCCACCTCAACATCGAAACGAGTGTGGCGCCCAGTCCCGTCCCAAACATCGGGGTAGTGTATCCGAAAGGGCAGGCCAGACTCCGCACTTACCTGGCAAATGGGAAGTACCCTCAGCTTCTCTTCAAGGGCGATATCAAGGAGTGGTTTCAATCGACCTTCGAGGTGGGGGATCACTTCTGGATCCGAGTTCACCCCAGTGAAACGGATGACCCCGGTGAGCTCGAGATCGGGCTGCCCCGACATACCGAACTCATCGAAGCGCCCCTCGACAACTATATCGCCGTCCCCGTCCGCCCCGACTGGGTCGACAACCGCGGCCTCCTCGGCTACCTCAACCCCCTGACCAACGAGTACTCCACCACCGAATTCCTGGATCTCCTACTCCGGGCCAGCGACGAGGAAGAGAGAGCGAAAGACGCCGGCGAGAAGCCCCACCCCTTCTTCGTCATCCTCGACGAGATGAACCTGGCCCGGGTCGAACACTACTTCTCGGATTTCCTGTCGGCGCTGGAATCGGGCGAGGCCATTCCGCTTCACGACAACGAGGCAATCGAGAGCGGCGAGTCGGAATCGGGTCCGCAGGTGCCACGAAAGCTCAAGGTCCCCGGCAACGTCCTCTTTACTGGCACCGTCAACGTGGACGAGACGACCTACATGTTCAGCCCGAAGGTGCTCGACCGCGCGTTCACCATCGAGTTCGACCAGGTCGACCTGAAGGGGTTCACGGAAGGCAGGAGCAGCGAGGACGCGTCAGGTCTGAATCTCGATGGCGTCCAGGGCTCACTCGATCTTCTGCCATCCGCCCGGTCAGACGACGACGACTGGAAACCGAGCCGTGAGGACTGGGAGGAGTTCAGCAAGGAGACCGGCGAACACCACGCTGCCCTGCTGCACCTCCACGAGATCCTCGAAGAGCAGCACCGGCATTTCGGATATCGAGTGGCGAACGAGATCGCCCGTTTCGTCAACCTGGCCCGGGAACAGGCCAAGGACACGGACACAGCCGTCGACGCAGCATTCGACCTGGCGCTCTTGCAGAAGGTCCTCCCGAAGTTCCACGGAACCCAACAGGAGCTGCAATCTCTTCTCGAACAGATCTTCCACTTCGCGGTGCATGGCGGCGGTTACGTCCCGAAGAAAGACCAGACGGTGCAGTTGGACGACTGGAAGGTGGTCAAAGGCCGCCTGGTGGGCGGGCCCAAGACCGAGGCACCCTCCCAGACGCCCTCCCAAACACCTTCGGACGAGGCCGAGAGCGACGCCAACGAAGCTGATTCCGACGCCGTGAAAGCCACCGACACCGGCACCGAATCCCCGGCCTACCCGCGAACCGGCGCGAAGGTCTTGAGAATGCTCAACCGACTTCGGGACCGCGGCTTCACGTCGTTTATCGAATGACCGGCCCGTGAACGGTGCCGCCGGTGTGGGACGGACTTTGGGAGTCACTATCCACGCGTATCACACGCGCGAGCCAGCACCGCGCACGAACCGTGGATACCGCCTGCAGAGCGAGCGGAAGTGGGTCGTCGAAGGCCCCGACCACGCCCTGACGGATATCGAGAACCAACTCCCGAGTGGGAACTGGACCCGTGCGGGCACGAACGCCCTCATCCTCAACCTCGTCAACTCGGTCGGCGTCCTGAGTCTCCCGCACCTGGGAGAGGTGGAATTGGTCACAGGCAAGTTCGACACGGACCAGTTCGACGCCATGCTCCGAGAACTGACCGAGTCGGCAACCACCCTGCCATTCTCCGCCAACGAAGCCGCCGCCGGACGCTACTCGGTCAGCACGGCACCCCACGACGACATCCTCTACCACGCGTTCGTCTACCTGCGCTACATCCTTTCGGACAGAGCCCCGGAGGAAGTACGCCTGCTTCCCGCCCTTGAGATGATCGTCAGGGAGCCGCACCGGTTGTGGCACAGCCACCGCCGCGATGTCCCGATCGAAGCCATGACGAGAGTGGACGCGCACACCCCGCTCGATCTCCTGACCCGGCCCGGGACGGCCGTGGCGGCGCCATCACTCTCACCTGCGGGCGCGAGGCTCGCCGAACGACTTGAATGGCGTCTACCGGAAGTCGTCTCGGAGCGGAAGATCCGGCCGACCACCGACACCCCCGAGAACCGCTTCGTGAAGGCCTTCATCGGGCAGGCACGCACCATCATCGGTCGCATGCGGTCCGCGGTGAGCTCACGGCGGTCCGACGCGTTCCGACGGAACCTGCTGCGGGACTGCAATCGAATGGAGGCGTCGCTGCTGCCGATCGCCCGGCACAGCATGTGGGAAGAGGTCGGAAGAATGGTGCGGATCCCCTTCTCGTCCACCGTGCTGCAGCGACGGCGGGGGTATCGCCGCGTGCTCCGGCACTTCTCCCGGATTCGCCTGGCCCCGATGATCCCGCTCGACAAGGACGGCATGCGCGACGTCCTTGAACTCAAGAACATCGCGCTTCTGTACGAGCTCTGGACCTTCTTCCGCCTGGCCCGCGAGATCTCGGCGGTGTTGGATAGCAAGCCCGTTCGATCGGGGCGGCTGGCCAGCGATCTCTTCCAGACCGACTTCGTAGCCGGCGGGACCTTCGAATGGGATCCGGGCGTGCGCCTGGTGTACAACCAGCGTTTCTCCAGGTCACGGAAGGGACAGAGGGAGTCCTACTCCTACTCCGTGCCGCTGATTCCCGACATCGCTCTCCGGGTCGCGGACGGGCCGAACGCCGGCCTCCACCTGTTCGACGCGAAGTTTCGGGTCCAAGCGCTCACCGACGTGGGACTCGCCGCGGACGGCAAGGACGCCGACGACGAGAAGGCCCAAGAGCGTGCGGGTACGTTCAAGCGGGCAGACATCTACAAGATGCACGCCTACCGCGACGCGATTCCGGACGCCCGGTCGGTGTGGATCCTGTATCCGGGTGGGGAGTTTCGGTTCTTCGGTGTGGCGGACGGTGGGGATCTGTCTGGGCGCGGGGCGGCTTCTTCGCCTGACGAGTTGCCGGGAGAGGTCGAGGGGGTGGGGGCGATTCCGGTGGGACCGGGGGTTGGAGGGGAGGAGGGTGATGGGAGTGGAGTGGCGGATCCGCGTGGCATGCTGCGGGCGACGTTGGGTCGGATGCTCGCGAAGTAGAGCCGCAATGTAAACTGTACCATACATTTGGTGAACTACAGTTTCCATTCGGCAACTCTCCCGTCCGCAGCGGCACGACTCTGTCGGGTTGAGGAAGTAGGGGAAGAGGGCGACCACGGCAGTCCCGGCCAAGTTGGAGGCGCCGACCTGCAAAGATCGGGAACCCGGCACGCGGGGGAAGGCTGACCGTGCCACGCAGTTCCCGGCCTACTCGCGAAGCTCCTTCGACGCGAAATGAAACGGAAGGCGACGGCACCGGTAGCGGGGTTGACGCTGGCCCTCGTGCGGCTCATTCCACGGCCATTGCCCCGGGATCTCGTCGTCCGACTCCTCGAACGCCGCTTCCCGCAAGCGACGTACCCTCTTCGTCGCCACGGTTGGGAAGCTACATTTAGGAATCACCCATACCTTGAGGATTGGAGCCATGTCAGACAGCGCGCGGCAGGATGGCCGACACGATCAGTGGAGAGAGATCATCGGGCGGGTGCTCCGCCACGAGCTCGAGTGGCACAGTACGCTCTTGTCGGCCGTCCATCATGTGCAGGGCACGCCCCACAGGCCCCCCTACCTTCCATTCGGCGAAATCATGGAGTCCGTCTTCGAGCGCACGATTGATGACGCCACGCTTCAGGTGCTCGATGATCGCGAGAGAGGCCAACTGGCCGCTCACGTCATCCACCTTTGTCTCAGCAACTCGAGCGTCGACCTTTCTGTCCACGATGAGAAGGGCGGCGGGAGCGACAGCGCAGCTGAGGCCGTTATTCGCGACGTTCAGAAGCTCTTTGGCAATGAACCCCGGGAGTTCAAGGATGGCCTTGTCGCGGAAGTAACAGCCCAAGCGACGAAGATACCCGATAGGCAAGCCGCCTAGCAGATATCGCAGTGATCCAAGGAAATACTATGCTCCAAGCGACGACGCGGCGGAACTGGGACCGAGAATCTTCAAGATCGTGATGACATTCCTGAGTTGCATGGCTATTGTGGTCACCGAGTTGACCTCGGCAGCCGGATCGGAGTTATCTTGGCTCTGGCCGATCTCATAGGCCTCGACTGTTGCCTTGCTGACTCCCAAGTGGGATGGCAGAGAATACCCATTTGACAGGAATGCGACTTGAACCTCGACGTGGTGGAATCGCAGATTCGCGGGCTGCGACGCGCGGCGGATGACCTCATCGCCGAGTTTGACCGCCTCATACAGCCGGGGGCCAAGCTACCTTCCACACCCGACGAGCAGGACAGGTTTACCGCATCTGTCTTGGTGATGCCAATCCTGCGCGCTCTGGCTGCGGAACTCGCGCTGAAGGCGATCTCGTTCAAGCGATCTGGTAGTTTTAGGCGGTGGCACGACCTTCGTGACCTGTACGACGATTTGGACGACGACACTCGGAATCTGATCGAGCAGAAGGCCAAAGGTCACCAGGGGACGAAGGCTCATCGAGTGGACCCTGTCCATGTCACCCTCGCGAGTCACAGGAGAGATTTCGTCGACTGGCGATACGCAGGGGAGCACAAGCCCCTCAACACTAACCCAAGCGACCTGGACGATGCGGTGGACATCCTGATGGCGGTCTATGGCAACCTTGATCCGAAGTAGTATAGGTTTCTTCGCGCTCCCCTATCACCCTTCCTAGGCCAGAGCTCGCTGTCTTCGGCGAGCTCGGGATCGTCGAGGCTGCCCTCCCTTCAAGCGACCCTAAGCAACCGACCCAGAAAAGGAGTTTACGATGACTGACGCCAGCGCGACTGAAGAGTTGGCCGCGAAACTACGACCGATAGCCAGCCAAGTTGAAGAAGCCGGCTCGCTCATCGAGAAGCTGCGTCGTGAAAGGTACCGTAGGTGGAACCAACCCGAGGCGATTGTGGACGTGCTGGAAGTCAGATTCCCGATGCCTTTGGATCGTGAGGAGATCGCCGAGGACATGAGAAGGTGCGGGTATGAGTTTCATCCCCACAATCGCTATCCGGGTCGCTCAGTTGTTGCAAACCTCTCCAAGCTCCAAGACGCCGGCAGAGTGATGAAGGTGTCCGACGAAACACCCGGCGTCTACGGGGCCTTTGCGACGTGGACGGTGCCATCACCGAGCGATCGAAAGTGACCGATGGCCGGATCTGGAGAGGATGTGTCGACGACTCAACCGCTTAGCCTCACCTCGGTTTAGGAGAGCGGCCTTCCGGTGGCACATGCGCGGCCGTCCCCGATCACGGGGCTGATCATTGCGAACCCCCATCCGGGGTCTCCCTGTGCGATCGGCCACCTCTCGCAAAGCTCCATGCGGCGCCCTTCCATTAGTAGAGGGAGATCCACCCTGCTGGCCCACTTGGGTGGTGCGCGGATCGGAAGAACGGTAACTTGTCGACCAGGTTAGTCGGAGAAGGACGATGGGTTGCCGATGACAGTAACCTAGGCATACGGAGCATAGCGAACTTTGGGTGAGGCGAGAAGAGAGACAACGCGGCAACGACGTGCAAGAGTCGAAGCGTTCCTTACAACAGCCTTTAGTCCTAGAGCTTTGGCGGAGCGTCTTGTCAACTCCAACCCGTGGCTTTGTGACAATCTCGGTTTCGACCTAGCTGCGTGGGCAAGACCCATACTCGAGGCTCACAAGTTGCCTCACGCAACCCTGCACCTCATGGGTAGCGCGGCGACAGGCTTCAGCCTCAAAGCGGAACAAGCTGGCCGACCTTTCAAGCAGATCGGCGACAGGGAACGCCCCTCTGATCTCGATCTCGGGGTGGTTGACGACGGGCTATTCGAGTCCTGTTGGAGCGCGATGCTAAACGAGGAGCGTATAGTCGCCCATTATCTTACCGTGAACAAGCGTGCTTTTGTGTATTGGGGGCGAATCGATCCCTACAACCTGCCGGCTCGCGCATCTCTGAGGATCACCTTGCGAGGACTCCAGAATGCCGTAACTCGGTGTCGTGAGTTCCGAGGCTACCCAGCGAGCATTCGTGTCTACCGGCATCTTGATGACCTCATCGGATATACTGAACATAGTATTCAAGCACTTGCAAAGGAGCATCTCGAATGAATCCGCATGCGACTAACCATCCGATTTCATGGTTCCGAAAGTTCGCGTTAGATGGATCCTTGGATCTTTCCCCGGCCTTCCAACGACGACCTGTCTGGAGCGACGCGCAGTCGTCATACCTGATCGACTCCATTTTGAACGATCTTCCCATTCCAGAGGTATTTGTTAGGACGACGACCTCGTCTGACGGCGATACGACCGTTGAAGTGGTAGACGGACAGCAGCGTCTGAGGTCGATTATAAGGTTCTTCAAAAACGACCTCGAACTCACTGGAAACGATGTTTCACCTAAATGGATCGGATCTACGTGGGATCGCCTTGACTCTAGTGTTCAGGAGAAATTCTGGTCATTCAAAATCGTTGTGAGAGAACTCGAGCGCGCCTCGGACACCGAAGTCCGAGATATGTTCCGTCGCCTAAACGCCAATCAGTCGAGTTTGAACTTGCAGGAGCTGAGACATGCTCAGTACACAGGGGAGTTTATAACAGCGGTCGAGAAGATCGCGGATGATTCCTGGTGGACTGTCAACAAAATCGTAACGCCAGCGCAGTCCCGACGGATGCTGGATGTCGAATTTGTATCTGAACTCCTGATTGGGCTGTTGGCCGGACCCCTTGACAAGAAGAAGGGTCTCGACGACTACTACTCTGACTATGACGACCTTTTTCCCGATCGAGATTTGTGGGAAAGTAGGTTTCGACAAACGCGAGATCTCACTGCCGCGGTACTAGGAGGCACATTCAATGGCTGGAATAGCAAAACCGAATACTACTCACTCTTTCTGGCTTGCGGACGATTGGTCATCGATGAGCGTGTGCCTAGTCCTACAGAATTGGAAGACATCATTGCACGCCTAAAAGGGTTCCGCAAAGTAGCCGATGTGGCGAAGAGGCGCGACAGCAAGGAGAGCGTGCCAGAGTATGTGGCGGACTACGCTGACGCAGTCACCCGAGCTTCCACTGACCTAGCACGGCGCCTTCACCGGATTGCCGTGATCGAAGCACTTCTGCTAGGAGCGGATCCGTCCGAACGATGATGATGCCAAGGGGTATCACCCCTTCCCGTGCCGCGTTGACGGAGGCCCGTCGGCAAGCCGGGCAACCGACGGCGCCTAACCCCCGCTCGGGTTTCTTTTCTGGCGACTGGGGCTTACGTTGTACTCCTAATTCCTACGTTTCCTCCAGTGGGAACCCGGAGACTTGAACTCCGGCGTGAACCCCCGTCTCTTCCTGGCCATCTCGGTGCCTCCTGTTCCCTCATGGAATACACCTTAACGACCTCTCCAAAAAGCCGGGACCACCTCAACCCGAGGGCCTGCGAGCCCGTGGTTCCGATTTGGCTCTGATCTCACGAACACCATACGGGCCCGCGGAGGGGAATGGGAACTACGATTCCCTCAAATTCAACTACGAGTGTGACTGCGTAGGTGAGTAACCAAGAACTGAACACGTCAACCCGCACGCTGGTCGAATAGCGGCCCTTCTACAGGCTTCGCGTCCATGATGTACAGCTTGTGATTTCGTCCACCCCGAATCATGCGCTTCGCGTGTACATCCAACTCGCCACGATATGAAGCCGCGTTAGTATAGATATTGGGCGTTATGTCAAAAGCTGGATCGCGAACTACTGCTACAATAAACCGCGACGGATCGTCCGGATCGACAATCTTCAACTGCCTGTCATGATGGGCAAATCCATTAACTGTGATGCGGATTCTCTCCATGTCGCCCACCTCGCAATTCACTGTCGAACGTATAGCGTCTGCTATCGGGATGTCGATCTCCGTACGTTGATCAGGGCCACTACCCCCAAACACAATTCTCTCGCACGAGTGTCCAATCGGGCGAACCGCATTTCGGCTCGCATGGGCCAGTTTGTACAATTCCACTATCTCGATATGTCGCTGCTCATTCACGACTCCTAAGATATCAAGCACCTTGTCCAAATGTCTGCGAGCGTCTCGCTTTCTTCCGCCCAAGCCAAACATCACGGCACTCATCCAGTTCCACAGAATGTCTCCAGTCTTCGACAAATACAGCTCGTAGAATACAGGCACAAGGCCCGTAGATACCAGCCAAGTGGCAAATTCAATAGAACCCCGTCGCGGCGCATGAGTGTGCACCACAAATGGCAGCTTCTCGTTGCTCTTCGGAAACGTCCCGTTTTCCAGGGCGAACATTCCCGCAGTGATTATCCGTTCGATGCCAACAAGGGAGTGGCCCAAGTCACGCATCCTCATCCGATGGTCTTCCGCGTCGCGTCCACGGAAGTGGATAGTTAGATGTGGCACGGAGGGGAGTGATCCTGTGTCCATGGGTCTGCCGTGAGTCGCGTTTGACATGCTGAACAACGGAGAAAGGTCGGCAAAGATGGTGAGTCGGTCAAGCCCTCATGCACCACATGCTCCGTCGACGGAGGCCATTTGTACAAGTATGGTATTCACCTGACACCCGGCCTCGCCGAGGTCAGTTCTACGCTGCTGGCTTGACCTCCTTTCTGGCCTTCTTCTTCCGGGCCGGGGACTTCTTCGGGATCCCGGCCTTGAAGACCTCGTAGGGCGTCCGTCCCTCCATCCCGCGGCCGCGGTGAGGCCTGCGGGTGTTGTAGGTCTCAAGATAAGCGTCGAGGTCCTCCTGCATCTCGTCGACGGCCTCGTACCAGGTCGTGCGGCCCTTGATCCGGAGATGCTCTTCGAGCAGCGTGCGGTGGAAGCGCTCGATGAAGCCGTTCGACT
>CAYWUV010000181.1:0-9199 GCA_964461235.1 uncultured Bryobacterales bacterium | reverse complement strand
TGCCGGCCCCTCGGCGGCTTGCGAGCCCCAAAAAGGCTAAATTGAGAATCCCTGAATGTGAACTCATCCAGGTGGTAGTCGAGGTAGGCGTGCGCGACAGCTCCTTGGTGCGTGCCCAGCAGCCATCGCTTCAGCGAGGTTGTGGCTGAGCGTCTTAAATCATGCAACACTCGTCCCGGCCCGGTATCGGGGGCGTTTCGTGCGCTTCGCGGGCACTTGGCCGGTCCCTGTCCGCGCCGCAACCGCGACCGGGAGCCTCGCCGGCCGTAGCGGAACTCCCGCAATCGACTGAACCGAGAGGATTCGGGAAGTGGATCGCCTCCCGCCTCCTCGCCGTGCTTGACATCGCGTCATTCCCCCTCGGCTCGCGCTCCGCCTCGCGACCAGCCACCTCATGCCGAGCTCTCCTCCGACTCGTCCGCAGCAGAGGCAACTGGCGGTCCTCGCGATCCCACTTCACGTACAGGACCGTGTCCGTCCCGCGCACGATGCGCCGCGCCTCCAGCACCCCCTCCCGGATGCGTTCCCACAGGGACTGGTGCGACAGCCCCGGCTCCCGCCTCGCTTGTGGAGCCAACACGGAGCCCTCCGGCGGTACCTCGCAGAAACGCTCCCGCACGTTGGCATCCAGCCGCACCCGCGTCGGCTCTCCTGCCCCCGCCGCTTCCGCTGAAACGAAGCCCTGCCGGATCCAGCGGTACAGCGTGCCCGCCGACGTGCCCAACTCCCGCGCTGCCTCGCTCACGCCCAGCAGGGCCTCCGCGCTGTCGTCACGGTCCCGACCCTTCCGCCGGAACATTGCGACGCAGGCCCGTCACGAGCTCGCGCGTCAACCGCTGGCCGTGCGTCGAGCGCCTCTCCTGAGCGTTACGGAAGCGTCGGCTCAAAACACCTGCAGGGTCATCTTGACGAGTACACGTTTCGGTTCAACCGGCGCAAATCGTGGTAGGCCGGAAGAATCTTCTACCGACTACCCGAGCAACTGATCTCACACCGAATTGTTGCATATAAAGACCTTATCGCTACGAGCGACCCTTCGAACTAGAGCTAAGTGCATACGTAGGATGTCAAACAAATGGCTTGACAAGCCCCCTTCGCTGGCGTACAAATGCCATTAGAGTGTCACTGGGCACCTCTTGTCTGTGTCCAATTATCCCGATTTGTTTCGGGACGCGAATCGGCCCCACGACTCTTCAACAACAGCAATCGTCCCAGCCTTTAGACCAACCTGTCACGCAAACTGGAGAAAGGTCTCCTTCGGAGGCGGATGTGGAGCTTACCGCCATCGGATCGATTAACCCGTGGAGAGCACAAGCAGTCGACCACGCTGCGGCTTCAGGGGAAAGCCCTTTCGAAGCCGGAAAGAACATTCGCGCGACCCCGTTCGTCAACTGGCGAGTTGGACGCATTGGCAAAGCCGGCGACGCCACGCGGGGTGTTGCGAGCACCCGTGATTGGAGTCCCGTCTCCGGGGTCTCCTCTTTCGCACGGATGGTGGGTGAGGCGGTAAGCGCCTTGGACCTGGCCTACTTCAGATTGCTTTTCCAAGGACCGGAATCGGTCCCGCCAAGGACCGCGATGGTGGAACCCGGATCGGCGAGATCAGGAATCAATCCTAACTCGAAGGTCTCTGCCACTGACCAACAACGGCTGCGGTGTTGGCACCGAAGCCTTTGAGAGGGAACAAATGACGCCACAGAGCAAGCACAGTCTTCCTACCAAGAGTTCGCCAACGTTCTGCTTGGTAGTACTTTCGGCTCTCATTTTACTGTTGTGCCCGCACATCCTATCCGGCCAAGCTGAGACTGGGCGCATAACAGGGACTGCTACCGATTCGACGGGGGCAGTCGTTCCGGCTGTCGAAGTCACTATCATCAATGTCGATACCAACTGGCGCCAAGTGTTCACCACTAGCACTGAAGGTTGGTATTCGACGGGCCCGCTCCGAGTCGGCAGATACCGGGTCGAGGCCGAATCAGCAGGCTTCAAACGTTTGATTCGTAGGGAAATCACGCTTGAGGTGCAGGAAACTGCTGTGGTCAACCTCGCGCTGGAATTGGGTGAAATCACAGAGTCGGTCACCGTCACCGCTACCGAAGAACTACTCCAAACGACGGAAGCGTCCCAAGGACAGGTTATTGAACAGCGGAGAGTCGTAGACTTGCCTTTGAATGGTCGCGACTACATTCAATTGGCTTTGCTTTCCGAAGGTGCTCTTGAGCCTCCCCACCAGTTCCGGAGCGGATCAGGTGACAACAGCAGTAGGGCAGGAGGTTTCAGCGCGGGTGCGACGCGCACTACCGAGAACAACTACCTGCTAGACGGGTTCGACAACAACGTCGATGACGCTTCGATGGACCTGAATCAGGGAGAGAGTGTTAAGCCGTCGATCGACGCTGTTCAAGAATTCAAGGTGCAAACCAACGCCTACTCAGCAGAGTTTGGGAGAGCCGCCGGCGGTGTTGTGAATCTGACGCTCAAGTCTGGAACCAACCGCCTTCACGGTTCCGTATATGAGTTTCTCCGCAATGAAGAGCTCGATGCGAGGAACTTCTTCGATAGGCAGGTTCCACCCTTCAAACGAAACAACTACGGATTCAGCTTAGGTGGGCCCATTGTGCGAGACAAGGCGTTCTTTTTCTTCGCCTTCGAGGCGCTCGATCGGAGGGAGTCCAGAACGGTCAACAACACGATTCCCCCTCTGGCATTTCGAGAGGGAGATTTTTCGGGACTCGGTAGAACCGTCTTCGACCCCGCGACCTACGACGCAACCGAGGGGACACGTCAACCATTTCCAAACAACGTCATCCCCGAAGGCCGAATCGACCCAGTAGCAGCGAACTTGATCGATTTTTATCCAACACCACAGAACACCAGACTCTCCCAGAATTTCCTATTCAACCCACCGAACAGAGGAGACATTGACAGGATCAATACGAAAGGAGATTTTCAGGCTACACAAAGTGACCACATCTCATATATGTACAATTCACAGACCGAATTCATACCGGCATCCCCTAGCTTGCCGGCACCGGCATTTGGCGGAAACACTCGAATTACTGAGAAGAGATCGTATAATACCGGGGTTACTTGGTCTCACATATTCTCGCCAGCCGTCGTGACCACTACTAAACTTGGATGGGACTATGATAAATTTCTGATTGATTTTTCAGACGAGGCAAAAGCACTCGGAGATGTCAACGGCCAAATCGGATTAATCACCCCGAATAATCCGCTTCCAGTCAAAATGCCGAATATCGGAATATCCGGATTTACGGGCCTCGGTGGCGGGAACTTTCTACCTTATTTCTCGAATGGACAGACTCGCCAGTTCAAATCCGATACCAGCTGGATCAAAGGAAACCACAGCTTCAAGTTCGGAGTGGACGCTCAGTGGATCCAAACCAATGTGCGCAATACTCGGAGGGTTGGCGGCAGCATGTCATTCCGCGGCCGGTTCACTAGAAACCCACTCGACAACGCCGGTGGAACCGCAGTCGCGGACCTGTTGCTTGGCTACGTTAACAATAGCGCCTTCAGTAGTGACACCAGGGCCTCCACACGCTCACACATCATTGGGGGTTACCTCCAAGATGATTGGAAAATAACCCCCCGTTTCACAGTGAACCTGGGAGTGAGGTATGAGTATTTCCGTTGGCCAGTGGATGTGTTTGACAAGCTGGCGAACGTTGATATAGATACGGACCCTAATAGCCCGACAATCATCCTTTCGTCGGATTCTGCAAATCCGTCCTTCACCGATCCCGACCTGAACAACTTTCAGCCGCGCATCGGCTTAGCGTATCAATTGATTCCCCAGAAAGTCGTGATGCGCGCAGGATACGGAATGTACTATCCCCTTGGAAGATTATCTCAATTTGGCGATTCCGATTCCTTTCTTGTGAATCCTCCGTACAATGTCGAGGTTGCTACTACCAGTGACGGAATTACACCCTCCTCATTCCTAGTAAACGGCATTGCACCGGAATCGTTGGCGCTTGAGAATGCTCGATCCGTGTCATTGGCTTCTCATGACCGCGATCCCGCACTCGGGTACGCCCAGCATTGGAACTTCAACCTGCAGTATCAGCCTTTGGCAAATTGGATGGTTCAGGTTGGGTATTTTGCCGCCAAAGGAAACCACCTAGGTCAAAAGGTCAATGCCAATTATGTGGAATCGTTGGCTCCCGGAAACATCAATCAGAGGCGCGTTCACAAGAGTATCGTAGTGCCCACCACAATTCCAGGTGCGGCGGGAGTGTCGCAGGGCGTCTTGGTTTCTCCTCTAGGAAAAATCACACGAACGCAATATACGGGAAATAGCAACTTTCACTCCTTCCAAGCGAAGGTCGAACACGAATTCTCCGAGGGATTTACGTTGCTGACCTCTTGGATATGGTCGAAAGGAATCGGGGATCTTATCGGCGACAACGGCCCTGGACAGGCTCCTGGTTCAGGGTTTCAGCATATGAATAACCTTCAACTGGAGCGTGGCTTGATGGATGTGCACCTGAGTCACCGATTTGTCCTGAGCGCCATCTGGGACATGCCGTTCGGGCGAGGCAGGCAGTACGGTTCAGATCTTCACCCTGCTCTGGATATTCTCTTTGGCGGCTGGAGTGTGGGGGGTATCGTGACCCTTTCGACCGGTAGGCCGTACAACGTCACTGTAAACGGCGATCCGGCTAACCATGGCGAGTCGAATCGAGCCGATGTCGTCGGTGATCCCGATGCCGTCGCTGGAGGGCGCACGGTGGAGGAGTTCTTCAATACCTCGGCCTTCGAAGCCAATGAGCCGTTTACGTATGGCGATTTGGGCCGCAACGCTCTATTGGGACCCGGCTTTCAGAATGTCGATTTCTCCCTCATGAAGAAAACGACCCTTTTCACAGCTTCGGACCAGCCTTTCGATCTGCAGTTCCGTTGGGAGCTTTTCAATGCACTCAACCACGCGAACTTCGGCTTTCCGGGTCGCACGTTTGGCAACCCAACGTTTGGTCAGTTGACCGGTGCGGCCCCCGCGCGGAAGATGCAATTCGGTCTAAAACTCATCTTCTGACGTACGACAACTGTATCCAATGGGATGGCTTCAGTCCGCTCCCGGACGAGCATTGGCGTGCTCGCCCGTAAGGGCTATGCTGGCAAGATGGCGCGAAGGTGAGCCAGTGAACGATGGGTCATAACAACCGCTGATACCATGTTCGAACGAAATCGGCGACGCTCTGGCGGTACCTCCGATCCCCGTCTCTTACTCTGATGCATCGTGGTCCCAAAATCGTGTCGGCGACCGTTATCGCGCTGCTGGTTGCCTGCGCAGACCCGGCAGCCGACCCGCCGGGCAGAGAGACTCTGCCCGAGTTTGAAGCCGATGCTTTCGACAAGAGTATCCGCGAGGAGATCCGCGCAGCCTACGAAAGGGTCGAGGCAGACCCCAGCAACGCCGCGAGGAATGGTGCCCTAGCCATGCTGCTGCATGCCCATAGTCAGTTCGAGTACGCCGAAGCCTTCTACAGCCGCGCCCAGAGTCTGGAGCCGTCGGCCCTGAACTGGAACTACTATCTCGGAATCGTGCAACAACGCCAAGCAAAACACGAGGAAGCAGTCGTCAGTTTCCGTGGTGCACTCAAGATCGATTCCTTGTACGGGCCGATCCGGATACGTTTGGCCGAGTCCCTACTGGCACTGGGCCGGCTAGACGAGGCTGGCAAACTCTATGGGATGGCCATAGAAATGGATCCCACCGTAGCCGAAGCCCATTACGGGCTTGGACGCGTCCTGGCGGCGAAGGGCGACGCTGCGGCTTCAGTCGAGCCGCTTGAACGTGCGTGCGAACTCGGGCCGCGATTCGGGGCGGCTCACTATGCGCTTGCCCTAACCTACCGCAATCTCGGCGAGAGGGAAAAGGCCGAGCAGCACTTGGAACTCTACCAACAGGATCGATACGGTATCCCGGCAACCGCAGATCCACTGTTGGCCGAGGTCACCGCGCTTGAGGCAGGCGCGTATGTATATCTCAGACGCGGGATCGAGTTCAACGAAGCCAACCGCATTGGGGAAGCAATTGCGGCACACGAGAAAGCTATCGAGCTTGAGCCTGATCTCGTTCGGGCGCGGATGAACCTAGTTATCTTATACGGTCGGACGGGCAATTTTGGGGAAGCCAACAAGCACTATCACGCCGCCCTAGCGACAGGGGCACCGCACGCCGAACTTCACTATAACTTTGGCGTACTGGCCACCAAGGTTGATCGGCCCCGGGAAGCCAAAGCCGCCTTCAGCGAAGCACTCAAGCTTGACCCGCACTATGCCTTAGCCCACAACAACTTGGGCTTTCTGCTGGAGTCAGAAGGGGAGCGCGCCGAAGCAGAGCGGCACTATCGGCTGGCTATCCAAAACCAGCCCAATTATCGTTTGGCACATTTCCACCTCGGACGCCTGCTTGCCGAACAGGGTCGTCTGAGGTTAGCCATCGATGAACTTCAACAAACGTTACAACCAGTAGACGAGCAAACGCCACAGTTCCTATATGCTCTTGCTGCTACGCACGGCATGCTTGGCGAACATGAGAAGACCGTGGAATACGGCCGCCGCGCTCGGAAGTTGGCAGTTGAAATGGGCCAAACACAGCTTGCCGAAGAAATCGAAAACAATCTGAACGCAACCATTCAGTAACCGGGTTGGTGGCTCCCGCGAGGAACAGCGAGCGGAGGGTCTTGCAAGAGGAGTCCGGGCGTTGAATGGTGCCCGTGCCGACCAGTGGGAGGGCTCGCTGCTCTGGTTCTGTTCCGAGACTTAACTTCCTGACCTGCAACCTGCAATGTTAGGGGTGCGGCAATCGGCCCGGCCGTTCCGGGCCACTGCAAATCCATGCCCGCACGTCCGGCAATACGAGCGCAGCGGGCCCAAGTGGCCGAGTTCCAGCGGACTCTGTTCGGGCGCAAGAGCGAAACCACGCCGGCCCGGGCGGCCGCTCAGGGTCGTAGGCTTCTGACGAGGCCGCCCCCGACACGGCTTCCGGCGACGAGTCGGCCGGGCACGACAGGCCCAGTGACAAGCCACCCCGGGGACGGGCCGCCCCGCCGGAAGCGCGGGCGGCAGCCGGGCTCACCCACCCCGCCGAGCAGTACCCGGACCTGCCGGCAGTGATCGAGGTCTTGGACGTGTCTGAGCAGGACCGTCGCCGCTCCGCTTGCGGCACGCCTCCGGGCCCTCGGGGTCCAAGATCAGCTGGCTGTACGAGATCGACTCGTCGGCTCTGGCGCGCAAGATCCTCCGCCGACGCTACTGGCCAGCTTGCCCATCCGGGCCCGCGACTGGGCAAGACCCAGCTGGGCACCTACGTGTGGGCTTGGTGGCTGGTGCAGGTCTACTCGCTGTTCCGGCCCCAGGCCTCCGTGGCGCGGGATCTGGAAGTGCTGACGGGACTTCGGATCCCGCTCCCGACGCTCTCCCGGGGCCTGCGACGACACTCGAACCTGTGCACGCCGCCTCTCCTACCCGGCGTCTCCTGGAATCCTGACGCGCGCTGATGTTCAGTTGTTCTGTCCATCTCTTTCTGCCCAGGGATTTTTCCCGGTCTTTGCGACATACTTCTGGCGAGCAATGTTATCGAGGAAAGTCAGCGCCGCTTCGGCGACTTCTTCGGCCCGCTCACGAGGCACCACTATTACCCCGTCGCCGTCAGCCATGACTACGTCCCCAGGCCTCACCAAGACCCCTCCAATCGTGACAGGTCTATTCACTGATTCCAATTCATTGCGACCGGGTCGAATGCCTCGGGCCAACCTGCGAAAGTAGCAAGGAATTTTCTGGTGAATGATCTCGTCGCTGTCCGCCAGACCGCCGCTCGTTACCAGGCCCACCATACCGGCGTTTTGCCAGGACTGGATATTGGATGAGCCAATACTGCGCGACTCGCCGTCCTCCAAGGCATCGATGACCAGCATTGATCCGGGTGTGAGCACATCCTGAAACGCCTCCGAAGTTAGGGTGCTGTACCATTGGCTGATTGTCCGGTGGTCCATCCGCGGTTCCCGTTTGTTCGTGGGAACGTATCGAGCCGTGACGGCGATGCCGACAACACGATGCGCAAAATTCTCGGTGTCCTTCCATAAGGCATGGATTTCTGGATCCACGAGGCCAATATCCTGTAGGCCCACCACATCCATCCCGTCAGACACGTCCGCCACCCGCAAGAACTCATACATGCTCAGGATCCTCTGGTTGTCGTCCTGTGAATACTCCTTGTAGGGGATGAACAGTTTCACCTTTTCTGGTATCGAAGTTTCTTCCTCCTGTGCAGCCTTGGCCACGAAGAGATCGCCCATGCCTGACCGCCATGGGACGAGGAGGATGGCCGCCGAAATCAGCAATATGGGCACAACTCGGGCTCGTGCATCGATTTTCATCTTCAGTCTCCTCCGCCGACTACATACTTCGACAGGAAACGAGTCCCGCCGGATAGGCGAAATCCTGTCTGATGTCTCACGTACCCCAACAGGCGTATCTTTGTCAAGGAGTGTTTGGCCTATTTGGCACAGAAAGATAGGCTATGCCTTGCGTGGCGAAGAAGTCGATGGACCCAACGACGGATTGCGCCGGGACAGGAGGCCCCCAAGCCAGCGCCACCGCTAATCCGACAAGGGCCCCGGTTGGCACCGCTTCATTCGGAGAACGGCCGATTGGGTGCATCCCGAGAATGTGCGCCGTCTGCCAATCGAAACCGTGGTTGATGGTCCGCTCGTCGGCGGGCCTGCTTGCCAGGACGGACGCGGTTGGATCGACGCTTGGCCGATGAGCATTAGCGGCAATCGTTCCGGTGCAATTGTCGGCGGCAACGCTGCTCGACATTGGCGGCAACAAGCACACGCTGCCGGCAGATCCGGAATCCAGCGCTACGATCATCTATTTCGTGACTCATGACTGCCCGATTTCCGACAAGTACGCTCCCGAAATCCGCAGGATCTGCGACGAGTACCGGCCTAGCGGGGTGAAATGCTTGATGGCATACGTGGATCCGGCCGTGACTGCTGGTTCGATCCGGGAGCATCAAGTGGTAAGCATTCAGGTTTCGGGGCGCTAGAGTCAGGCTTGGTTGCAGAACGACGAGAGTAGGGCAGCGGTAGTCGAATCGGATTTCTGCAGCGATTGCGACGCTGAGACAAGCAGTTCCGGGGCAGCCGGAAGAGCCGCGCAAGCG
>CAYWUV010000180.1:1534-9283 GCA_964461235.1 uncultured Bryobacterales bacterium | reverse complement strand
CGCCCGTCCGGCGAGACATCCACGCTGATCCAGGTGCCTTCCGAAGCGGTGTAGCTGAGGGTGGTGGTGGAAGGAGCCCGGGATTCCTCGATGCTCCACTCGCCGGCGTCCTGGGCGACGGCGGCGTGGGGCAGGGCGGCGATCAGGGCGAGGGTCGCGATGGGCGCATATCCTGGCATGGAAGTCTCCGATGCTACCGGAACGCGGGCTTCGGCCTCGCACGGGCGGCGACGCCGGTTTTCGCGCGACCGGGTTGGAAGATCCGGTTCACGGCATCACAATAAGACCTGCGCGGGTGCCGTGCAGGCGTGACGACCGGGTCGCGCGCCGACAGCGATTGACGATTGTGTAATGTCAGCATTACATTTGGTAAAGTAGGCTTTACAGTGATGAACTCCGGTATGAAGAACCCCTACCTGCTCACTGCTCTCGCCCTGCTCGGGCTCCCCCTCGTAGCGTGCGACAATGTCACACCGTCTCTGCCGGTCTGCACGATCACCGGTCAGGTCACCATCGAGGGGATGGGAGTCGGCGGCGTGTTGATCACCCTGAGTACCGGCGAGTCCACCGCCACGGATCAGAACGGCAGCTTCCGCTTAGACAACGTCGAGGGCGAAACCGTGACGATTGCAATCAGCGGCTTCCCTTCGGAAGCGACCTTCGATCAGACCTCGGCCACCGTCGCCATTCCGTGCGACGGCAACATCATCACGATCAACTTCAACGGTTCTGCCACGTCGAAAATGAGTGCTGTCCATGGAGCGTCCCGTTGAGGAGATTGAACGAGGGGCGAGACCCGGCGCTCTATGGAGCCGAGCAAGGATCATCCTGGCGATCGGTGGCGTCTCCACGTGCGAAACTCCCGCCATCACGGAGACCTCCGTTCACGTCGATGACGCAGTAGCCGAATCGATCTTCGGTCGCGTAGATGTACATGAAATGATTGAAGGAGCCCCGGTCATCACGTGGGACGGTGCGTTCATCGTCCCGGAATGAATCCGGCTCCTTCCCTCCCGCACCGGTCACGAAATACCTTATGCCGCCTATTGGCCGGACGCGCGCGTACAGATGCTGATGGGCCTGGAAGACGACATCCACGCCGTTTTCGCGGAAGATGGGCTCGAGTTGAGCCCGCAACGTTGCATCGTCATTCCTGCACAGGAACCGGAACCACCAGCAGCGCGTCGGCGCGTATATCGGGTGGTGCATCGCGACGACCTTCCATCGCGCGCCGGATCGTTGCAGAGCACCGGCAAGCCAACGCAGTTGAGGCTCGTCCGATCCCTGCTTGAGCCGCGTCTGCTTTCTGCCAAGCGTATTGGTGTCGAGCACGAACACCTCGACGAGAGGCGGCTCGTCCGACTGCCGCGGGTCTTGTAGCCCGCGCTCGTCCCTCCGCCAACCGGGATCTTGCCCGGAGATCTCAATGGAGTAATAGCGAAGACCGTCGGGAAACCCCAGGTGGGGCGTCACCAGTTGCGAAACCACCGAGCATCGGGGCGAAGACCGATAGGCGGATTCGTCCCGTGGAACGGGCCTTAGCCCCGAGTCGCCGCAGTGATCCAGGTCATGGTTGCCAAGCGCTGCGTGAATCCTCACCCCAAGGGAAAGAACGCTTCGATACACATCGAGGAACCTGCTGGAGATGGACCGTGTGCCCTGAAACCCGTACACGTTGTCCCCGAGCAGGAAGACGTGAGAAACGGGCACCGCCTCGGCAGCACGACGGATCTGCGCAGCGACTCCGGAAGCGCGTTCATTGCCCGTACCCGTGTCTCCAACGAAAACGAATCGCGCCGCGGGCACAGGATCCTGGTGGAGCGCATCGATCTCCGCGCTGCCGATCCACCCGGTCGACACACCGGTGCCGGTTCCGCTCGCGCAGGCCACCATGGCGAGCAACAGGACACTCCCAACGGCTCCCGCAACACTCCGGCCACACCCCCGCGCGGTGGAGGGGCGACGCATCCTGACAGAGGTGAGGCACTCGCACCAGGATCCGGCGCGCTCCCGTGATCCGGTCCCGATGGCCGAGTCGCACCGCATCCCTACCCCGTATTTCGGCCGTTCTCCACCGCTTCGGGCTCGCCGGGCGCATCGGGGACCTGCTCCGGTCCTCCAGCCGGTACGATTCGCCAACCGGACAATTCGGGCGGCTCGGCCCCGTAATTGCTCTTCCATACGGCCAGTGTTATCACCACGAACATCAGCGATGCAAGGTACGCCACCGACGTGAGCTGGGTACCGGCTGCAAGGCCGATCCCGATGGCCATCAACATGTAAACGGCGTCCATCGGTTCCTTGATTGTGGCGCGAAAACGAACGGCGGCCACGATTCCCGCGAGACCGAAGGCGAGCGGGAGGCTGCCCTTGACCAGGAAAACGACGAGCGCAATGCCGATCGGCGTCACCAGCAGCGCGTGAATGAACGACTGGCTGTACTTCTTTTGAGGCCGCGTCCATCCATACACCCAGGTAATCGGCAGGGTCACACCGAAGGCGAGGATCAGCGAGAGAAAGACGGGGATCGTAACCGCCGGATCAAGCACCTGGCTCAGGCTGTCCTGGGGGCCCAGCCGGCCGATACCCTCCTGGATGTCCGCCAGCACGTCCGACAACTCGGTTGCGGTAGAGTGCAGCGTTCCTATCAGGAAGCGGTCGCGTTCCTGGGAGATGTAGAAGAGAAAGCGCGGGAAGAAGTGAAAGGTGCCGGCAAGAAGAGTGAGCCACGACAGATAGTAAATGACCAGGCGGACGACGATGTTCCTGAACATGCTCAGTGTCCCTCGGTGATCGGCATCTCGACCGACTCACCCCAGATGTGACGGGCGAACCACTCCCAGTTGTGCCACATCGCGGCGAGGCGTTCGCGGGGCTTGGTGATGCCGTGGCCGAAGCCCTTGTAGATGATGAGTCGGGTGTCGACGCCGACGTCCTGGAGGCCCTGGTAGAGCTCGTAGGCGTTGGGGGTGGGGACGCGCGCATCGAACTCGCCGTGCTGGATGAGTGTCGGGGTGCTCGCCTGCTTGATGTAGGTCATCGGCGAGGTCCTGGCGTAGATCTCGGGATCGTCCCATGGCGTCGCCTCAAGGTACTCGCGGGTGAAGCTGTGGATGTCGGTGTTGACGTAGTAGGTCATCCAGTTGGAGATGCCCGCGCCGACGGAGATCGCGCGGAAGCGGTCGCTGAAGGTGGTGAGGAAGGCCGAGATGTACCCGCCCTGGCTCCAGCCCATCGCCGAGACGCGGTCGGGGTCGGCAATGCCACGATCGACGAGCGCCTCGACGCCGGAGAGCACGTCCCATGCGTCGCCGACGCCCAGGTTGCGCACGTTGAGGGCGCGGAAGTCGGCGCCATAGCCGGACGAGCCACGATAGTTGGGCATCATCACCACCGCTCCCTTCCTGAGCCATTCGATTGCCGGGTAGACGTATCCGGCGATCAGCTGCGGGCTCGACGTGCTGGTTGGGCCACCGTGGATGAGTACCATGAGGGGGTAGGTGCGATCGGGGTCGTAGCCGGGGGGCTTCATCAGGATGCCCTCGATCTCGGCACCGTCCTCGCTTTCCCACTGGATGACCTCGCGGCTGCCGAGGTCGCCCCAGTCGGCCAGCTGGGCGGTCATGTCAGTGAGGCGTTGCGGGGCGCGGGCGGCGCCGGCGGTGCGAGATACTCGGAAGACCTCGCTTACCGTGGTGCGCTCCTCGCCCTGGAACGCCATGACGGTGCCGTCGCTGGATAGGTCGACCGATGCGATCATTTCGGGCGAGTCCGCTTCCAGGGTCACCGCACCCGACTCGGGGTCGAGCAGGAAGAGGTAGCGGGCGGTGCGTTGGAACGCGACGAAGAAGACGCCCTCGTCGGTCCAGGCCACGGGTGACGGGTTCTCGTCGAAATCGGCGGTCACGATGCGGGCTTCGCCGCCGTCTATGGGGATCACCGCGAGTTCGGTGTTGCCGTAGAAGGGATTCGCGCCGGCGGGGGTGGAATAGAGGATGTGCGCGCCGTCGGGCGACCACATCGGCCCGGCCTCGGGGCCGGGAGCGGCGGTAAGGGTTCGGACGGCTCCAGTGGCTACGTCCACGACGGAGATGTCCGAATGCGGGAAGGAGTTGACCAATGGTGTAGGCATGTGGTCGAAGGCGATCTCGCGGCCATTCGGCGACCATTCGAAGGAGCCGACGGTAAAGCCGTCTCCCCGAGTCAGGCGGCGGGGCTCCGCGCCCTCCTGCACGTCCGCCACCCAGAGGTGCGTCATGCGGAAGTCGGCGTCTTCGACAGCGTAGTTGCCGTAATGTTCCTCGCGCTTTTCGAAGTCGTCGGGTGCGGGGTCGATGGCCGAGTAGGCGATCCGGGTGCCGTCGGGCGAAAAGCGGAACGCGCCAACTCCGTGTTCGTGGGAAGTGAGCCGCTCGGCCTCGCCGCCCACCGGGGGGATGAGGTAGACCTGCGCGCCGTCGCCCCGATCGGCCACGAAGCCCAGGCGGGATCCGTCGGGTGACCACCGGTGTCCCATGCTGCTCCCCGGTTCCGTGCGGGTCAGCTGGAATGGTTCGTCGTCGCCCACCACCAGCCAGATCTCCTGGTCGAATCGGTTGTTTGCCCAATCGGCGGTTGTCACCGAATAGGCGATCATGCTGCCGTCCGGCGAGATCCGGGGGCCTGCGACCGTCTTGAGCCCGATCTGGGCACGGAAGGATTCGAGGACTGCCTCCTGTGCCGCGGCGGGCGGTGAAGAAGTGGCCACGAACGCGGCAGCGCCAGCCAGGCACACAAGCGCAGGGACAACGACGGACTTGAAGTTTACGGCTACAGGGGTTCGCATGACATCCTCACTGTTACGGGTCAACGGCGTTGCACTCATGGTAGCCATCGATCGGCCTTCAATGCGAATACGGTGCCGTCTTGCGTGGCGGGGGCCGGAGTCACAGCTTCGTTCCCGCCATGCTGACTCCCTTCTATCCCCTGCTCTCGCACCCCTGGGGCGGTGTTGTCATCGGGCTGGTGATTGCCGCGGTCGGCGTTGCGCTGCTGATCGTTTCACGGCGTCCCCGCATCGGACGAAGTGCGGGACGGGCCCGCCTTGCCAGGGCGCTCGGAGTGCTCGTCGCGGTCTTCGCGGTCGTTGTTCTCGTCGCTGCGGCCGGGTCCGTGGTCGAGATTCGCCGCCTGGCCGGTGAGCATCCTCCACCCGGAAGGCTCGTCGATGTCGGCGGCCACCGCATGCACATCCTCGCCGAGGGAGATGCCGGCGACGGGCCCACCGTCATCTGGATCCCCGGCGGGCACGCGCAGGGGCTGGCACTGTACCACCTGCACGCCGCAATTCGTGGCGAGACGCGCTCGATCCTGTTCGACCGTCCCGGCACCGGGTGGAGCGATCCGGGGCCGTTTCCACGTCGCACCGCGACCGGGGCCGTCGAGCTCGCGACACTGTTGGAGGAGGCCGGAGAAGAAGGCCCCTTCGTGCTTGCCGGGCACTCCTACGGCGGACTGCTGGTCGCCAACTACGCCCGCCGCTACCCGGAGCGCACCGCGGCTGTCGTCCTCCTCGATGCCTCGCCCCCCGACGCGTTCATCTACGCACCCGCGTACGGTGCGGCGGCGCTCGACGGGCTGGTCCGGGACGCCGAAGCGCAGGGTCTCGACAAGCTCTTCGGCGGGTGGACCAATCCCGAGATCGCGATGGCCGAAACCGAGACGGAGATCGGCGAGGTGCTGCGCAAACAGCGCCGTCTTCTGGACGATGTGGGCGAAGCGATGGCGGCCAACGCGCGACGGCCTGCCACATCGTTCGCCACGGCATCGATCTTTCGGGAGTTCAGTCCCGGCATCGTGTCTTCGGCGGCGCCCGACCTGGTGGTCTACGACGGCGAACTCGGCGACATGCCCGTCCTGGTCGTTATCCCTGACGACCCCGCCGACGCCATCATCGATCCGCTGGGGATGGAGGCTGCCGCAGCGCGCCGGGCCAAGAACTTCTTCGTGCGGATGCGTGTGCGATACCTGGAGGTCTCGAGCGATGCCCGGCTTATCCACACGCCGCCGGGCACGGGCCACAATTACCCATACGAGACGCCGGAATTCGTTCTGGATGTCGTCCGCCAGTTGTTATCCGAACTTAGCGCAGGGAGTTCCTGATGAATCGACGAACCCTACTCAAAGCCGGTGCGGCAGCAGCCGCGTTGCCGATGGTCGCGTCAGCGCGTGGCCTTGCGGCGATCGCGTCTCCGTCACAGGTGGCGTTCGACCGGCGCGACCTCCAGCAGCTCCTCGACGAGTCGGCCGAGAGCCTGGGGATCGTCGGCGCCCAGCTCGCGGTGTTCGACGGCGAGGCGGTCCAGGAGTTCGCAACGGGTCTGGCGATTCGTGAGCGCAACCTGGCCGTTACGCCGGACACGCTGTTCCAGATTGGCTCGACGACCAAGGTCTTCAACGCCGCCGTGGTCATGGCCCTCGTTGACGAGGGAATCCTCGACCTGGATGAACCCGTCGGGAGCTATCTCGACGGCGCGCCGCTGACGAGCGAGGTCCCGCCCATTGACATGACTCTGCGCCAACTGCTCTCGATGTCGTCGGGACTCGACAACGGGCCATACACCGATCACGGGCGCGGCGATGACGCGCTGGGCCGGTACGTGGCCTCGCTTGCCGAAATCCCTGTCATCTTCGAGCCGGGCACGGGTTACGGCTACTCGAACGCGGGCACCGCCGTCGCCGGGTATGCGGCCCAGCGGGTAATGGGGCAGAACTGGGAGACCCTGCTCGCCGAGCGGATCCTCCAGCCGCTCGGCCTGGAACACTCAGGGACCTTCCCGGAAGACCTGCTCTATCACCCGGTGGCGCTCGGCTACTCGCCGACCCCTTCGAATCCCGAAGGCGAGCGCGTGCCGTTCTGGGGGCTGCCGCGCAGCATCGCCCCGGCCGGGGCCACCCTGTGCTGCAGCGCCGGCGATCTGGTGCGGTTTGCCGGGATGTTCCTGCGCGACGGACGCTCGGCCGATGGTCGCCAGGTGCTGTCGGAGGAAGCCGTCGAGACGATGCACACGCCCGAGATCGACCTTCCGACCCGGATCATGGCCCACAGGTGGTGCACCGGGCCCTACTGGAAGCGCTGGGGCGGAGAGGCGATCTACGGGCACAGCGGCACCAACAGCGGCGGGTCCTCCCTGCTGCTATGGTGTCCGAGCAAGGGCGTCGCCGCCGCGACGATCGCCAACGTGCCGAGCCAGGGCTACCCGCTGGCCGACAAGGTGTTCGACACCCTGTTCCCGGAGGTCTTCGGCATCGACAAGCCCCGGACTCCTACTCCGGACTCGGTGACGCCGCAGGAGGTCGAGCTCGAACGCTACGTCGGGCAGTTCGAGGCGGTGGGCAGCCGGTTCTCGTTCGCTGTGGATGGCGACCGCCTGATGGCGCGCTCGGAGATCGGCAACGCGCTGGAGTCCGAGCTGATTCCGCTCGGCGGCGACCGGTTCCTGCCGCGCGATCCGGCGATGGGCGGCAACCGCGGCTGGGACGTCGCCTTCTGGGGCGACGACGGCAACGGCCGAGCGACGCACTACCTGAACGGCGTCTTCGCCATGCGCCGCAGCGGCTGATGGGGGGGCTGGCCCGACCGACGGTCAGACCCCTCGCAACCGCCGCAGCAATTCCTCGGACCTAGCAGACTCCAGAACCGCTCTCGCAGCCACCGACATCTCCCCGGAGTCGGACACCCTGCCGAGGAGCGCAGACAGCTCCTCTGCC
>CAYWUV010000180.1:0-1434 GCA_964461235.1 uncultured Bryobacterales bacterium | reverse complement strand
CCACCAGTTCGGCGTCCAGTTTCTCGAGCGTCGAGAAGTCGATGCTGTCGGCGTACTCCGAAGCGTACGTGCGGACCAGTCTCTCGATGGCCACCGGATGACAGAAGACCATCTTAAACGCGGGATCTTGCAGGGGTTGGCTCCGGTCTTTGTGCGACAGGTTGGGCTCGGCATTTGGTCGGAGAACGACTAACGTGGGGGGAATCCGGGGCGTTAGAATGGCTGGATCGGCCAATCACACCTTGTTGACCCATCCCGCTCATGAAACGACGCGACTTCATTCGCACTTCGGCTGCCTTCGCGGCCGGAACTGCGCTCGCGACCTGCCGCCGCGCGGACGAACCCCCCATCCATTTCGAGGTGCATGGCCCCGAAGACGGCGTTCCGCTTTTCCTCGGGTTCCCCCTCATGGCGTCCTACAGCGAGGTCTTCGGCGAGGAGCAGGGGTCCGTGAAGGACGGCTTCCTCAACCGCCTCACCGACCGCTACCGTGTCCTCCTGGTCGACTATCCCAACGTCGGCAGAACCATGGTCCCGCCGCACGGCGAGATGACCCCCGACCGGGTCTACGCCGACCTTCTCTCCGTCGCGGATGCGGCCGGTTTCGACCGGTTCGCGTATTGCGGCCACCTCTGGGGAGCGATCAACGGCCTCATGCTGGCGTCCCGCTCGGACCGGGTCTCGGCGCTGATCTGCGGCACCTGGCCACCCCTCGGAGCTCCCTATCCCGACATGCTGCGCGGCGTCGAGATGCAACTCACCGAGCCCCCGCCCCACGCCATGGTGATTCTGCGCGACCCCGGGCAATACGCGCAGTGGCACACCTTCTACCGCGGCATGCAGGAGTGGCCGGAGGAAGATGTCACGGCTGCAATCACCTGCCCCCGGATGGCCCTGATCGGCGCAAATGCCGAGAGTTCGGTGGCGGGGATTCCGCTTCGTCTGGTGGAGCGGCTCCGCGAGGCCCGCCCGAGGTTGGAAGCGATGGGCTGGACGGTGCGCGAAATCCCCGGCGCTGAGACGGCGGCGATCCTGGATCCGGCGATTATGGTACCCGAGGTCAGGGCGTTTCTGGAGGAAGCGTAGAGCTGGCGGCTGCCGGGGTTACCGCGGCACCCTGTCCACCTGCGCCTGATACAGCCGCCGCCCCTCCTCGAACGTCGCCAGCACCTCGGCCTTGTGCGCGGGGTCGTCCCAGCGGTCCATCGCGCGGAGTTCGTCCAGAGTCTGATCGATCCAGCGCACGAAGAAGGCGGCGTCGTCCCGCGACCGGATCGGCTTGCCGTCGGCGATGACGAAAACGGGATTGGTGTGCGCGAAGAGGTAGCTGTCCATTGCGCCGTGCTGGGGCGGCCCCAGTACTCGCGCCGCGATCCATCCGCTGCCCTCGACGGGAATCTCCAGTTCGGCGTCGATCGACTTCAGGTCGCCCGT
>CAYWUV010000179.1:0-9289 GCA_964461235.1 uncultured Bryobacterales bacterium | reverse complement strand
CCACTCGGCACGCTCCGCCTCGCTGGCGCGAACCTTCACCCAAACGGCGCGTCCACGGCTCATAGCGCGCCGTTTCCGGTTCGGGGGTCAGAGGGGGCGCGGCCCCCCGCCAGCCTCCGCAGGGGTCGCACGGAGTGTGGCCCCAAGGAGTAAGCTGGCTCGTCCACCTTAGCGGTGTCCGACAAGCCCTGCGGCGACCTGTCCCAAGGTCGTCGCTGGCCGCAACCGATGCGGTGGCGGGGCACCACCGCAAGCGCTCCGGAGAACCCGTTCAGACGGCCCTCGGGAAGTGCGACCGGCGGGATGGAGGCCCGCGATGCCGGGCCGTCCATGTACCGGCAAAGCCGTAGCGGCGTCTGATCCCGCCAGCGCTCCCGTAGGGGGACACGGGCATCAGTTCCGCCGTGGGGTGGATCAACGTGACTACGTGCGTCTCCTCCGGTGGTTCGCCTCGTTTGGTCGTGCTGTCCTTCGCGCTTCGGTGACCCGAAGGGCGACATCCTACGGTTTCCGCCTGCAATGGGTTTCATCCTGGCTCATTCGCCTTGGCGGGGGATCCGCCCCCCGATGCGTGGAACCCTGCGGCCAGAATCGCCATGCCCTACAGTCAGAGGACCAATTCAGGCCGTGTCAACTACGCAAGAATCCGCGATGTCCCAAGGGTTCCAGCGTCGTCCAGAAGGTCGAATTGACTCCGCCAGCGGCACCTCCCGTCGTCTCCCGACTAGCGTAAGGCAGGCGTTCGCTCTCGGGCTTGGGTGGGCGTTCAACGAGGCGCGCTCCAGCGTGCTGGGAGCTAGTTTGGATGCACCGACCGGAGCAACTGGCCAGAGGAGGATTCGACGATTGGAAGGACTGCGCTGCTGGACCAAGCTGACTCGCGCCTATTGGGCTGCGTAGGTTACGGATGACGATGATCCGACCCTTCGAGGGGAGCCTGTTTGCCGAAGACTTCCTTCGAGAAGCGATTGTCGAGCTTCCGGACTGGCAGGACCTGTCCGACGCGAGGCTCGCTGACCTTGAGGCCGCGTTGCGTGGTTTGTTCAACCGCTTCCCGACCGGTCTGTCTCCCAACGAGAGCCAGACCGAGGATGACCTGATCTGGCCGGTTCTGGCGCGGCTCGGCTGGACGTCGAGCCTTAGGCAGCAGAACCTCTCGGCGCACGGACGCCAAGACGTGCCGGACGGCTTGATGTTCGCCGACGGCGCCTCGAAGGACCGGGCGAACCGCTTCGCCGAGGAGTGGAGGCGTTACGAGCATGGCCTGGCCGTGGTCGAGTCGAAGCGGTGGCTACGACCGCTGGACCGCCGCTCCGGGCGGCGTGGCGAGGAGTCGGCCCCGTCGACACAGATGCTGCGCTACCTCCGCCGCATTGACGATCTGACTACTGGCAAGCTCCGCTGGGGCATTCTGACGAACGGTGCCCGCTGGCGTCTGTACTACGCTGGCGCTCGCTCGGTCGCCGAACAGTTCTTCGAGTTGGATTTGGCGGCGGTTCTCGGGATTGCGGGCGGCGACCACGACGCCATCCCAGCCGATGTCCGGCGACACTGGCTCAGGGTGTTCTGGCTGGTGTTCCGACGGGATGCTTTCCTTCCCGACCCCGTAGACGGGCAGACCTTTCATGGACGAGCGATCAAGGAAGCCCACTTTCATCAGGAACGGGTGGCGAGCAGCCTGTCGGCGCTGGTCTTCGGGCAAGTCTTCCCGGACCTTGTCAAAGCACTCGCGAAGGCGGACCCCGATGCGCCGCTGACCGAGGTGCGAGACGCAGCACTGGTCGTGCTCTACAGGCTGCTCTTCATTCTATACGCCGAAGACCGCGATCTTCTGCCCGTGCGCGACCGCCGGTACGACGACTACGCGTTACGGGATCGGGTGCGCGGCGACATCGGCCGCCGCAAGGATCAAGGCGACGCCTTCTCGACCGGCGTGGCGCGCTACTGGTCGGCGTTCGACGATCTCTGCCGCGCCATCGACGAGGGAGATGCCTCGATTGGTCTGCCGCCCTACAACGGTGGGCTGTTCGACCGCCAGCGTACACCGCTGCTGTCGAGTGTTCGACTGGCGGATGCCGTGATGGCGGGAGTGATCGATGCGCTCTCGTTCGAACGGACGCCGGATGGACGCCGGTACATCAACTACCGGGATCTCGGGGTTCAGCAACTGGGATCGATCTACGAACAGCTGCTTGAGCGAGAAGTCGTTCGCGAGGGCGGGGATATCGTTGTCCGTCCCAACGTCTTCGCCCGCAAGGACTCCGGGAGCTACTACACGCCCGATGATCTGGTCAACCTGATCATCGGAGAAGCGATCAGGCCTCTAGTGGATGCATGTGTGAAGGCGTTCGCCACCGAGGCGTCGGATCTCAGTTCAAGCCCAGTTCCGGAAGATCGCCGTATGGGCCGCCTGAAGCGGCTTGACCCGGCGGAGAGGATCCTCGATTTGAGAGTGTGCGACCCAGCGATGGGTTCTGGACACTTTCTGGTGAACCTGGTTGACTACCTCGCCGACCGCGTTATCGAGGCCATGGCCGAGGCGGAAGCGAGCGTGGACGGATACCTCTCGCCGTTGGTAGAGCGGATCGATGGGATCCGAAACACGATCATGGGCAACGCCGAGGACCGTGGCTGGACGTTCGATCCCGCCCAGCTCGACGACCGGCACATCGTACGCCGGATGGTGCTGAAGCGCTGCGTCTACGGTGTGGACAAGAACCCGATGGCCGTGGAACTGGCCAAGGTCTCCCTGTGGCTTCACACCTTCACCGTCGGGGCACCGCTCAGCTTCTTGGATCATCACCTACGCTGCGGCGACAGCCTGTTTGGCACCTGGGTACGACGCGCTGCCGAGAGGACGGAGGAAAAGAGCAGCCTGTTCCTCAGAGAGCCGCTTGAGCGCGCCACCCGCGCGGCGGCGCCGATGCAGATTATCGAGGGACTGACGGATGCCGAGATCGCTGAGGCGCACCGGTCGGCCGACATCTTCGCCGAAATCTCGGAGATGACCGCTCCCCTGAACGCCTTCATGTCGCTACTGCACGCGTTCGACTGGCTGGGACTCCGAAAACGCGAGGTCAAAGCCGCGTATCTCAACTGGCTACAGGGCACGTCCGGCAACCCGATCGACATCGCACAGGGAGGCCGTCCGGACTCGGCGGGTGGCGACCACACGCTCGCCGCTGCCTTAGAACTCGCTGGCAGCGAGCGATTCCTGAACTGGCAAGTGGCCTTCCCCGGCGTGTGGTCGGGGTGGGAAGCCGAGGAGTTGACGGGCGGCTTCGACGCTGTGATCGGCAATCCACCTTGGGACCGCATGAAGCTGCAACAGGTCGAGTGGTTCGCGGTGCGCCGTCGCGAGATCGCGATGGCTCCGCGCGCCGCCGACCGCAAGCGCATGATTGCCGCGCTCGAAAAGGCAGGAGACCCGCTGGCCCGGGAATTCCGGTTGGCGAGCGAACGGGCATCGGCGGGCGTGCGCGTGGCTCGAACATCTGGCGATTATCCGCTGTTGGCCCGGGGAGACATCAATCTCTACTCGCTGTTCGTCGAGCGTGCCATGACGCTGGTGAAGCCGAACGGAATTGTTGGCTTGCTGGTTCCGTCCGGGATTGCAGCGGACAAGATGGCGGCGCGCTTCTTCAAGAGCGTAGCTACCGAGGGCAGGCTCAGGGCTCTCTACGATTTCGAGAATCGCCGCACCCGCTTCGAGTTGGCGCCCTTCTTCCCCGATGTGGACAGCCGATTCAAGTTCTGTGCCTTCGTTGCTAGCCCCGGCCCGCAGAGCGAGCGAGCCCGCTGTGCGTTCTTCCTCCAAGACGTGTCGGAAACCGGGGACCCGGAGCGGTGCTTTCCCCTGTCTCCGGCCGACTTCGCTCAGGTCAATCCGAACACGGGCACTGCTCCCATTTTCCGTTCGCGTCGCGACGCGCGACTCACGACGGCAATCTACGACCGCTTGCCGGTGCTGGTAGACCACTCGTCGGGCCAAGCCGTGAAGACATGGCCGGTAGAGTACACGCGGATGTTCGACATGACCAACGACTCCGGCCTGTTCCGCACCCGCTCTGAATTGGAGGAGAAGGAAGGCGCGTGGCCGGTCGGCGGCAACCGGTTCCAGAGCCCGTCCGGCGAATGGGTGCCACTCTACGAGGGCAAGATGGTGCAGGCGTTCGACCACCGGGCGGCCAGCATCGTCATCAACCCGAAGAACCTTCATCGCCCGGCACAACCGAAGCCGACCACCCCGGAGCAGCATCACGACCCGAACTGGTTGCCGGACCCGCAGTACTGGGTGCTCCGTGGCGAGACATCGTTCCCTTCAGCCCCGTACCTGCTGGGATTCAAGGACGTCACCTCGCCGACGAACGCTCGCTCGATGATTGCCGCTCTGATACCAGGCTCTGGAGTGGGTAACACGCTGCCCATCGTTTCCGCAGACTGGTACGGCAGCGCCGACGCAGCGTGCCTCTTGGCGAATTTCAACGCCGTGCCATTCGACTACGTTGCGCGTCAGAAGATCCAAGGCCAGCATCTGAACTGGTTCATCGTCGAGCAGCTTCCCGTTGTACCACCGGAGCGGTACGGGGCTGTGAGATTCGGACCCAAGACGGCGGAGGAGATCGTGCGCGAAGCGGTGCTGGAACTCACCTATACAGCGCACGATATGGTCGCTTTCGCACGCGACATCGGCCATGTGGAGGATGGCGGGGGAGGTCCAGCCGCCCTTCCGCTGGGACCGAGAGCGCCGCGTCAACCTGCGAGCCAAGCTGGACGCGCTCTACTTTCACCTGTACGGCGTTACGGACCGCGAGGACATCCGGTACGTCTACTCCACGTTCCCCAAGGTCGAACGCGTGGAGAAAGCCGCATACGGGAGCTACCGCTCCCGTGACCTGTGCCTCGCATGGACGAACGCGCTCGCTGCCGGCGATCCAGACGCGAACGTGGACTTGTGACCGTTCCTCCGATGCTTAGTCCCCAAAGCCGTCCTCTCGTTCACAAGCTGGCAGTCCTGGGCAAAGATTACTATACGATAGGCACGATTGGTGATCTCTTTGTCTTCGCGGGCGCAGATCGGACGTGGGTTGGCGAACCCGATGATTCACAACCGAGCCAACGGATGGCGGCATTCTACGGGTGGATCAACGGTATCAGCGCTGCTGCGCCCCATGAACTGCACCGTGTGATCAAGGGCGTCGCCGATCAAGTGGCCGACAACACGGACGTGGCGGAGGGCGACCGAGCGTTCCTCCGGCGCCAGTTGGAGTCGCTCAGGACGGAGCGCACAGGGAAGGCGCTTGGGAGTTCAGTTGCTCCGCCGGATGACTTGGCCGACCTGCTTGAGATCCTCATCAAGGGTACTCCGCGAGCCATGCGACCGCTGCGTCGGCGGCGTAAGGGATACACGCCGATTCCCTTCGACAGCGAATACGACCTTCAGGACCTGCTGCGCGCACTTCTTGGCCCTTGGGTAGGTGATATCCGGCGCGAAGAGTACACGCCGAGCCACGCCGGTTCAAGCGCTAGGATTGACCTCGTACTGCCGAAGCATCAGACTGTGATCGAGGCCAAGTACGTACGCGACGCCCGCCACGCGAAGAAGATTGGCGACGAGTTGCTCCTTGACGTGGCACACTACCGTGTCCACCCCAACTGCGACTTTCTCTGGGCCGTCATACTAGATTCCCGCGGCGAGATTGAGAACGCGGAGGGCTTGGTCGCGGACCTTGAAGGAGAACACGCCAACGAGCATGGAAGCGTCTCTGTGCGGGTGCGCGTTCTCACGCTTTGAATGGTCTCTGGAAGTCCGCCGCGAGAGCCTCTTGGGTGAGGGGCATAGCCTGACGCTCGGAAGGTGGGTGAGCATTCAATCCTCTGAGGGATTCAAGGGGCGAGCGCTTGATTCGGAGTGGCGTTCCGCAAGACGGCGGATTCCCTCGGGCGTGAGTCCCGCAGCGTGCGCGACTTCCTCGTAGCTGGCCCCGCTTGCGAGCAGGCGCAGAATGGCGGCGTTCCGATCCCGCAACGCGTCTTGATGCTGGAAAGCCAAGATGGAATCGGGGTCATACCCATTAGGCTGGGCCCAGGCGACCTCGAACCTATCGCGTTCTCTTCGTGCAGCGTCTTCGAGTGCGCGCCGGAGGGCCGCGCGGGTCGCGGACATCAGACTCTCCCCTTCATGCAAGCGGTTGCGCACCGCGCGCTAGGGTTCCCCTGAAGGTCCTTAGGACCCCCGGGCTGGCCGCGGTCAGCGATAATGTAATCCGAGCGGCGGTGGTTCCAATGGCCGGCCCTTCTTGAAGCTGTAGAACCCCAAGGGATCCCGTGAACGGTTGCCACGAGCGAGGACCGCATCTTGGCTCGGCCGGCCAGAGCCGTTGGACCTCGGGCGGCGGCCTGGAAGGTGGGCCATTTCGCCCCGGACAGGCCCAGAGACCCGGTCCACCCGGTTGCGGAGTTCCCTAGCCGGATTCGCTGGCCAAAGCAGGTTGCAGGCCAGCGAGACCGCCTCCACCTTTCGTGGCCACCGTTACCGTGCCGATTGGCAGCCCACAACACCTCACCCACCGGAATCTTCATGGCCATCACCGTCTTCAACGACAGTTCATACAGCCTGTCCGCCTTGATCGAGGCGATCGGCAGGGGCGAGATCGCTCTACCTGACATTCAGCGCCCCTTCCGCTGGAAGGCGACCAAGGTCCGAGACCTCTTCGACTCGATGTACCAGGGCTTCCCCGTTGGCCACCTGATCTTCTGGGCAACCGGTGCCGAGATGGGTGCCCGCCGAATCGGAACGCACGCCCACGAGGCTGCCCCGCGCCTCATGATCGTGGATGGCCAGCAGCGCCTTACGAGCCTCTACGCTGTGCTCACGGGCAGGGAAGTGCTCCGCGAGGACTACACTGCTTCGCGGATTCGTATCGCGTTTCGCCCCCGAGACGGCAGCTTCGAGGTGGCCGACGCCGCAGTGGTGAGGAACCCGGAGTTCATCGCCGATGTCTCGATTCTCTGGACAGGCGGCGGCCTGCTTGAGAAAGTGCGGCAGTTCCTCAAACGGTTGAAGGAAAGCAAGGGTGATCCCGACGAGGAGCAGCGCGTCCGCATTGAAGCAGCCATCGAGAGACTCTACAACCTCCAAAACTACCCATTCAAGGCCATGGAACTCGCTTCGACCGCTGGCGAGGAACAGGTTGCGGAGATCTTCGTACGCATCAACAGCAGGGGGGCTAGACTCGGACAAGCTGACTTCATTCTCACACTGATGTCCGTCTGGTGGGAGGAGGGCCGCAAGCAACTGGAGACATTCGCCCGGAACGCTAGGCTCCGGCCTCCCGGCCCGTCTCCCGCAAATCCGTTCGTCGACCCATCGGCGGACCAGATGCTGCGCGTCGTCTCGGGGCTTGCCCTCCGGCGCGCCCGCCTTCGATACGTCTATCAGGTGCTTCGGGGGAAGGACCTTGAGACCGGCGAGATTTCGGCTGAGGTCCGGGAGAAGCAGTTCGCCACATTGCGGGAAGCTCAGGCCGAGACTCTGTCGCTAACCAATTGGCACGAGTTCCTGAAGGCTGTCCGCCGGGCCGGCTACCGAAGCGGAGCGATGATCAGCTCGAAGAACAACCTGATGTTCTCCTACCTGATGTACCTGATTGGCCATCGAGACTACCGGATCAACCGCAGGACCCTTCGCGAAGCCATCGCTCAATGGTTCTTCATGACCTCGCTCACTGGGCGATACACGGGCAACTTCGAGAGCCGGGTCGAGCAGGATCTCCGCCGTGTTGCCGAGGCGAAGTCCGGTGATGAGTTCGTGGCAACGCTGAACGGGATCATCGACACGGCGCTGACCTTGGACTACTGGACGATTCAACTCCCCAGTTCGCTTGAGACGTCATCAGCCTTCGGTCCGACGGTGTTCGGATACCACGCAAGCCTTGTTGTCCTCAATGCCCGGCCGCTGTTTTCCCCGCTGCAATTGAGCGAGCTGCTGGATCCATCGACTCACGCTCCTCGCTCGGCTGTCGAGCGCCACCATCTTTTCCCCAAGGCATACCTGACTCGAATCGGCATCGACCGCACGGTACAGCGGAATCAGATCGCCAACTACGCCTTCGTCGAATGGCCCGACAACGCGCAGATCGGCGACTCACCGCCAAGTGAATATTTCCCTCCCCTCTTCGCCGAGCTTACGCCGCAGCAACGAGAACGAGCTCGATTCTGGCATGCGCTGCCGGAGGGTTGGGAGCAGATGGATTATCGGGAGTTCCTTCAGCAGCGCCGCGTGCTCATCGCTCAAGTCGTGCGAGCGGCGTTCAACAGGCTCCGGACCGGCCAGCTTCCCGAGGACGACGAACCGCTGCCACTTCCGCCTGGTGGCCACGCATGGTCCGTTGACGATCTTCTCGCCGAAATGGAATCGGAGCGGGTCGAGTTCAAGTCGTCTGCCTACTACAGCTACAAGTCGGGCGTACCGGAGAGAGTAGTCACGGAGTCCGTGCTCAAGACCATCGCGGGCTTTCTGAACGCCGGCGGTGGCATTCTCGCGGTCGGTATTGCGGATGACGGCGAGATCCTAGGCATCCAGCCGGACCTCGACATGAAGAACATGGACGGAGATCGGTATGTGAACTCGCTCACGAACGTGATCGAGGGCTCGCTCGGACCACTTGCTTCGACGATGGCGAAGATCCAGTTGCTGGCTGTCGATGACGTGAAGGTCGCCATGGTACATGTGACCCCATCTCCTGAACCGATCTATGCCAAGGTTGCCAAGCGGAACCGAGCCTTCTTCGTCCGAGTGAACAACTCCACTCGGATCCTCGATGGGGCCGATCTCGTTGGATACGTCAAGCAACGCTGGGCATAGGGCACCCCCTTTGTCTCCGTGCCGGACACCATGGGATGAGGAGAGTCTCCACGGGACCATCGGGAAGAACGGAGGCCGCGCTTCCGGCAGGTCTGACCGGCTCACCCACCCGTGCGAGTTGGCTTCTCGAAACCTGCGCAAGGCGGGCCTTCGGGGACCTCTGCTGCGGGCAACGGGGGGGCGTGGCGGAGTCCCGCCATTCGGGTCCGGTTTTCCCGCTTTCACGGTACGGTCCAGCAGGGTCCAGCCCAACGGCAGGAAACGCAGATCGTGCAGTCCCAGTTAGACTTAGACGATTTCCTGCCGTGATTCATGCCCCAGGCGATCCGACGTTACGTCAGGGTTGAGGGGGCGAACCCAGGTTCCGCCGGATCAGCGCGGTCGGGTCGGGATCGCGCCCCATGAAGTCGCGGAAGAGTTCGT
>CAYWUV010000178.1:0-9293 GCA_964461235.1 uncultured Bryobacterales bacterium | reverse complement strand
AGTAGCAAGCTGTATCAGAAGATGCGTTCACCGTGATTTGTGTGTAAACGGCAGGGTGCGCCCCCTTCCGGGACTGATGCGAACGTATGTCGACACGGGTGGCGGGTCAACCCTGAAAACAGCGTTTTCGGCAGACTTGAACGCTCTCTACGCGGCCCACTCCGTTCGCAAGGTCATGGAGGGCAAGTCTAGCCCTGATCCTGTGTTCCGCGCCGTGCTTCATGCGGGGTCAATGAGACGGTAGTGTTCAGACATCGGAGTGTACAGACAGGATGTGAAGGACATTGAGGACAGGAAGCCCGCAAGCTTCGGCAAAGCGACCGGCGAGCATGAGTCGAGATCTGTTCCTCGACACCTCGTTGGCCCCCGGGAACTGCCGAGGGTTGAGTACGGAGATGCGATCATACGGTCGACACGAGACGGTCTCACCGGTAGCCGGTTGGACGACCGTCCGATCTCACGGAATCATCGACGCGAGAGGAGAACCCCATGAAGGTAACGAGGAGAGATCTGGGAAACGCGGCTCTAGCAGGGACTGCGATTCGACTGTCCCCCGCGGCAGCACAGCAGCAGTCCCGATGGAATCCGCTGATTCCGGGCACAGAGGCTCCGGAGGCAAAGGAGTGGATGGACCGGCCAGACACGACGCCCTTGCAGCTAGCACCGGCAGATCCATTTTCGCCGGGTGCCGGGATCGGAATCGGTCACCGCTTCCCCCCACAGCCCGAGCAGGAGGTGTTTGATTTCTATCGTGCATCAGGCATCGAATACGGCAGTGTGCTGGCGCGATTGGGAGAAGTCAACTACGACTGGATGGCTCGCATGAAGGAGCGGATGGAGGAACGCGGCATCCGCTTGCTGAACGTCAACGTCGTCGGACTGCATTGTGATCCGGTCATCGTATTGGGGCTGTCCGGGGTCGAGGAGAAGCTGGAACTGTACCGGCAATTCCTTCGCGACGCAGGAAGGGCGGGGATCCCGTACACGACCTACGGGCATATGGCGAATCTGCGGCTGCGATATGGAGTAACGGCGCGCGTTCCGACCCGGGGCCAGCGGGCGCGTCAGTTCGATGCCAACGTGGCCGAGAGTTTTCCGCTCTCGCACGACCGCAGATACTCGGAGGACGAGATCTGGAAGTCATTTACGGCGTTCGCGAACGCCGTGGTTCCGGTCGCTGAAGACGCCGGAGTGCGCATTGGCCTTCACCCTGATGATCCGCCCCTGCCGTCCCTTGGCGGCGTCGCGAGAGTGTTTCGGAACTACGAGGGCTATGCGCGCGCTCTCGAGATCACCGACAGCCCAAACTTCGGGTACTGCTTCTGCATGGGAACCTGGGCGGAGGGAGGAGAAAGTACGGGCAAATCGGTGATCGAGATGATCCGCGAGTTCGCACCCCAGGGCAAGATCTTCAAGGTGCACTTCCGAAACGTGGACCAGCCGATGCCTCGGTTCACCGAGACCTTTGTCGACGATGGCTACATCGACATGATCGAAGCGCTGAGGGAACTACGAACGGCAAACTTCAACGGCATCATCGTTCCCGATCATGTTCCCGGGATGAGGCCGATGGGCGACAGCAACACAGCCTACACGGTGGGCTACATGCGGGCATTGAGGGATGTGATGAACCGCGAGTTCGCGTAGAGGAAGGCAGTCCGGCGCCCGGACAGTGGCGCTTGACCTCGAAAATCGAACTTCTGCAATCCCTCGGTCCCTCGGAGCGGTCTCCCACAGCACGGTCGGTCAAGACCCCTACGCGCGCACGGTGGAGTCGTAGGAGACCCGCGCGCAGGTCTCCGGCGCTATACTTCTCCGGTGCCTCGCATTCCTATGCAACTGCTGAGCGTCGGTCTCGTGGCCTTGGTGTGCGGCTCCGCAATCGGTGCGGATGTTGGGATCCAACTCCAAAGGATGCTGGCCAGTCATCCGGACGCCGATGCTAACGGGGACGGCGCGCTCACCGAGGAAGAAGCCGCCAACTACATCTTCAAGACGAGACAACGCGGCCGCAAGAACCGCGGGGCAGGCATCCGAAACCCCACTCTGATCAACGCTTACGAGGAGCGCTCGCATGAGGCGATGCCCTACCGTCTCTTGAAGCCAGTTCGCATCGAACCCGGAAAACTCTATCCGCTGATCGTCAGCCTTCACGGTTCCGGCGGCGTTGGCGACGACAACTTGAGCAATCTCCGGTTCTGGAATGGCGTCATGGCGCGTCCGGAGTGGCGGCGGAAGTATCCGTGCTTCGTGCTCGTTCCGCAACGGAGGCCCGGAGGCATCTGGGGGACGAAACCCGATGTGCCCGGGACGGAGGATTTGTTTGTCCGGGACGACTTGAAGCAGGCCTTCGAGATCATCGAGTCGCTGCAAGAGGAGTTTCCGATTGACGCGGATCGCATATATGCGCTGGGATCATCAGGGGGCGGCGCTGGCACCTGGAACATCGTTTTCGCTCGACCCGACATGTTTGCAGCGGCTATTCCCGTCTGCGGACGGTTCAATCCCGCCTACGCGTCCAGATTGGCCGATGTGCCCATCTGGGTATTTCACGGCGATGCCGACCCGCTAGTCTCAGTCGAGTTTTCGCGGAGCGCATTTGCCTCCTTACGAAAGGTGGGAGGGAACATCAAGTACACCGAACTGCGGGGCATCGAGCACTCGTCGTGGATCCAGGCATTCACATACACCGGCGACGACAATTCGAAGGGGTTCGTGACGAGGCTTGGAAACCAGAGATCCGATCCCACCCCCAACGTCTGGGAGTGGCTCTTCGCGCGCCGGAAGCACTAGCTGAGGGGAGTCGAGGTTCCTCCAGATTGTGGGGACATGGCAAGCATCCTCGAAGGCAGCGAGCCCGGCACGTCCTGGTCAAGCGAAGCCGGTAATCACCGATTCCAAGGGATGTCGGCCAGAATCCGTGGGCAGATTCCGGCCGATCCGCCGACGGAGTCGGAGCAGGACGCAACTGCATACGAGCAAGACACCGTGCCCTCTCGCACTCCAACGAGCGGAGAGGACATTCCTCCGCCCACCGCTCTACCGAACCTCTTGATAGTCGGAACTCGCAGTCAAGTCGCCACTCCGAATGTTCACAAACCACGCTGTTGCGTCGTTAGGCAGGTCTGCGGTCACGAGCCAGCCCTCGCCATCCCTGGAGAGATTCGCGGGCGACTGGACCCACTCTCGGGAGCCGGTGAAGCCCAAGTCGCTTGTCCAGACGAGCGAAGCACTGTCGAGCGGTCTGGCGGCCGCTATCTCGACGCGCACGGTGTCGTTAGCTAGGGAGGAACTCGTTTGAGCGAGCCAAGGCTCGCCCGACCTGACGACGCTGTCGGCAAAGGCGTAGCTGTCGGGCGGCGTCCAGCCTGCCCTGTGGCTGTGCCCCATTCCCGGAATCAGCGAGACCATGCGAGGGCCTGGGGCCGAGCGGTAGCAAGCGGCCTGGCAGTCGAGGGGGAAGGCTGCGTCGCCGGGCCACGAGAGCCACAACACCGGAGTTTCCACGCGATCCATTCGCACGATGGGATCCCAGACCTCGCGGTAGACGCGGTTGCTTCCGAGTGCCTCGCCCCAATGGTTGGCAGAGTCGAACAGGTGGCCGGATCCATAGGTAGGAATCGCGAATGCGAAGCGCGAGTCGATACCGATGACAGTGCTGGTTATGACTCCGCCCCAAGAAATTCCCATGACTCCTACGTTGTCCGCATCAACTTGCGGCAACGACCTCAGGAGAGAATTCGCGAGTACCGTATCCGCCACCGCGTGGTACATCCACTGCTCTCTCAATGGCTCCGAGGAGTCAGCGTAAATCCCGTCTCGCTGGGGGCCGGCCCAGGCATGGCGTTTCCAGGACCTCCTGGCACCGGCCGGGACTTCCTCGGCCTCATCGGTCTGACCCTCGACAGCAATCGAGATAGCAGCGTAGCCGCGTTCGGTCCATTTCGTGACCCATTCCCGAAAGGCCGTGCCGCCCCCTCCATGGACGAGGACGATGGCGGGAACCCTGCGATCGCGCCTCTCCGGCAGGCCCAGCCAAGCGAAGACTCGGGTCGGTCTGCCCTTCCACGGAAGTCCCTGAAAGTAGATCGCCTCGATGCCGTCTTCGCTGGCGAAGCCTTCCGCGGGGAATCGGGCAGGCGGCTCCGTAAGGCTGCCGAGTCCAAGCACCAGTCGGCGCTCTTCGGCGAAATCCCCCGCAGCAGTGAGAATGGCCGCTGGGATCAGCAAAGCGACCAAGAGTTGGAAGAGACTGGCTCTCATCCTCCAGGCTCCCGCAAGAGCCATCGCACGGCGTTCTGCTGCAGCTTCACATATTCGGGATTCCAAAGCACCGTCAGAAGATGGCCCGGCGACATGTAGCAGACCCGACCGTCGCCGTAGTCGGAGGCCCATCCGCCCGGAGCCATCGGCCCCATCCCTCGGTAATCGAGCCCCTCCGCGTTTACCGTCTCGAGGAAAATGTGGGCCGGGTCCTTGTCGTACTCCATGTAGTGCTGCTCGTCCGTGACGATGAAGTCGCTGACTCCTTGCGTTATCTCGTGATTCGGATCGCGAACGCGTACCGTGTAGGTGCGAATCGGAGGATGCCCGGCATAGGCGGCTCCCAACACATCCCGGAAGTCTGGATCGGTGAGGCCAATGTGTGTCGAGTTGTGGAGGAATAGCGCCGCGCCGCCACTCTCGACGAACGCCCGGACCGCCCTGCCCTGCTCTGGCTTCATCCAGAAGGCCGGTGTCGCGTCGGTCGCGGGCACCGGCGGCTGGGAGATCAGTTCCGGCGTGCCCGTGGCCAGCCACGCAGCATTGGTGCGCTCATTCGGATAGCCCTCCGGCCAGACCATGCCGTCCCGCAAAACTACCAGTAGCCTGTAGCCTTCGAGAGACTCGGCAGTGAGGCGCTTCGTCTCGTCGCAAAAGTCGATGGTGATCCCGAGCGGCTCGGCGAGAGTCTTGTTCAAGCCCGTCCGGATGTAGTCGGAGTTATGGTAGCGATCCCCGATTAGCGCGAATGCGTCGGCTTTCGGAGCAGCATCTCGCGTAACCGCCGTGAGTGGGTCCTGCTCACCGCAGGACTGCGACACCAGAAACGCTGAGAGGATCGCAACGAACATGCACCGTGAGTCGCCCATCGGCCGGAAGTGTACCGCACGCCGGGTACCGAGCGAATCGCAGGAACGTATCCGGAGGTATTCCAAGAGCGATCGTGCGCCCTGGGGCGGCCCGGCCACTAGCGGCGGAACCGGGGTGCAGCGACGGGCTCTACGCGCTCAGCAGTTCAAAACACCGCGTGATATGGAGGGCGAGACCGGGATCAATCCGGACGAAACGGCATCGTGGAGGAGGTGACTCTTCGCTCGCTTGGCCCGGAGTAAACCAAGTTCCCAATGGCCCCGCACATCCCTGATGGACGGGGACGAAGGTCGGAGTATTCCCTCCGAGGGTCATCAGCGCTGTCGTTGTGCCGTCTCTCGCAATCCCGTTTCGAGTCGCCGAGAAGGTCTCTAAGGAAGAGGCCGGCACGGCAGGAGCCCGGTTCACCTTGTTGCTGATCGCCCCTGTGCTCGGGTGACGTCTCGCCTTCGCCAGATTCAACACTGCATCCCTTGGCGGAAAGCAGCGGGTCGTAGCGCGAGCCGTCCTTCCGACGGCTCCAAGATAACTTCGTACCGCAGCAGCCTTGAAAACTCAACGCTGCTCTGATCTGAGCATTTCGTCAAAAAGCGGTCGATCAAGACCCGCTCGTCCGGCTGACAGAGTCTGGCAACGTCCAATCCAAGAAGGAAGGCCGGAACAAATTCCACGTCAGGTAGCTGTGCGTCAAATACTGTGTCTGAGAATACCCGGTCGCTGGACTGCTCGTAGGACCGAAGCAGAACGTGAATGTCGTCAAGGTCCTTGGTCCTGCGCGACGGATCATCCAGATAGGAGACGACCTTGAGCAGAAACAGAACAGGCAGCGGCACGCCACTGACGCGGAGGCCTGACACTACTTCCAGATCGACAGCACACTCGAATGCTCGGGTGAAACCGGCCAAGCTCATTGCCGTTCCGCTGCGAGGCCAGGTCAGCTTACCCGTCGCACGGAGCTTTGGACCTGCCGGTAGGATGTCCATTCTGGTCCTATTTGGGCCAATCCAGCGATGCTCCGAGCCGGCTTCTCGTGTCCAGCCGTCGACGTTCAGGGCCGACTCCAAGCGGTCCAAATCGTCGAGATCCAGAGCGATTGCGACATCGATGTCCTCCGTATACCGAGCACTTTCCGGGAGGAACGCCCGATAGGCCGTGGCGCCGATCAGCACAAGGTTTGAACCGAGGTTCAGAGTGACCCGCTGTATCGACGTGAGGTCCGCGGCCTGCGCGGCAGAAAGCAGGCTCATAGCCCCGGGAAATCCTTCCAAAGCTCTTCTGCTGCCTCGTGCGCTCGTGGGTCGGACTCAGCCATGAGCTCGGCGTAGATGAGCCACGGATGCGCCACGCTAACTTGGCTTATCGTCCGCCAGTAGGCGATGTCTCCGAAGGCATTGAGCAGAGTGATCGGGCCCTTCCTGTCAGGCAGCAGACGCAGCCTCTTCGGCAGATCGTGCTCATTCGAAGCGACGAAAACGGCAGCGCCTCTTCCCTTATAGAACTCCTGAATCTGATAGGCAGCGAGTCCTCCGGTCAGGGCGTAGCGCAGCTGACCGCTCTCTGCTTGTTCCCGAAGACGTCCAACGAATGACTCGATTTCGCTATCGGGCGATTGAAATCGGCCGATGACGAGCCGAGGGCGAAGGATCCGGCGGTATCCCGAGAGAAGCCGGTCAGTGAAGGCCTTGGGGTCGGCGAACTGCGCTTGGCCGTCAACTTCGCGGATGTTTCGACCGTTAAGGAGATCGCGGCGTGTGGTTGCGGCCTTGCTCTTGCTCACCCCCGCCAGACCCGCGAGTTCGCACACCGTCCATCTCAACGATTCCGGGTGCGCCGCTAGCGAAAAAAGCAATTGAAGGGTGGCGGGCGTCTCGACTGGTTCGCGGCCTTCTCCCTTCTGTTCGCGGTTTCCGACGACCGTCCAGTGGTAGTGGGGTTCCAAGTTGAGATGAACATTCCCGGCTAGGTCAGCGAATTCGACGCCAGCGTCCATGAGCCGCTGGGCTGTCGGTCGGGGGATGTAGCGTGCGAAGAGCAACATCTTCCGATTCCGCCTTGCGGCCTCTCTTGCCGCGGCGACGATGGCATGCGTGATCGCTTCGTCCAGATAAGAGCGCTTGACCTCAACGAGGTACTCGTAGACTCCGGTTCGAGTCTCGACTCGGACGGTTGCATCAAAGCGGCTGGCACCAGAGGCCGGTTCTGCGTCAATCGCTTCCGCACCGACGACGAAGGGCAACGACCGCAGGCGATCGAGAAAGGTACCGCGAACTCCCCTAGATTCGCGCATCGACACGGCTGAAGGACGCGTTCGACGCGCGTTTGTAGAGTGTGCCGCCCGGTCAGGACAAGCGTCTCCCCCGGTTCCAACCGATAACTCGATGCAAGACCGGTGGCGTGACGAAAGTCCGCCACGAGCTGATCCGGCTTAGTAGCGAGCGCCACGAACCATGGCTCGGCCGGGGTGCCCGACCCGAGCAGTCTGGACGGCCCGGTCCCCTACACAGGCTCCAGAGACCTGTGCCTGCGGAGCATTCTCCAATGCACAATGGAGGTGTACGCGATGAGGCCGGTACCGTGACCGCCGTGCGGAGCCCTCGCCGCGGCCCGGAATCCAGATAGCTCGTCCCGTACTATGGCGTCCCCTTCTGAGATCGCGCTACGCGACCCTGTACGCTTCGTCAGCGGAAGCGAGACAGTCGAAGGGCATGTCGCGCACAAGACCACCAAGCGGTGCACCGTGGTGGCAACTGACGGATCGGCATACACGGTGCCGTGGGCCCTGATCTCGCCGAGAAAGGGTGCCGCACGCAAGCATGTCACAACGCCGAGCGACGACCTGAAATCCAAGTTTCGCACCGGTGACGAGGTCGACTTCGAGTTCAAGTCGAACACGCTACGCGGCAGAATCGAGCGCATGAACCCCAGCCGGGCTAGCGTGGTGTCCGCGGATGGCCGGAGATTCAGTGTTCCCTATGGCACGTTGCAGACCCTCGAGTCGCATGAGACCAGGAACGACGCGGCAGAGCTGGAAGGCGTCGCCATGGAGGCGGAGCGATTGATGGCGCTGCATGGCCTTGCAGGGTGGAGCTTCCAGTTCGACGACTCGTCGCGGAGGATGGGCGTTTGCAATTTCCATATCCGCGTGATCGGAATGTCGCGCCAGTATTGCCTCGCCGCGACCGATGCGGAGCGAACCGACACGATCCTGCATGAGATAGCACATGCATTGGTGGGGCCGAAACACCACCATGACTCGGTCTGGAAGGCTGCGGCAAGGGCCATCGGCTGTACTGCAGAGCGATGCGGCACGGTCGATTTCGCGCCGTCGCGATACATCGCGACCTGCACACGGTGCAACTGGTCAGCTCCGCGGAACCTCCGGCTGAGGGGAGCCGTCTGCAAGGCATGCGGCGCGGCAGTCCGATACCTCACTCCCGCCGAGGCCGCCTGGCGCGACTCCAACACGAGACGGCAGGCGTAACCTGTTGGCGCAACCGCTGGCAGTGTCTCGAACAGGCCGTCCCGAGACGACGATCTTGAAACAGGCGCTGGAGACGCGGCCTCAACGGGAAGCCCGTTCGAGGGAGCACGGGCCTTGACAAGGTCAGCCTGTCGAGGGGAGCGCCGCTCCACCCTCCCGGATCGATGCCAATCCCGCAAATTGGGAGCCCTCCGGCCGTGAATGGCCTCAGAGAGCGAGGTGCGTCGAAACGCGTGAATCGTAGCCCCCGAAGATCCAACTGTTCGTGGATTTCTCCTGCTTGGCGCCCGAAGCGGTGCTCCGCCCGCATCACGGCTAGATGTGCCAGCATCCCGATCTCGGGGCTCCCGGAAGCCGCCGCGGCTGGCATCCGAGCCCGAGGCCGGTGATCCGCGAGGGACAGGTCAGCATTCACGCGGAGGGACTCCGCGGTGAGCGGCGATCGACTCCTGCGATCCGCGGACAGCAGCCCCGCCGATTGCCGTACAGGGCCGGCCCGAGTCCCGGCGGGAGGCAGCGCAGCGACTCAAGAAGGCCATCCTCGCAGCCGACACGGCTCGACCGGATTATGGATTTCCAAGCCAACCCGAAGCCGTTGGAAGCATGGAGCGGGAGACGGGGATCGAACCCGCGACATTCAGCTTGGGAAGCTGACGTTCTACCACTGAACTACTCCCGC
>CAYWUV010000177.1:0-9312 GCA_964461235.1 uncultured Bryobacterales bacterium | reverse complement strand
AGCAGTCTCACCTACCGCACCTCTACCCGTCCACGAGACTGTAGGCCACCCCAGTTCGTGGAAGCCTTCTACAACCGGCAGCGGCGTCATTCCGCCCTGGGCTACCTCTCGCCGGTGGAGTTCGAGCGGGTCTGGCATAGCCAGCAGCAGGCGGCCTGAGGCCAGCCTCGGTTGCGGGCGCGGCGGCTGGGCCGTCGGGCTGCAGCGCTGGTGGTGTGTCCGGTTGCCGCCCCGGTGGCGTTGGTGGGGCAGTCGTGCACGGAAACCCACTGGATTTCCCTGTGGTTGTAGCCGTGCCTGACCAAATTTGGCACAGGCAAGCCTGTCAGGCCGAGCTAGCGCAGCCTCACTCGGGACGGCGAAGGGGAAAGCGGGGAGAGGGGATGATGATGTTCTTGACTTCTACGGCCCCTCTTGGCCATCATAGAGCCGCCCTCCGCAGAGTAACCGCCCCTACCGCACCTCTAACTGTCCACGAGACTGTAGCCACGCCAATCAGTTCCGCTCGACGCTGCTGCCGCCCTACCTGCGACGCACTGCGGCAATGGACGAACTGCTGCCGTGGCTGCACCTGAAGGGGATCTCGACGGGGGATTTCGGCGAGGCCCTGGAGGCGCTGGTGGGCCCGCAGGCGCGCGGGCTGTCCTCGAGCACGATCAGCCGGCTGAAGCAGGTGTGGACGCAGGAATACCAGGAGTGGAGCCAGCGCGACCTGCGCGGCCAGCGCTTCGTCTATCTGTGGATCGACGGGATCTACTGCCAGGCCCGGCTGGAGGAGGAGAAGCAGTGCTTGCTGGTGGCAATCGGGGCGGATGCGCAGGGTCGCAAGCAGCTGGTGGCGCTGACGGACGGCTACCGGGAGAGCGAGCAGAGCTGGCTGGAACTGCTGCTGGACCTACAGCGGCGGGGCCTGGAGACGGGGCCGGAACTGGCGATCGGGGACGGGGCGCTAGGGTTCTGGAAGGCCTTGCGGCAGGTGTACCCACAGACGCGGGCGCAGCGTTGCTGGGTGCACAAGACGCGCAATGTGCTGGACAAGCTGCCGAAAGGCGGGCAGCGGAAGGCGAAGGCCGCCCTGCAGGCGATCTGGATGGCGGCGACGAAGCAGGAGGCGGAGGCGGCGTTCCGGCATTTCCAGAAGGCGTGGCAGGCGAAGTACCCGCGGGCGGCGGAGTGCCTGGCCAAGGATCGCGAGGAACTGCTGGCGTTCTACGACTTCCCGGCCGAGCACTGGCGGCACTTGCGGACGACGAACCCGATCGAGAGCGTGTTCGCGACGGTGCGGCTGCGGACGGTGAAGACGCGGGGCTGCCTGAGCCGCAAGACGGCGTTCGCGATGGTGTACCGCCTCGTGCTGTCGGCGCAGGGCAGATGGCGCAGGCTAAACGGGACGGAGAGCTTGCCCAAGGTGATCGAAGGAGTAGAATTCAAGGACGGGATTCAAGTGGTCAAACACGCTGCCTGAACTCGGCATACACAACTTCTGGGCATATCTCACCCGCGTGATGTCGGGCGAAAAGATACATTGGTCGAAAGGGGCCTGAGTAGTTACAATCCCCAATCGGACAGGATTCCATAATCGGTAGGCCGGATGCCTGAGCGGGCCCTTCAGTTGAATCCACGGGCTGCGACCGTCGCGGGCTGGCCCTGTGCGTAGTCGAGACCGTATTCCGCCTCTTCGCCTACGACAGCGCAATCTTCCGGATCATTCTGACTCTCGTGGGCCGCCCCTCCTTCATGGGCGGATCGTGTCGGCCAGTCGCGCGAATGTGCGGTCAAGCGCGTCGATGGCGTCATCCACATCGCGGTCGGTATGCGCAGCAGAGACATAGAATCGGCCGTCCGGTAGAAGGCAGAGCCCCTCGTCAAGAGCGATCCGGAGAAAAGCGGCTAGGGTGTCCGAATCATCATCAAGCGTGTCGCGGTAGTCGTGCAGTTCCTTGCGCGAGGTGAAGTGCACCGCGAATGCCGTTCCGAAGCCCGCGAGTACCAGATCAATCTTGTGGCGCTCCTTGATGTCGCGGAGTGCATTGAGAATCCTCGACCCCGCCCTTCCTGCACTCTTTAGTGCTGCACCCTCGTTCAGCTCCAACCTCTCCAGGCACGCGCTCGCGCCCGCCAGGGACAGCGGATTGCCATTGAACGTCCCACCGAAAGACACTTGGCCCGGCCTGACCATTTCCATGATCTCGGCTTTGCCAGCAACCGCACTGATCGGGACTCCTCCCCCCAGCGCCTTTCCGAGGGTGGCGATGTCAGGAGTGACGCCATAGGCCTCTTGAGCACCCCCGAGATCGAGGCGGAATCCGGTGATCACTTCATCGAAGATCAGCAGGGCGCCATGCCGATCGCAGAGTTCTCTCACGCCCTCGAGATAGCCTTCCCGGGGATTCAGGCAGCCGCTGTTGCAGAGCACCGGCTCCATCACCACCGCTGCGATGCGGTCACGGTGCCGGTTCAGCACTACGTCGAGCAGGCCCAACGCGTTCCAGCTGGCCACGACGGTGCATTCGGTGGCGTTCGCAACCTGCCCCATCGAACCGAGCACTGTCGTTGGGGCTTCGCGCGGGCCCAAAGACCCGGCTGCCGGCTTGTAACTCAGCAGTGCGGAGTCCATCCAGCCGTGGTAGTGCCCCTCGAACTTCAGGATGGCGGGCCGTCCCGTCCAGGCTCGTGCGAGCCGAAACGCTAGCTGCACGGCTTCACTGCCGCTGGAAGTCAGAGCGACTCGCTCGGCACATGGCACCAGTCTCGTAATCCGCTCGCAAACCTCCGGCTCGAGCTCGTGCTGGGCACCGTAGATGTGAGGCTTGGCGGCCGCCCCTGCCAGTGCTTCGACCATCCATGGGTGGGCGTGGCCCAGAATCAGAGGCCCCCAAGCCAGTGCGAAATCGATGTACTCGTTCCCGTCGACGTCCGTGACGCGCGCCCCTTGGGCAGTGTCGAAATACAGAGGGACTGGCGCAACGGCGCGGAACGGACTGCTGACCCCTTGGGGTAGTGACCGGCTAGCACGCTCCAAGAGCGCCCGAGAGCGCTTCCATTTCCCCGGATCGACAGAGTCAGCAGCCATCGCGCAAGTCCACTAAGACTGTACGCACAGGAGGCGGACTCGCGTCAAAGCCGAGCTAGTCGAGCGAGTTGCGGAGTCCCTCGCCACCGTCTCTGCGACCGTTCGAGTGGGCCGTGGGAGGGCCGGCAGACGTGTGCACGCGGCCCGGTTTCGACCGGCGTTTCCGGCTTGCAGTTCGTGCGGCGGCCGAGTGCCGGGCTATGCTCGACCCGCGCGGGACGGCCGCTCCCGCAGCGCCCCGCATGGCGAGGAAGGGCAGGATCGAGCAACGCGCCCTGCCCGTCCCGGTCGCCGAGCCCCTCACGTACCCGGACTCGGACGGCCACTTCCTGCCCGACAACCCCCTGCAAGCCAACGCGGTCGTGGAGCTGCGCATCAGCCTGCGGGAGCACTTCCGCAAGGTTCCCAACGTGGTCGTGGAAGGCGGCATGTTCCTCTACTACGCCGAGGGGGAGGCCGACGAGCGGCTGGTGCTGGGCAAGCGGGTCGGCAAGTACGTGGCCCCGGACCTGATCGTGGTGCTGGACCACGACCTGGGGGGCCGGGGCACGCACAAGGTGTGGGAGGAGGGCAAGCCGCCGGACTTCGCGCTGGAGGTGATCTCGCCGTCGAGCGAGGTGCGCAACCGGGTGGCCAAGAAGGAGTTGTACGCTCGGATCGGGATCGGGGAGTATTTCGTGTTCCAGCCGGACCCGGAGCGGGCGGGGCCGCGGCTGGCGGGGTACGCGCTGGAGGGATCGGAGTACCGGGAGCTGGGGCCGGATCCGGAGCTGGATCCGGAGGCAGGCTCGGTGCGGAGCGAAGCGCTGGGGGTGTCGTTCCGTCCGGAGGGCTCGTTCCTGCGGGTGCGGGACGGACTATCGGTGGCACGCAGAGGAGGCCGAAGGTCGACGCCAGAGGACAGGGCCGCACGGGAGGCCGAGGCGAGAAGGGAGGCCGAGGCACGACTCGCCGTATTAGAGGCCAGACTCGGTCCCAAGCGGCAGTGAACGCCCTCGCTCGAGCACCTGGGTGCAGGAGCGATTCCCAATCCGGCCGAGGTGGCAACCAAGTGCTCGCAGTCCGTCTGTTCGATGGCCAGGGTAGGCATGAGTCCAACCGGATTCCGGCGACACCGGGACAGGCGATGCTGGAGAGGGAGGTCCCGGCGGGCTCCGGCCTCCACACCGGCCGCTATCGCACTGACGAATGGGCCAGTCGCAGCCAGGCCCACGGAGTAGGAACCTCGCCACCAGCCGGGGCCACGGGTCCGCGGGGATCGCCTTGACCGAGCTGCTCTACCTACCACGCCTGAATGACTGATCTCTATCGGTCGGTCGGCGACCGTTCGTCAAGGACCATCCGAACGGTTACCCGTCTCGTCCATTGGAACTTCTTAATTGCATTGGAGAAACTCACCGAACGCCGAAGTTGCACCTCCGACCTTGGGGGAGCCATTCGGGGGGAACGGATCGAGGCTGCCGCGAACCAGCAAGTCCACTCACCAGCCGCTGTGTGCCCGGGTTCTGGGCAGGCTGATAGAAGAGGATGGCCGAACCGACAGCTCCTTGATGGGCATTCGGCACAGGCCTCAAGTGCGCTGGAAGTACGTGTCTGCAGGAGTTGAGTAGGTGACAGCCAATTCGGGTGTGTCGACCCTGCCCCTACGTTCCCTCGACTCGAACAGGAACGCAAGCACGCCCGTTGTCAAGAGAGTCCGCTCGACCGGATAGACCGGCCTTCCGCTGACGAACAGCTCCTCGATGGAATGAGTCAGGCCATCGAAATGGGGCAAGTCGCGACTCTGCGGAACCTGACCGAAGTGGGTGGAGAGCATCTTGCCATCGACCTCGGCCGCGAAGTTCCAGCCGCGCACGCAATCGTTGAGCATGTAGGCCGCAGCCTCGAGCCCGTCCCGGTATCTCAAGACGAAGACGGCCGAGTCGGCGCACAGGTTCTCAAGGGTGCCCGCCCAGCTCCCCGGATTCCGGGATAGAGCCTCTTCCAGCAATGGCTTCGACCAGCGCCCAGGACCATCGCGCCACTGCCAGACAGCAGTTCCCTCCAGCATCTCGACGGACGCAACACCGGTCTCGCCACCCGAGCGTCGCTCGACCATGCACTGCAGCGATTCGAGTGTATGGAACCCGTATGAATCGAGCGGACCGTACCCTGTCTGGACTGCCCGCTTGATCGTCGCGCCAGCCGGAATCTCCAATTCCGGAGTCCGCACCGTGACCGGAATCGATGACCCCGCCATGAACGGGATGTTCAACTCCCGCGCCCAGTCGTACATCTGCTTGGCCTTTTCCCATGAGTACGAAAGGTGTTTGTCGCAAAACAAGGGCACGCTTCGGCCCGTGCTTCGGAAGACGTCGGTGATCTCGCGGAACAGGCGGTGCCTCGGATAGAGCTTCTGGCCACGCTCGTTGACCGGATAGTCGCCGTGCTCGCCGATCAGCAGGACCGCATCAACGGCCAGCCGGTCGCTCCCGAGGGTCAGCGCTTCCTCGATTGTGGGATAGATCGAGTAGCGGTTTCGGTAGGCGAAGGAGCGACTCATGTCATCCGGTGGGACCTGGTCCGTGTACATCGAAACGATGCGTGTTCTCGGTTCCTGACGGCGGCCATCCGGGTAGTAGCCGTCCAGGATCCGGGTGCAGATCACATCCGCGTGCGAACGATGGCGGAATTCGGTAACGATCGCCGCAACGCTGGGCCAATGGTCTTGGGCCCGCACGGCGCCGACCCCGAGCCCTGCGAGCAACTGACGTCGGCTGAGGGTGACAGAGCTAGGCACCGGATTCTCCTCTGGCCGCGTTCCCGGCCGGTAGCCGTCCGCCGCCTCGCCACATTATGAAGGTCCAGCGGGATTCTTGTGAAGTCGGCCTGAGCTGCGTCATGAGATAGCCCGCGGTAGAATTCAGACACAACGGAGGAGGATTCCCTCGATGACCAGATTGCTTGCTACCGCCCTCTTGCTCGTGTCGATTGCCAGCAGCGCAGCGGCCGAGAAGAAGATCATCTACCCCCCGGAGTTTCGGGAAGGAATGCCGTTCAGCCCCGGAGTGCAGATCGGCGACACGCTGTACTGCGCAGGCCAGACCGGCTCGGACCTCAAGACAGGCGAATACCCGGAGGACTTCGAGCAGGAAGTCCACCAAACCTTCAAACGCATCGGCATCATCCTCAAGGCGGCCGGATACGACTACTCCGACGCGGTGGACGCGAAAGTCTACCTGACGGACATCTCCATGTTCCAGAAGATGAACTCTGTCTACACGCAGTACTTCAAGCAGGACCGGCCGGCCAGAACGACCGTGGCGGTTGCCAGCCTGGTGGGCAAGGCCCGCATCGAGATCACAGTGATCGCCCGAAAGTAGGAGCCTCCCAACGTGGACACTCCGCTAGGCCGCCGCCGGTTCCTTCGCGAAGGCAGCATCGTTGCGGCCGCTATGGCCGGTGTACACAGCGTTCGTCTGCCAGGAGCTATGCAGCAACGGATTTCGGGTTACGAGCTAATCCGGACCCGGGTTCCAATGGATGGGCGCGTGCGGGAGGCCTGGCAGAGGAGCTTTTTCCGCCAGGGCCGCTTCCAGACGCACTACGAGCCCGTGATCGTCAGGCTGTTCACGGACGACGGGTTGGTCGGGATCGGCGACGCCGACATGCCGGTGGGGTCAGCCCGTGACATCCTCGAGTCCTTAGTCGGGTCGTCTCCGTGGGAGCACATCCTCGACGACCGTCTCGGAGGGGTCTTGGTCGCAATCTACGACCTGATCGGCAAGGCATCCGGCCTGCCAGTATCGAAGCTCTTCGCGGCACAGACCAAGACTCATATCCAGCAGACCTGGTGGAGCCAGTGCTTCCCTCCGGGCTTGATGGCCTCCGAGGCAAAGCGCGGGGCGGACCTCGGGTATCGAGTCCATAAAGTGAAGGCCCGTCCGTGGGAGGACCCAATAGCGCAGGCCGAAGCGATTTGCGACGTAATCCCGAGAGATATGCGGGTCTGGGTGGATGCGAATGCCTGGTGGGGCTCGGTAGGACGCACGCTTCACTTCTGTGAACGGCTGGCCAGGTTCCATCACTACTTCGCGATTGAATCGCCCTTTGCCCGCGAGCGCGTCGATGATTACCGCCTGCTGAAGGGTAAGACCGCGCTTCAGGTGACCGAACACATCCCGGCCGACCCGATGCCGTTCGTCCGGGAGGGATTGGTCGACGCCTTCGTCGTCGGCAAGCCGATGGGCCGGACGCTGGTCCAGCGGGCCCTGATGGCAGAGGAAACCCGCATTCCGCTGTGGGTGGAGCACAGCATCTCGAGTGGCGTCAACCAGGTCTTCCAGGCGCACCAAGCCGCGGCGTTCCCGGGGATCGAATACGCCATCAGCGTGACTCATGTCCTGGAAGACGACCTGATGCTCGAACCGTTCGAGATGAAGGACGGATTCTACGAAGTGCCGCGTGAGCCCGGTCTGGGCGTGTCGCTCGACATGGACGCGATCGAGAGATACCGGGTCGCTTGAACCCTGGACACGACAGGACATCGCGGTGCTCCGACTGACCGGCTTGATGGCCGTGGCGGCCATGGCGGCGCAGGCCCAGGTGCCGGTGGCAATCATCGAGACGCCGATGCAGCCTCCAGAGTGGGCTTTGCTGCAACGCGAAGTTCTGGATGCTAATTCGCGGGCGGTCGAGACATTCGCCGCGAAGTACATGGACAGCCGCGGCTACCTCCTCCACACGCCTCGATGGGGTACGCTCGATGGCCCCGATGACGCGATCGAGACGTACTTCAACTGGACGCTGCTGCATGCGCTGGGCGGCTCCGAGACCGTCCTCGACTTGTACCGCAAGGGCCTGGAAGGCCATCTGGCCCAATACGGAGAACTCAGGACTGAACTCACACTGCTAGCCAGTGAAGGAGCCTACGAGCGCGAATTCATCACGCAGTCGGACTGGTTCCACACGGGCGAGGGCATGCGGGGGTTCCTGCTGTACGGCCTCTCCGATCCCGAAGATCCGGCATTCGTCGATCGCATGAAGCGTTTCGCAAACATGTACACGGGGCAGGACCCTCTGGCACCCAACTACGACCCGGTCCGCAAGGTCATCAAGAGCCTCTGGACAGGCAGCCGGGGCCCGATGCTGCGAAAGGCTACTACCTACGACTGGGTGGGAGATCCTGTGCCGGGCTACTTTCACATCCTGCATAGCCCGGACGGCCGCGGGAGCATGCTCGACCTCGAAGCGTGGTACCCGCGGATGCTGGCGCATTGCGACGAATACCTCGACTCAGTCGGCGACCATCCCCTGAACATGGGCGCCACCCTGCTCGGGCTGAATGCCTACATGCTATCGGGCGAGGCCAGATATCGCGAGTGGCTACTGGGGTACATCGATGCGTGGCTGGAGCGAACTGCGAAGGCTGGTGGCATGATCCCAACGAACGTTGGCCTTGACGGCCGGCCGGGAGGGGAGTACGAAGGGCAGTGGTGGAAGGGAACCTACGGCTGGAATTTCACGATCTTCGACGGAGAGATCGAACGGATCGCACACCGGAACACGGTTACTTCGGGTGCGTGGCCGGGATTCTCGAACGCCTACCTGCTGACAGGCAATCCGAAGTACATCGATGTGCTGCGACGCCAGATCGACATTCTCTATGACCATGCGAAGACCGTCGACGGGCGGACGGTGCTGCCGCAGATGTACGGGGATCCCAGGGGGTACGGGTTCCACGGGGAGCCGGAGTTCTACCATTACACGGAAAATCTGCTCCTCGACCGCCTGACAGAGATCTACCTCTGGTCGATGGATCCGCGAGACCTGTCCCGGATCCCGCGGCGTGAGGGCTGGCTCGCTTTCCTGGGAGGTGCCGACCCCGGCTACCCCGTCCGGGCCTTGCGGCAAGATCTCGAGTACATCCGGGGCCGCGTCGAACGCATGAGAAGCGATCCCACCACCGCCGAGTCGAGGCTGGCCGACTGGCTGCTCGGCATCGTGCCATCCACTACGGACCACCTCACCCAACTCACGATCGGCGGGTACTTTGGCAGAGGCAAGCTCTGGGCATTGCACTCCCGGCTTCGGTACTTCGACCCTAACCGTCGCAGAGCGGGCCTGCCTGAGCACGTCTCTGCTCTAGTGGAGAACCTGACGGGCGACTCCGTCACTGTGACCCTCGTCAACCTGGACCCGGTGTCAACCCAATGGCGTTCACTTAGCGAAATTGACCGTTCACTTTAGCGGATACAGGG
>CAYWUV010000176.1:0-9396 GCA_964461235.1 uncultured Bryobacterales bacterium | reverse complement strand
GTAGCCGATTCAAACACTTACGTCGATTCCCAAGTCACTTAACCGGACAATAGTGGGACACAGCAACGGTTCGTTGCCGAACGTTCTCGTTCAACCTCTTCCGCGAGGGAAGGGTTGAGCTTGGTCTTCGGACAGAACTGTCCTACACAGAGGACGTGAAGGGCAGGGAATTCGTGGATGGAAGGTCCGCAATGATCCGCCAGCTCGGACTTGATTCGAGTGACTTTCGGTAAGAGTGACTCTCGGTAAGATGGGGATGAGGATTGTTATGCAGTTTCGTTATCCAGCCCGGCTCCAAGCCGATCCCTCGGGAGGAATCGTGGTCTCGTTCCGGGACTTCCCCGAGTGTCTCACGTCCGGTGCCGGTCAAGCCGCGGCGCTCGTTGAGGCCCGTGACGCGCTTGAAGAAGCCGTCGCCGGGCGCATTGACGACGACGAGACGATCCCGGCGCCGAGTCGGCGGCGTACCGGCGAGCATCTGGTCGCTGTACCGCCCGATATGGCGGCAAAAGCCGCCTTCGTCCTCGCGTTACGGGCTAGCGGACTGTCGCGCAGTGCATTCGCACAGTGCCTCGGCGTCGACGAGAAAGTCGTACGCCGGATGCTCAACCCACGGCACCACACGGCCGCCAACCGGATTCACAAAGCACTGCGTCTCCTCGGCCAAGAACTCATCGTTGAGTCTCACGCGGCTTGACCAGCATGGCGGGGGAGCCTGTCGTTGAGCCGTTGCAGCGGCTAGCATGGCTAGAGACACCCACAAGTCACGCTGAGGTCCAAAACTCCATCGTTTACAACTATGTTTCCAACTTCCTTGAAATGAGTCACAGGCACCAGAGCGAACGCATTGAGGACAACCCGTCCTCGAAGAGTATCTCGGATCTTTTGCCGTTGATGAGAGTCGCGAAGTCGCTCACAGGTTTCGCAAAGCGGCTTGGCATCAAGAACGATGACCTTCACAAAATTCATCAAACTGTCGACGACTTGTTGAAACAATCCGACATCGTCAAACTGCCTGATCGCTTTAATGACGCTTTCGCCAAGAAGGGCTGGATCGCTACTAGCTCGATGTCTGTCGATACCATGGAGAGGGCTTTACAGCTTCACGGGGAAGGCAAGTTGCAACTAGCGGAGGACGAGATCCTCGCGTGGTTTCAACCGGAGACCATCAACCACTTCGCGATCAAACGCACCAAGAAGTTCAACAAAGCAAGGACCAGGTGGGATCAACTCCAAGAAGCGCTTAAGCTGACTCTCGAAGAGCGCTATTGGGCGGCAGTACCTTTGATTCTGATTGCATGCGACGGGTTTGCTTCGGATGTCCTTGATACGAGCCCTTTCGAAAAAGATGCCGACCTTACCGCATTCGATTCAATCACCGGACATCCGAATTCTCTCCCATTTCTGATCCGGACACTGACCAAAGGCATACGTCGCTCGTCTGACGAAGAACTTAAGTTGCCGCTCAGGCACGGGATACTCCATGGGAAGTCGTTGGGTTACGCTACCCGTCCGGTGTGCATGAAAGCCTGGCTCTTGATGATCGCGCTGGTCGATTGGGCAGTTGACAAGTCAAGCGAGAGCGAGCGAGTTCGTGAACATCAAGCAGCAACCGAGGTCAGTCTAGTGGACTTGGCGGAAAAGCTGCGTCGAAATGCTGCGGTGAAGCGCACGCTCGACGAGTTTCAGCCTCGGGAGAACCTTGGACCTTTCGACGATATCGTCGATGAAGACTCACCTGAGTTCGCGGTTCTTGACTTTCTGACATGCTGGAAGAGCAGGAATTTCGGGGGACTGGCTCGGCGTGCCGTGAACCTCCATCAACAGTCAGTCAACAAATTGGCTGGCCAACTACGGCAGGATACCGAATTCGTCGAACTGAATGATTTCAAAATACAATCCCTCATGCAGTCTGCCGTTGCACGGGCGGAAGCCATAGCCTTCCTGGAAGGGAAGACCTTGCGGGGAACCGTGAAGGGAGAGTTTCTGATCGTGGCCTTCAGATATACTACGGAGGGTGACATTGCCATGCCTACGGATGCGGGACACTGGTCGATTCGGCAAGATTGTATCTTTGACTTGATGCGGGGCCAAACCTTCGAGCGGAAGCGGAGAGAAAGGACTTGAGCACTCACGACTCCACAACGATAAAGTACTTGTTGATAGTCGAATAACTGGACCAATAAAGGACAGCAGCCCTGTGAACCACGGCGAAATCATCGGCTTCCTCTGGAGCGTCGCGGATTTGATCCGCGACAGCTTCAAGCGCGGCAAATACCAGGATGTCATCCTGCCGTTGACGGTGCTGCGGCGGCTTGACTGCGTGCTGGCGGCAACCAAGGGCGCGGTGCTGGCACGGCAGGCGGAGTTGAGCAAGCGCGGCTTGCAAGACCTCGACCGGGCGCTTCGCGCCGCCTCGGGCTTCGCTTTCTACAACACCTCCCGCTACGACTTCGACAAGCTGCTGGGCGACGCACCGCAGGTGGCGGCGAACCTTCGGAACTACATCGCGGGCTTCAGCGAGAACATGCGCAGCGTGCTGGAGCGCTTCGACTTCGACAACACCATCAGCAAGCTCGAAGAGGCGGGTCTGCTGTTCCAGGTGCTGGAGCGATTCAAGAACGTCGACCTGCACCCGGACCGGATCGACAACCCGACCATGGGGACGATCTTCGAGGAGTTGATCCGCCGGTTCAACGAGGCGCTGGACGAGAACCCCGGCGAGCACTTCACGCCCCGCGACGTCGTCCACCTGATGGTGGACCTCATGCTGGCCGGAGACGAGAGCCTCATCGCCGCTCCTGGAGTCGTCCGCAGCGTGTATGACCCCTGCTGCGGCTCAGGCGGCATGCTGATGATCGCCAAGGAGCACATAACGGTCGGAGTGCGCCGGAACGGCGGCACGAGCGGAGGGGACCTGCTTCGACCCGCCATCAATGCCGGGGCGGACATCTACCTTTTCGGACAGGAAGTGAACCCCGAGACCTGGGCGGTATCGAAGTCGGACATCTTCATGAAGGACCCGACCGGGCGCGACGCCGAGAACATCGCCTTCGGCAGCACCCTGTCCAGCGATCGTCACGCCGGCCGGACCTTCGACTACCTGATCGCCAACCCGCCCTACGGCAAGGACTGGAAACGCGACCAGGAGACGGTCGAGGGCGAGCACCAACGCGGCGCCGCGGGGCGCTTCGGACCGGGCCTTCCGCGCATCAGCGACGGCCAGACCCTGTTCCTGCTGCACATGCTCGCCCACGCGAGGCCCAGGGCCGAGGGCGGCGCGCGCATCGCCATCATCATGAACGGCTCGCCCCTGTTCACCGGCGACGCCGGCAGCGGCGAGAGCGAGATTCGCCGCTTCATCCTGGAGAACGACCTGCTGGAAGCGCTCATCGCCCTGCCGGAGCAGCTCTTCTACAACACGGGCATCGCCACCTACGTCTGGCTCCTGACCAACCGCAAGGCGCCCGAACGCAAGGGCAAGGTGCAACTCATCGACGCCACGTCGTTCTGGTCGTCCATGCACCGGAGCCTGGGCGACAAGCGGCGCGAGATACCGCCGGAGAAGGCCCTGGAGGTGCTGGACCTCCTGGCCAATCGCAGGGACGGCGAGACGCGCGCGCGGACGGAGGACGGCAACGAAGAGGACGTGACGGTCAGCCGCATCTTCCCAACCACACAGTTCGGCTTTCGCAGGATCACGGTCGAACGCCCCTTGCGGCTCAACTTCCAGGCGAGCGCTGACCGCATCGCGCGCCTGGAAGAGCAGAAGGGCTTTCAGAATCTGGCGAAGTCCAAGAAGCGGGGCGAGGCCGGCGCCAAGGAGGAGGCCGAGGGCCGTGTCCGCCAGGAAGCCATCCGCACCATGCTGAGGCTGATGCCCGACGAGGTCTACAAGGACCGCGAGGCGTTTGTTGCCGAGCTGACGACGGCCGCCGCCAAGGCGGACGTCAAACTGCCCGCACCGGTCAGGAAGGCGATCCTCACGGCGCTCGCCGAACGTGATTCGGAGGCCGAGATCTGTCGCGGCCCGGACGGCCAGCCGGAGCCCGACCCGGAACTTCGGGACACCGAGCGCGTGCCGCTCCCGGAAGGAGAAGACCCCGCGGACCGCGATCAAGTGCCCGCCAGCGTCCGCGAGTTCTTCGAGCGCGAGGTGAAGCCCCACGTCCCGGACGCCTGGATCGACACGTCAAGACGCGACCACGGGGACGGGAGAGTCGGCGTCGTAGGCTACGAGATCAACTTCAACCGGTACTTCTACCGGTACAAGCCGCCGCGGCCCATTGCGGAGATCGAAGCGGATATCCAGACCATCGAGAACGACATCCTGGAGATGCTGAAGGATATGCGGGCTGGATAATCGGACCGACGCGGAGCGAAGGGAGCCGACTTGCTTATCCGAAACTGAAGGTGGCCGGCCTCTTGTCGTTCGGTCCTCGGGGAATCGATCTACCCTTGGGACCACTGAACGTCCTCATCGGTCCGAACGGATCGGGGAAGTCCAAATCGGCGCCAAGCACGGCACATGACGGCCCATCCCGAGTGTGCTGCAACAAGTTTCCCGGAGCGCTGGTTTCGGCGCAGAATATACAGCGACCTCCGATTGCGACCCGCGACAGATTCTGTATAATGTCGGCAGTATCAACTTGAATGCCGACTTTTACATGACCGATTTCGTTCATCCTCACACAGAGCGCCTGCAGAGAGCCGGCCTAGGGTCGTTTTTCCGTCCGAGCCAGCTTGATGAGTTGGGGCTTACCTACGATCAACTCACCCGATTGGTCAAGGCCGGGGAGGTCGAGCGGATCCAGCGTGGCCTTTACAGGCTAACGAATTCCGAACCGACCGAGCATGCAAGCGTGGCTGCAGTTTGCGCCCGTGTCCCCAACTCCATAGTGTGCCTACTCACGGCGCTCAACGTCTATGAGATTGGCACCCAGCTTCCACACCAGGTCTGGATCGCTATTCACCACAAGGCGCGACCTCCCAAGCTGCCGCAGTTCCAAACCCGTCTCGTCCGGTTCAGTGGCGCCGCATGGACTTACGGGGTGCGCGACACCGTGTTCGAGGGGGTGCCGGCGCGCATCACGTCGCCCGCTCGCACGATCGTCGACTGTTTCCGATTCGCACACCTGATCGGGCGAGAGACAGCGCTTGAGGCCCTGCGGGACGCTTTGAGGGAACAAAAGGTTACCGTGGATTCCCTGTTCAGAATATTGGAGGAACTGCCCTCGCGCCGCCTGAGTGCCGCCCTGGAGGTCGGCATCGAATGACCAGGGACATCGCGGCCTCGATCAGAGGCCGGCTGTACAACAAGTCAAAGGAAAGCGGCGTGGAGTTTCAACTCCTCCTCGCCCGGTACGCGTGTGAAAGGTTCCTTTACCGCCTCGGCGCGTCACCCGTACGTGAGCGGTACATCCTGAAAGGAGCCACCCTGCTGTCCGTTTGGATGAAGGAGCCGTACCGCGGCACACGAGACGTTGACCTGCTGGCCGTCGGTGGCAACGACGAGGACTCGGTCCGAAGAATGATGACGGCCATCTGCAAAGTTCCCTGCCCCGAGGACGGCTTGACCATTGACGTCGGGACTGTGCGGATCTCTTCCATCCGCCCGGGACAACCCTACGATGGCCAACGCGTCAGGTTCGTCTGCCGCCTGGGACAAGCGAGAATTCATACCCAGGTCGACATCGGCTTCGGCGACGTCATCACGCCGGGTCCACGGGAAGCCACAGTCGAGCCGTTGATCGAAGGCCTGCCAGCACCCTCCCTGCGGGTATATCCACTGGTGACGAGCATCGCCGAGAAGGTCGATGCCATGCTGCGATTGGGGAAGAGCAACAGCCGCATGAAGGATTTCCATGACGTCTGGGCACTATCCGAAGCGTTTCGCTTTGACGGGGCCGAGTTGCGCGAGGCTATCGACAGATGTCTTGAGCGCCGCGGTACGGCATGGACTTCCCACACACCCGATGCACTGACCGCGGAATTCTACTCCGACCCACGACAGGACGAGTTGTGGAAGCGCTACCGGCGAGAGAAGAAATTGCTGAGCCCGCCACCCGAGGCGTTTCCGGTCATCGGGGAGCGAATACTGAAGTTCGTAGCGCCCGTGCTTGAGAGCATCCTCGTACGCTCACCGTTTGAGCAGTATTGGGAGGCGGGTGGGCCGTGGCAGCAAGGGTCAGGTGCCCACACTGAGGAAGAAGGCAGTGCATAAGGAAGGGCACAAAGGCAACGACGACTACCGACCGCAGAGGCAGGCGGCCACTGGAATGGGGAACCCGAGGCCCTGGTTGAGACCCTACCCGGCCTACAAGGAATCCCGAGTTGAATGGGTGGGAAGGTTACCATCGCACTGGGAGGTGAAGAGGCTGAAGTATGTGTTGAAACTAAACCCGAGCGCGGCGGCCGTTCGAAACCTCGGCGGGTCGTTGGAAGTCTCGTTTCTTCCGATGGAGGCCGTTGGCGAGTACGGAGGCTTGGATTTGACCTCGGTCAAGCCTCTCGCTGAGGTGAACTCTGGCTACACGTACTTCGGCGAAGGGGATATCGTTGTCGCGAGAATTACCCCTTGTTTCGAGAACGGCAAGGGAGCCCTGGCAGCGGGCCTCGTCAATGGCATTGCGTTCGGGACGACCGAGCTTCATGTCCTGAGAACTCGGAAAGCCGTAGACCCGAGATTTCTGTTCTACGTTTCCATGAGCGATGCGTTCAGAAAGTTGGGGGAAGCCGAGATGTATGGCGCGGGAGGCCAGAAGCGCGTTCCAGAGTCCTTTGTTGAGAATCTCCGGCACCCTCTTCCTCCCCTTGCCGAACAACGCGCCATCGCCAGCTTCCTCGACCGCGAAACGGCGAAGATCGATACGCTGGTGGCGAAGAAGGAGCGGCTGATCGAATTGCTTCAGGAGAAGCGTGCCGCCCTCATCACGCGGGTTGTCACGGAAGGGTTGGATCCTGATGTACCCATGAAGGATTCGGCTATCCCACGCCTGGGAAGGATTCCTGCACATTGGCATGTCACGAGAATTCGAGACATCGCGGTTTGTGTCCAAACAGGACCCTTTGATAGTCAGCTACATGCTGACGATTACACCAGCGACGGCACTCCCGTAATCAATCCCGTGAACCTGGTTGATGGTTGCCTTGTGCCAGACTTCGAGTGCACGGTTGATGCCGCAACCTGTGAGCGTCTTCAGCAGCATCAACTGCGTGATGGTGATATACTATTCGCACGCAGAGGTGAATTAGGTCGTTGTGGACTCGTGAACAGTCAGCAAGAGGGTTGGCTTTGCGGAACTGGGTGTCTTCGCATGAGAACGCGGTCAGATGTCGCTGAGCCTCTGTTCCTACTATTCGGCCTCTCCACTGGCATGACACGCAGGTGGCTGGAGATTGAGTCGGTGGGTTCGACCATGCAGAATTTGAACAGCTCGATCATTAGCCGTATCTCTGTCGCGATTCCTGACTTGGACGAACAACGCTACATTTTGGACATCCTCGTCCTTGAAACGGCAAGAATCGACGCTCTCATGGCCAACGTCGGCAAAGCCATCGACCGCCTCAAGGAACTCCGCACAGCCCTCATCTCGGCAGCCGTCACCGGCAAGATCGACGTACGAAACGACACGGACGCCAACCCGGAGCCCACCTCATGAACGCCGCCATCTCCGAACGCGCCTTCGGCCGGGCACGGTGCGGCTGTCGGAGGAAGATGCGAAGAATTCACCCCTGTCGATCCCAAGGCATCAAGGGCCTTGACTCGCGCCAGAACTACGTATACGGTTTGACACAATACGTATGCACACCCCGTGGGACCAGCCATGAAAACAAAACTGACGATCACGGTAGACTCTGACGTACTTCCGGCGGCCAAGCGGTACGCCCGGTCCCGTGGCGTGTCGCTCTCGTCTCTCGTTGAGCAATCGCTCAGAAACTTGCCGGGACAGGAATCCATTTCCTTCGCGCAACGGTGGCGTGGCCGACTACAGGCAGCGCGCCGTGACGACCCACGTTACGACGCGCTGGCCAGGAAGTATCTCTGATGCTCCTCGACACCGATGTTCTCATCGATGTTGCGCTCGACCGACGCCCGCACTCGGACCCCGCAACGGAAATCCTCGACCGGCTTGAGAACGGCCGGCAAAACGCCTTCATCGCGTGGCATACCGTCTCGAACTTCTATTACCTCGTGGCTCGGTCGCGAGGCGGCAAGAGTACGCGTGACTTCATCATCGAGTTGACCCGCTTTGTGAGCGTTTCAAAAACCGGCACGGAAGGCATACGTTACGCTGCATCGCTTCCCGTGACGGATTTCGAGGACGCCATGCAGGTGGCGGCGGCGCGAGCGTGCGGCGCCCGTCACATCATCACCCGAAACGTAAAGGACTTCGTGCTATCGCCGATTCCGGCAATCACCCCGCAAGAAGCCCTGCGTCAATTGTTCTGAAACCGGAACAAACAGCTTACTCACGGAGGCTTGGCATGGCCGACCACATCAACGGACCTCTCTACTACGAGCGCATGGGCCGCACCGGCCCCGTGATGGCGTTCATCCATCCGAACCCGATGGACCAGTCGTGCTGGATCTTCCAGATGGCGCATCTGTCGACGTGGTTCAGGTGCATCTCCATCGACATTCCGGGGTACGGGCGGTCACCGAAGGCGGAGGCGGGGCTGACCATGGATGACATGGCGGAGGCGTGCTGGGAGGCGTTGGACGACGCTTTTCCCGGGGAGGCCGCCATCCTGGTAGGCTCTTCGGTGGGATCGGCCATCGCCCCTTACATGTACCACCAGCGTCCGGACCGGACGCCGGCGATCATCCTGTCGGGCAAGGGATATTCCACCGACAAGAGCAACTTCCAGCGGCGCATCGAAACCTACCGCGCCAACGGCATCGGCTTTCGCTGGAGGTACACCTTCGAGGACTTGAGCCCGGCGTTCCGCGCCACCCCGCTGGCGCATTTCTTCGCCAACCTGTTCACCGAACGCAACGAGTTCGCTGACGTGGACACGATCTGTCACCAGTTCGGGGCGCTCCAGGAGCAGGAGCCCGAGGGCCACTACTCGGGCATCGCCTGCCCGGTCATTATCCTCACCGGCAGCGAGGACAACGCCCATCAACGCTCGTTCGCGCTGCAGGAACAGATTCCGGGTTGCGAGTTGAAGGTGCTGCCCGGCGCCGGACACGCCTGCCAGATCGAGCAGCCCTGGCTGTTCGACCGCTTCATGATCGAGTTCCTCACCAAGCACGGCCTGTTCCCCGAGAGCCCGAAACCGGCTGTGTTCTCCAACTGACCTCAATGTTGCAAAAGAGTTTGTGAGTTGGCCCCTCTCCACCCCTGGATTCCCGCTTTCGCGGGAATGACGGATTGGTGTTTAGTCGCCAGG
>CAYWUV010000175.1:0-9776 GCA_964461235.1 uncultured Bryobacterales bacterium | reverse complement strand
CTCCGCCAATCCCACCCGAACCATCCACGACCGCTACTTTTAGAATTCCTGGTTCACATTCCGCTTCAACCGCAGGACATCGCGTTCCCGCGGCAAGCTGTTCTACCGGCTTGTGCAGCAGACCGTCGCCACAGATCCGGTCCCGCGTCGCACCATCGTTGCTACTGCCCATGCCAGTGACAGTGGCCCGGACGAGGGTTCACTGGACTGGAGGACACACTGTCAAACCACAACATATGGACATACTGGAGTTAAGGAAATAGACACGACTTGCGAATCGGGCCAAAGTCGAGGTCTTGAGCGTGCTCTTGCAGTGGTACCCGGAAGATGTGGCCGTCTTTCGTGGATGTCTCGGTAGGCCCGGCACGCTCCTGCACAAGCCGACCCTGAGCTGACGGCCACGGCAAAACAGGCCCAATCGGATCGGGAGCGGATCGATCGCCAGTTGCTAAGCCGCTAGCATCTCGGGACTCAGCGCGAGGCTCTAGCTTCGGGTCACCTTGCCGGAGTGAAGCGGCCAGCGAGGTTCAGGCCGCCGCTTTGAGTTCGTCGGACACGCCCTCGGGCTTCTCGAGTTCCTTGAGGCTTGGTGCATAGACGTCCTTTGCGATTCCGAGCAGCTCCAGCAGGCGGATCTGAATGTATCCGATATCCAGTTCGTACCACGCAATGCCGTGCCGGGCCGACACAGGATGGGCGTGGTGATTGTTGTGCCAGCCCTCACCGAACGTGATCAGGGCTACCCACCACAGGTTCGTGGAATCGTCGGTGGTCCGGAACCGCCGGGAGCCCCACATGTGCGTCGCGGAATTCACCAGCCAAGTGGTGTGCTGCCCGATCACGACGCGTAGCGGCACGACCCAGAGCATCATCCCGAAACCTCCGAATACCCAAGCCACGATGCCGACCACAGTCAGCGGAACCCAGTGCCATTCGCTCAAGGCCCTATAGAAACGGTCCTTGAGCAGGTCCGGTGCGTACCGGCCCAGCATCTCGGTATTGCTGTGCAGGGACTTCCCGAAGATGATCCAGCCCACGTGCGCCCAGAAACCCCCGTGCCGGGGCGTGTGCGGATCCAGATCGGTATCCGAATGCTGATGGTGGCACCGGTGCGCCGCGACCCAGTAGATCGGACCGCCCTCCAGCGCCATCGTGCCGCAAAGCGCCAGGAAGTACTCAAGCCATTTCGGCACGCGGTACCCCCGATGCGTGTGGAGCCGGTGGTAGCCCATGCCGACACCCCAGCTCACCGCCATCCAGTACACGACCGCCGCGGCAATCAGGTTCTCCCAGGAAAAGAAGAACAGCGCGGCTACCGCTCCCACATGGAATGCGGCGATGACCGAGAACGTCAGTACGTTCAGCTTGGTCCTGTCACCGAAGTCTATGGAGTTGTTTTGTTTGGCGCTCACGTAGCGATACCGTTGCAACTGAGTGAAGGAAACGGCCCCACCATCACAACCGCGAGTGCTCGCCGGTCTCGGGGCGTCTCGGAAGCCCTACTGTAGCAACCAGCAAGCAGCTGGAGGGACCGCCCAATGTAATAGTTCGGTAACACCAGCAGCGCACTCGTTCTGCTCCAGATCCACCCCGGCCGCAGTGCGTCTTCGGTGCCGCCAGCCGGCCGAAGACAGGTAGGAAGCCGGCGCGGTCAGCGGACCAGTAACTTTGCAAGAGCCGCGTTGCCCGCGCGATCGCGGACTCGCAGCACGATCAAGTGCTCACCCGGCCCTAGATCGCCGGGCCGTACCGTGAACCGCTCTTGCCGCGCATCGAGCACGCCGTCGTCCGAGAGCACGGGCCTCCATGCACCGGCGTCCACAGCGAATTCCGCGGAACGGATCTCGGAGACTGCATCCTCGGCCTCGAACCGGAGGTCTCCGTTCTCCTCGATGGGAAAGGCGCGTACGAGCGGCGGAGTCTGATCCACGAGCACGGGCCGGCTGATCCGCTCGGCCTGGAGGGCACGGTCCTCGGGGTTCACCTTCCCGTCATCGACCCGCACACGGAACTCGTACCACCCGTCGGCGAGAGTGTCGCTCTCCACCGAGAACCTGGGACCCGGCAGGTCCTTCTTCACTGTCTTCCAGTCGGTCTCGCCTTCGCCACGAAAGGACACCTCGGCCCGCAGTTCGTCGCCATCGGGGTCTTCGGCTCCCCAGATGATCGCAAGCTTGCGGACTGGGGCGGTCGCGGCCGACTGGCCACCGGTCTGCTGAGGAGACGAGGAGTCGCCGGACGCGGACACCGTGATGCTGTAACTGCTCGAGGTGTTCGAGGACTGCGAGTTCGACGAGGATTCGCTGCTTGTCGATTCCGGGACGACGTTGACGGACCTGACCACGGGCGCCGAGTTCTGGGGGAGGTAATGGACCCGCACGGAGTCCAGACGCGCGTCGCCGAGAAGGGTCGCCTGCCACTGCAGGAACCGCGCCGGAGGGGACTGCACGGCGGACCCGGAACCGTCCGGCAGGGGTTCGGACCAGTCACTCCAGCTCTCGTCCGGTCGGTAGGTGTTGCCGCTACGGGTTCGGATCTCGATTGGGGAGCCGTCCGACACCTCTCCGCGCCAAGAGAGCTCGCCCCATTGCGAGACGCCGCCTGAGTCCCTCGGAGACGTCTCATAGACCCCTTGTGCCGCAGGACTGCGCCCGAGACGGTAGAGCGCTCCGCCATGGGCCGATGCGACGAACACGCCCTCGCTTGCCCGCAGGAGTGCGGTCATCTGGGCCTGACCGGTCTGTGACAGCAGACTCAGGCTCCGGTCGTCGCCCATCCGATAGATCCGGCCCTCGCGGTCCGTGGCGAAAAGCACGCTGGTCGGCGAACCATCCTCGACCGCGACACCGAGTATGTTCTCCTGGTTCGACGACCACAGTTTCTCGACGGCTCTACCGTCGACCACCCGCATCAACGCAGCCCGCTCGCCACTGTACACAACCTGCGGCTGCTGGGCGTAGGTGACGGTCGACGCTACCTGCGACCCCCCGACTTGGACAGCGGCCTGGCCTCCGGACGCCGAGACCCCCGCCTGGAGAGCCGCTCCGGATGCAGGAATTGCCTGCAGTAGTCGGTCCATGCCGCCGCCCATCGCGGCGAAGTAGATCGCGCCACCAGGATCCACCGCGATCGAGCGCACCTCGGGAAGGTCCGAGTCATGGAGGGCGAACGCTTCGCCCCCATCTTCGATTCTGTACAGGATCCCGTCCGGGTCCGTCCCAGCCAGCACGCGACCCGCGGCATCGAGAGCCAAGCTCATCACATGGCGCTGTCCCGACTCGAACCACAGGGACGCATCACCTTCCGACGTCACCCGGTACACCTTTCCGTCGCCGCCGGTGCCGACGATCAGCCGCCCTTCCGCATCGAAGAGCAGCGACCAGATGTACTGGTCCTCGGGGTCGAAGAACTCCGAGCCCTCGCCTTCGGCATTGATCCGGTAGACCTTTCCGTTCGGAGACGTGCCCGCATAGAGCTGGCCGTCGGGTCCGGCGGCCAGCGCGAACACCTCGATCTCGGGAGCCTTCCACAGCAGACCCCCACTCCCGTCCCGCGCGACCCGGTAGATCCCGCCTTGGTGCCCGGTACCGAAATAGACCGTTCCGTCTTCCGCTCGGGCCAAGGACCAGACGACGGCTTGGTCAGCCGCATAGACCTCGTCCAGGGACGGAGCGACACGAAGAGCACCTTCGCGGTCCAGTTCGATGTTCTCGAACGTGCCGGAGAGGAAGTCGCCGTAGCGGGCCAGTTCCCAGCTGCGAGTGCCGGCTGCGAAAGCCAACACGGCTGGCAGTCCCGCCAGAAGGAGGATCGAGTTCCGAAGAAGGTTCAAGTGGATCAGCTCCCGGTCACGACGAAGCGCAGGGAAAGCCGCCCCCGAACAACACCGCCAAAACCCCCGATCATCCGATCTTCCAGGGTCGTCGAGTAATCGGGAAGAGCCCCTCCCCCGTACCCGGCGGGCGTCGAAAGGACCGCATGCAGCGAAGCCGGAGGGGCAGGCAGCTTGTCTGAAAGCAGCCACAGGGATCGTTTGCGCTGCCAGATCCGCATGTACGCCTGATCGCTGCCCCGAAGGCTGTTCAGAAAGCGGATCGTGTCGGCGGCATCCCGCACCTTGCGTCCCGCGAAAAGCCCGCGCCAATGCTGCAGGTTGGCAGTGACCGCGTCCCCAATCGTCACGTCAACAGCCCCGGCGGGCTGGGAGACGGGCACACGATACGGGACGCTCCGGAGTTGTTCGCGACCGTCCGGACCCTTCGCCGCGAAGTGAATCTGAACGGTCTCGCCCGGACGGACCTGGGTCTTGGAGAGCCAGGCGCGAACGAGGTCCGTGTACTGGTCCACCGGCTCGGATTCGACTTCGACGTCGACCGACTGGATCTCGAGGCCCGCATGACGGGTCTGCAGCAGGTACGAAAGCGGGGCTGCCGTGGCCAGTGCGGCGATCTGGCCGACAGCACTGGTGCCGGCGTAAATGTCGTCCAGCACCAGCCGCGGCAGTCCGTCCCGGAACTTGACCCCTCCGCGGACCCGGACGGTCGAGGGACCCAGAGAGCGCTCTGTCGTATCGATGGCCGAGAACATCGCAATTTGCAGCAGCAAGGGCGTCAACTGGTCGTCCCGCACCAGTTCCATCGTGTAGTCTTCGGAGCTTCCGTCCGCCCTATGGATGCGGATCGAGCAGGGCACCAAGGCCGGGCCGGGCCCAAGTTCGCCGGCTATCCCGGCCGCCCGGTCCAGTGAAATCGTTCCGATCAGGGGGCCGGTGCCGCTCAGCTTGAAGGAGGCGTTGAGGTTGGGAACGAGCGTCATCACCGACGCGCGCATCATCGGCATCTGGGTGTCTCCGCTGGACAGGAAGCGGTGACCGAACGCGAACACGCGGTTCCCGTCGACGTGCGTGACGGTGCCAGAAGCCGTGAATGTCATGTCGCCCCGAATCAGCCCGACGCTGATCATCGAACCGGGCTCCAGCCTGCCGCCCGGGTCGTCGCGCAAGCCGCCGCCCGCGCCCTGCAGGGGCCTCAGGCCGAGTCGCTCGAATTCCCCGGCGAAGATCTCGAGCGTTCTCTCGGTGAAGCCGCCGAGCGCCACCGGCGTGGCAATGGGCCGGAACTGGTCGCGACTCTCGCCGGGACTCGGGCGGGCCGGGACGGGCGCGCCGGCAAGCTCTCGCCAAGCATGCAAGGGATCCGCGGGAATGGCCGAGGCCTGACTCGTGGACTCGAATCCCGCGATCATCTCTCCGATCGGCCGGATGCCAGCCAGCGGTTCCTTCGAGAACGGGTACATGAACGCGACCGCCCCTGCCAATCGTCCGTCAATGTAGACAGGGCTTCCGCTCATGCCCGACATTACGCCGGTTTGCTCAAGCGGTCCGCCCGCTAGCCTGCCGATGATGATCGATGACTTGGGTCCGGAATAGTTCTCCAGCGTGCCGAGGATCTCGACCTGGAACTCTTCGACGTCGGTACCGGAAAAGACCGTGCGGCCGGTCGCCTGCTGACCGGCGCGCACGTCCTCAATCGGGAAAAAGTCCTGTGCGCCGAGCGCTCCGGCGAGCAGGGGTATGAGCGCGAACTGACGCAATACCGTACATTCTACCCGTCTTGGCTCGATGCAAGGCCCCGACTCTCCGCGGGGGCATCGAGATCCGCCCACTTGGCCTCGGGCACTCTCAGCGCCCCCGCAACTCCATCCCGTGGCTCGCGATGCATGGGGCACCAACTCGCGCTGGGCACCCCATCCCTGCGGCGATGCGAATCGCCACGAGGCTCGGACTAGTGCCCGGCCGTCGAGGGACGACTCAGCTATCCGTGAGTTCCGGCTCAGACCAGTCGATCAGTTCCAAGTCATCAATTCTGGAGAAGTGGCGCATGCTGCAGGTGGCGAGCCGGGCCGGAAGGCTAAGGGCTATCGACGCAATTGCCAAGTCCATGTCCTCGATCGGCGTTCCTCGGTGCTGCAACGCGGCTTTCCAATGCCCGAACGCCATTGATGCCGGCTCGCTCCAGTCCGCCCATCGCAAGGCGGCGCGCAAGCGCCGGAACTCGCTTTCAAGAAGCAGCCGACGGCGTGAGTCGGAGTCCAAGCGCGACAGACCGAAGCAGATCTCCGCCGCCACAGGCGTGCAGAGGTAGACGGTCGATGGATCCTCGCCACGCAGCCGGCGTAGCACGTGCGGGCGTCGATGAATCAACGGCGAGACGACGCTGGTATCGAGGAGCAGCATCAGAACGGGAGGCGCCTCCGGCTCCTGCGAGCACCTTCGATGGCGTCCAGAAAGTCATCTTCGCTATCCCGGAGCAACTGCAAGTCCTCCTCGCTCAAGTGATCGTTCGAGAAAAGGCGTTCAGACCAGGATGTTTGCTCTTCCAATGTCCGTCGGCACGACTCCACGATCAGCCGGTTGCGGCTGATTCCTCGCTCGTCCGCGATCCGATTCAAGCCGTCAAGTATCGATTGCGGGAAATGAACGCTCGTGTTAGGCACCATATTTCCTCACATAACATATTATACCATGCAACATATGAAACGCCCTGGGTTATGGGAGAGTGATCGGACTCAAGCACGCTTATCGGGTCAGTGGATCGGCTCTACTCGTTCGTTTGCGGCAGCTGAGCGTGATCAGCCAATCAACGCTCGCCTATGCCTACCAGACGATCGCTCGCGGCTGGCGCACCAACTAGCCCGAAGAGATCGAACCCATCGACCAGCGGGGCAGCTCGAACGCCTAGCCCGGCTCGAGCGCCTGTGCTCCCGTGCACTCGTAGACGGCTTGATCTCGTTCGCGAAGGGTACGGAACTGCCAAGAACACCCCTCCCGGAAGTGGAGGCAAGCCTGAAGGGTCCACAGCACACCAATGCGCCTGATCGTCAATGGCGAACTCAGGATAGGAAGCGTCAGAGCTGTGGGTTCAGGTCATTCCAGACACTAATCGCGTCTCGCGCTATCGCAAGCCATCAACGGTCCAGTCCAGAATGGCTTGCCGATTGCTAGTGCCTCTCTTCCTGTGCCACACGAGAATCACTTGTCTGTGAATTGGCTCGATTTTCTTTGTGCGCGAGACATCGGCGTTGCAATTGTGAAGGTTCGCGACGGATTCCAGCGTCGCAGTCCTCGGCTCAGACAGAGCGGTAAGTTTGCGGTCCTCACCGCTGGGCGTTCTAGGGAATCGGCTGCTCAAATCCAGCGCAAGATACAGTTTGAACATCGGCCGCTTCCGGGAAATCACTCTCATGCCGGAATAGTCGGGATTCGTGAAGACGGTCTCGCTCTTGCCACCGAGATAGCAAGACTCGTCGGTCGTGCCGATGTACATCCTGCGATTGCCTGGATGCGACGGCACCAACACAAGGCTTGCCACGAGTTCACGGTCTTCAGATCGAGGTCTACGCGCTGCAGCCTGAGGCACTCGCGTCGCACGACTTGACATCCCTCGATGACGTCATCCTGCGCTTGAACCCTCCTTCGAGCCCGAATACGAAGCGATCGCGAAACCGTTCGAATGGAAGTTCGCTTACGTCGATCTGCAGCAACCGCTCAAGACCGCACAATCACATGGCCTACCGCAGTACCAACTCGCCTCCTAGCCGGGTAGTACGTTAGCGAACAGAGTAGGTAGGGCCGGGAATCTCGCGACCGGTGGCGGAACTCACAGCCTGCTGAGTGGTCCACGCGAGTCGCCAAGGATCCATCGTACGTAGTCGGGACGCTTCCCGCCGCTTAGCCACTGGTTCCGAGAGTCGACTCTCCAGATTGACCCGGAGGGATGGCTGACGGGGAGGGCGGAATCAGGTACGGGGTGCGCGGATCCTTTACCAAGCGGAGGCGGACAGGCCAGTTGGACGGCTGGCCGGACTGGGTAAGACAGCTGCGATCCGGCCCTGACCACGACCGTCCGGAACGTGGGGAAGCCGTGACTTGGAAGGCCTTGACTTGGTATTGGATGGCAATTGGCGGGAGGCCGTGACAGTGCGAGATTCTCCGGGCGTGTTGCCGGACAATCTCGTTGGCGTTCAGGGAACCCTCAACGGGCGGATCGCACGTGTCGCAGCACTGACCGCCGGCATGGCGTCGAACCCGGGGAGCGAACCGTTCGCGGATCTACGCGAGGTGCGGGCAAGCTGCGTCGCTCTGCCCAGCAAGCCGTGTGGCACAACCTCATCGGTGTCCCCTGCAGATAGTACCCGGCCGGCCCGATTCCGTAGAACCAAGACCGCGTCCCGCACTGGTACGCTGAGTCGGCGCGGAATCTGTGCCGACCGGGAGGAGAATGGCAGGCAAGCGGGTGATCCAGCAAGGAATGCTACAGGCCCCTTCGATCGGTGGCCAAAGCGGTTGGCCGGATACTGATAGACCTCCGATGCGGCAAGCGTCAGAGCGTGTAGGTGGGCATTCGCTGGCTTCTACCGACGACGATCCCCTCACCGCGGGCTACTGCTAAAGGCTGTTGAGGTCCCGTGACCTTTTGCGTACCATTGGAAACCGGCAGCATGGTCACCAAGTCCTGCATTGTCTCCCTATGCCTCGGCTTGGCCGTCATGGCCTGCACTGTTGCCGGCCCTTCCCGGGAGTCGGACGCCAGGCCCAATGTCCTGCTGATTCTCTCCGACGACCACAGCGTGCCCCATCTGGGCTGCTATGGAAGCTCGAACTGCCAGCGCTTCGACATCACCCCCAACCTAGACGGCTTGGCTGCACAAGGAATGCGCTTCCTGCGGGCCTACACCGCGGCACCGCAATGCGCGCCGTCAAGAACCTCGATCTTTGCCGGGCGGTCGCCCGTCGGGCTTGGCGTGACCCGGTTCGCACAGCCTGCCAACTCAAACGTTCGGTTCTTCACGGACATCCTGCGCGACAGCGGCTACTGGACCGGCTTGGACGGACGGCACCAGCACCTGGACGGACGGGTGAGAGACGCCCCGCACATCCAGCAGGCTCTCCAGGATCTCGGAATGCGGAACCTGGAATCCCGCTTCGACCACTTCGTACGGGCCGCGCGCACAAAGGGGGACGATCTGAACCAAGTCCGGGATCGGGTGGCGGCCATTCTGGATCAGGTCCCGGAGGGGACGCCGTTCTTCCTGTATTTCGGCTTCAACCAGCCCCACCGCGGTTTCGGGGACGACCACGAGAACATCGATCCAGCCCAACTCGAACTTCCTCCGGACTGGCCGGACTTGCCTGAAGTCCGCGTCGACTACGCTCGTTACCTCGACGAAGTGCGGGATCTCGACACAAGGGTCGGTGCTGTGCTGGACCTGCTGAAGGATCGTCAACTCGAGGACAACACCCTGGTCATTTTCATGGGAGACAACGGCGAGGCACTGCTCCGCGGCAAGGGAACGCTTCTGGACAGGGGCACCCACGTGCCGCTTCTCGTGCGCTGGCCGGGGAAGGTCAAGGCCGGCGCCACCAGCGACGCCCTCGTCAGCGGTGTCGATCTAGCCCCAACCATGCTGGCAGCGTCCGGACTCGATCCGGCACCGGGAATGACCGGGCTCAGCTTTCTGCCCGCACTTCTGGGGGAGAGTTTCGAAGGCCGCCAGCATGTCTTCGCCGAACGCGGGTGGCATTTCGGGCCGATCACTCGGACGGATGGATTCGATCTGTCGCGCTCGATTACATCGAGGCGATACCGGTACATCTACAACGCTCTGCCAAACAGGAGCTACACGCCGGTGGACATGCCCGGCAAGGACGCCTGGGTGGCCTCAGCGGTTCTAAATTTCCGAGGCGCAAGTGGGCTCTTAGCGTCTCACCGGGGTTT
>CAYWUV010000174.1:0-10079 GCA_964461235.1 uncultured Bryobacterales bacterium | reverse complement strand
CACGTACGGAATCTGCGCGGGGGGCACCGGGCAACTGGTGTCCCTACCGCAAACACGGGAATCGTACCAGCCGGTGCGGTGGCTGTCAATTGCGCGGTGAACGCCTGAACGCCCCCGGCGGTCGGCCCCGATGCCAGCATCCGCTCCGCGACGCTCCGCTTCCCTCCCCGTACCGACCAGCCTCCGGACACGCTGTCCAGTGCACCGCGTGGGCGTCGCCGGCACCTATCCCGCCATAGCGCAATCTCTCCTGGACTGAATGCTCACTGCTGTAGAAGCCGTCGATGTCCGTCTCTGGCACCGGAGACACTCGCGAATCGTCTTGAGACCGACGACCTGACCGCTCGTCCTGCAGATTTCGGCGTGAACTGAGGGATTCAACCAGATGCACGAAGTGAAGAATGCCTTCGTGATGGACGGCAGTTCGTTTCCATCTGGGACCGAGAAGAATCCGACCCTGACGATTCTGGCGCTGGCGTGGCGTGCGATCGACTACATGGCCGAGCAAATGAAGCGCGGAGAAATTTGAACGGAAGGAATCCTATAACATGCTTCGCACCAAAACGTTGCGGTCATTGAGTGCAGAATCTTAATGAAGGATCTGGCGTGCCGGGCTTCGGGATTCCCGTTCCGCGTAAGCCAAGATTCCCGCAGGGACCGGGCAACCGCTGTGGAAGGTTGTGTCGATGAGTTTGGAGCGATCCCTGCGGCTCCCGGTTGACTGGGACGTCAGGCACCGGCGAGGTCGATTCAAACGAGGCGCTTCACGTCATTCGGCCCTGTTTGCGGCACTCGACTCGTCGATCCTCGCGTCGAGCGTGCTCTCCCGGTGGACGTCGGCGGGGGGCGGCTGGGCCGCCCCCCGCTAGGCTGGGCTTGAGCCTCTCAGCCCTAGAAGCTCACGCGCATTCCGAGCTGCTGCTGGCGCGGCAGGCCCAGCGTGCTGGTGATCTTCCCGACGTCCGGGCTCGAGAGGTTCGTGTTCGGAGTCCCGTACGACGGATGGTTGGTGACATTGAAGGCTTCCCAGCGGAACTGCAACTGGACCCGCTCGGTGATCCGAAAGTTCTTCATCAATCCGATGTCCCAGTTGAAGATGCCGTCTTCCTGAAGTGAGTTGCGCCCCAGGTTCCCGAACGTGGGATTGCCGTTGGAGTCTAAGGGAACCTCGAATGCGTCCGGGTTCAGCCACAAGTTTGGGGTCGGATTGCTCAGCCGATGGTTGCCGATGACGTTCGGACGCCAAGCGCCCACCCCGTTGGTTCCGAGGTTCGCAGTGGCGTTGGCCAGCGTGAGGTCATAGTACTGGCCCGACTGCATGCTGAGGATTCCGGTCATCTGCCAACCGCCGAAGATCGCGTTGATCACACCGCCGCCATCCAGGAACCTCTGTCCGCGACCGAACGGCAGGTTCACGATATAGCTGTTCACCCAACGATGGTTGGTGTCGTTGGAGGAGGGTCCGCGCTCGCAGGCGAAGCAAGCCTGATTCTGAGGTCCGCCGTTGTCGCCGGCGACGAACAGCTCCTGTGTCTGGCTCATCGCGCGCGACCAGGTATAGGCACTGGTAAACATGAATCCCTTCGAGAAGCGCTTCGTCAAGGTGGTCTCCAGTCCGTTGTAGGAGGCGTGAGCACCGGGCGTGCGGTAGGTCAGCCCGTTTAGCGACGAGAAGAATGGCCGGCGTTGGCGTTCGGTGTTCGATGGGCCGATCCCCGGCGCGTTGATGTTGTAGGCGAACTGGATGTTCGTCGAGGCCGAGCCCACGTATGCCGTTGTCAACGCCATCGAGTCATTCAGCTGACGTTGCACGCTGAAGCTCCACTGGTACACCATCGGCATAGGGAACTCTTGGGACCAGGTGCGCATCACCGAGTTGTTCGGCAGGTCGTCCACGGATGTGATCGGTGCATTCAGATCGCCTAGGAAGTCGGACGGGAAGCCGTCCTGAAGCAAGAAGATCGGAGCGGTTCGGCTGCCTCGAGCGTTAACGGCGGCTACGAACGGGAAGTTGCGCAGCATGCGCGCGCTGGCTCCCAGGCCCTGAGAGCCGCCGTAGAAGATGCCGCCGCTTGAACGGACTGTCCATCTGGCGCCGGGCTGCCAGGCGAAGCCGATGCGCGGGGCCCAGTTGTTCTTGTCGAAGCCGATCAGAGCCCGATCCGCGATGGAGTCGCCGAGTTCTCCGGCGCGGATGACTCGGCCGAAGTCCGGACCGGGCTCGAACACGACCCGGTTCATGCGGTCCTGCTGCTCGATGTAGGGCGTTGTCAGCTCAAAGCGCACGCCTAGGTTAAGGGTGAATGTCGGAGTGACCTTCCAGTCGTCCTGGAAGTAGAACATGTAACTGTCGAAGGTCATGTCCGCGTCGATCGTCGTTCCCGAACTGCCCCGATCGACCCAGCCGAGCAGACCGTCCCCGAGCGCAATGCCTGTGTAACGGCCGTTGAATCGAAACGTCCCGGTAGCCTGCTGAGAGCCCAGGATATCGGCGAAGTCGTGCCGTAGATCGGCTCCCATCTTCAGGCTGTGGTTGCCCCGAATGAACGTGAGATTGTCGATGAACTGCCAAGTCTGGCTGATCTTGCCGTTCGGCAGGTTCGGGCTGCCTCCCAGACCGAGGTGGGCCAGACCTCCGGTTAGCTGGATGCGCGGCAGTCCCAGGATCGACGGGTCTTCGTTGAGGCCCTTGAGCCCGTACTGGGCATTGAGCTCCGACTGGGGAGGCGCTTGCTGGACCTTGTTGACCTTCAACCACTTGTAACCCACGCGTACTTCATTGATCAGGGTGGGCGAGAAGACGTGTGTCCAAGAGGCAGCCAGGTGGTCGCCATCGTTGTCGTCCAAGCCGCGGTCGTTACCGACGCCGCCTCTGGCAATTCCCTCAAGCGGAGCAGCGCGAAGATTGTCGTAGCGGTAGTGGCTGTACCGCACGAAGAAGTTGTCGTTGGGCGAAATGGTGTGGTCGTAGCGAAAGTCCAGCTGATCCCGGTCGGTCTTCCACGGAGGATTGTTGACGAAGTTCCGCCGGGTGTTGTCCGCAAAGTTAGGGCTTGGGTACAGCCCCACCAACTGCTCGAACGATGAGTCGAACCGGTCCGACGGTATCGCCTTGTTCGGGAATACGCCGCCGAGGGGATCCTTGAGGTCCCCCAGGGTCGCCGTCTGGCTGAAATCGCCCGCGCGTTCGGCCTGTGTCGGAATGATCACGATGTCCGACTGAGATTTGCGCAGCTTCCAAGCCTCCCAACTGGCGAAGAAAAAGGCCTTGTTCCTCCGGATCGGCCCGCCGAAGGTAGCCCCGAACTGGTTCTGGCGCAATACCTCAGGATCGGCCTTGCCGTCGCCGTCGCGGTCATTGCGCGCGAAGGCTTCGCGCGCGTCGAAAAAGTCGTTTCTCATGAACTCGTAAGCGCTGCCGCGGAACTCGTTCGTACCGCCCCGAATCGTGACGTTCACCACTGCGCCGGCGTTGCGGCCGTATTCGGCCGAGTAGTTGCTGGTTTGAATCTTGAATTCCTGGACGGCATCCATCGATGGAATCATCGCCTGAGCCTTGCGGTCCTGCTGTCCCATGATCGTCGAGTTGTTGTCGATGCCGTCGATCAGGAAGTTGTTCTGGCCGACCTGCTGGCCGTGGCTCAAAAAGCCGCCGCCCAGGCGGGAATCGCCCAAGGGTCCGCGGTCGCGTCCGCCGATCTCGGGGACCACGCCTGCCGTCAACTGGGCGAGCGATTGATAGTTGCGGCCGCTGATCGGCAAGTCCTCGATCTGTTGGCGCTCGACCGTGTAGTCCAATGTGGCCGATTCGGTCTTTAGCAACGGCGTCGCTCCCGTCACCTCGACCACCTCGACGAGATTCCCGATTTCCAGAGCGAAGTTCAGGCCAATGCGGTCTCCTGCGTGAATCTCGACGCCGGATCGAACGGCTGTCTTGAAGCCCTCGGTTCCCACTGAGATCTCGTACATCCCCACCTTCAGAGGGCCCGAGACATAGATGCCGCTGGCGTTCGCCTCCTTCTCAACCGTGATTCCGGTATTCATTTCCCGGATCGTGACTTGCGCGCCCGGGACAACCGCCCCGGTGGCGTCGGTAATCGTGCCCGTTATGACCCCCTGATCCTGCTGAGCCAGGACGGGGACAGACAAGAAGAGTAGCGCTGCAATGATGCTTGCGCAGATTCCGTTTCTCATGGTCACCTCCTTAGGTTTCCGTTGAGGGCTGACTGCCGTTGGTCGTTGTCCTCTGCCGCCAATCGCGGCCTCGTGGACAGGTCATTAATGACGTTATTCTCCGTGCGAACCGTTATCAAGAATTACAGAAAATGTAAGGTGATTTTCGAAATTCTCTAGGTTCTCGCTAGGATTCGATGCAAAGTCTGGAGTTTGAACGATCGAATTGAACAAGGACTCAAGGGAGCTACGGCTAAGCCTCTCGCAACAAGAGAACGTTGGTCCTCTATTCCGCACCCTTCGTGTAGCATACAACGGCGTGAGAGTGTAGCTGCCCCTGGCAACGGCCGTGCTATCGGCTCGCGCAGTCGAGGCGTCTCGAGGGACGGCATGGGGGAAGCCTTACGCTGTGCAGCATGATGGCGACCTGAACGATAGAAGAGAGGAAGGTAAGGGGCTTCAGCTACCTGGTGGCATCATCTGGGTGGCCTCCCCGCGTGCTCTGGCGCTTTCCCCACCGCCGAGGACGACGGCGATCTCGGGACATCTGACACTTGGACAGCACTTGGACTGGGCACCCTTTTGCGGCAGCGTCCGGACTATACTGTTCTTCGAGTACGTCATGCCGTCCCAACTGTCCAGGAGAGTCTTTATTGGTGCTGCTGGTGCGGCATCGGGTGCGGCACTGGCGTCGAGCCAGTTGCCGGCCCGTACGTTCGGACGCACGGGCGAGCGGCTGCCGGTCCTTGCGATCGGTTGCGGAAATCGGTTGTGGGCCGGCTACCGAACGAAGGATCGTGGCTTGGAGGCACTGCAACTCGCCCTGGACTCAGGGATCCGATACTTCGACACGGCTCAGGCCTATGGCGACGGGACCAGCGAGACATGGGTCGGGGAAGCTACGAAGTCACGGCGTAACGAAGTCTGGCTCGCGACCAAGACCAGGGCCCGCACGTATGACGAAGTCCTGTCCACCGCCGAGGACAGCCTAAAGAGGCTTCAGGCCGACCGACTGGATGTCCTCCACATCCACGGCCTCCGATACCAGGACGACTTGGATCGGATCGAGCAGGGCAGGGCAATCGACGCTCTAATGCGCTTGCGAGACGAGAAGACGGTTCGGTTCATCGGGATCACATCACACGCCGATCCCGAGACACTGGCCGTAGCACTGGACCGGTACGACCTCGATTGCACCCAATTGGCCTTGAACGCCGGTTTGCAGGGCCGCAGCCCGGACGGGGCCGGCTACTGGAAGCAGGGCGGCGTCAGTGACATCTTCGGGGAACCGATACCTCCTCGGCCCAGCCCCGGATCGAGCTTTGAGGATGTGGCGCTCCCGGTTGCCGTTCGGAAGAACCTCGGCATTGTCGGCATGAAGGTCACCGCGCAGGAAGGCCTCATCGGACAGGGACCGACGAAGGCAAGCACGGCAGACCTCCTTCGCTATGTGCTGTCATTGCCGGTCTCCATTGTGACGATCGGCATGCCGCAGTTGCACATGATTCGCGAAAACACGGAGTTGGTTCGCACATTCCAGCCGATGGAGTCGTCGGAGATGCGGGAACTCTCGGGCCGGCTGGCCGATGCCAACAAGGCAGCCCTCGATTACCACTTCCACCACCAGCACAAGGACGCCTGACCCGGACTCACCCGCCGGGGCCTTTCCTCGCTGCCAGCTACCGCCAGAATCAGATCTGCAGCAAGCTAGGTGGCGAGGTTCCGCTTCTTGCCTCGCGAAGGATCGTTGCGCGATGCCGGTAACGAGGACCGTTCCCGGCAGTGGGCCGGGTCGGCACTGGCCTTGGAGTCCTCCGCCGGGACGCGTTTCGCAGAAACCCGACTCCTCCAGCAGGCCAGCCTATCCCAATACCTCTCGGGTCGATTCGGCCAGGATCTCGACAATCCGGTCGAGCTGGTCATGAGTGGTGACGAACGGTGGCGCTAGCAACCAGACGTCCGCCCGCAGGCGACTGAACAGGCCGCGAGCCTGCGCCGCGGCATTGACCCTCTCGCCGATACGGTCCGATGAGGGGAACTCCTCTTTGGTCGACTTGTCCTTGACGTACTCCACCGCGCACATCAGACCCTTCCCCCGAATGTCTCCGACATGGGGATGACCGGCTAGCGCGGTCTGCAGGGCGCTCAGGAAATAGGCGCCCCGTTCGCCTGCCTGGGAGGGCAGGTCTTCCTGCTCGAGAATGTCCAGGTTCCGCAACGCCACGGCGCAGCCTACGGGATGGGCGCTGTAGGTGTATGCGTGCATCCAGGGCGACTTGGCCCCCTCCAGGGTGTCGGCGATCTCGTTGGTGATCCCGACGCCGCCGAACGGGAAGTACCCCGACGTAATCGCCTTGGCGAACTGGATCATGTCGGGCTCGACGCCCCAGTGGTCCAGCGCGAACCACTTTCCGGTGCGCCCGAACCCGGTGATAACCTCGTCGGCCACCAGCAACACGCCATATCGGTCGCAGATCTCCCGGATTCGCGGGAAATAGTCGTCTTGCGGCACGATGACCCCGCCGGCACCCTGCACCGGTTCGGCAAGGAACATCGCTACGGTCTCAGGACCCTCCCGAAGGATCGCCGTTTCGAGTTCGTCGGCCGCTGCAATCCCCGGGCTGGTTCCGGGAGGCGCCTTGTAGCGGTACGGATAGGGGGACGGGATATGCAGGAAGCCGGGCACCCTTGGCTCGAACAGGGGCCAGTAGTTGGTGATGCCGGTCGCACTCATCGCCGCAAGCGTGACGCCGTGGTAGCCCCACTGGCGCGAGATTACCTTGGTCTTGTTCGGGAAGCCCTTGATCTTCCAGTACGACCGAGCCACCTTGAAATTCGTCTCGCTGGCCTCCCCGCCTCCGGAGGTGAAGAAGAATCGGTTGATCGACGGGTAGGCGAGCGTGGACAGCCTCTCGCCCAGTTGAATCGCCTCCGGAGTGGAACTCCCGGCGTAGCCCGAACAATAGCCGAGTCGCTCCATCTGTCGGCGTGCGGTTTCGGCCAGTTCGGTGCGGCCGTGGCCCGCCACGACGTTCCATAGCCCTGACAGGCCATCGATGTATTCCCGGCCGTCGACATCCACCAGGATGGCGCCTTTGCCGCTCGCCCACACATGCCCGTTCTCGTGGGTCTTCCGGGAATGCAGCGGGTGAATCAGGTGCTTGAGGTCGCGTGAGATGAGTTCGGTTCCGGTAGCCTGCATCGCATAGAGTCCTCCTCTTCAATCGCCGCACTGGCCGGCCCACCAAGGCAGGCGAGATACTCCCGACAAGTGCGCCGCCTCAGGTCCCGAGCCGCTGGCCGGGGCAGACCTCTCAGAGTACCCCGTCAGTGCACCAGTGGCGAATCAAGGTCTCGTACAGCCGGGATCCCTTTTCGATCTGTTCCAGCAGGACCCATTCGTCGTGCGTGTGCGCCTGGGCGATGTCCCCCGGTCCTAGTACCAACAGGTCCTCAAGTTCGGTCAGTACAGCACCGTCCGTTCCGTAGCAGACGGTTTGGGCCTCCTCGCACCCGGAGAGGGCGAGCACTTCCCGCACGAAATCGCCTGCGGGATCGACGTACAGTGGCTGCCCGGTCCAGAGCATCTCGAAATCGAGGCCGAGGCCATGGGCCAGGTTGCGGGACCGCTCGATCAGGGACGTTGCATCATGCCCTGGTGCGGGGCGGAAGTAGACCGTGCAGACGCTCGTCGCCGCCGTCATGTTCATGGCACGGGTGTGATCGTTGATGCCGATGTTCCAGCTGATTCCCGGCGGATCGAAGCTCGTGTGCCGCCAAGCCGGGTCGGCCAGCGTCTCGTCGTGGATCCTCTTCATCTCGTTGAGGAACGGGATCATGGCGAGGTTGGCATTGATTCCCTCGTTCGTGCTCGAATGCGCCGCCCTCCCGTGGGATGTCACGCGGAATCCGTAGGTGCCCTTATGCGCGTGGACCACCTTGAGCAGAGTCGGTTCACCCACGATCCCGTGCGCACCCCCCTTGACCATCTCGCCGAACAGTTCGGAGCGGCGAGCGACTTCTGTCGCGCCGCAGTAGCCGACTTCTTCGTCCGCTGTGAACGCTAGGTACAGAGGTGCTCGGAGCCGGGCATTCTCGGTGCGTTCGGCAGCTGCCAGAATGGAGCCGATCGACCCCTTCATGTCGCAACTGCCGCGCCCGTAAAGCCTGTCGCCGACGACCATGGGTTCGAACGGGCCGTGGTCACTTGTGAACCAGGAATCGGCGGGTACGGTGTCCGTATGGCCGAAGTACGCCATGCCTCCATTCCCGCTCCCTTTCTTCCCAAGCACGTTGAACTTTCGGACACCGGCGGCGTCACGGTATTCGATCCTCTCGGTGCCGAAGCCGAGTCGTTCCAGGACCCTTTCCAGGTAGTCGCAAATGGAAGCGTTCGAAACATTGCTGACCGTCGGGAACGCGACGAGGTCTTGCGTGTACTCAAGTGCGGTCATTGCGGCTAGCCGGGTTGTCGTCTCCCGGGTTTGGATCGGCACGAGTATATACCGGTTTCGTGAGTACCGTGGGTTTCCCGTCGATTCGACTCTCGTCGTGGGAGACCTTGGGTACGTGAATGAGGAGGACAGGTCTCAATTGAAGGCGGCCCGAGGACCTTGGCACCCACAGTTAGGGCGTTGGGTGATTGGCGGATCGACCTGCGGTCCGGCTTATATTGAGGCTGGCCTGTATCGACAAGATCACCCGTGCCCGGATCCACCGGTTTAATCGGTTCACGATCGCAGGCGAAGGGGGCATCGATCTGGAAAGCAGCCAATATGAATCGCACGGAGGCGCAGGCGGCGGTAGACACAAGCCGTCGCGTCGCGCTTGAGGAGGAGACCGAGAAGCTGGCAGCCTGAGCGGCCCGGCTGGAAGAGACAATCGTTGAGATCTTCATCAGCGAGGCGCAGAGCGAGGTTGGAGACTTCAAGGAGTGGGGCTTCGACATGATTCCTCACCGCGCCCTGATGAACCAGGGCTTCGAGACCGCCGACGGTCAGCGGGTGGATGTAGAGACCACATTCAAAGACCCCGGACATTCCTTCCGCGTCGCCATCGTTTGTGCCACGTGGCTAACCGGCTTCGATGTCGAATGCCTGTCGATGCCCTTCCGGTTTCGCGTGCCGAAGCTGCCCCCGCCCCTGTATTCCTTCGATTCGTCAGCAAGACTTAGTGAACGAGCTTCTTCGGTTTCCGCACCCTCACATCCTGGTGAAAAATAGAGTTGTGATGAAATCGCTTGATTATTTCACTAAATATTCTATTTTCAGAATGTGATGAAATTCATCGATAGATTGAAGGAGCAAGAGACTATTGCCGTGGACGCTGCCCAGGAACTGCTTGGTACCGTGCCCAGCGTTCAAGTCGGATCGGTGAAATATCAGCACCAGATCGCGGACAACCTCCAAATCGATGGGAGGATCGGATTCAGTCATGCCGGTGCGAGCTATCAGCTGATCGTCGAGGTCAAATCCGACGGGGCTCCCCGCTATGTACGTTCCGGGGTCTTCCAACTCAAGGGCTATGTGGCCCATTTGCATCAATTCGGTCACGCTGAGATGGGCGAGCGCTGGATTCCGATGCTTGCCAGCCCGTACCTGTCTCCGAAGTCGCGGGCGATCTGCACCGATCATGATGTGGCGTATGTCGACTTTGTGGGGAACGCGCATCTGGCCTTCGGTGATGTCTATATCGATCGGGCCGTAGCAGATCAACCGAAGTCCGAGACCCGCGCGCTTCGGTCGATCTTCACCCCGAAGGCTGCCGCCATATTGCGCGTGATGCTTCGTGATCCAGACCGGCCCTGGCGAGTCGTGGATTTGGCCGAGCAGGCCCGAACAAGCCTGGGCCACGCTAGATTTCTTGTGCCGCCGTAAGGTGGACGTTTGAGTCAAGTTTACGCTGCG
>CAYWUV010000173.1:0-10453 GCA_964461235.1 uncultured Bryobacterales bacterium | reverse complement strand
CGCCCCAGCCCCCGATCGACGGCCCCCTGGCCGCGCTCGAACCGCTGCAGTTGCGGCTCGTCCACGACCGCGACGAGGCCGCCCTGTGGAACGAGTTCCTCGCCCGCTACCATCCGCTCGGCTACCGCCAGCCGATCGGCTCCCACCTGCGCTACTTCCTCCACGACCGGGACGGGCGCCGGCTGGGCTGCCTGCTGTACGACTTCGCCGCCCGCTACCTGCCCGTCCGGGACCGCTGGATCGGCTGGCAGGACCGGCCCCACCGGCCGCTGGAGCGGCTGGTGCGGCAAGCTCGCTTCCTGCTGCTTCCCTGGGTGCGCGTGAAATGCCTGGCCTCGAAGGCCCTGGGGCTGAGCCTGCGCCAGCTGGCCGCGGACTGGCAGCGGGTCCATGGAATCCGGCCCGTGCTGGCGGAGACCTATGTCAGCGACGCGCACAAGGGCACCTGCTACCGGGCCTCGAACTGGCTCTACCTGGGACAGACCCAGGCGCGCGGAGCGTGGGGCGGGGCACCCGCCAAGACGCCCAAGGCAGTCTTCGTGTATCCGCTGCAGCGGGACTGGCAAGCGGTCCTGCTCGGCCCCCAGCGCCCTGCGCGCTCGCGCTGAACGCCGGCCTCCTCGGGCCTCCCGAGCCTCGCCTCAGCCGACCCCTTGCGCCCCGGAACCGGAATGCTTACCTATGAAGATACTGCTGGATAGCTCTATCGGCACCGTTCGCGTCACCTACTAAAACGGAGAATCCTCGCTCGATAATGTTGTCAATCCGTTTCCGAACTTGTGGCTTCAGAATGGAGGCCCGCCTTGAGCCGCCGATGAATACCTTTGTCATTGGTGCCTCGTTGTTCGTGTGATTGCTAGTGCGCAGACGCTCGACGACTCTCCAGTCCTATACAGTTTGCGGGCGATGGAGTTCATGCTCGCTCCCGACCTGAATTCATCATCGAATAGCAGAACGGATCGACCGCGCTTAACTGATGCATAGATTGACTGAAGGCCTTCACGGATCCTTGTGCGTTCGTCGAGGTCAAAGACATCCTTCAACTGGGGAGCATCACGGGTTCTGTAAACGCAGTGAGCCACACGAATCGTGAGCCGTCTACTAATCTCATCAGCGGGGGTGAGGACAGGCTGGGCTCTTCTAGGACTTGACGGTGGGACTGGAACTTGGATGTCGGCATCTGGGTTCCAGTCGTCGGCGAACTTGAGGCAGGCTACCAGCCATAGTAGCCGGGCCTCGTTCTGACAAACGATCCCTCGCTTGCGACCTTGACGCGGATCCGGCGCCACGCACCGTCGAAGTTCTGGTTGGCCGGGTAGTAGCCCAGCGTGTAGACGCTCCGGAGTTCCTGCGCGACCTGCTCGTAGACGTCGTCCAGGTCGCGGATCGACTCGGCCCGGAACAGCCGCCCGCCCGTCGCGACGGCAAGTTCCTCCATCCGCCCCCGGGCCTCGTCGGTCGAGCGCTTCATCCGCTCTCGCCAGGACCGCTCCGTTCTCACACCCGGCGGCTCCGGCTCGAGGAAGATCGGATAGATGGCGCTGTTAATTTCAGCGGCCACACGCACCAGATCCTCGAACGGCACCTGTGACGGGACAGATCGACTCCACCGGGGCAACAGGTCGTTGTCCATGCCGTCGCTGATGACGATGATCGCGTTGCGTTCCCATCGCCGGCGGGCCAATTCCTGGGCGTACGACAGGGTGATCGCGTCATAGAGCGGCGTGCCCCCGGACAGCCTGGGAATCTGGTTGATCGTCCGCAGGAGCGCTTCGCGATCGGGCGTCAGCGGGCTCACGACATGCAGGAACGCGTCCGACAGGACGTAGATGCCGACCCTGTCGGCGGGCCGGGCCGTCAGCACGAATTGGCGGGCGGCCTCCAGAACGGCCTCCCGGTCAATCAGGGTGCTGGTGCTGCAGTCCAACAGCAGCACGAGGTTGAATTCCGCCTCCGTGTCCTGCACGATTCCGATCTGCTGGGGGACGCCATCCTCCAAGACTTCGAAGTCCGCTGTTCGCAACCCTTGGACCGGCCGGTTCTCGGCGTCGACAACCGATGCCGAAAGCTGGACCAGGCGGACATCGGAACTGAATCGGGCCACTTCTCCGTGGGTCGTGACGACGGGCTCGAGCCCGGGCTTGGAGCCGTCGCCCCCGGGTCGCGTTAGATCCATCCGGAACGGTCGCTGCAGCATTGTGCCGAGAGCCTCGGGAGCTTGCCAGTGCATGCGGATCGGAGAGTCGTCCGGGATCGGGGTTTCGCGCAGGACCAACGCGTCGGGGTGCTTGGCGTCCAGAAGGATCGAGCCGTACAGCTTTTTTCGCGAGTCTCGTATGTCGCGCAGGGTCCAGGTGCCCGTCTCGGCCTCAACCGGCAGGTCCAGAAACGTCGCCCGCAGGTCCGGTGGGATATCTACGGTCACCGGACGGTAGTCCGTCTTCACGTCCAGGTGAACCCCCCGCCATGGGATGGCGAGTTCCACCCGGCCGATCGCAGTCTGGATTTTCCCGTTGCGAACCAGTCCTGCAACCGAGATCGGTCCGTCGATAGTTTCGACTTCCAGGCGGTGCCCGTACGGAAGGTCGATCTCGAGATTGATCAGCGCTCCGTCGGGGGGCTGGGCCCGGATCCGCATCTTCTTTCCGAGTCGGGTCGTCTTTGTGTCGCCGGGGCGAATCGGCCGGGTCCGGCTGGTCCTCCGCAAGCGCACTCGGTCCGTGTTCACCACCTGCACGCGCACCCCGCCGGCCGGGTTCTCCACGCGCAGTACGGGCTCCCCCACCGAATCCGAGTCGGTCCACCAAGGATCCTTCTCGAAGTCGATCGGCTCCATTTCCTCCGTGTCGGCACCGGTGACGACGATGTTGTTGACCACAGACCGGACGCCAAGAACGGCGTAGGCTTGCTCCTCGACGACACGCTTCTCGCGGTGCTGCTCCAATTCGCCTTCCAGGACCAGGTGGCCATCGCTGACGACAATATGAATCGGTTGCAGCAGCACCCTCTGGGTGTCCGAGGCTCCCCTGCGCAGCCGCGGCTCGAATTCCCGGCCTTGCCGGACGTACCGGCGAATCTCGGGATGACCGTATATCCTCCAGTAGGCGTTGATCCGAATGCCGATGTCGTCGCCGCTGCGCGGCAGCAACTCGATCTCGTTGCGCACGGCATCCACCGCTTCGAGAGCACCGACCGAGCGTTCGATGCCCTCCTTGAGTGACGCGCGGGTTACCACTCCCTCCAGGGTGACTTGGCTGCCCTCGACGGAGAAACCCACCCAGTCGTAGATGCGCATCCCGCGCTGGCCAGCGATCAGCTGTTCGATCTGCTGGATCAGGCGTTCGCGCTGCCCTTGGCCGGGTGCAGGACCCGCACCTGCAAGCAGGAATGCAGCGACGCCGATCAGGAGCCGGCGGGCGGACACGAACTGATGGTAAACGATCCTGACCGCATCCGGCCCTGCGAGGCCTCCTCAGTCGCGGCCTTTGTGGAACTTGCTGAAGAAGCCGCCGTCCGACAACTGCTCCTCCCCTTCCAAGGCCTTTCCGAGGTTCTCGAACAGCTCCCGCTGCTTTCGCGTGAGCTTTGTCGGGATCTCCACTTCTATGTGGGCATACAGGTCGCCTCTACGGCTGCCCCGCAGCTTCGGTATTCCCTTGCCCCGCAGCAGCAGGCGAGAGCCGGACTGCGTTCCCGGCCTTACGCGGTGTGATTCCTCGCCCTCTAGGGTCGGCACCTTGATCTCCGAGCCGAGTGCGGCCTCCGCGACGTTGATGTGGACGGTGCAATGGATGTCCGCCTCGTCCCGCCGGAACAACTCGTGCTCTCGCACGTGGATCAGGACATAAAGGTCTCCGCGCGGGCCCCCGCCCGAACCGGCGTTGCCTTCCCCGGGGAGCCGCATGCGATTGCCTTCGTCGATCCCGGCCGGTATATCGATCCGGCGGTTCCGCTGCACTCGCTGGCGGCCTTCACCCCGGCAGGCGGTACAGGGCTGCTCGATGATCCTTCCGGTTCCCCGGCAGCGCGAGCACGTGCGGCTCATGGTGAAAAAGCCCTGCTGGGTATGCACTTGGCCGCGACCCCCGCAAGTGCGGCATGTCACCTTGGAGGTACCCGGTTGGGCGCCGGTACCCTCGCACTGCTCGCACTGCTCGACGCGCGGAATCTGGACCTCCTTCGTGCATCCGAAGATGGCCTCTTCGAAGTCCAGATCCAGCTCGTACTGGAGGTCCTCGCCGCGTCGCGCGCTCGACCGGCTGCCGCGGCCCATTCCGAAGATGTCGCCGAAGATGTCGCCGAAAATGTCCGGAAAGTCGTTGGCGTTGAAGCCGCCGTTGCCGGACAGTCCCTCGTGGCCGAACTGGTCGTACCGGCTGCGCTTGTCGGGATCGCTGAGGACGCTGTACGCCTCGGACGCTTCCTTGAACTTCTCCTCGGCGTCCTTGGAGTCCGGATTGCGATCGGGGTGGTACTTCAGCGCAAGCTTGCGGTAGGCGCGCTTGCACTCCGCCTCGTCCGCATTGCGGCCGACACCCAGAACTTCGTAATAGTCGCGTTTCTGCACGGTTCCGCCCTGCTAGGCACCGCGGCGCGGCCCGTCATTCCTTCACTGCGACCTTCACCATCGATGCCCGGACGAGTCGGTCCTTAAAGAAGTACCCCTTCTGATAGACATCGAGGATTTGCTGGTCCTGCTGGTCTTCCGTCGCTGGCGCGCGGTCGACAGCGAAGTGCAGGTTCGGGTCGAACGTGTCGTGCTGCGCGACTTCCTTCAGGCCGGCCCGCGAGAAGACCTCGAAAATCCGACGGTGGATCAGCTCCAGTCCCTTCTTGATTTCCGCCGTCACGCCCTCAGCGTTCATTGCCCGCTCGAAGTCGTCCACGATCGGCAGCAGCGACTGGATGGTCTCGGACGCAGCGTACCGAACCACTTCCTCTTTCTCGCGCTGCAGCCGCTTGCGGATATTCTCGAACTCCGCTTGGGCGCGTTGGAGCTTGTCGAGCATTTCCGCCCGGTCTGTTCGGGCCTGCCCCAATTCCGCCCGGAGGCGGTCCGCCTCGGGTTCAACCGGTTCGGGCTCCTCCGGAGCCGGAGGGTCTTCCTGCGTGCTGACCGGGACTTCCGTCCCATCCGCATCCCGTGGCTGCGCAGCCGACTCTTCGACCTCAAGTACCTCGGTTTCCGACATTGGCTGGAAGCGGGCGAGGCGCCCAGATCCCATCCTAGCAAAGCGCCCGAAATCCCCGATCCGGGCTCGTTCGCCCCGTCCTAAGGCTCTTCCTCGTCGGACTCTTCCACGCCGGTGAACGGCTCTGCCAGGCCCTGTTCGGCGAATTGGCGGATGATCGGCGACGTATCCCCGCTCGCCAGTGCAGCGCCGTAATGCTCGACTGCGAGCTCCCTGTAGCCCAGGATGTCCTGGATCCGACCCATGTATACGTGCGCCATGGCCCGGATCCGGGTGTCCTCGGCATGCTCCGCAGCGTCAGCGAAATGTTCCAGGGCAAGGTCTGGATCGGCTTCGTCAAGAGCGATCCGCCCGAGGCCGTAACTGGCCTGCCCCCGGCCCGGGCCCCTCTTGTCCAGGACCTGCTCGTAAACCCTGCGGGCTTCGTCGAGCTCATTCAGCTGGAGCAGCCCCTCGGCCTGCGAGAGCAGGCTGTCTTCCTCCGACACCTGCGGTCTGGCGACTCGCCGCGGCTCCCGCTTCTTCGTGGGCGGCCTTTCTGCAAATCGCACGCCCTGGATGCGTGCCGCTTCCTGGCGGGAATTGATGTCGTTGACCATCGTTTCGTAGTACCGGCGGAACGACTGAGGCTGCTCCTCGTATTCGGCGAGCTTCTCGTAGAAGTACGGGGCCAGGATGAAGCCCTGCCGCAAGTACTCGCCGATGCGTTCCCTCTTGCGTTCATCGGGTTCGTAGAGCATGCGGGTCTGCACGGCGTGGGCCAGTGATTTCGTCACGAGCAGCTGGAAGTTCGTCTTGTAGGCGTCGTCCAGGGCGGGCGCGTACAGCGCCAGGCGCGAGAGCCCTTCCTTGCGCGCGACGGCTTCGGCGTAGCGGATGGAGAGCCGGTCCAGTTGGTGCAAGAGGTAGGCGGCCCGGATCTCGTCGATCCGCAACTCGGACGACGAGTGAATCACGACCTTGACGTCCCCACCGTAGGACCGCATGTTGATGGTCCCGGGAGCTGCCAGCAGGTCGAAATAGACGCGGAAGCCGAGGGTCTCGCGGCTGGATGCCGGCATGCGCAGGTAACCGTTGATCTCGAACACGGCCTCGATCAGGGCGTCCTGGTACCGCAGCATCTCCTGCTCGTAGGCAGGTCGGTACTTTTGCCACAGCCCGTCGATGTCAGCGACCTCGTAGAACTCCCGGAGGAGCGCGGAGAGACCCCGAATGGGGCGGATATCAATCGGAAGGTCGGTCGGCACCTCCGCCCTCAGGTCGAAGTACGGCGGCTCGCCGCACATCAGGGAGAAGGAAACGTACTGAGAAAGGTCCAGTTCCGGATCATCAAGCTTCTTCTGGTCGTAGAACGTGGCGAGCCGGGACCGCATGCCCGTGTCGATGGACTCGAGATCCTTGCGCAACTCCTTGCGCACGGGGCTGGCCGCTTCGGCGTTCAAACCGTCGTCGTAGCCGCCGGTATTGATGGCAGCCATCACCGTGAACATGCGAATGTCCGCCACCAACTGGTCCTCGGGCTGAGCCGGGAGCGGAGCGGATAGGGCGACGAGGAATCCGAGGATCCAGAGCGATCTGAACGCCACGAGTTCCAGTGTAGGCAAGTAGTGCGGCGGCATGCGGCCGGAGACGCCCCTCGGGCGCTCGCGTTGACACGCTGCGCCAGCGGCGGCAGGGGCGTTTCCGCGGCCTAGTACAATTGGACTTCGCGTTTATGGCCGATCAAGGGGCCAAGGGCGGCAGGATCGATTCGGGCTCGGAGCAGTTCGCGGCTGCCGCAGTGAATGCTAACTCGACTGCCTGGGAAGTGGTGCAGTTGGCTCGCCACCCCCAGCGCCCGCACGCGGTGGACTACATCGAGCGCCTGTTCGACCCGTTCCACGAGATCCATGGCGACAGGGCGTTCGGCGACGATCCGGCCATCGTCTGCGGCTTCGGCTCGTTCCGGGGGCGGTCGGTGATGGTGATCGGTCAGGAAAAGGGCCGCCGGACCGAGCAAAAACTCCACCGCAACTTCGGGATGCCCAGGCCGGAAGGTTACCGCAAGGCCTTGCGCGCCATGAAGCTTGCCGAGAAATTCGGCAGGCCGATCGTCACACTTCTGGACACGCCGGGAGCCTATCCGGGCATGGATGCGGAGGAGCGCGGCCAAGCCGAGGCGATCGCACGGAACCTCTACGAGATGGCGATGATCTCAGTCCCTTTCGTGGCGGCCTGCATAGGCGAAGGAGGCAGCGGGGGGGCGCTTGCCCTCGGTGTTGGGAACTGCGTGCTGATGCTCGAGAACTCCGTCTACAGCGTGATTTCCCCGGAAAGCTGCGCTGCCATTGTCTGGAGGGATTCGGGGAAGGCGGAACTGGCGGCGGAGGCCCTGAAGCTCACCGCCCGCGACCTCGAAAAGCTCGGTCTCGTCGACGAGATCGTCTCCGAGCCGGAGGGCGGAGCGCAAAACGATCTTGACCAGGCCGCCGTCCTGCTCGGAGACGCCTTGGAGCGCAATCTGGAAGAACTCTCGGGCCTGGAGCCCGGCGAACTGGTCGAACGCCGTTATGCGAAGTTCCGCGCGATGGGCGGATTCTTCGAGGATGTCACGAACAATTGACCGGGCTGCCGGCCGACGCGCATCCGCGCTCGGCAATTCACCTGCTGCCGAGCCTTTGGTCGCGGGCGTGCCGCGGAACGGTCGAACGGAGTCGGTTAGACGCAGGCATTGGGTGCTGGTTGCGGTCCTTGGGCTCGCGGCGTTGGCACCTCCTGTGATCGATGGGCAGAAGCGGGCCACCATACTCGATGACGATCCCTCGCCGTACGACGTTCTGCCCTTCGTGTGTCCGATGGACCCGGACATCCGGGCGGAGGCTCCCGGGACCTGCTCGCGTTGCGGGATGAAGCTCGTCCTCGGGCTCCCAGCGATGTCCGAGTACCCCGTCCTTCTGAAGACGGAACCGCGCGCCGTCGAGGCGGGCGAGCCGGTCAGGCTGGCATTCGAGGTCTTGCAGCCGGACACCGGGGAGCGCCAGGTCCAGTTCGAGACGGTGCACGAGAAGCTGTTTCATCTCTTCTGGGTCAGCCACGACCTTGAGGTGTTCCGCCACGAGCATCCGGTGCTGGGCGAGGACGGTCTGTTCCGGATCGATGCAACGTTCCAGCGGCCGGGCACTTACCGGCTCATGGGCGATTTCTATCCGACCGGCGGGACGCCGCAGATGGTCCCCATGACGCTGACCACCCGGGGCTTCGAACAGCCGATCGAAACCCTGCAGCCCGAACTTGAGCCCGACCTTGCACCCAAGGCCGGCCGGAACGTACGGGTTTCGTTGCGCACGGAGCCGCCCGAGCCCGTGGCCGGGCTGCTGACGCTCCTGTTCTTCGAACTGAACACGGCCCGCGGATTACAGAAGTTCCTCGGAGCGTGGGCCCATATGCTGGCTGTCAAGGATGATCTTGTGACGATGATCCACGGCCATCCCAGCATTGCCGACGGGGGCAAGCTGATCCAGATGAACGTGATCTTCCCGGAGCCGGGCATGTACCGCGTCTGGGTGCAGGTGCAGCGTCGCAGGAAGGTCAGTACGGTGCCCTTCACGATCGAGGTCAGAGGCCTGCCCCGGTGAGCTAGTCCGGGGCCAAGCCCCGTAGTAGGGCCGAGCACGACGGGTTCTTGCCGTCCAATCGGGGAACCGTGGCGGTATTCCTGCCCATCGATGTCCCCGGCTGCCCCGTCAGCCACTTGGCCATCAAGCCGGCCGTTGCCGGCATTGGCTCGTTCGGGTCGATCCCGCTGCCTTCATGCTTCGAGAAACGCTGCGAGGCGAGCCGTGGCATCCGCGCCGAATGGGTTTATGAATTCGACGCCACCGAGGCGGCGACCGTCCTGCATGTCCTCGCTGATAACCGCGGAGCAGGCGTTCCGCCGAGCCGTGGCCCAGATCATCGCATCCCACAATGAGAGCCGATGCTCTTCGACGGCGTCCATGGCCTCAACAAGGGCGTCGGTGTCGGCCGAGGCGATGTCGAATACTTCGAGCCAATCGCGCACAAACGCGCTTGCGAGCGAGGTCCGGAGCACTCTCTTCCGCGTCGTTGCGTGGAAGAACTCGGCGAGAGCTTGGACGGTCAGTACACAGTCGCGCATCGCGGCTTTCGCCAAAAGTTGTTTGGACTTTTGGTGCCGATCGCCCGAATCGCGGTCCACGGCATAAACCAGAATATTGGTATCGACGGAGAAGCGCCCCTTAACGATCATAGAGTTCCTTCCGTTCCACCCTCAGGCCCCCAAGTTGAGCCCCTTTCTCTAACCGGGCCATCATTCGACGATACGCTGATGTCCACTCCGGATCAGCCGTTTTCTCGCCCCGATGGGGTGCCAGAATGGCGACGGGACGACCTCGCCGAGTGATGATCAAGCGCTTTCCGCCCTCGACCTCCTTGATCAGTTGGGAAAACTCTTGGTTGGCAGTCATCAGTGAAACAGTGCGCATCCATCGGTCCTTCATTTTGTAGTATATACTATATATAGTGTCTGCGACAAAACCCCCTAGAATTGTATTCCGATCAGGATAAGAGGGCAGTTTACTGTCCGACAGGATGCTCTTTTTCGGCGGGATTATTCCGCTATTTGTAAATAAGTGGTCAAGACGTGGGATTGGATTCGACTCGCCAACCGCCTTGAATACACCTCGACCACCCGGCCTGCAGCCGACCCCGTCTCGGATGGTTCCGGACCCTTTTCCCGCTCCTATGCGGCCATCCTCAGCCGCTGCCGCTTGAGCCTCTTCCGCTCTTTCCTCTGCAGGATCAGTCCCAACCGGTGCACATTCGCCGCCACCACCGACAACCCGATCGCCCTCTCGAACCCTTCCCGCCCGTGCTCCCTCACCCGGTCCATTCCTCGCTGCTCCAGATTCGCGATCGCCGATTCCACCGCCGGGTGCTTCCTCCGCTTCTCCACGTGCCCGGCCGCCCCTTCCCGCTCCTTGTCCGCCGCACTCAGCCGCCCCTTTTTCGGCATCACGTTGCTCTCCAGAACTCCATCCAACCGCCGCCGGTTCCCCGCACTGTAGTACCCCTTGTCAAAACTGCATCCCTGCAGTCCCGGGTACTGGGCCTGGGTCTTCTCCACCACTTCCACCGCCACGTCCACATCCTGCTCCGTCCACATGATCCGATGGCTCAATAGGAACTGCTCCTCGCTCTCCACCACCGTCACCGGCACACCCGCCTTCCCTTTCACGCACCAGCGCGTGTGCTGCTCGAAGACC
>CAYWUV010000172.1:0-10463 GCA_964461235.1 uncultured Bryobacterales bacterium | reverse complement strand
GGGCGTTTCGTGCCGTCCGCCTTGGGGATGTAGTGGCGCCGGACCGGCGGCGCGAAGTAGCGGCCCGACTTCATCCGGTCCAGGAGGTCGTCAAGATTGGCCTCCAGGTCCTTTTCGTAGTCGGCGGCCGTCACGCCGTCGATGCCTGTCGCCCCATCCTTGCGCGTGCGGCGGTACGCCTCGCGCATCCACTCGCCGTCGATGAGGTGGTGCAGGGACGTGAACACCCGGTCCGGATGCCCCCTCGCCTGTTCGGCTATCCACTGCTGTTTCGTGTACGTGTTGGTGGAACTCAGGGTTTCCTCCAGCGTTTCCCATCAGTGGGTCTGTTCAGGTGACGCCCCGCTTCCCTCCAGCGGGTCCCGATGGCCACGGTTCCCCGCCTTCAGCGGTACTATCAGGGCGCTACGACTTCCTGCCCCCGCATGGCCTTCGGCTTATTGGTTTCGCCAGCCGGCTCCGCGAGTGCCTGCCGGGGTTCGTGTCCGCCCTGTCGGGCGCTCCCGTCGCCGTACAGGCCCGGCGGCGGGCCGGGGTCTTTGTTGGTCACGCTGGCACTCCCCTTTCCAGCGTCCTTGCCCACGGGCAAGAGCAGGATCTCCCAGGTTCCCTGGCGATCCATCCCGTGACTCTGCGCCGGTCCACGACCCCGGACGACCCGTTGCGCCTCGCCGCTGGCGGCGCTTCCGGTACTGCCCCCACAACACTTAAAAATGAAGGCGTCATCGCTTCACCGATTTCGAGGCTTCCTCCGCCGCTTCATCACCTGCTGTCTACGCTTCACGACGGGCGTTGCCGCACGCCATGCAAGACTCGCTTCCGGCTGGCGGGCTGCGCCTCTGCCGGGCGGGAGTCGAACCCGCTGGATCGCTACGAGAGGTTTCAGTTCATCGCATCCTCCTCTCCAGGACTTCGCCTGGCGCAATAAGCGTTCCGTCGGGCCGTGGAGCCGACCAGCCCGCTGCTTCCCTCGGAACGCCAAGATGACGGAACTCTGGGCGTTTCAGCTGTTCACGAACTTAGATCGGCCGGGCCAACACGGGTTGTCGGAACGGTTACCGATGGTGTAGCCGTTCCGGGAACCCACGCCGCCCCGGACAAACGGAGGTAGTCGATACGCTTCTTTGGGCGGAATCCCAGACGCCGTTGATATTCCGCCACTGCCCTGCACCCTTGGCTCAGCTAGCTCGTCTCGGGGCCTCATATACGCGCGCCGGCGGCGGGTGGGCCGCGGGACCATCCTTGCAGTCGATCTCCATGAAGCGTTCCATCTCTACCGCCTCCATCGTGGTGGCGCCGCCCAACTCACACCGCTCGTACAGTTCGCGTCCGCGAACAACAACGTCATTCCCCACAACCTCGACCGTCCCCAGCCACCCTGCGTGGAACCTACGTATCGGTACGCGTACCAAGACCGCCCCCACAACTCGCCCAACGTCTTGTCGGCGTTGTCCTCACCATCCACCGAGTAGACCCACGGCCAATACGGTTGCGTTGGACCGAGCTGAGGCGTGACGGCGATCTCACCGAAGTAGCGGTTGCTGCCCCCGAATCCAGCAGGTTGATCGCCACCACCGGGTCGCCCGAATCGCTCAGGGACCCAACGAGATCGTTGATGATTTTCGGATGAACGAACGGCGCCGTCTTGAACGAGTACGTAGCGTGCAGCCGGTGTCACAGCTGGTCCGTGCGGCAAACTGCTCTTTGTCATCCCCGCTACTTCACTCCTCCCACCCGTCTCGTCCATCCCGCCGCAGACACGGACTATCCACGTAACGGCTCGACTTGCGCGGACGATACTCAAACATCGCTGCGCCCCCGTCCGGCGAGAAACGTGCAAAGACTGCATGCGAGGGTGACGACGAGTTCGGCCTCTTCGCTGCTCACCGATTGACCTTCGCGAATATGCCGCGCCCGCTCGGAGGTGTAGCCCCAGAGCTTATCCACAGCGGCGTCAAGCGGCGGCGTGAGATCTAGGTGGGGAACTAAGCGTCCCAAGGTGAGGTTACGTTTGCCGGTCACCTCGCGCGCCGTGCATTCGAGAGCGGACATGGCGTGCTGGATCGCCCCGGTCACGTCCGGCTCGGGCCTACGCGAGATATCCCGCAATGCCTCTCGGATTTCATTGGCCGCAGCGGCGTGACCGGTCTCCTCGAGGACTTCGTCAGCTTGTCGCGTCGTCTCCGCGAATGTCTCGGAACCACGATATACAATCTCACCGCCGGACATTTGCCAGCCGATGCCCTTTTCCACAAACACTTCGTTAAGCTGCTCCTCGAAGTCTTCGGCACGGTCCGGGTGCCGCGGAGCCAGCGCCGCGTAAAGCGCTTCTGCTATGTCGTACACCCTGAACCAGGGACACTCCGAGATGAGGTCATTCACCTCGTCGGATACGTTGGGATACTCTGTCCAGTTCATCGGGTCCGGTCGCACCCGAAGCACACGACAGACCACACGCCGCATCGGTGTCGGAGTCATTCCCACGTCTTCGGCGATCTGCGGTATCGCGTATCGCAGGTCCTCCGGTGCGTCTTCCCGCACTGAAATTTCTGATTCTGGACCTCGATAGCCGTGCCGCGTCGAAAAACGGGTACCCATAATTCTTCCAGTTCCTGACCTCAACGGGAACCCTTAGGCCCCGACACTCGGTTCTCTGCCTCCGTTCGACACATCCCTCAACGCAATCCAATTCACCGTTGCGAGATCTCCAATTGAACGGCGCTTGACTGTTTCCCTCTTCCGAGAATCACACATCGGTTACCGTACCCCTCGAAATCACAGTTCGATTACCTCTTCAATTCTAGTTCAGCCATATTGCATAATTCAATTTTCCCATTGTCGTTGACAAGTTCGCGATTGCTATTGCCTGTCCCACGCTGGTAAGTGTTACCTCGCTGCTTCGCCATCTCTCGTCATACGCATCTAGGAGTATTTTCGACGATCGTGAAGCTATGCCTATATCCGTCTTGAACTTCTCCACATCCGTGTAGCCCAAATGACTACAATGATTCCTCATCCACGCATCATAAATGTCGATTTGCATGAATTCGGCAATTGAACATACGCCTGCATATTCCATATGCCGTCTCTGCGACGAAGAAATTTCGAACCCATCCGCTACAGCGGGTAACACCCTTTGCGCCAACGGTTCCAAGTGTTCCAAACGTGGCAGATTGGGGATACCAGTTCCTGTCAGGAACTGGATAAACGAGAGATGACAGATCTGAGAATGTGTAAGTTTGGGTACAATGCCTATTGCCTCAGAGATTACAAGATCCAGAAAGTCCGAACTTGAAGACGAAACACGTTCAGCTATCAAATCCACGAGTGTTTCTGTATTTGCCTTTGCTCCGCGCCTTGCACTACCCATGACAGCATCTCGAATACCGCCTTGTACGTCCGGATCAGCGAGCTTCTCCAAGACAACGTCTCCGGCTCTATCTATCAGTTTCTCTTCAAGTGCTTTCGCGAAATTCTCTACATTTTCCTCCGCGACCCTTTTGGCTTCTTCCCGCAGGACTGGAAATGTGCTTCTGAAATACTCTCGACACACCTCTCTAACCTCAGATATTGACAATCCAAAGTTCTGCGTAATTTGGACGTCACGTCCTGCCTGAATTCCTGTTCCTTCAGAACTGACGCTCTGATCCTGTTTCTTGCCTATCATTTCTTCGAAGAGTCCTTGCGAATACGTTCAGCATTGGTGATTACGACGTCCCGACCAGCTTGAATGCCGGATGAGTTCTTGCTGACTCTCTGTTGCTGTCCACCACCCCAATTCGCAAAGGTGGAAAGCATTGCCGATACTGAAACCACAAGAGCCAAAAGCGATTCAAATGTAGCATCGTGGTAGACCCAGGACACAGACACAACTATCGCAATTGCGGAGAGAAGCCGTATTGTAGTCTTCATGCGGCCCCCAATTCGACAGACCTCAACCTTCTCCACGATCGGCCTCTCCAGCCGATTGCATATAGTTTACCGCCGTTGCTCTCACGCACACGCATCCCCCTCCTATCCCGCATCCCTTACCCGGACACGAAGCGCATCCCTGACCTCCTCGTGGACGTCGTACAGAACCGTCCCCGCCACCTCTAAGGTCACAACAATCGCAAACCTGATGTCGTCGTCTGGATTCAGTCCTCCGCCCGACGAGTCGCGGCACTGAACGCGTATCGGCAAGGTCGCCCCTTCCTCGAAATCGGGGACGCGTACCCGATCATGAACCATACGCCGCGACCAGAGGGTCCCGCGCTTGATCATCCTTCCGTCCAGGTGGCCATTCTTCATAGCGAGATGCCACCCCTTGTCTTCCACACCGTTCCCCAGGTCCACGCCATCGGAGGCGACGGCCTCCAATGCCGCAAGCCTATACCGGGCTCGGCTTACCTCCATCGGTGAGAACCACGCCAACGTGACGTACATGGAACGATGCACGGAATCGCCCGACATTGACGGCGGAAGCGGCACATCGAACACCTGCGCCCCATCCTTCCTCACTGTTCCGACACCAACCAGCGTTGTGCCGAATCCAGGTGCTTCACGCATCAAGTCAGCGTCGAGAACCCCATGCCCGAATTGACGCGCCACTTCCTCCTTCGCTTGGTGGTGTCGATACCTTCCGACCCTGCGACATTCCTCCTCATAGCGGGCCTGCGCCGCCTCTGGCCAGCGCGACGCATTCACCGCCAACGCCCGTGTCAGCAGCGACAGATCTCTGCGGGACAGCTCCTGGCCCGCATACGCGCCGTCCTCGCCTGTCAATTCAGCCGCCGCATTCAATACCGCTCGCGTTGCCAATGCCGCCGCGCAGCTTGTTCCCCGCGCACGTTCCCGAGCGCTCAATCCGCCTCGCGCCGCCGCCACGAAAACTCCGGATCGCCCTGTTTCTCGCATGACGCGCAATCGCAAGCTGTCACCCGCCGCAATCGTGCGAACATCATGCCTGCCGCCGTACGCGAGCAAGTCGGGCTTGATTGCACCGAACGGGCCCAGTCCGTGAGCAGTCGAGATTGCCGGGGCCCGTTCATCCTCGTCCTGAATGACCACCTCGCCCGCCGTCGGCGCCCAACCTGCTGGAGCGAGATCCACCGACGCTGCACCTACCGTCAGCGCATTCAGGGCTTCCGACGGCGCCAGAAGGGTCCGCTCGTATCGACTCTCTCTTTGCGCAACGGAGACAAGTTCCCTCCGCTTATCCAACGTCGCTTCTTCGAATGCAATGGATGTCATGCCGGGAATACCCAGGTCGTCCAGGACGTTTCCCGACGAAACGACGAACAACACTCCCTGGGAGTACGCCCACCAGTCGAGCAAGCGCGCCAGTGAACTTATCCGGCCGGAGAAATTCGATCGCCTGAGTCCCACCGAGAAATTGACCACGAACGCGTCCGGCGCCAGCGCTTCCGGACCGGTAAACGCACGCGTGAGAGCGACATGCACCACGTCCACAAACAGCCGGTCTTCCGGCGATGATGTTTCGCCTTCCGCATCCACCAGGACCGGAATGCACAACAGCCGACTGTCCTCCACGGGAAGGCCGTCAGCAGCCAGATCCCCCCTCAAGATCAATGATGCCATCGACGTCGCGTGCCTCCGATGCGCGACCACCGAACGACCCACGAGTTCATGCACGTCCTCGATGACTACCCCGCCATCGAGGCTCCGATGCCTTGCCACGGGGGTGCCGTCCAGCAGCACCGCCCGAAACGGAGTTTCCCCATCGAATGCCGCCGCCCCGTCAAATTCCGGGGCGTCCAGCGGCTCCGACTGATTCGGTTGCGACTGCGCAACCACTTGAGGCAGCACAAACTGCAGCCCGTGCAGCGTCGCCAACCCATCCGCCGCTCCGGGATCCTCAATCAGCTCGCGGACCGCACCTACGCTCAGACCCACCAACAGCGCCTCGTAGATGAAACCCTCTTCCTCGATCGAACTCCGGCTGACCACCCGCCCACCAAGTGCCGCCACCCGCCGTTCCGCTTCGCCTCTCCATCGTTCCCGATTCTCTCCGCTCCGTGTCGGCCAGATTTCCAACTCCAGCCGAACCTCGGCAGCCTCATCATCCCCAAGCCGCTCCTCCAACTCCACGCGGGCGTCCGCCGACAACCGATCCTCCGGGCCCCACGCCCGCAAATCGTCGAGCATCTCGAAGAGTTGGCGCCACGGCGCATAACCTTCCTCAGGTTGCTCGCCCCGTTGGTATGCCCGCCATAGCCGGAGCAACTGTTCAAATGATTCTTGCGTCGGCATCGTCGCGTACAGCATCGGCGACACCATGTCGCGGTGCTCGACGATCAGCTCCTCGTCAAGTGCGTAATCCTCGTCCAAATCGATCTCCGCCAGCACCTCCAGTCCCACAAGCTGAGCCGCCCGGACAAAGTTGGCGATCGGTACCGCGGTAACGAACACCAGCGCACGCTCGGGCGCGATCCCGCCGGGATCACGTCGCAGCACGACACCCGGATCCTCGTCGGCGAGCGCCGCCTCCAGGCGATCGAATTGCGCTCCCCATCTTCACCCTTGCGCAGCCGCCCCCCGCGACTGCGGCCTTGCACGCCGGTCCCGCTGCCCAGCCAGCCGCCGGGCAGCCCGACCGTTAGCCAGACGCAAGATCGGCCGGTCGGTCATCGCTGCCATGTCGCCCGCGTTGCGCGGACCACGCGTTCACCCGGTCCGTAACCAGAGTGCGAAACGTCACTCGGCCTTGCTCCAGCGCGAGATGGCGCCGGATATCGAGAAAGAAGTCCTCAGCTTCCGAAAAGCTCCGCGGCGAAACCGCGGCGCGCAGACGCTTCGCGGTATAACCGGATTTCTCCGGCAGCTCCTTCAATCTCTGTGCGAAGTACTCCGTCATTTTGTCGTCACTCGGTCGCTCGAGCTCCAGCCGCATCTCGAACCGACGCCAGGTCGCACGGTCAAGCAGCTCAGGATGATTCGTCGCGCCGATCAGCACGCAATACGATGGGAGATCATCGAATTGCAGCAGCAGCGTCGTCACGACCCGCTTGATCTCCCCGGTTTCGTGCAGGTCGCCCCGCTCCTTTCCGATCGCATCGAACTCGTCAAAGAACAGGACACAGGGCTCGGTGCGTACAAAGTCGAAGAGCCGCCGCAACCGCTGCGCGGTCTCTCCCAGGTAGCTCGTGACCACCGCGTCGTAACGGACAACGAACAGCGGTAGCGCCAGTTCATACGCCATGCACTCCGCCAGTGTCGTCTTGCCGTTACCCGGCGGTCCCACCAGCAGCAACCTGTGACGCGGCTCCATGCCGTGCGCTCGCAGCACGTCGGCTCGATGCTGTTCCTCAATCAGCTCCAGGCACGCCTCCCGCGTGGCCCGGTCCAGGAACAGCTCCGCCAACGGTCGATGCGGTTCCCGCCTCTGAATTCCTCCCGAGCCATCGCGCAAGCGCACGCCGCCATGACGCGCCTGTCCCGCCATCCCCGATCGATCCGCGCTGGTGAGAGCCTTGGAGATTCGGTCAGCGACGCCCGAGTGCCTCTTCGCTCGTTCCTCCGCCGCAATCGCCTCCGCAGTCTCCCGCGCGGAGGCTTGGTCTCCGCTGACTCCGGCCTTCACCAGATCGACGAGTAGATCGCTGCGCGCCATGTTCTGACCTACCTCATCTACCACCGCGACCATGCCGTCCTGACACGGTAACGTCAACTGATATGGCGAATGCTCGCCCGATTTCAGTCAAAGTGTAACCGTATTGCCGAATTTTCTGCCGCAATCATGGCCCCAATGTAAGTACGCAATATCCAGGGACCCGTGTCCAACCTCGCCTGTTCGCCCCGATCTTGGTGCACGGAGCCCCAGTTTGCCCACGCGCATTCCCCTCTACTAATCCGCCCCACCTTGACTACATCGTCCGGCCGGTCCTCCGGCGACGCTCCAACTAGGAAGCGCACACCAGTTCCCATCCCGACCTGCTAATCCAGCTCTCCCACGCATCCGCTTCGGCGAGAGCGGGAGTTTACGCGGCGGTCAGGGTGTGGCCGTGCGCTGTTCAAGGACGTTCGCGCCGCTCCCGTTTCTTGCCATTCGGAGCACGCCGATGACCCAACCCCCCGCCATCTTCGCGAACTACATGCTGCGCCCGAGCGAGCTTGCCGCGGTGCTCGCCCTCCCGGTGGAAGCCCGCCAGCCGTGCATTTGGTCTGGGGCCCCCGCCCGGGGCGGCAAAGTCGATGATCGCCCAGCAGGTCGCCACGGCTCCCGAACAGCCCGTTAGCGCTCCAACCACATAGCTAGAAATCACAATCAATTGTGCTAGAGATCACGTCCAACGTCTCGGCATCGAGACGCCTTTTCGTCTCTGCAAACTACGAACGGACAGGTTGAATTGCCCAAGACTGTTCCCGCGAGCGAGATCGACGCTGCATTAGGCCAGTTCGGCGCAGCTGAGGCCAACCTCAAGAAGCTCGAGCGGATATTCGCCGAACTGAATGACCTCACTCCCGATGACATCTCGTTCGGGAGCGACCCGCGTTACGAAGACCTTTGCCACGACTACGAAGATATATTGAACGCTCTCCCAAGAATTGATGGATGGAAGCCTAGTGCCCGGCCAATTGACCTAAACGCCATCGCACAATGGAGGCTTGATGCAGCCGATATTGGCGAACCCGAGATTCTTGTTGAAGCACAGGAAAGAGTCGAAGAACCTGGTCGTGAACTCCGTTCATACAGCCGCCTCCTGAACAAGAAAAGAAGACAGCTTATTCGTGATGAACTATCTAGGTCGATCGCAGAAGTCGATCAGACATTGCGTGAAATCAGGACCCAAATTGAAGACAATGCTGAACTGCAAACATCGATTCAGCCCGAGCAGTGGAACAAATTGAAGGACCGCGTGACAGTTATCGACACCCTCCTGGGAAGCACCTTACCCCGCCCCAAGAGATGGAGTGATCTCGAACGACATCTTCATTTTGGGCAAGTAGTTGATCTTCACGACATCATCAGAAACGATTGGCCCATAGTGAAGGGCGGCCTAATCGCAAACCTGTATCACGAAAACGAGCCCGTTCCTGTCGACGCGGACGATCTCGGAGCCTTGGCGGCAACTCGCCCTGCCGGAGTGATATCCACAAAACTCCAATGGGATGCCCTGACGGACGAGGATTTCGAGCGTCTGATTTTCTCCTTGATCGGTGTCACCAAGGGCTACGAAAACCCTCAATGGTTAATGCGGACGAATGCCCCCGACAAAGGTCGAGATATCTCGGTTGACCGAGTGATTAGCGACCAGTTGGCAGGCGTAACGCGCCAACGAGTGATGGTTCAATGCAGGCATCTGGGCGCAAAGAGCATAAATGTTACAAACATTGCCTCCCTAGTTCAGCAAATGAGGCTTTGGGACTCGCCACGTGTAGATGTTCTGGTGATTGCCACGACTGGTCGCTTCACTGAACAAGCGGTCTCTTCAGTGGAGAAGGCTAACAATGAAGACCGGGCACTTAGAGTTGAGATGTGGCCGGAGAGCCACTTGGAACGTCTATTGGCCAAGCACCCCGCCTTAATTGCGCAGTTCAACCTCCGTTGAATATCGGCTTGAATGGCTCCGAAGGTCTGTAAGTCGCAACGCCGGTATGATTTCGCAACTACGTCAATCCCCCTATGCATGCCAGCGATCGCGATCCCGGTATTCCGGTACAAGAACCATGAGGCAATCGAACGGGCCCTAGAGCTTCATCCGGCGCTTGGCCGTCACCGATGCAGCCTGGCGCGACGGCTCAAGGCGACGGGAACTGGTGACCAACGACAACCTAACGGCGAGCGACTGGGCCGGCGCGGCGTACCTGGCGGCGACCAACGGGGCGTGGCTGGCGAGGCTCGCGGCGGATCCGCCGCAAGGGGCTTGCTTCCTTACTTGAGCATCCATGTCTCACGTCAAGCGGTAATTCGCTCGTGAGGCGGTGTTGCCGGCAGTTCTGCACAGAAGCTCCACAGGTTATCCACAGATGAGGTGGGGTCATGCGCGGGCCACCGGTGCGGTCTCGGCCCAGGGACGGGCGTCACGCAGGAGTACGTTGGCGAGGACAATCAGCTTGCGCATGATGGCGACGATGGCGACCTTGTGGTTCTTGCCGGCGGCCTTGAGGCGCAGGAAGACGCGCTGCAGGTCGGGGTTGTGCATGGCTGCGCTGAGGGCGGCCATGTAGAGCACGTTCCTCGGCCGCTGTCGCCCGCCGCGGATGTGGCGGGCGCCATGCCTTTGCCCGCTGTCGCGTGCGAAGGGGGCGACGCCGAGGAGGGCGGCCGCCTGGCGGTTGCCGAGGTGTCCGAGTTCAGGCATCCAGCAGCACAGCGCGGCGGCGCTGACGGGGCCGACGCCCGGGATCGAGATGAGGATCTGGTAGCGCCGATCGGTGTCGGGATCGCTGGCGATCAGTTCGCGGATGTACAGCGACAGGTTAATTGAAGCGTAAGGCGACACCCAGATTTACGAAGTGTC
>CAYWUV010000171.1:0-10505 GCA_964461235.1 uncultured Bryobacterales bacterium | reverse complement strand
CGCTGAACGCCGGCCTCCTCGGGCCTCCCGAGCCTCGCCTCAGCCGACCCCTTGCACCCCGGAACCTGAATGCTTACGAGTGCACTGAGCCTTTCGGAGGGCCGGACGCTCGCATTCCAGAGCTCTATCGAGGTCTACTCCACGGGAGTCGCCAATTCCGTGGACCAAGTCACGGTCACTGCGACGCCAACCGCCAACGGGGCCGCAGTCACTATTGGCCGGAGCGATCACAATGCCATCTCCATCGACACAAGCGACGCCGACTCCGACACCGCTGGCCACCAAGTAAGCCTGGAAGTGGGGTTTAACCTGGTCACCGTCACGGTTACCAACGGCGGTTCCTCCCGAAACTACCGCGTCGTTGTCGGGCGGGAGTCCTTGGAAGCGAGAGGGTGGAAAGCGGTTGATGATTTCGAGTCGATTGCGCGGGAGGTTTCGGCGGAGGACGAGCAGTTCAGGGACGATTTGCGCACCAGCGGCATTTGGTCCGACGGCACCACGATGTGGGTGGCGGTTTCGAGCAGGGAAATCAACCTGCCGAACCTCAGCTCCTGCGGCGATCCTCCTACGGCTCCCAAGGCCAAGCTCTACGCCTACAGTCTGGCGAACAAGACCCGTGATCCGACCAAGGACTTCACCGAACTGGACTGCGAGAACTCGCACATCGGGGCCATCTGGTCGAACGAGACGACGATGTGGGTCTCGGACCATTTCGACGGGCGGCTGTACGCGTACCGGATGTCGGACAAGTCCCGAGATGCCGACAAGGATTTTGATCTCCTCGTCGGCGAAGACAACGTCGGCGGTTGGGGCCTGTGGTCGAACGGGACGACGATGTGGGTGGCCGACGTCCACGACGACAGGATCTATGCGTATCGGATGTCGGACACGACCCATGACCCGGACAAGGACTTCGACCTCGAAGCACTGGACAACAATTTCGGAACCCCGCGGGGCTTGTGGTCGAACGGGACGACGATGTGGGTCGTGACGTCGGCATTTGACGAAATCAGGGCATTCAAGATGTCCGACAAGTCCCGCGACCCTAGCAAGGACTACGACTTGGATGCGAACAGGAACTTCTATCCGCGCAACCTCTGGTCGGACGGAGACACGATGTGGGTCTCGCACTACGGCGGAGATGATCACTGGCCGCCGTATCGGCGTCTCGCAAAGATCCATTCGTACGAAGGTAGAGGCATCGGCACAGCGCCGATCGTGCCGCCGGGCCAGGAGCCTGGAGGCGGAGGAACCGTCTCATTCTCGGCGGCCTCGCAGAATGCGGGAGCTGGCGAGGGTGACGGTACGATTGACTTCACCATCGAACTGTCACAGACCCCCGACCGGACAGTTTCGGTGTCCTATGAAACCAGTGGCGGGACGGCGACCGAGGGCGTGGACTACACCCGGGCACGTGGCACTCTGCGGATCCCCGCGAACACGAGGACCGGGACGATTTCCGTGACGCTCAGGGAAGACGACCTGGACGAGGACGACGAAACCTTCACACTGACACTGACCGGTGCCACGAACGCGTCTCTCTCCTCAACGCCCTCGAGGAACGCCGCGACGGGGACGATCAGGGATAACGACGGTCTGCCCGAGCTCTCGATCCAAAGCGATGCGACCGGTGTGGAGGGCAGGGACCCGATTCAGTTCCGGGTCACGCTCTCGCCAGCGAGCGGTCGGGAAGTGACGGTGACCTACGCGATCGCCGGGGTGACCGCGACGCAGGGCACGGACTACACCACACCCAGCCCGTGCTGCAGGCTGACCTTCGCGCCGGGCGACACCAAGGAGGTCATTTCCATCGCGCTACCGGACGACATGCAGCAAGAGGATGCGGAGACGTTCACTGTCACGCTCTCGAGTCCGAGCAATGCAACCCTGTCCACGTCGACGTCCACGGGAACGATCGTCGATGACGACGGCCCGCCATCGCTCTCGTTCAAGGAGAGCCACGTGAAGGTCAGCGAGCGCGCGGGCAGGATTCGCTTCACCGTGACCCTGGTGCCCAGCAGCGGCCAGGAAGTAACGGTGTCGTACGCAACCAGCGACGGAACAGCGACGTCCGGGGATGACTTCGTTGCGATCACCGACGGTACCCTGACATTTTCTCCCGGCACCGAAGAACGATCGTTCGATGTGACAGTCAGGAACGATTCACTGGACGAAGAGGATGAAGAGACTTTCACTGTCGAGTTGAGTGATGCCACGAACGGGGACATCGTCGGCAGCACCGCCACGGGGACCATCGAGGACGACGACCCCTTGCCCGAAGTATCGATCCGTGGCGGAGACGTCGAGGAATCGGATTCAGGAGCGGAAATCACCTTTACTGTCACGCTGTCACGGGAAAGCGGTCGTACTGTGACCGTGGACTACGAGACAGTCGGGGACTCGGCCAGCCCCAACGACGATTTCACGCCCATACCGACGACAACCCTGACGTTCAATCCCGGCGAGACATCGAAGACAGTGACGGTGATGGTTCTGGACCACGACCTGAACGAGGGCAGCGAGACTTTCGCGGTGGAGCTGAGCAACCCGTCGAACGCCACCCTGTCGTCGAACCCGAAGTCGGCGCAGGGCACGATCCGCAATGATGACCCCTTACCGGTTCTGTCGTTCGTAAGCGACAACGTCTCGCGGTCCGAGGGCTCGGCCGGGATCGACTTCCAAGTGCGACTGGGTTCCCCGAGCGGGCAGCATGTCACGGTCCGCTACCAAACCGCCGACGGGACAGCGAGGCAGGGAGAGGACTACACCGCGATCAGTCCCAGTCGCGTCCTCGGATTCGCCCCGGGGGAGACGGAGAAGACGATCTCCGTGTCCTTGAAGGATGACGAGGTGTTCGAAGGCAACGAGGGAGAGACCTTCACACTCCGGCTCACCAGCCCGACCAACGCCACGGTCCCGGCGGACACGGCGACGGGCACGATCACGGAAAACGACACTGAGTCGACGACCGTCCAACTCACGCTCAACCCGACAACGATTTCGGAAGGTGACGGCTCCGAAGCAGTATTGCTGGAGGCCCGTCTCAACGCCTCCACGCGAACCGTCAATTCCCCAGTCCGCATCACAGTCGCCGGCAGCGGCCAGCAGAACCGGGTCGGATTCAATGCGGTGAACCCCTTTACGATTACGATCCCGGCACGCAGCACAAGCGCGCGTCGAACGTTCACACTGACGCCGCAGGACGATAGCGACGACGAAGACGACGAGACGGTGACGGTCAGCGGCTCGAACGACGATCTGACTGTCAATTCGGCGACGATCACCCTCACGGACAACGACGGTTCGGCTTCGGGTATCAGACTCTCCGTTCGGCCCCGCCAGATTGACGAGGACGACGGTGCCACTACGGTGACCGTTACGGCCTGGCTGGACGGAGACCCGCAGACGTCCTCCATCGCTGTGGCCATCACCGCACCATCGAGTACCGCGACTGACGACGTCGGCTTCACTACGTCGCCCAGCAATTTCTCAATCCCGATCGACGCCAACAGCCAAAGCGGCGAGGGCACGTTCACGCTGACGCCCGTAGACGACGATATCGTCAAGGGCCGAGCGACACTCGATGTGACGGGAATCGCGACAGGTGGGTTTTCGGTCAGTGGCGCGCAGGTATGGATCGACGACGACGATCGCCCGTCCACGACGGTTCGCCTGTCGCTGGATCAGACTTCCATCTCGGAGGGCGATGGTAGCGCGCAGTTGATGGTTACGGCGACGCTGAACGGGAGTGGGCGCGCCCAGAGCACTCCGGTCAACGTGACGGTGCAAGGTAGCGGGGCAGTGGGTGTCGTGGGGTTCACCGCAAGTCCGAATCCCTTCTCGATCCAGATTCCACCGGGAGACAAGACCGGCGAGCAGACTTTCACAATCACGCCGAGGGACAACGAAATCACCGAGCGAGGTGAGACGGTCACGCTGGTCGGAAGCACACCCGTCCCGGGACTGGCCGTAGAACCCGTTACGTTGGCGCTGCAGGACGATGACGGGGGAGCGCCTATCGGAACAGGCGGTGGCGGCAGTGGCGGCGGCGGAGGAGGATTCGGCGGCCTGATCCCACGTCCACCCGCCGGCCCGCTGATCCCCGGCCAACTGCCGGAGCCGGAAAGCACCGATCCCCGCGCACGACTTCGGTACATCGCGGGCTCCCTGACTTCCGGCCTGGGATCCGCGTTCGCTCCGTGGTTGGCGCCGACGGCCGCGAAGTTCGTGATCTGGACCGACAAGCGGGCATACCAGCCCGGCGGTGATCTGGTGCTGTACCGTTCGACGGATCCAATGGGGGATGAACGAGAGTACACGCTGTTCCTGTACCAGGAGAACATCGAGACGGGCGAGCGGCGTTACTTGACGATCGGATCGCCAACGCAGGAGCCGCGCGAAGACTTGGTCGATCACGCGGGGATGAGCAACCCGAACTTCCGGGCGGCCCAGCTGGAGCCTGCGGAACGGAGACTGACTTGGTCCGGTCCGGCTCCGGAAGCCGGGTTGTGGCACTTCGTGGCCGAGTTACGCAGTCCCGACGCGCCGCAGATCGTCAAGAAAGCGTTTGCAAAGTTCCTTGTCGCCGCCACCCAGGTGACGTACGGTTCCAGCGGGTTGACTAGGGAGATCACGGCACATACGAGATGGAACCACGACACCGTCTACACCGTGCGGGCCGAAGTATCCGTGCAGTCCGGCGCAACCTTGACCATTGAACCCGGCGCCGTCGTACAGGCTACTGGTTCAACCGCTCGGATCGTCGTTGAGAAGGGCGGACGCATTGAGGCGAACGGGCGTCGGGAAGCGCCGGTCGTGATGACCTGCGAAGCGAAGCTGGGTGTCCGGTCCGCCGGCTGCTGGGGAGGCTTGGTCATCCGCGGCAATGCCCCTGTTGACGCCGACGACGAGGCTGCTGGCGATTCGGATCAAGACTCGGAACCGGCTTACGGCGGCGATGATCCGAACGACTCGAGCGGTTCGTTTCGACACGTGCGGGTCGAATTTGCCGGCGCCTCGTCAGACACCACCAACACCCCCGCGGCGATCGGCCTCCACGGCGTCGGTGCCGGCACCGTGATCGACCACGTGCAGGTGCACAGGGCCTCGGGGGACGGCATCGAGTTTCGGGGCGGCACTTCCCATTGTGGTCACTGCGTAGTGAGCGGAGCCGGAGACGACTCCCTGGGCTGGTCGGAGGGGTGGCAAGGAACCGTGCAGCACCTATACATCCAGCAGGGACCGGAAGGCGATCACGGCGTTGAGGCGAGCGCGGGTGACGGTTACGCAACCCTGGATCCTCCCGTTCCTTACAACGCCACGTTCATCGGCGGTGGGCCACTCAGCGATACGGTGACGAGCGGTGACGGCATGCGGCTGGACGAGGGCGCGACGGTCATGGCAAGGAACGTAGTTCTGACCGGATTCGGAGGGGCCGCGCTCGACATACGCGGAACATCGGTAGCACCATTCATGGGCGGTTCCAGCAGCATCAGGAACGTGATCCTTCACGGCAACGGCAACCTGCAAGGTGCGGCCCAGATCAAGGGAGGGATTGCCTCCTATATCCGATTCCGGGACGAGGACCCGACGCTGATCAACGTCCGGTACGAAGGCAACCCCGATCCGCGTCCCAAGAGCGGTTCACCGACACTTGAGTTTGGCGCTCCTGCAGGGCCTCCTTCAACCGGCTCGTTCTCAAGCGTGGCGGAGTACATCGGGGCCTTCGGCGCGAAGAACTGGCTTGAGGAATGGACGTTCTTCGGGCCGGAACTGGACTATGTCACCCCAGATGCGAATTGATCTGGCGGACGAACTGCTGGGGCCGGGGAGAGGGCCGGTCGCCGTCCATCCGTGTGAGGCCGAACGTTGCCGAGGCCCAAGTTCCCGACAGAGGCACCTTCCTCCGGGCTCCGGCACCGAGACCATTCGTCTCGAAGTGCGCGGGATGGTCCCGCACGTCGTTCGAACTACGTGCGAACCGCGAAATGCCGCGCCGTCACCTGCACCGATCGAACCCACACGCCGCGACGCTAGTCCCCAGCGATAGGCGAGCCTGAGTCAGGGTCATGAGCCATGCGCCGATTACGCGGCAGCATCCGTCACTGGCGTGCTTGCGACTGCACGAAAGTGAGCAGGTCAGCCATCTCGGACGGATCAATCTCATCCTCCAAGCCTTCCGGCATCAGCGAGAGTCCCATCGATGTGAGAGAGCCGATATCGGATCGGGCCACCATGTCCTCGATCCCTTCGCCTCGACGCAGGGTCACGCTTCCCGCCGACTCGCGCGCCAGGATGCCCGTCACGACGCGGCCATCCAAAGCGTCAAGCCTGTAGTTGACGTAGTTCGACTGTAGCTTCCTATTCGGATCGAGGATATCCGCGAGCAGTTCCTCTCGTGGCGAGGCAGCCCTTTCGACCAAGTCCGGACCCACCTCGTGCCCCATCCCGCCGAGCCTATGGCAGGTTGCGCACTCCCGCTCGAACACCCTCTTGCCCCGGCGGGCATCGCCCTGCTGTGTCAGAGCCGACCGATAATCCCCGATCAAGTTCCGAGGATTCGCAGTCTCCCATCCGGAGAGGACCCGTTGCGCACGCCGGCGAAAGTCCGGACGGGGGTGATCCAGCAATGCTGCCCGGCGCGATGGATCGAGATGGGATGCCAGCACGTTGCCGCTCGCCAACGCATCGAGGAACGGTTCCAGGCGCTCCTCGCGGCTGAACAAGACCTCGACTGCCTCGCGCCGGACCGCGGGACTATAGGTTCGCCAGCCCCTGACGATTATCTGGCCGACCTCGTCCCCGCCATGCGAGGCAAGAGCTCGCACAGCGGCCAGCTGGATTTCCGGAGACTCGCCCGGAGACAGCAACGCGGCCAGCGCTCGGAGGGCCGGTTCCCGCGGTGCCCAGGTAAGCAGGCCGATTGCTTCGGTTCGCTCCGCCACATTCGAGTTGTCCGAGCCGCCCGCCACCGAAACGGCATCGTCCAGCGCATCGGCAATCGCGGACGCGAGGGTCGGGCTTTCAGTGCTGTCTCGCAATTCAGACAAGGAACTTCCCGCTTGCGCCAGCCCGGCGGCGATACCCGTAGCGGCCGCCATGCGGATCGCTTTGCCATGCAATCCACTCGTGCCGCGGGTCGCGCTCAGCACGGCGTGGATCGCTTCAGGCGACTCCCTCGTCGCCACGCTAGTCGCTAGCTGCCTCACTGCGACCGAACTGCCCGGGTCAGCCACGAACGATTGATCCCGCAGCAGGAGATCGAGCAGGGGGAGGGACTCCCGGCGTGCCCCTGCGAGCACGGCTGCCCGGATCCACTCGTTGCCCGGATCGCGACGCAAGATCTTCGCCAAGATTTCCGATACGGTGTCGACATTCAGCTCCGGACCTGCGAGCGCGACCCTGAAGCGCACGGCAGGATCGGGGTCGGATGCCATCGTTGCAACCTTCACGCGGAGCGCGCCCGAGTCAGAAAGCCGGGATTCGGAGAGGAGGACCGCGTTCTGGCGCAGGGCCGGGTGCCGGTCTCCCAGCGCGGCCAGCAGGGTTTGCCCGTCCAACAGCCCGAGTCCCTCGAGCAACCACAGGCCGTGGAGGCGACCTTGGGGCGACTCGGAGTTCCGGGCTAGGTCGGCGAGGGCGGTAGCCGCCTCCAGGGCGCGACGCTCGAGCAACAGCCTGTGCGACGTGGCCCGCCACCAGCCGTCCTGATGCTCCAGAAGAGATACGAGTTCGGACACGGACGCTTCGCCAAGCCGGGGCAAAGGAGCCCGCGTGAATTCGGCCGGAACAATGCGGTAGATGCGGCCCATCTCCTGCCCCGTGTAGTAGTCGATGTGATCGAGGAGCTCGTCGGGCATGGCGCTTGGGTCTTCGATGACCTCCCGATACATGTCCACGAGGTATAAGCACCCATCTGGACCGTTGGCGAAGTTGACCGGACGGAACCAATTGTCGGTCGAAGCCAGGAATTCCTTGCCGTCGGCCACCCGACGAGCCCGGAACGTAACGCCCGCCTTCTCGATGACCGTGCGGACGACCAAGTTTCCAGCGGGTTCCGGCGAAAAGGCGTTGCCCCGAAACTCGGGCGGATATGCCGCGCCGCGGTAGATCCCCAGTCCCGCGCCGCCTGTGAAGTAGCCTTGCTCGGCGAGTTCGCTGGGCGGGAACCGCGGAGCCCTCATGTCGTGCGTGGTATCGACCCATCGGGCCCAATGCGTCTTGCGTGCGACACGCCAAGGCTCGGGAGCGCTGATCGGGAAGACCCGACGGTCCCACTCCACGATCGGTGCGGACAGGCGCGACAGCTCCATGCCCTCGACGACGTGCCGCAACGGGAAAACGGCGTGAATGACCGGGCTGCCGGAGTTCGAGCCGAAGCGGTTCCCCCAGTCATCGAAGGCGTTACCGAAGTCCCCGCGAGTTCCTGCGACCGCCTCAATTGCTTCGGTGACCGGGTGGAAGCGAAAGTCACTCGACCCGAGGGGGATCGCGCCGTCTAAAGATCGCTCCGCGTGCCGCACCGTCGCGCCGTTGTACGACGTGGTGCCGTAGATCCAGTGGTCCAGCCCCCACTTGAGGTTGTTCACGATATCTTCGGACTTGTCCGTGCCGAATCCCGTGAACACGGTCCGACGCACGTCCGCGACACCATCGCCGGTGGTGTCCTTGAGGTACACGATGTCCGGTGCTGCGGTGACGAAGATCCCCCCGTCCCAGCACGCGATTCCGCTCGGCCAGTGCAACTGGTCTGCAAACACCCGGGCAGTCTCGTAGACTCCGTCAGCGTCTTCGTCCTCCAGGAGCCGGATTCGTCCTGCAGCCCCGCCGTCAGGAGGCGGATCGAACGGATAACCCCGCATTTCGGCTGCGTACAGCCTTCCGTTCTCATCGAAGGCGATAGCGATCGGGTCCGCCACCTGTGGTTCCGACGCCGCCAGTTCAAGGTGGAAGCCCTCGGCGAGTTGGAAGGACTGCAAGGCCTCGTCGGGGGGCAGCGGCTTTCGGCGCTCGAGCCCGTTCTCGAGCGGTGATCGCCCTCCACACCAAGAGGCCGACAGAATCACCGCCATGGCCAGAATGGCGCGTCCGGCGGTTTTGGGCCGATATCGAACTCTTGGCAATTGAACTTACCTGGATGAGGGCGGGCGGGCTCAAGAGAAGAATCTGCAGCCCGTCCGCAAGACCCTCGGTTCTTCGGCGGTATAGGTGATTCGTCCGAAGTTCACCGCATTGCTGGTGTTTGCCTCCGGTTTCCCTGGATGAGTGTCGCGGAACCGGGTAAGTGTCTGGAGCCGATGTTTCCAGCGCGAGTGCTCAGGCATTCGCTTGGTCGGAACACACACCATCACTGCGATACCTACGTTACCGAAGTTAGGAACGATCAAGGTGTAGTTCGGGAGCGCGCCATTCATGTCAAGGGGCGCGTTTGCATAGGGGACCACGCGGAATGACCTGTCAATCTTTCGGCAAGGCTTCGGGCAAGGCCCAGGGCCGGGTGCTCGATCTCAGGAGATCGGCCTTGGCGTTGCCAGCAGGTGTCGCCGAACGTCGCTGCGACGATTCGCCTGGCCTGCCGTCCCACCTGGGCCGCCACCGCGCCGCACAGCGGGTGATTTCGGAAGTTCCCAGACGAACGAAGCCGAGAAGCAGGACCCGCGATGAGAAATCGGAAGGCTCGTATCTTCTAAAGAGGCCAAACCGATTCGAGCGGCTTAGCCGAATGTGACCGTTCGGGCGGGCCGTTTCTGGCACCTCGCGAGACGGTGCGCCTTGGGCGGGGCGGGGCCAACGTCAGCTCGCAGGATCCCCCCGGAATCAGCCGACCCGGCGCGACACCTTGGTGGGGCGACAGTCCCGCACGACAGTCCCGCAGGTCCGGCCGCGTGCCGTACAATCGCAGGCTGCGGCCCCTCCCGAGCCCCCGGCTGGCCCCGCAACACCATGCCTGTCATCGAGATGCGCGTCCCGCGCGATGCCGCCTTCAAGCGCTTCGTGCTGCACCCCACCTTCATCCGCCACCTGCTGGGCGCCTATCCCCTCCCGGGCCTCGACCCGGACCGCGTCGAGCGGGTCGAGCCAGCTTCCGCCAACCTCGTCGGACCGGACCTGTCCCAGCGCCTGGCCGACGCCGTGTGGTGCCTGCGGCTGCGCGACGGCCGGAGGGCGTACCTGGTGGTGGAGTGCCAGTCCCAGCCGGACCCCGCGATGCCGTACCGCATGCAGCACGCGGTCGGCACGCTGGCGCTGGCGCTGAGCCGCGACCCGCCCCCGGGCTACGCGGCGGGACGGGTCCCGCCGATCCGGAGCCTGACGGTGTACAGCGGGCTGGCCCCGTGGCCGGAGGCGGAGGAGGGGCCGGAACCGGGAATGCCGCCGGCGGCGTGCCCGGTGCTGGAGTTGCGACGGTACCAGGACCCGGGCGGGGAGGGCAACGTGGTGGTGCTGCTGATGGTGCGCCAAGCTAACTGGCCAAGTACAGGAGGTGAAAGTCCTCCGTGGTGAAG
>CAYWUV010000170.1:0-10836 GCA_964461235.1 uncultured Bryobacterales bacterium | reverse complement strand
CCCCAGCGCATTAGGCGACGAAAGTCCAGAACGGTCTCGTTTGCCCGCTTACCCTCGACGGGCGATGAAATCCTTCTACGCCTCATGCGATGGAATTTGCCTCCGGCCGCCAACCACAGCTCCACCGGGTTCTTCAACCCGTCGTAATCTACGCACGGGCGGCGGTAGATGGACCTCAACATAGACAGAGTCTGGTTCGCCCCCGCCCAGCCGTGTTTCTCGGTGATGCGATGGAAACGCCTTTCCACGTCCCGCCGGGAGATGGCGCTGAGCGGACGGTTGATCCAGTCCGACAGATTGACCCTCAGATTCTGCCGGTACAGGTTGACGGTTCTCTCAGCCCGGTTGGGATTCGACTCAAGGTATTCCTCGAACGCCTCCCTCAGCGTCGGCAACCCCCGCGCCGCCTTTCGTTCCCTTGAGGGATCCTCGCCCGCGGCGACGCGGCCCAAAAGCGCCTGGGCCTGCCTTCGGGCCTGATCCACGGTCATGCGCCCGAACCGCCCGACCACCAACCGGCGGTTGGGCGCGTAGCGTCCCCCGCCATTGGCCCGGTAGTTGATCAGGAAGGATTTCGTGCCGGAGGGCAGCACCTTGACACCGAACCCGGAGAGCTTGTCATCCCACGCGATCCAGGGGCCTGCGCCCGGCGCCAGATTCTCCACGGAGCGTTTCGTCAGGGTCAGCTTGACGCGGGCTGTGTTTTTGCGCGAATTCATAGAGAGTAGGATAGACGAAGGAAAAATATTGTCAACGAAATAGTCAACACGAGAAATACAATTGGGGCGTATTTCAAGGTAGCTCCCGGCGGTCAGTCTACTCGTGGTCCTACAGGAAATGGCTTAGATATCGTATTTGAGCGTAGGTGAACGTGGTCGAGCGTACTGGTGAGAGATCGTATCGACATAATCGAGAATGATTCTCCAGCATGTCGATCAGCCCCGGCTGGAAGGTCACGACCCGGTGCCACTCGGTCTTCTCGACCCGCTCGCCGGTGTTGCGGTTGAGGTAGCCTTCGTCGGTGGCGATGGACATGTTCGCCACGCGGCCGCCGCTGGTGAGGTGGTTGATGACGACATCGGCGCCCAGGCGTCCGATGATTTCTGCGCGATTCAAACCAAACATGGTAGATCTCCTGAGGTCTTGGGTTATGACAAGGGGTTGGCGAACCGGGAACGACCCTCGCGAGCCCTTCCCGATTCACTCCATTCGGGCTTCGCCCGAACTCTCAAAGACCCGGAGCGGGCGATTGGGCCAGGGCCTCGCGGACGGCCCGATCGGAGAGCCCGAGCTCGGTCAGCAGAGCAGCGGTGTCCGGTAGGGGTACGGTGGATTGGTCGTGTGGACCGGAATCCGGATCGAGCGCGTCGGCCACCGAATCCGCGTGGCGACGCGTGTTGAAGTCCAGCGGCGCGTGCGCCGGGGCGGGATGTGCAACTTGGTACGTGGGAGCTACTTGCGCATTGGGGTGAATGTCCCCGGGGTCGGAAACTCTCTCTCCGTCCCGGTGTGCTCGCCTCCCGCACGCCCGTCCCGGATATGGGCGATAGGGACCAGTGAACGATTGCGTTCCCTCTTTCTCGTCCAAACGGACCCGGTAGGCGAAATGCGCTACATGGTCTACCGGCTCAAGGGCGCGCACTACGGTATTGCCACGGCGAACGGCCGGCTGTCCGCAGCGTGATTGCAGGATCCGGAGAGACGCTGGCGGACACGCTGCCCGACCGGCTGATCACGGATCTACTCGTGCCCCTTTGGGGCCGCCGGGGATATCAACCAGCCGGCGCTTGCATCGGCAGAGTACCGGTCGGCGCACAATTACGGGGAACCCGTCGAACGCGGTTCCGGGACTGTATTTGGGGACCGTGTTCGTCCTGCCGACAGCGGAGACGCAGGTACAACGCTGTGTTTGCATCGGAATCGGCTCGGCTCTCGCGACGGGAAAGCGATTCGCGGACGCAAATTTCGGGAGCATCACGCCAGGTGCGCTCTGGAGGTGCGGAGAGGAAGGTGCCGGCCCACCGGGAAGCAAGGAGGGCAGTTTGTGCGCCACCTCGCGGCACGAGCTCGGAGACAGCTACGTACTTGGGCCGGCTGCACGCGCGGAGTGAAACGGCGAGTGCCGACCGGTCGTTGGGTTCAAGGTCGGGGCTAACCAGCGGACGGAGTGCTATGCGGAATCGAGGAGCGGATTGTTCGGCGATGTCTGACAGGACATCGCGATCCGGCTTGATGGGGCGACGACTAAATCGGCGGAGCGACGAGTCAATGTGAACGAGAACTTGTTAGCGTTACCGGCAGTCAGTTCGTCAGCGGTTGGGTACGACGCATTGCCACAGCGATGTGGAGGTCATGTGTTCGGCATCGTCCAGGATCGCCTGGTTCGCGGCATCTTCAACGATTCCAAGCCCTTCCGCGTTCCTCTTGAGCAGTTTTCCGAATTGGGCGTTAAATGAGTAGACAGGTGGTGTGTCCAGGTCACTATGGAAATGCCCCAGGTAGGCTCGGATTACATCGGCGGTCGAAAAGCGAGCTGATGGCGAATTGGCTGCGGCTTGTTGGATGCAATGTCTGACACGGTCAAGATTGACTTCGATTCGTTCGTCCATGATGCGGCACTCCAGCCAATGGGCCCCCGGGGACAGTTCCAGATCATCCAACGCGTGTTGGCGATAGCCGCAGTATAGGTTGAATGGGCTGCTGCTGAGTGTATGCGAACGAGCGGTGAGAGGTCGGGCACCGCACGAGGGCATGCTCCGACTGGACGTTCGCAGATCTGCTTAAGAAATGGAAATTATATATTTTGCTAGGCAGCCATCATTCGCAAGCCTAGTCATCTTCGGAGGGAGGGTCCGCTCCGAACAGGTGGCCTTCGATGCGGTACAGCCGTTCCTCAACGTGATCCATCCGGGTTTCCAGTACGGCTACACGTTGCCCCAGATCAGAGAGTTCGGTCTCAATGCGGAGCAGGCGATTGTCGATCGAGTCGAACCGTGTATTCACCGTATCGAACTGCAACACGACGAAGCTGAACATGGCGACCTGAAGCGCCGCCAGCCCGATAATTGCCGCCCAGAACTCGCCTCTGTTCATGTCGTGGTCCACGTGCTACGAGGTTCTTCGACAGCATCCTCCGGGTCGGTCTGAGGCTCTTCGGGGGGCGGAGGCTTCTTGCGGTGGATCGGGCGAAGCAAGGACTTTGCCAGCGCTTCGGGCGTGACCTTCGAGAACTCGTTCTGCGGCGGCCGTTTCGTGCCCGATGACATACCCTCTTCCCTCTTGCTCTTACGGCGTTCGTCCCGCCGGGATCGAACGTTCTTCGGATTATCCGAGTCGTGGGGCATCTGTCAAGCGTGATGGCGTGTTCGGCTCTCTGAGCCTAGCACAACACCGCTGACAAATCAATGAGTTATGCTGTCCAGACTGTCCTGATATGAACAGTTTAAATGACCCCACCAAGCATGTAGGGTAATGACATCAACAACAAAGGACTTTGCAATGCAGACAGCATCAAGCGTCGTCGGGGGGTTCAGCGAAAGCCTTATGCTCTATCTCCTTAAGAGCAGTGATCATTCCCCGCAGAAGGTCCGGATCATCTCCGGAACGGACCATCGAAGCGTTGTCAATGAAGAACGCGAGCGCCTTCTCGAGGTCGCGCCTGAAGCCGGGGTCACTGTCTGAGAGACGGCGAATCGAGGTTCCGACTACGGTAATCAGTGCGTCTATCTGGCCAGCCAGATACATGGGTCCACTGTCCAGAAGAATCGGGCCTCGTCGTTCGATTTCTGACATCATTCAATCCTCCTTGGGGGGTTGATCATCAATTGTCGATCGGATCGTCAGCCGTAGCATCGGCAGGGGCGCCATGTTCTCGAACTCCACGTACCGACCATAGCGGTAGCGAACATCCGGGGGCGTGCCGGCGTCCAACCAGTCCCTGAACTCATCGAGGCTGTTGTCCCATTCAGGGATGAGGGCTTTCATCAGCATCCCGGCAAGGATGGTTGCGTCCATGGCATGTGATACGTTGTTCTTCTCACCGCCAAGCATGGCTGTGACTTTCGTCAGCGGGCGTTCTTCGCTGATTCCGGGCTGACCAGTCAACTCCACCAACAGCAACTCTGACGTCCAGAGCTTCCTCCATGTCCCGTCATTGAGCGGTGAAACCTCAAAGTCGAAGTCAGGCGCCAACTCTACAAAGTAGTCTTCCATCTCGAGCACGAGATCCCCATGCCACAAGCCCAGGTCGGGGATGGGGTCAGGCAGGAGCGCCGCGGCCGGAACAGCCGCCGCCTGTTGCACTGGTGGCGCATCGTCATTGCCAGCCAGCATGTTGCAGCCGATCGGCACCGCGACGATGAGCCCGGCCAGGACAACCACTCCTCCGATCATGGAGCCCAGGGTGATGCTTGGATCTGGTGCTCCACACTTCGGACAGGTCTTTGCATTGTGCGATACGGGCTCCTTACACTCCTTGCAGGGTGTCAGCATTGGCGAACCTCCCATTGAGAGAGAACGCCCCGCCTGATCACTGGACTACGGCGTCGTGACCAGACGGGGCCGCTGCAGGAGGTTGCCTAAGTGCACGAGCAAAACTAAAATCGCGCTCGCCGCGTATGGTGACCATAACCTCCATTAGCGCGGTAAGAACGCCTGTCGAGTGTCCGCTCGGCGGGCGTTCGCCTTTCTGGCCCAGACCACAGGGTGCCGGGCCATGCAAATGCCACGGGAATTATATAGCGAGCTAGACAGCGCCTTCAAAAAACTCTACCTAGCCATTGACTTGCGGCGTCTACGTCAAAGCCGGTGAGTACCCAAAACAGCACGAAGAGCGACCCGTATAACGTTCCGATCATTGCACCGAACACCCAAGGCAGAATCGCGATTATCAGAAGTCCCTGCACGGGTCCTTTTATCCATTCGGGGATCCGGTCGAGGACATCGGTCTTTCTCAGCCAGGACCTGATATCGCCGGAATGTGCCAGCAGGCCAGGTGCTATCGCGAGTAGAACGAGCAGCCCCCATCGCCAGTCGCCCGGCGGAAGATACGCCTGAATCCAGAACGAAAACGGTATCGCCGAAAAGGTGATCCCCCACTTCAATATCGGTTTCATGGATCTGGTTCTTCTGCGCGCGAAAGGGTCCACGGCACCCCCGATTGAGCCAATTGGTTGAAACACCTAAGCATCGGGGGGCCGGTATATGTTTCGCCGTCAAATGTTGTGATCGTCGTCGCGTCAGTCGTGTTGGGCGCTCCTGTGACTCGATGGATCATGGCGATTTCCAGTCTGACGGACGCACCCGTTTCCGGTTCTTCAACAACCAAGAATCTTTCGTCGGTCATGTGGTATTCCTCGCGCGGTGGTTGATTTCGGCACGCGCCTCGCCAGCGAGCCGATCAGCCTCTCTTTTGGTTCCGAAGTCGTCGCTCGATCTGGCGTATACGTTCGAGTTCAGCTTGCGCACGGGCCTCGACGGGAGTCTTTACGCGGACGGACGGGGAGGTGCGCCGAATGGCGCGGCGTAGTCGAATCTTGCGGGGCATGTGGCCTCTCCTATGTGCAGAGAGGCCATAGACAGTCCGGAACCGGGGTGATAAAATGCGTCCCGCTTAGCAAGCAGGCTGTCCAGGCCACTCCATCTTCGAAGTGACTTTGCTACGCCGGTGTTGTCGCACCGGCGTAGTCATTTTCAAGCCCTGATTTTACTGGTTCGAGAATTACCGATCAATCAGCGCAGGCTGGCCGGATCGGGAAGGCGCTGGCTACCTCCCGAGCTTGCCAGCAGCAACCAACTCTCCGCAATGCGCCATCGCATCGAGGGCCGCGGTTCGGGAGGGCGTCCAGGTCTCCGGGGACCGCAGCAGGTCATTGTCCACTTCGAACCGTGCGGTCTCGCGCAAGACTTCGTGCACACTCACGGGAAACGGGGCCAGGTAAGCGTCTGTGACGATGCCTTCGGTATACCGCAGCCGTGCTGGCTCATGGTAATCGTCCACGCACTGCTGTATGGCCTGCCTGGCCTCTGAAGGCGTCGCGGCGAGTAGCCTATCCCACTCGGACACAATCGCTTCGTACACGCGACCCAGCTCGGCCTCCCGAGCGTCCATTTCTGGATCCTGTTGAGCTATCGGCTCTCTCGTGATGCTTATCTGATCCAAGGGCCAGAACAGATCGGTAACGAAGACTACTGCGGCGATGATCGCCAGCACCGTAGCTGCTTTCATGGGGGTCCTCCCGATTGTGAGAACGCCCCGACTGGCCTATGACCAGACAGGGCGGCATCGGGAAGTTGTCGGACAATGCAGGCGCCGATAAAATTTCGCCTGCCGCACCAGTGGTGCAATCCTCCCTCTGCGCGGTATGAACGCCGACTGAACTCGTCCTTCGGTCGGCGTTCGCTTATCCGGCTCGACCAATGGCGCCGGGCCGTTGCAACACAGCACGCAAGGTGATGATGTCTCGCCTATTCGCCGGGCATTGGGAGCTACCCGCTGCCGGGTCAAGGGCTATGGTATTCAGCGAGTAACCCGACTTCGGGGTCCCGCGTCGCTGTGTTGCGTCTCCCATTATATACTAGGAAGCCCGTAAACCCCTAGAGTGATACTCTAAGGGTATAGGAGGACGGCAATGGGACGGACATCAAGGCGGGCTGCGGCCGCTCCGATCAGCGGCGACGACCTGCTGGTCAAGGCGTTGCGGCGCGTGTTCGAGGACACGACCGGCAAGGCCATCAGGCCGCCCAGCGACCGCACGGACAAGCTCGACGGTGAGCCGCAGGCGACGCCGCGCGACCACCAGACTCGATCAGGGAAGATACAGGAGAATCCCTAATGGCCGACGACAAGACCAAGCCAAGACGACAGCCCGTACCGTCGAAGCCACCAGCTCCGGGCCGGGACGGCATCGGAAAGCGGGATAGAGTTTTCCCAGCTAGGGATAGCGAGCCGCTTACGGAGGTTTCGAGGACGCATCCGCCCCCGCCGCCCCCGGAGAAGAAATAATCCCCTGGCAATGGACAAGGCGGCCCACGATCTGCTGTTCGATATCCGTCGCTCGGTTCGTTATCACGATCGCCGCGAGGGATTCTTCAGTCGTATTCGGAACGCTGCGGACCTTTTTGCGTTCGTAGGTATGTCTGCGGCAGTCGCAGAAATCGCGACCGGGGTCGGGTCGGGGTGGCCGCTACTTTTGCAGTTGGCAGGGCCGTTACTCGCCGCGGTTCTGGTCGGTGTCGCGCTCGTGTACCAGGTCAGTGCCAAGAGTACGTTGCATAATCGCCTCAAGCGGGAGTTCATCGCACTTGAGCAATCCATGCTTCGCCACGGGGATTCGGTTCCACCGGAAGTGCTGGCCGACCTTACCCATCGCCGCCTCGAAATCGAAGCTGACGAGCCGCCAATCCTTCGGGTGCTAGATACGATTTGCTATAACGACGTCGTTTGGGCAATGGGCTTGGATCCGAAGAATCAAATGAGACCCGTAACTCCGATTCAGCGGATGCTAGCCGCCTTTATCGACGTACAGCGGGACCGTCTTTACCAAGAGAACGGAACGCCCGCGACCCCCGATTAACTTCTTGCCCCCGAATCCAACCCGTTGTCCGCGATCAGCTCGCAGTACATGAGGCGCCTGCCGGTCATGGCCGCGACGACCGTGCCCATCTGGCGGATCGTGTCGGCCTCGCGGATGTTGTTCTTGCGGGCGAACTCGCGGACATAGCGATCCAGGTGCTTCGGGCTGATCTTGTGGTACGTACCTTCGAACCCACGTTTGAGTAGCGCCCAAAAGCTCTCGATGCCGTTCGTGTGGGCCTGGTCCCTGACGTACTCGCCGACGCTGTGATTGACCGTCGCGTGACGGCGGCGGATGCCGGTATAGACTCCGGCGTCGTCGGTATAGAGCTTGGAGCCAGGTACGACGTGCCGGTCGATGAAGCCCTTTAGGGTGGTGACGTCAGTTCGCGCTACCGCCTCGGCGCGGATCTCGCGAGTCTGCCGGTCGCGGGCTCCGACGACCGCTGTCTTGCCGCCGCGTCCGTGCTTGCTGACCTTCGCCCGCTTCGCGATCGACATGTTCTTGCGCTTGCCGCCGACATAGGTCTCGTCCACTTCGACCGGGCCTGTCATTCGCGGCAGGCCGCTCACGCCGTAAGCCTCGCGGAGCCGGTGGAGCATGAACCAGGCCGTCTTCTGCGTGACCTCGATATCGCGGTGCAGCTTCATGCTGGAAATGCCCTTGATGTTCGTGACGTACAGGTAGACCGCGAACGCCCACTTGCGAAGCGGCAGCCTGGAGGATTGCAGGGTCGTGCCGGTACGGACCGAAAAGTAGGAACGACAATCCGGGCACCAGTACGGCATCGGCTTGCCGGATTTGACCTCGCGCGTGTTCGTCGCGCCGCAGTGCCCACAACATCGGCCGGAGGGCCATTGGATGCTCTCGAACCAGTCGACCGCAGCTCGCTCATCGGGGAACATCTCGTTCAGCTCTATGAGCGAGATGCCCTTGCGGTATGCCTTGCCGGGTCCCTTTTTCCGTCTCGTCATGGGTTATCCTCCATGACTTGATCTTACCCGTTCGGGCGGTGGTTGTCTAGTTAGGTATATAATTCCCTTTGAACCGACCGTAGACTTGCTGGTCTCACAAGGACGCAACCACGGGTGGAATCATGCGATATGTGATCAGCTACGACCTCAACAAACCGGGACAGGATTACGACAGCCTCATCGAGGAACTGAAGCGGCATGGCGCCAAGAAGCTACTCAAGTCCCAATGGAGACTACAGCGAACCGGGACATCTGCCGAAAAACTGCTAGACCGATTTTGGAAATGCATGGACCGCAACGATCGCCTGCTGGTCATGTGTGTCGACAGCGGCGACTTGGCAGCCAAGAACCTCATCAATCGCTTGAGACGATATAGCAGTTGACCTTGAACGGCTGTTTTGGCTACACTTTTTCTTGACACAAAAAAACGCCGAGACTGCAACCCTCGGCGTTCAATTTAGGCCCCAGAGCGGGGTTGGCCCAGTCAGATCGCACTGACAGGGACGGATTCTATCGGTCCCAGAAAACAAGGTCAAGCCCACTCCTCAACACAGGAGAATGGGCATGATCCAGCGTGACCTCTTTGACGATCCTTCTCCCGCCGCCCGATCCGTCCGCGTTCAGGGCATGGGTACAGTGGCCTCGGCGGGCCGGGCAGAGCCTACAGTGATTCGCAACGACCCGAATCCCCCGGGTCCGGCGTTGTTGGAACTGCTCGACATCTTGCGCCACCCGGGACTCTGGAACACGGTCATGGAGGCGATAGAGCAGTTCATCGACTTGCTCGTACAGCTATTCCGGGCAGTGGGCGTTACGACGATCGAGCACCCGAATCCAGCCCGTTTGCGGTCCTGAGGGTGGACAGGACCTTGACGATCTCCTGGAAGTCCTCTTCCAGTTTGGCGGCCGCCGTGCTGACGATTTGAAGGTATTCGGGAAACCCGTCTTTCGTCGGATAGTTGGGAACTTCCTGGGTGAAGTTGACCAACGTTCTGGTGGGACTTCCGACCTGGTGGCCCGAGGTGTACAGCTCGAAATGGACCGATGCATTATTGCGCCCGTTTTCCGGGAAGTTGATACCACCAACTCGAATGCCAAGCTTGTTCTCCATGAGAAGTGCAATCTCCTGAGCAAACCGGTCCGACATGTTTCTTACCTCTTCCTGTCCGGTCGATTAGAGATTAGGACGATCGGGCGCCCGAGTCCAGCCCGTTGTCGGCAATGAGCTCCCGGTAGAGCAGATTCCGGCCGACGAGCCCGGTCACGATGCCCTGCATCTGGTCGACGGTGTTCGAGTCCCGGAAGTTGTGCTTGCCGGCGAACTCCTGAACGTAGCGGTTCAGGTGCTTCGGGCTGATCTTGTGGAAGGTGCCGTGATAGGCACGCTTCAACGCACACCAGAAGCTCTCCATGCCGTTGATGTGCACCTGCTTGGCGACGTACTGCCCGACCGAGTGTTTCACCGTCTCGTGCCGGTGGCGGAAGGGGAGGTTGCGATAAGCCGCAGCCTCGTCGGTGTAGACCACGGCGTAGGGATCGGCATGGCGGACAATGAAGCCCTGCAGCGTTCGGGCATCGGTCTTCTGAACCACCTCTGCGTGAATCCGGTTGCTGCTGCGGTCCTTCATGCCGACGATTGCGGTCTTGTCCTTGGCGCCGCGGCCGGTGAGTTCCTTGCGCCTTGAGGCGTGCATGTTCTGAGCCTTGCCGCCGAAGTAGGATTCGTCCACCTCGATGGGGCCTTCGAACCGGACGCCGGTTTCCCGGGCCAGGGCTTCCCGGAGCCGGTGAAGCATGAACCAGGCCGTTTTCTGGGTCACTCCGAGATCCCGGTGCAGCTTCATGCTCGAGACGCTCTTGAGGCTGGTCACGCAGAGGTAGATGGCGATGGCCCACTTTCTGAGGGGAACATTCGACCGGGCGATCGCGGTGCCGGTCCGGACGCTGAAGTAGCTGCGGCAGTCCGTGCACCAATAGGGCATCGGCTTGCCGTTCGGCGTGGGAGAGGTGTTCACGCCTCCGCAGTGGCCGCAGCATCGCATCTCGGGCCAGACCTGAGCCTCGAACCACTTCGTGGCTGCTTCTTCGGTGGGGAACAGGTCCATCAGTTCGATGATGGACAACCCTTCGCGGTGGGACTTGCCGGGGGCGCTCGATAGGTTCATGGCCTGTCCTGAGGGTGTATTCTGATCCTATCGAATTAACGTTGACCCGTCAAGTAGGGTATATAATTTCCCCTGATTCCCTGATAAGAGTCTGTGCACGACGCTGGCAAGTAAGGCGTCATG
>CAYWUV010000169.1:0-11132 GCA_964461235.1 uncultured Bryobacterales bacterium | reverse complement strand
TCGCAGCGTAAACTTGACTCAAACGTCCACCTTACGGCGGCACAAGAAATCTAGTAGCAAGAGCAAGATCCCGGTGCGCGAACCTCGCGCCATGTACTCCTGCAACCGCACGACCCGGACTCTCCGGTTGCGGTAGGCCTGAGGGAAGCGCTCGGCATGGAGGCGGGCAATGACGTCCATTTCGGCTTGCGCCTGCGCGAGAGTCACGCCCGGTCGCAGTCTCGCGACTACGTCGAACCAATAGTCCTCGGGGCCCGGTTCGGCCAACTGGGTTACCGAAACGAACTGCGGCATCCAGAAGTCAATCGTTTCGGCTACATTGGCCCCTCCGAGCTGGAAATCAGCTTCAAGCGGGGGAAACCGAACCGGTGCCGTTACGACACCGACTACTGTGTACTTGGTCGGACCGGAGCGAGAGGTGTTGAGGATGTAGAGATCGATGGCCTTCCCTACGAGCGACCTGTCCGAGTCGAAATGTCGGCCCCAAACCCCGTTGCCGACCACCAACGCCTCCCCTGTGACAGTCGATTCGTGAGGACGCGGGGCACCCCGATCCTCGGCCTGGAAGGACCGTCCAAGAACCGGTGCGCCGAATACGTCGAAGAACTCCGGTGTCGCAAGAAGTCCACTCAACCGGTCGCTTTGCGCCCCATCGATCAGGTCAACGGATTCCAACCGGTACCCTGCGACCGCCTCGAACGACTTCGCCCTTTCCTGCCAGTCGGCAAGCAGCCCCGGAGCTACTCGTGTGATGGGATCGTCGCTTAGGGTGTCGACGCTTCGCAGAGTTACCAAACGATCATTCTCGGGATAGGGTGGCGGGCGGAGCAGCACTGCCTCGGCCACGCTGAACACAGCAGTCGCTGCCCCGATCCCGAGCGCCAGATTCAATACGGAGACGGCGAAGAATCCGCGATTGCGGCGGAAGTATCGAATCGCCGTTCTAAGGTCCCGGACTGTCCCTTGGAACCGGGTCATGCTTCGGAACTCCATTCGGCCACACAAACGCCTTTACCCGGTGGCGTCTCCCACCGTGAGTTCCCGCTGAGAGGCGACATTCTGGTCAAGCTTGCTGGTGACATTCGGACAGAAGCACTGGCTCATACCCGCTTGATCGCAGTCACCGGGGTGACCTTGAGCGCCTTCCACGTGGGGACGGCGGCTACGAGTATTGCGGCTGACATGAACACGCAGACTACAGCCCCATATGTCACAGGATCGCTCGGAACGATTCCGAACAGGAAGCCTTCCGCGATGTGGCCGAGGGTGAGCGTTGCGGCAACGCCCAATACGATTCCAACGGCTACCAGCGCAAGGGCCCTCCCCACGAACATCCCAAGGATGTCCCCTTGAGTCGCACCCAAGGCCGTTCGAATGCCGATCTCGGAAGTGCGCACTTGGACCAGCTGGGCAACGACTCCGTATAGACCAACCACAGCCAACAGCAAAGCGAGACTCGCGAACGCGACGAGTAGCGCTGTCGCCAAGCGTTGGCGGCCGAGGACCTTACCCAGCAATACCGTCATCATCGAGACATCGGAGATGGCCAGGTTCGGGTCGACACTGTGCAACTCTTCGGTGACCAGTCCCACGGCGGCCTGTGTTGGAAGACCGGTTCGCAGGGCAACGTAGCATTTCTCGGGAGGGCTGAAGGCCATTGGCAAGTAGAAACCGGGATCCGCTGGCTCAGCAGGCCCCGACTCACGCACGTCTTCTACAATGCCGATGATCTCAGCGGACGCGATCCGGTCGAACGCCAGACGCAGGTGTTGACCGACCGGGTCGGGACCCGCTGGATAGGCGGGCCAGAAATACCGTGCGAAGCTCTCGTTGACTACAACGGTTGGTGGTGCTTGGGACCGGTTGTCCGGATCTGCGAACGCTCTGCCTCGACGGATTGAGATACCCATCGTCGCGAAGTATCCGGTGGTTACGCTCTGCAGGCGCGCCTGCGGTTCTTCCCACTCCGGAACCGCGTCTCGACCCACGACATGGATGTTCGTGAAGAGCGCCGGAGCGGTCGGAATGGACCGCATGAGCGCCGAGTCGCCGATTCCCGGAACTGTAGACATCCGCCGGTCCAGTTCTCGGAAGAAGACCGATCTCTTTTCGCGCGAGTCATAGCTTGCCGTTGGCAGCGGAACTTTCAGGGTGAGCAGCCGCTCAGGATTGAATCCCAGATCGACGGACTGCAATTTGGCGAAGCTCTGGACCAGCAGGCCAGCCCCGAAGAGCAGCACGAACGAGAGAGTGACCTGGCCGACGACCAATTGCTCCTGCCTGGTGATTCCAGCGCAACGCTTGCCCCACGCTGCGGATATCCGATTCGCCGAACTGGCGTGACCAGTCAGCAAGCTCGCGATCCGGCTCCTGGCGACTTCCAGCGCAGGGATGAAACCGACCGCCAAACTGGTCATGGCTGCCACGCCCGTCGCGAACGCCAACACGCCATCGTCCAAACGGATTTCGTCGGACCTGGGCAGGTGAGGCAGGTGCAGGCGGGGCAGAATTCCAATCACGCCGGCTGCCAGGATCACTGCTAGCCCGCCGCTCAGAACCACGACCACCGTGCTCTCGACAAAGAGCCGCGACACGAGCCTGAAGGTCCCGGCCCCTAGAGCGGCGAGCGTCGCGAACTCGTGAGATCGCGCAGAAGCGCTGGTCAAGACAAGTCCGGAGACATTCGTGCAAGCGATGAATAGCAAGACGCAAACGGCCCCGAAGAGTATCCACAGGACGGGGCGCACGTCGGCAACGACACGCGTCTTGAGCGTTTGGACCCGCACGGTGACTCCAGGTTTGGCGTCCAGGCTGTTGGGATACATCGACACGTAGCCCTGGTTCAACGAGCCCATCTCGCTCTGGGCTTGGGCGAGCGTTGTTCCGGGTTTGAGGCGAGCGATAACGTCCTGTGTCGTCACGAATCTCCAAAACCTGGCTGGCGTATGGGACGAGTGAGACGGGCGTGTGACCCACACGTCGACTTCGGGAAACGGGAGGTCGAACCCCTTGGGCAGGACTCCCACGACTGTGTGTGGCTGCGAATCCAGCAACAGGACTCGTCCGGCCACCTGCGGGTCCGCACCGAAACGGCGCTCCCATAAGCCCTCGCTGAGGATGACGGCGGACCGGCCCGAGGAATGATCTTCTTCCGGGACGAAGCCGCGTCCTACTGTCGGACTCGTTCCCACTATCTCGAGGAAGTTCGAAGACACCCGAGCTGCCACAAGCGCTTCGGGGTCGCCGGCCGAGGAGAGGGTCATGACTTCCGGCCACTTCAGGGCCGCCCCGACCGCGCTGAACGACTTGGCATGGTCTCGCGTGTGTTCAACCCTCCGCACAGTGAAGCGTTGGTCAAACGTGCTGGTGACCGGGTTGTCAAGCGACAAGGCCACCAGTTCCTCCGGACTTCGGTACGGCAAAGGCGCGAGGAGAACGGAACGCAAGAGCGCGAAGAACAAGACGGCGCCGCCAATGCTGAGCGCCAGAACGCAGATAGCCGTCGAAGTAAAGACTGGGCTATTTCTCAGCTTGCGCAGTCCGTAGGTGATATCTGCGAGCAGGGCTTCGGTCCAACTGAGCCCCCAAGACTCGCGACAGTCTTCCTTGATCCGAGCTAGAGTGCCCATGCGCACTCGAGCCAGCCGGGCAGCTTCAGCAGGAGCCATCCCGTCGTCGACATGCTGAGCCGTCAGTTCGTCGAGGTGGAAGTGCAGCTCGGCTTCGAGTTCCTGTTCCGCCCGTTTGCGCCGCAACAGGACGCGCACCGGATGGAGCAAGCTGCTGAACACCGCGGCAACCACCGTCTAGGCCATGTCCAAGATGCTCTCCACCGCAGCTGACAGCTTGCGCCATGAGGTGGATTCATCCTCCAGTTGGTGCCGTCCTGCCGGGGTGAGTTCGTAGTATTTTGCCCGGCGGTTGTTGTCGGACACACCCCACTTCGACCTAATCCAGCCCCGCCGTTCCAATCGATGCAATGCAGGATACAGAGACCCCTGCTGGACTTGCAGGACGTCTCGGGAGACTTGTCGGATCCGTTCCGATATCCCCCAGCCGTGCTGCGGTTCGAGCGCTAGGGTCCTTAGGATCAACAGATCCAATGTGCCCTGGGGTAGATCGACACGCGCCACTTTGCCCCCTTAACCTTCTACAGGTATATGGTAAGAGCATTTCCTGTCGAAGGGCAAGGGTAGTCCAGCGGACAGCAGCACCGTCGCCGCATTCGAGCAGGCGGCGATTCGACCTGAGGCGGTGCCAAGCAACCCTGGTCAGTTGCATGAACAAAGGTGATGCTATTCGTTCCGCAGGTCCACTCCGGCAACGATACCCGGCCGGCAATGCCCTCGTAGAAGACAGACCCGCTCCTATCGCGTTGGACGGTGCGGTTTCCGTCGACTCGCCTCTTGCGGATGCTACCCGAACTGTCTTCGGTCACGGTCACCTTCCGGGTCGCCCGGCTGACCGTGACCGCTCCGGACCCGTATTCGGTCCGGATAGCACCATCGACATCGGTGATCGAGAGATCGCCTGACCCGTCCGCCGCAACAACTACATTGCCGCTCAAGAAGCGGGTGTCAGTCCTTCCCGCCCCGTCGCGGATCACCACGCGTCCACTGACACCTTCGACCATGAATGCACGTAGCCCGTGGTGGCTCCGGGGCCAATTGGGCTCCGATAAGAAGTTGCACCGATTCGCCTAGGTGAGAGCATCAAGCGGCCAAGATCCTAGCTAAGGTCGAATCACTTGTGATGGCTCCAACCTTGCAACCATCTGCAGCGGGAACACTAGGGCCGGAAGCGTTCCGAAGGTCACCACGATTCCAGCAACGGCATAGACGTACCAATCAACGCCTGAGAAAACAAGAACCGTACCTTGGAGAAGCTGCGTTATGACCCAAGACACTACCAAGCCCGGAATCAAGCCTAGGACCAAAAGACTTCCCCACCGGCGGAGCATGAAAAACGAGAGATCGGAGGTTGTGGCTCCAACTAGAAGCCGAATTCCAAACTCTTGGCGAGAGCGGTAGTAAAGCGATTTCAACAGTCCGACCAAACCCACAACAACCAAGAATACAGCAACAATCAAGAGGGGAGTGAGCAAGTACACTCCGAGCAACAATTCTCTCGCCAAGCGCTCGATTGAAGCCGATACCGTCTCGATCCTTTGGATACCAACCCTAGGAACGGATTTCGCGATGACCGAGCGAATTTCTGGAAACACACTGCCCGTCGCGACTCCGTCCGAGACCCTAGTCACAAACGACCGGCTCGGCTGCTGCGCGACATCTTCCTCAGCTTGCGGTCCTAGCGGAAGGAACACACAAGGAATCGTCGGTGCGAACAGACCAGCATTCACAATATCGCGGACTACTCCTACAACGACTACGCTGGGTCCCGTCTCAAATCCGATTTCCTTACCTATTGGATCTTCGTCTGGCCAGAGAACATCCGCAGCCGACCGATTCAGGACCGCAGTGTCCCATCCGCCTTGACGAGCATCGAGCGTTGAGAAGTCTCGGCCTAGGTCGAATCGTGCACCGATAGTCGCAAAGTAGGACGGCGACACTCGCTGAACACTGAGCCGGTTGCGACCCGGTGTTGCTGCGAACAAAGGGCGAGTCAGCAATTCAAAGTGACCGGCGTCGCGTAGGAGAGGATATGTGCTGTAAGCCACCGATCGTACACCGCCGAGCTGAGCGACATCGTTAGCGATTCTGTCGGAATCGATAGCTTGGGACACCCCAATGTCTGAAATAACCGAGAAGCGAATCACGGCGTCCGAGTCCATGCCCACGTCTCTGCTCATCAGGGAGCGATATTCGCTAAACAGTGACCCCGCTACGAACACAGCGACAACTGCGACTGCGATTTGCACCGACACCAAGGCAGAGCCTAGCCGACTTCCCGCGCCAACCCGTGTACTCCGGAACCTTCCCTCTTTGAGGGCCTGAGCCGGTTGGATACTGCGCTGCATGATGGCAGGCCACCCTCCAACGAAAACCGCGACCAAGGCCAGGATGCAAACCGTCGCTGCAAGCACCTGCGAATCGACGCCGATATCGAAAGATGTCAATCCGATCGGCCCTCTACTCAGGATGATTGCGACGCTGTAAGCGCCCAGAATCATTCCAACTATTCCGCCTATTCCAACTATCGTTGTCGATTCGATCAGAGGCAATTTGAGCGTATCAGCTCTTGTTGCTCCGAAGGCGACACGCAGAGCAGTTTCGCTTGATCGTTGCTCCCACCGACTCAAGAAAAGAAGCGTGACGTTTGTGCAAGCCAATGCGAGAATCAAGAAGGCAAACAACAATAGCAGTACAAACCCGCCCTCGCCACGGCCATCCGCCATATTCCGAGCAAGAATCGGATCGCAGACGACTTTGATGCCGCTTGATTCGGCCCCTGAACGTTCCCTTAACGAGTTCGCCACAGCTTCAAATTCTTGTCCCGCCTGTCGTGAGCTGACTCCTTCCGGCAGCCTAGCGACCACATTGATATCCTCCACTCGTCGACGCTCCAAGTCCAATGGGGCGTAAAGTGGCAGCCATATATCAGTGCCTGGCGTCAAAAACCAAAACCTTTCAGAGAGCACTCCGATGATCTGCGCGGGATTCCCGTTCACGAAGATCTCCTCGCCTCGCGGAGATTGATGGCCGCCGAATTCTTGCTCCCAGATCCGGGCACTAACTACTGCGACCGGAGGACCGCCCGTGTCAGCCTCCGTGTAGATGCGACCCATCGATGGACTGACTCCGAGAAGTCCGAAAAGGTCCGACGTTGCATACTGCGCCGTGAGTGGGCGCAGTGAACTGCCGATCCGAACACTAGCTTGCCTTGGGTGTTGACTCGCCGCTATTCGACCCTGCCATCGATCGAGCTCGTGCAAGTTCTCGAACAACTCCCAGGAAACTGGCTGGGCAGAGCTGTCCCCTGTCAGATCTCCAATCTGTCCGACAGTCACAATGGACTGCGGATCCATGTAGAGTGGCGGTGGCTTGAGGAGCATTCCCCGGAGCACACTGCCAGTGGAAATCACGAACGTTAACCCAATCACCAATGAGGCAATCATGAGTCCACTTTCCAGCCAGTTGGCTGTTGTCCTTCGACACGCCAATCTGGTCTCAAACGCCAGTCTCATTTCCGATCACTTCTCATCCTGTCCCGCCGGTGGTGAGCCACGCCCCAAGATGGCGCCCGCGATTGAGTACGGCGGTTTACCCGCATGATGATGCTCGTGGATGACCAAGAGCATTCCTCGGCCCGCTCGCTCGTACGCGGTGCCGAGATAGCGGCCCAATGACCAGCCACGCGGAGTTGCGTCGAGCCCCTTCCGACTGGTCCTTCCATTGAGGTCGGATTAGGTTGGTCGATTCGTATTTCCTGGGAGCCCTCCAGGTCCGTACCGCCATACGGGGCGGCGGTCCGCCTTGATCCCGGTTGCGCTTGCCCCCCTGTCGCAGGTTGCGGTCGAGAGGATGCTGAATCCTGAATGATGTCGTCCACGTTGGCCATTCCCCTAGGCAAGGATCTGCCCGTCGAAGAGGCGAACGACTCGCTGCGCATGAGCCTCGAACCGCGGGTCATGGGTCACCATGCAGATCGTGGCGCCCCCCTGGTGGACCGCTTGGAGCAGTTCCATAACGGCCTCGCCGTTCTTCGAGTCCAGATTCCCGGTCGGCTCGTCTGCCAGCAGCACGGAAGGATCGCCTCCAAGAGCCCGTGCCACCGCGACTCGCTGCTGTTGCCCGCCAGACAGCTGCGACGGGTAGTGTTTCATGCGGTGCGCCATTCCGACCCGTTCAAGGGCTTCCTCGGCCCGCCTCTTGCGCTCGGAGGACTGCATCCCCCGGTACGTCAGCGGCAGTTCGACGTTCTCGTACACCGTGAGATCACCGATCAGGTTGAACGCCTGGAAGATGAAGCCGATCTGGCGGTTCCGGATGCGGGCCCGCTGCCTTGCCTTCAGGCCTGCGACCGGCTCGCCGTCCAACAGGTACACGCCACCTGTCGGGGTGTCGAGCAGACCCAGGATCGATAGCAGCGTCGACTTCCCGCAGCCCGAGGGGCCGGAGATCGCTACGTATTCTCCATGGCTGATCTCGAGGTCGACGTCTGACAGCGCGTGTGTCTCGACCTCATCCGTGTAAAAGACCTTCGATACGCCTTCCAGCCGTATGAGTGGAACGCCGTTTGTTGATTCCGTCATTACTTGGTCGAGTGCCTCCCTAGCCTTCAAACTGACCGTCTATTCCAACCGGATCCGTTCGTAGTCATCCCACACCGACATGTCGGAGAGGATCACCGTGTCGCCCTCGCTCAGCCCCGAACGGATTTTGATCGTGCTCACCGAGACCTTTCCTACTTGCCTACTTGCACTCGGATGCGCAAGGCGTGCACCTGATCTTCCTCAGGCCTGAAGCGTCCGATCAGGCTCTCCTCGACCGAGGTGGCGCGGAATCCGTGGCGATGACCCCGGATTTCGTAGTCGCCCGACGTGGACCGTCGACAAGGCCGAGAGAAGTGTGGCATGAGGCCGACGCAGTGAGTCCGGCCACCACCGCCGAGGGCATTCCTCTAGTAGGGACACCCGTCCGCGAGAAAGGTTGCAAAACCGTTTGCAGCCCCGCTTCGTGAAGCGTCGCCCTAGCCACGGAGTACCTCAACTGATTCTGTGTGCAGGGTCCGATACGCGGCAGGAGACGAGGACAAAAGGCTGGTGGCACCGGCAGGTACCATGCAGCCAAGTATGACGTGACGGGGTGTTCGGAGATGCCATAGAACCCGCTCCTGAGCAACGCAACAAAGCGAACAGGTAACTACTCAGGCCCATTCTTGAGTCTGTGTCTTGTCCCTTGAGATCACGCGCAGCAATGCTTGCGCTTGGGGCCGGTCAGGTCTCGAACGGTTGCTCGTGTCGGGATCCTGTCGCTGAGCGAGAACCGTTCTGACCGGCCAGTGGCTCCCTTCCGGACCCCAGCCGATGGTGGGATTGACAAACTGGCTACGGGCACCTATGCAGCCTGTTAAGGGAGCCTTCGGCACAGCACGCGGCGAGGGGAGCTTGGCACGGATCGAAGGCGACCTCGGGTCTGTGCCAGCCGCTGATCGCGGCCATGCCGCCGCATGCCACCTAGATCGAGACCCATCTCGGTGGCGGCGCGATCATGCAGCGCTAACCGCCGGCGCTGAGGAACATCGGCATTGATCGCAACGCCCGCTCGATCCGCACGTTCCGCTGCGAGTACGAGGTGGAACTGGTGCACGGGTGCTGCCACCGCTTGCTGTCCGAGTTCCCGTTTGCGGGCGACGAACTGGTTTACTCCGACCCGCCCTATCTGCACCCCACCCGCAAGTCGCAGCGGCGCTACCGCTATGACGACACGCAGGCCGATCACGAGCAACTGCTGGCATTGCTGAAAGGCCTGCCCTGGGCGGTGATGATCTCCGGCTATCCCTCGGAACTGTGCGGGCGAACGCCTTGCGGTGCTGGCCGCCCTGATGGCGGTCGAGGCCGAGTGATGCCGACGGTCAACGGCCAGTCCCTGCGCGAGGAAATCCAGGGCCTTCCAGAAGCAGCTCGAGGCCCTCCGCCAGGCCGGCAAAGTGCCGCCCGAAGTGGGCATCCTGCTCCAGGCCCTGAGGCCCTTTGCTCACCCTGCTGCTGGCAGTCTGTCTCGAAAAGACAACGTGCAAGAACAGCTCCAACTCCAGCATCCCGCCCTCGCAGATGGACGCCGCCGAAACCGTGCGGCGTCCCAAGCCGGCCCGGCCCGGATCGACCGCCTCCCTCAAGGCTGCGGTGGAGACAGCGAGGAGAGGGGATGATGACGAAGACTGGGATTCCTTGACGCCCGCAGCGTATTGCGCCATCATGGAGCCACCCTCAGCGGAGCAGTCTCACCTACCGTACCTCTACCTGTCCACGAGACCATAGGCCACCCCATGGATACGGCCGCTGACGGCCGGGATCGCTCTCTTGCTGGGCATCTCGATCGGGAGCTGGGGGCTGGCGCAGTGGCTGTCGGGCCGGACCCCGAGGCTGGGGGAGCTGGAGGCCCGGATCGCGTTTCGGCAAGAGACGCTGGAGAGGCTGGAGAATAGGACCCAGGGGGATCCGGCTGCTCAAGGGGGAGGGTGGCCGGTACGTCGTGCTGCCGCCGGGCGCGGAACTCGACACGAACTGGACGATCGGCGGGCGGCCCTCGGTCCGGTTCTCGAGCGATTAGGAAGGGCTCATGACCGCGCTCGAGACGTAGCTGGCCGAGGCCTTGAAATCGCTGTCCGCGCAATACGAGCGGGAGCAGAGGAGTGCCGCCGAGCGGATCGATGGCTTGTCCGGGCAAGTGACGACCTTGCGCGAGCAGGTCGAGCAGCTGCACGGGCATGTGAACGACTTGGCGACCGACTAAGCCCAGCTCGCCAGAGACTACAGGCGGATCGTCCAGGCCTTGAGCAAGCTCTGAGGACGCTGCAGCACGGTCGCCTGGCTCGGGAGGCGAGACGTGCGCTCCGCAGGGAGGGGCCGGCCCGAGGGCGCTAGTTGCGTAGTGTGGCGGGACTGAGCTCGCGGTCCAATACGTCGCGAATAATGTCGTGCAATCTCAGGATCCCGGAGGAGTGTCCCGCCGCCATCTGAGAAGAAACCCGGACGGGCTTCGTTGTCAACTACGGCTCCGCCCGGTTCAGGAGCGTGTCCGGTGTCTCAACCTAGGAGTCGGAACGCCGCAATCAAAATGCCGAGTAGGGCAAGGCCGCCGCCGATCACCCAGCGCTGAGTGTCAAGTTTCGCGTTCTGGGCGGCGATCATGGCGTTCTGGGTGTCCAGCTTGGCTTCGATTCGGGCGATGAGGTTCGCGGCAGCCATGTTTTGCAACTCCTGAACAAAAGTTTACGCCTGCTCGTCGTCCAAGCCCACCTGGCGAATCAGCAGGAAGAGGTGCTTATCGTCGGGAACCGGGATGTCCACGAGGACAAGCGTAGCGCGACAGCGGGTGGGGGTGCCTTAGAGCAAGGGCATGTGGCTGCCCAACACCTCTCTATGGATATCGCTCTCCACTGCGTCCAACACGCTTAGTTCGGGGACGCGCACGTTCGAGATCCATGCCGCGAACGCCCCGGCCAGACTG
>CAYWUV010000168.1:0-11153 GCA_964461235.1 uncultured Bryobacterales bacterium | reverse complement strand
ATGGAATCAACGTATTGGACCATGCTCAAGAAACGCGGCTTTGGTCCAGCCTAATCCAGTGCCATTGACCGGACGGAGCCCGCGGCATTCTGTTGTTCAATGCGAACTTCGGCAACGATCTGATCACGAATCTGCAGCTGGGGCTGCCGGACCGATTGATCGTATCGCTCGGATCGACGTATCGCGGATTCCGCAACTGGTCCAACCGGTTCTTCCTCAGTGACCGCTGGCAGGCCACCGACCGTCTCACGCTGCACCTGGGATTCCGTTACGAACCGTTCACCCGCCCGGTTGATGTCACCGGCCGGACCGAGCTGAGCATGGACTCCGATCTGAACAACTTTGCCGGCTCGTTCGGGTTCGCCTACCGCCTGCCCGGCGAGGCGGGCAGGCTTCGGGGCAGTCTCGGAACGCACTACCGGGAACTGTTCCCGGTTACCTACGGGCAGTCCCGGCTCAACGCGCCCAATACCGTGACGTCGGTCCTGATCCGACCCGACCTGCGAACTACCGCTCGCTGATCGACCACTCCAAGCGCGACCCGACCGCCCGTTCCAGCCTGATCGAGCCGGGCCCGGATCTGACCGTGCCGTACGCCCACCAGTACAACTTCTGCTGGGAGTGCCGCATCGGAGCCGACTGGCGCTTGCAACTGGGCTATGTGGGGAGCCGCGCCCACAAGCTGATCATCACCTACTTCCTCAACCGGGGACGAGAGGTTCCGGGCGTTGTGTCGACCGTTCGGAATCTCAACGAGCGCCAGCCCAACCAGGACATCTTCGAGCACCTGCTGATCCACAACGGTTCCCGCGGGTACTTCGACGCCGGCCGCGTGACTCTCACCACGCCGAACTGGCGTGGCTTGTCGCTGACCGCGTCCTACTGGCTGAGCAAGTCCCTCGACCTCGGCGGTTCCTATACCAACACAGCTTCGGGACCGGACGCCCGGGTCGCCGTGTCCCAGACCGAGGGCGACTCGCACCGGGACTTGAAGGCGCTGAGCGACTTCGACCAGCCCCACGCGCTCCTGCTGCAGGCCGGCTATACCGTGCCGCGAGGGGTGGCTGCCGGCTGGGCAGGCAAGCTCCTGCGCGGCTGGAACCTCTCGACGGTGACCTTGCTCAAGTCAGGCACGCCGTTCACCGTCGAGTCCGGCTCCGACGGGCCGGGTCTCGGCAACATAGACGGACGCAGGGACGACCGACCGATGCTGCTTGATCCCTCGGTGCTCGGCCGCATCGTTGGTTCTCCGGAAACCTCGGAGTCTCGCCTCCCCCGGGAAGCGTTTCGCTTCATCGACGCGCCCGGAGAGCAATCCGGCAGTCTCGGACGCAACACCTTCCGCAAGGGCAAGATCGGCAATGTGAACGCGTCCCTCTCGCGCCGCTTCTCCATCGGCTCGGAGTGGACGATGGAACTCCGCGCCGAGTCGATCAACTTCTTCAACACGCCCCAGTTCGCCGGGCCGGGCAGAAACCTGACCTCGCCGAACTTCGGACAGATCAACAACACCCTCAACGACGGCCGCACGTACCGCTTCCAGCTCAAGTTCCTCTGGTAGGAGCACGGACCCGCCGTCACTCGTCCAGCTGCATCGAGAAGGTTCCCTCGTCGAACTCCATCCGGAACAGCAGCGGCTTGCGCGCTTCGTCCTGTCCCATGAATACCGAGAACTCGTGTCGCGAGGCCGGTCCTTCCACGACCGCCCGGAACTCGTCAGCGAGGCGGCTGTCCTCGCCCATCGTCAGCCGCCGGGGCCGGACGAAACGAAGCCGGATGCGGTACGCCGCCCCGAAGAAGATGCTCCCGGCCGAGGGAATCCGGCCCGCCGCCAGGTCCTGACGCAGGTAATAAAGGAACGCCAGCGCGTCCCGTGCGCAGTCCCCGGAAGCAGTCCGGCCCGGAGCCTCCTGAGCCGGAGCTTCGAGGTTGAAGCGTTCGACCAGGCCTGGGCCGAACCGTAGCGATTCGTGAGCCCGTCGCTCGCCGTGGCGGACGTGCTTCTCGAAGACCTCCGAGCACAAGTCGGAATCCGTCCGCGTCACGAACACGTCGTCGATTTCAATCGAGGGTAAGGTGGCTCGGAGGGTCATCTCGAAGCGCCATCCCGGGTCCAGGGTGCGGGCTCGAAGGCTGGCCCGGCCAACCGGAAGGCCGCTCGGCCAGGCGATCGTATACATCAGCTGCTCGCTGTCGGGAATCGGCGAGGCGGGTTCCTCGCCCGGTGCCAAGGCCGTTGCCGCTGCCAGCGCCAGCAGAGCCAAGGCTACGACGGTAGATGCTCGCATCCGCTCTCAGAACGCAGGATCGGGGCTACAACGGCTCGAGGCAAGGTCCCAAGCCCCAAGCCGCTCTCGCCCGTCAGGCTTCGGTCTGGACCAGGATATTGCCCTCGACGTCCAGATCGCGCGCGGCCGGCGTTACGATCGTTCGCTTCGCAATATAAATCTTCGCACCCGAGTGAATCGCCTTGCGCATGTCGCTCTCGCAAACGAAACTCACCGGACGGATTCTTGGCGCGGGGGGCGGCGGTTCCACGGGCTCCGGCGCGGGCGGCTGGGCGGGACTCGCCGTGGGCTGCCTTGCCTGCAGGAACCGGTCGACTACTCCTGCCACGGCAGACTCGCTCCCGGGAGCGGCGGCCGCCGGCGAGCTGGCCATCCCTCTCCGGGCCAGGTATTGGTCCACGCGGGCAGCCACCCCTCCCTGAATGGCAGAGGATGACCCGGAGGAGGCACCGCCTCCGTTTCCGAAACCGGTGCCCTCGGCCAAGGCCCGGAAGTAGCGCTTGCCTTCGTCGCTGATGAAGGCCTCCTCGGCTGAGCGCACGTGCCTGGCGATACGCTTCACGTGCAGCAGGTGCATCGGGCCGATGTTGTCCCCGGTGGAATTGCCGGCAATAGCGCCGCAGCCCAGCGTCATCGAGGGGAAGATCCCAGTCGTGATGCCGGTTGACCCCTGGGGCGCGGGAGTGTTGACTAGAACGCGGAAGGCCGGCGCGCGACGGCCGTACTCGAGCACGTGGGCCTCGTCCTTGCTGTAGATCACGCAGGTATGGCCGCGGCCGCCGAAGTTCAGGACTGCGACGCAGGCCTTCACAGCGTCCTCGAAGCTGTCCACGAAGTACACCGAAAGCACCGGGGACAGCTTCTCGGCCGACAGTGGGTGGTCCCGCCCGACGCCGTGGATTTCCACCGCCAGGATGCGAGCATCGTCCGGCACGGTGAAGCCGGCCAGCGATGCAATCTTCTGCGGCGATTGCCCCACGCAGTCCGCCTGGATGCGGAAATCCTTGGTCAGCAGCCTGGCCCGGAGCAGTTCGCCTTGCTCCTGGCTGCACTCGAATGCGCCGTTGGCCTTCAAGGCGGCCCAGACACGGTCGCGGAAGCGCCGGTTTACGACGACGGTCTGCTCGCTTGAGCAGACCGTTCCGAAGTCGAACGATTTCCCATCGACGACTGAGGCGATTGCCGACTCGAGATCAGCGGAGTCGTCGATGAGGACCGGTACGTTGCCTGCCCCTACGCCGAGTGCGGGCTTGCCGCTGGAATAAGCTGCCTTGACGATGCCGGCCCCGCCCGTCGATAGGATGATCCCTGTTCGCCGGTGACCCATCAGCTCGTTCGTCCCGGCGATCGTCGCCTCGTCGATGCATTGGATCAGGCCCTTGGGCGCTCCGGCCGCCTCTGCTGCTTCCGAGAGAATGCGGGTCGCCTCGCACGTGCAGCGGCGGGCTCGCGGATGCGGGCTGATCACGATCGCGTTTCCCGCCTTGACCGCGATCAGGCACTTGAAGAAGGCCGTCGACGTCGGATTGGTCGTCGGCAGGACCGCGGCGACGACCCCGACCGGCACCGCGATTTCGGTGATGCCGAGCGCCGGATCCTCGCCCAGCACGCCGATGGTCTTCAGCGGGGCGATTCTCTGGTGCAGGAGGTCGCAGTTGAGCAGGTTTTTTGCGATCTTGTCGCGGACGTTCCCGTAGCCGGTCTCCTCGACCGCCATCTTGGCGAGGGACTCCGCATTGGCGCGAGCGGCCGCCGCCATGCTCGCCACGATGGAGTCGACCTGCTCTTGGGTGAAACCGCGGAATGCCTCGAAGGCCTCGTGAGCGGCCTGGATCTTTGTGCGAACCTCCTGGATGGATCGCAGATCCTTGTCGACCAGCATCGCCGCGGACTAGCCGTCCGGTCCTTCGGGAAGCACGGGCGCGACGTCTTCGTAGGGGGCCGGGATGACGTGCACGCTGATCAGTTCGCCAATGCGCCTGGCGGCTGCCGCCCCGGCGTCGGTAGCGGCCTTGACAGCTCCGACGTCGCCGCGGCATGTCACCGTGACATGGCCCGCGCCGATCTTCCGCCGTCCTTCCAGGGTGACGCTGGCGGCCTTGACCATGGCGTCGGAGGCTTCGATTGAACCGACTAGGCCCAAGGTCTCGATCATTCCGAGTGCCTGCATGGGAAACGGCCGGGAAACGGCCCGAGAAATCACCGTATCACATCGGACTGGAGCGCTTCAATGATGGCTTGCGCCCTTGGGTGAGGGTGCAGGAGAGGGGGTCCTCGACGCCCTCAACGGTTCGGGTCAGCAGCCTCGCGGGCGGGTCCGTGAGGCTGGATGTCGCGGTGGTGTCTCCGGACCGTCGCCCCGGTGATTCGGTGACTGTTTCCGGCGGAACAGGCAGATTCCCCGATTGCCGCATCCTCTGGCTGGCTGTCCTCGCAGCCTCCGGTCGGACTTGAGGGAAGTGCTTATTGCCTTCCGCCTCGGGTGACCGTTACGGGGGATGGGGCGGAGTTCCCGCGCCCGATACCGGTGCCCGGACTAGAATTGGGGCTGCGTCGAGTGCGATCCATGCGAGTGTCGAGACTCCTCCCCTGGCTTTTGCTGTTCCCGGCACTGGCCGCGGCGGAGAGGATTCAGTACTGCATCCTGTTCGGAGTCGGCCAGCAGGAGCCGGCCCGGTGGGACGGGTCGATCGATGCGACAGGTGCGCGCATTCTCGATGTCTCCGGCTGGCGGCTGAGCCCGACCGACACGATCACCGGTTCCAGTTGGCAACTCGCCACGCGACGTGTTGCCCTCACCCGCGGCCAAACCGATCTCAGTCGATACCCCGCGCTCGAAACGGGCGTCTACGTTCTCGCCGAAACGCTCGGAACGGACCCCGTGTTCCGAATCCGAACCGAGCAGGGCGACGTCTCGTTCCGTCCGTCCGATGTTGCATACGGGACTCCAGCGATGCTGCTGGACGGGACAGTGTCCGTCGAACGGATCCCCGTCGTGTCGGTATTGACTGCCTCGGCGGAGGAGCAGGATCTGCCTGACACCGCGAGGTCCGGCGACAAGGTGTACATGACGTACGTCGAGTTCACTCACGGCGATCGAACCATGAGAATGCGTCGGCAGCTCCAGTCGTCCCCGGACTCGTTCGACTCGTTGGCCAGGCCAGTCGGGGGCGACCGTGTCTGGTTGCGCGAGTACTCGATCTCCGGAGGCGTGTGGGGGGCACCCGAACCCGTCGGTCCGGGCGGCCGGGACGTATACTCGGTCGCCGTTGCGGTCGACGGCGACGGTCGGGTGTGGGTGTTCCGGTCGGAACAGGTGGACGGGAACTTCGACATTTACGCGAACTACCGAGCCGGCGGCAAGTGGTCGGCCGCGCAACGCCTGACAAGTGATCCGGGCCCTGACCTCGCACCCGCCGCGGTGACTGCGACGGACGGGGCGGTCTGGGTTGCGTGGCAGGGACACCGGGACAGCTTTGACGTCCTTGTCGCGCGGCAATCGGAGGACGGATTCTCGGCCGAGCGACGAGTATCCACGTCGGGCCAGAGTGACTGGGCGCCGGCCGTCGCGGCGTCCGGGAACGGATCGGTGGCCGTGGCTTGGGACACCTATGGCAACGGCAATTACGACGTGTATGCCCGGCGATTGTCGCACGACGCCGGGATTGCCATGGACGAGCCCTTTGCGGTGGCTGACAGCCCGCTCTTCGAGGCGCGGCCGAGCATCGCCATCGACGAGCGAGACCGGCTCTGGGTCGCGTACGAGGAGTCGTTCTCGGGCTGGGGAAAGGACTTCGGGGCGTACGAGACAACCGGTTCGGGCCTATACCGGGACGCCACGATCCGCGTGCGGGTGGTTGAGGGAGGGCGCCTGTACCAGCCCGCCGCTCCAGTCGCGGACTTGCTCGAGAGGCAGCCCGCATCCCACCCGAACAACCGCCGGGGGCGGCGCTTCAGGAACGCGCCGCAACTTGCGTTACCCGATCCCGGACTGGCTGCGGCGCGTCGGCCGCACACCACTGGGTACCCGCCGGCCAGAAGCGCCAAGGAAGGCTATCCCCGGTTGGCCATCGATGAATCGGGGAACGTCTTCCTGGCCTTCCGGACGTCGGCCGGCAGGATCTGGGGGAGGTTGGGGAGTACTTGGTTCGAGCACGTAGTTCGGTTCGGTGGCAACGCTTGGGAAGGACCTGTCTTTCTCGGGCGTTCCGACGGACTCCTCGACCAGCGACCGGCAGTAGTAGCTACCGGGGCTGGCCGTGCGCTGATCATCGGAACGACTGACCACCGCTTTACGGACGGCGATACCCGCAACTTGAACCGAAACGACTTCGACTTCGACTTGGTTGCGCACGAATACAGGACTGACCGCGGGACCGGGGACTTCGACCTGGAACCTCTGTCGGACGCAGATTCGCCGGAACTGGCAGCGGATGTCCAGGAGGAACTCGAGCAAGTATCGATGATGAGGGAGTACCGGGTGGAAATCGGCGGCGAGAACTTGCGGCTCATGCGAGGCGAGTTCCATCGCCACACCGAGATCAGCAGTGACGGAGGCGGCGACGGGGCCATGATCGACGCTTGGCGCTACTTCATCGACGTGGCCTACCTGGATTGGGCGGGCTGCTGCGACCACGACAACGGCCGCCGGGAATACCCTTGGTGGCGCACGCAGAAGCTGTCGGACGCCTTCCACCTGCCGGGTAAGTTCGTGACGCTGTTCAGCTACGAGCGCAGCGTGCGCTATCCCGAGGGGCACCGCAATCTCCTGTTCGCGCAGCGCGGGATCCGCCCTCTGCCGCGCCTGCCCAAGATGGCGGAGGACTCGCCCAGCACCCCGGCACCGGATACGCAGATGCTCTACCGCTATCTTCGGCGGTTCGGAGGCCTTGCTGCGGTCCATACTTCCGGGACGGGCATGGGTACGGACTGGCGCGACAACGATCCGGAATTGGAACCGTGGGTCGAGATATACCAGGGCGACCGCCAGAACTACGAGATCCCCGGCGCCCCTCGAACAAATGCAGCCGACGATTCCATCGGAGGGTGGAGGCCACTGGGATTCGTCTCCAATGCGCTCGCGAAGGGATACCGGCTGGGCTTCCAGGCTTCGAGCGATCACATCTCCACGCACATGTCCTACGCAAATGTGTGGGTGACCGAACCGACCCGACAAGCGATGCTCGAGGGGATCCGCAAACGCAGGGTGTACGGGGCAACGGACAACATCTTGGCCGACGTGCGAAGCCAGGGGCACTTCATGGGAGAGGAGTTCGAAACGAGCGGTGAGCCGCGGCTTGAGATCAAGCTGCTGGGCACGGCGAGTTTCGAGACGATTTCCGTCATCAAGGACGGGCACCATGTCCATACAGCAAATCCGGGGACGCGTCAGGTCGATTTGACCTGGACCGATAGCACCTCCCGTCCAGGAGACACGTCGTACTACTACGTTCGAGGCGAGCAGGTGGATGGCGAGATCGTCTGGGTGAGCCCGATGTGGATTATGCGTCGCTGACACTCGGGCACCTCGCGACGGGACGAACGAGGAATCCGATCCCTGGCTGGTGCCATTGCCGTAGCCCGAGCCGTTGCGGCGAGCCGCCCGCCCTGAGGGTTGCCGTCCGGTTGAATCGGCACCGAATCCGTGCATTGGATCGGCAAGTTCCACGCCATGTTGTCTTACCGGTCGGCCGGAGATCGGCGGAAACGGTTGGAGGCTAGCCAGACTTGCCGTCCAACCGCAGTCTTGCTTCCAGATCGCGGATCCGTCGATCCGCCGCGTCCCGCTCGCGCTCCGCCGTTCGCCGCGCTAACGCCTCGGTCTCGGCCCTGCGCTCCGCCGTTCGCCGCGCTACCGCCTCGGTCTCGGCCCTGCGCTCCGCCGTTCGCCGCGCTGCTGCCTCGGTCTCGGCCCTGCGCTCGGCCTCATCGCGCCCGTGCTCGGACACCTGCAAGGTCCGGCTGGTTTCCGAATGCGTCATCAGGTCCCGCCCCAGCCGTGGATCCCGGAATCGCAACAGCCACCCCTCCGCCCGCAGTTCCAGTTCCAGCACTTGGCTCCGGAACCAGCCATCCGCGCCGGCGCTCCGTACCCCCTCGTACCGGCCGCCATCCAGCCGCCAGCCCACCAAACCCTCCGGAATCCTCCTCCCGGCCGGGTCGAACCGCCAGTACTCTTGCACGCCCATCCGCTCGTACGTCTCCTGCTTGTCCGTCGCGTCCCGCCGGCTTGTCGAGGGCGAGGCCACTTCCACTACGAAGGCCGGCACCACCCCGCCTTCATCCCAGATCCGGTACGACCGGCGATCCCTCTTCTTCACGCCCAGCGCCACGAACACGTCCGGCTCCACCACCGCGCTCCGGTCGCCCCGGCGGTAGTATACGGCCAGGCTGCCGGCCACGTAGACGTCCTCGCGACCCTCGAAATGCCATTGCAGCTGGTTGCGCATTGCCACGACGGAGTTCGCATGCGGGTCGGCCTCCATCAGGATCCGGCCGTCGGAGTAGGGGTACTCCTCCAGCTGCACCTTGGAAGGGCGCCTCACACCACCGACGAGCGTCGTGGGAGCGGCCATGGGCGCATGATAGCAGCGGGTTCCGTGCAAGGCCCGACCGGCTCGGGCGAGTTAGCCTATTCGCAACTCCTCATGACGCCGCCAGCCGAGTCCGCGCCTCAAGCCGGCTAGGAACTTGCTTCGCCGAACAGATCTGAAGCATCCGTCCGCGTGACGACAAGACTGGAAATCCAATGCGGCTTCCATCCATCGGAGTTACCGACTGCAGTCGGGATCAAGCCGCATTTTGGCTTTGGTGCTTCCTGTCCCATGCCTCGGGCGCTCACGCGTGCCCAGATACAGCTTGGGCAAGTGCGGCTTTCGCCCGGCTGAGACCGACCACCATTGTGTCGCCGACACGAATGATTCGAATGAGCCTGCGCTATCGTCGGGCTAGGAGCGCGGACCGATCGATGTCTGTGACCTCGATTCGACGACCGAATCAGTCGCTCGACGGGCCCAGAACCCACGCCAGCCGCCCCCACGGCCCGCAGCCTCGCTCCTGCAATCAGCAGGATTCGCTAGAACAGCAGACAGACCGGCGCGTCAATTGCAAGGACCGTACCGGTCGGTTGCAGGGCTCCGGTTGCCCCGTCGATCCGGTACACGGCAATGTTGTCCGACTCCTGGTTCGCGGCGAGAAGGTACTGCCCAGTCGGATCGAATGCGAAGTTTCGCGGCCGCTCGCCTTGCGTGGAGACCTGCCCCCGTGCCTCCAGCCGGCCGTTCTCCGGATCGATTCCAAAGACCGCTATGGAGTGGTGGCCGCGGTTCGACGCATAAACGAAGTTCCCCGACGGATGCACGTAAATCTCCGCAGTGGAGTTTCCCCCCTCAAAGTCCTCGGGAAGGGTCGACACCGTCTGCTGCACAGCTAGTGTTCCCGATTCCCCGTCGAAGCTGTAGAACGTCACGGTCGAGGAAAGCTCGTTGATGCCGTAGGCGAACCGCCCTGAGGGATGCAGCGAGAAGTGCCGCGGCCCGGACCCCGGCTCGACTTCCACGAAAGCCGGATCGTTCGGCTCGATCGTCGCGGTTGCCGGATCCGCCTTGTAGATCTTCACTTGGTCAAGCCCTAGATCCGAGAAAAACGCAAACCGGTCGTCGGCCGAGAAGTCTGCCGAGTGCGCGTGCGGCTGGTCCTGCCGGCTGTGTACGCTGCTCCCCTCGTGCTGATAGAAGGAAGCGGCTTCGCCCAGCGTGCCGTCCTCGTTGACCGGGAACGAGGCGATGTTGCCACCCTTGTAGTTGGCGACGATGAGCATCCGTCCGCTGCCGTCCAGGTTGAGGTGGCAGGGCCAGCCTCCCTTCGACGAAACCTCATTGAGTTTTCGGAGGGCGAACGAGTCGTGGTCGATCGCAAAGGACGAGATCGCGCCGCTACCCGCACTGTCGAAATCATCGACCTCGTTAACGGCATACAGGTACCGCCCGTTTGGGTGGAGCGCAAGGAACGACGGATCCCGAGTTTCCGCGAGCAGCCCAAGGGCCTCGGCTGCGCCCGTCGACGAGTCGAAGCGGTACCCGTAGATGCCTGCGCTGGTCTCCTTGGTATAGGTGCCTACGTACAGGAGATGTTCGGATTCGGACAAGGGACGGGTCATTGGCGCTTCGGGTGCACAGCCCGCGAGCAGGGCAGCGATGGCAAGAATCGTGTCGGCATTGCGAACTGGCATGTTCCCATCAGAACCCAATGAGTCCGAAAGGGCAATCCCTAGCTCCCGCGAAGGCGCTACAGTTGCTCCCGGACCCGTTCATCAGCGTGGGTTCTCGGTCAATCAGGAACGCTCGGAGCGGCCGTCCTTCACTGGGAACTAATGGCCCGACCGGACTGCAGGTATCACGAGCCAAGCTGCGCGATGAGACCGGCCTCCCGCAGGTGCCTGCGGAGATGATCGACCTCCGCGGCGATGTAATGCACCACTGCACGTCGACGTCCTGATGCGGGAACACGGAGGCAGTCGCATCAGCATGCGCGGCAGAGACTTCCGCCGCTTCCCGTTTCCGACCATCATCGACCCGTCTGACGAGTTGCAAATTGAAGGCCGAGTCGCCTCCATAGCTGGCCAGCCGAAGCGTTCCTAGGTAGATTCGCCCCTGTCCCGACCGACTTCCCGGCATGACCGGTTCGTGATTGCAAACGGCCCATCCGCATCGCGCGAGGCTCGGCCTCACACAGACGGGACCATTCAGCGGGCATCCAATCCTGCTCAATGCTCGCCAACCTTGCGGCGAGACGAAGAGGCCAGGCCGGCAATCAGGGATTCTCAATTTAGCCTTTTTGGGGCTCGCAAGCCGCCGAGGGGCCGGC
>CAYWUV010000167.1:0-11161 GCA_964461235.1 uncultured Bryobacterales bacterium | reverse complement strand
GCGACAAGGGCCTGCCCGCCATGATGATGGCCCTGGCATCCATGCACGGGCTGCCTTGCGTGCTGGTTCCGGGAGGAGTGACGCTGCCGCCGACGGACGGGGAGGACGCGGGCAAGGTGCAGACGATCGGCGCTCGGTTCTCGCACGGCGAGCTCAGCTTGGAACAGGCCCGCGAATTCGGCTGCCGGGCGTGCGGGTCCCCCGGTGGAGGCTGCCAGTTCCTGGGGACAGCGGCGACAGCCCAGGTCGTAGCGGAAGCCCTGGGCCTGGCCCTGCCGCATTCGGCGCTCGCCCCGTCTGGACAGCCCGTGTGGAAGCACACGGCGCGGAAGTCGGCCGAGGCGGTCATGGCGCAGAGGGCGGCCGGCCTGACCGTGCACGACATATTGACCGAAGGGGCATTGCGGAACGCGATGGTCGTTCACGCGGCATTCGGGGGATCGACCAATCTCCTGCTGCACCTCCCGGCCGTGGCATATTGTGCCGGACTGCCGCGGCCCTCAGTCGACGACTGGGAGGACGTGAATTGCCGGGTGGTGCGTCTTGTCGATGTTCTGCCGAACGGCCCGGTGGGCCACCCGACGGTTCGCGTGTTCCTGGCTGGTGGAGTTCCCGAGGTCATGCTCCGGCTTCGCGATCTCAACCTGCTGGATCTTGGGGTTCTTACGGCCGCGGGGATGCCGCTCGGGCAGGCGCTCGATGCTTGGGAGTCGAGCGAACGCCGGAGATTGTTCCGCGACCTGTTGCGCAGCACTGACGGCGTCGACCCGGACGAAGTGATCTATTCCCAGGCTTCCGCCGCCCGGCGGGGCCTCACCAGCACGATCACGTTCTGTCGCGGGAACTTGGCTCCCGAGGGCTCGGTCGTGAAGAGCACGGCTATCGACCCGACCGTGGTCGATGCCGACGGAGTCTACCGCAAGGAGGGGCCGGCCCGGATTTTCACTCGGGAAGCCGATGCCATCGAAGCGCTCAAGAATGGCTCCGTCGGCCCGGGCGACATCATGGCCTTGATCTGCTGCGGCCCTCTCGGATCGGGGATGGAGGAAATCTATCAGATCACTTCGGCGCTGAAGCACATCTCCTACGGCAAGGAGATCTCGGTGATTACCGACGCACGCTTTTCGGGAGTGTCGACCGGCGCTTGCATCGGACACGTGGGACCCGAGGCGTTGGCTGGGGGTCCCATTGGCAAGCTGCTCGAAGGCGACGTCCTCCGAATCGAAATCGACTGTGGGAGGCTGCGAGGCGCTGTCGACCTGGTCGGGCACGGTCAAGCCAGATTCGGAGCCGAGGAAGGGTCGCGCGTCCTGGCGAGTCGGTCGAGCCGCCCGGATCTGTCGGCACATCCCGGGATTCCTGACGATACACGGCTCTGGGCCGCCATGCAGGCTTGCAGCGGAGGAACGTGGGCCGGCTGCGTCTACGACGTGGATGCCATCGTCGAGGCTCTCCGGAGCAGAGCGCCGGGCTGAACGGCTACGTGCTAATCCGCTACGGACGGATGATCGACCCGTCCCGGCGCCGCGTCGTGCCCCAGGGGTAATCGAAAGGCGTGTCGTACCGCGAGTCGACGTCGTACCGGGCCGCAAGGTCCTCGTCGATCTCCATGCCCCATCCGGGAGCCTCATTGGGGAAGAAGAAGCCGTTCTCCAGGCGCGGGCAGCCTTGGAAGACCTCGTGTACGGAGTCCGGCCATGTCCGTGCCTCCTGGATCCCGAAGTTGTAGCAGCTCACGTCTAGGGCGATGTTCGCAAGGTGCCCGACCGGCGACGTGTCGCCGGGGCCGTGCCACGCGGTCCTGACGCCGAACCACTCGCAGAGGGCTGCCAGCTTTCTCGCGGGACTCAGGCCGCCGATCTGAGAGATGTGGACCCGGATGAAATCGATCAGGCGTTCCGTGATCAGCCCGGTGAACTCGTGAGGCGAATTGAAGAGCTCGCCCATCGCGATAGCTGTCGTGGTCTGGGACCTCATATGCCGGAAGTAGCCGATCTGCTCCGGCGACAGGGGATCCTCGATGAAGAACGGACGGTACTCCTCAACCCGCTTGAGCAGCCACATCGCCTGAGCGTTGGTGATGCGCTCGTGGACGTCGTGCAGCAATTCGATTTGTTCGCCGAGCTTGTCCCGCATGTGTGCGAACAGCCTAGGCACGCTGAGCAGGTACGGCGTGGGCTCGTACATGCGTTCGTTGTGAGGCCCGCCCGACGGTGCCCCCAGGAAACCGCCCGGATTGCCTCCGCTGCTGCGGGCGCCGTAGTTGGCGTTGCCTTGGAGGCCAAGCTGAATCCGGACATGGCGGACACCCTGCTCGATGTACGCCCGGGCCGAATCCTCTACCTCCTCCAGAGTCGAGCCGGACGCATGGCGGTACACGTCCGCGCCGTTCCTCGCCTTGCCGCCCAGCAACGCGTAGACCGGCATGTTAGCCCGCTTGCCCTTGATGTCCCACAGGGCCTGGTCGACGCCGCTCATTGCGTTGTACAGGACAGGCCCGTTGCGCCAATAGGAACTGACGTACATGGTCTGCCATATGTCCTCGATGTGGTCGGGGTTCTTGCCCTTCAGGAACGGGCGGAGGAATTCGTCCACCGCCGTCACCACGGCCTTTGCGCGCTGGGTGAACGTCGCGCAACCGTACCCGTGCAGCCCGGGTTCGCTGGTCTCGACTTTGACGATCACTGTCCGTGGCAGGCCCGGCGGAGCCGTGAGAATCGCCTTGACGTCGGTGATGCTGAGTTCCGGGAGCCCCCGAGACGCCCGCTGCGCCTGTGCCGCTGCTGATGGGGGAATCGCCGCGGGCAAGGCTGCGAGCCCTGCGCCTGTCAGCCATTTGAGTGCGTCCCGTCGTTCCATGGCGACATTGTACAGCCCCGCATTGCGCTCGAACGCACCTGGAGCCGCGGGCTCGGCCCGGTCAGGCAAGCCGCTGCGTCCTAGCGGTTGTAGAACACGGGCGAGGTCGACTCCGATGCCTAATTCCCCGGTCGAAGCGTTGCGCGAGGCGCGTGTGGCCAAGCCTGAACTCTGTGAGGAGGACTTCTACGGTTGGGCGATCCAGCAGGCTGGAGCCATGAGACCGGAAGCGGTCGGTCATCGACTGGGAGAATCTGGCGGAGGAAATTGAGGATTTGGGAACGGAACAGCGAAACGCTTGGGTGGCGCTGTGCGCCAACGCGATCCAACACCTGCCGCTGACCGAGTATCGCAATCGGGACGATCACCTCAGGCATAGGATCAAGGAAAATCCGGGCTCGGCGGCCAAAGATGGCCAGCAAGCGCCGGGACAATCCTAGCCTTATCGGACGCTTCCGCGAGATTTTCGACGCGGCCTGGGGGCGTGGTCGGGAAGGCGCTGTTCGTAGCATGATCGAGTGGGATGGGCTCCCGGACGGCAGCAAGGCGCGACGGCCAGAGGAACGTCGATTGGAAGCACTGCTGCCAGAGAACTGTCCGTACTGTCTGCTAGAGGTGACTGCCTACGATACGGGGCATCACAAGCCGAAAATCCGGGACGAGATCATACCGCCGCGAGTGGCGCGGATCCACAACGAGTGTGCCGGCGGGGGATACGTGGTCAGGTCCTGGACGGAGCTCGGTGTGGCAGTCGAGTTCGACCGGAAGAGCGCCCTCGGCCGGAGTCGCTGACTGCCGCTTCGGCCTAACCATTCGGCCCTCAGTTTTTTGTGGAAATGAAGCGGACCTCCGTGGGGAGGCATTCTCGTCGCGGACAGGAGCCAGTGCATCGATGGTCTCGTCGACTACCTGGGTTGCAATGCATGGCACGGCCATGGGATTCGCAACGCACGCCGGATTCATCCGATCGCCAGTTGCAAGCGATGATTTTCACAGCCGGCCTCTGGTCGGCTACCCGCCACTTCGGTTCAGGCAATCGGTCTACGATTGGATCTGGGGAGGATGCAATTGAGGGCTCTCGTGACTGGCGGCGCGGGCTTCATCGGCTCTCACGTTTGTGATCGTCTGCTCGACGACGGCTACGACGTGGAAGTCGTCGATAACTTCAGCACCGGAAGCGCCGCGAACATCGAGCATCTCCGGAATCGCCAGGACTTCCGCGTCGTCCGCCGCGATATCTGCGAAATGGCCGACTTTCCTGGAGAGTACGACTTGGTCTTCAATCTCTCTTCTCCCGCCAGTCCGAAGGATTATCTCGCCGCCCCGATCGAGACGTTGATGGCAGGGTCGGTGGGCACGCGCAACCTGCTGGAAGTGGCACGACGTTGCAGGGCGACGTTCGTGCAGGTGTCGACCTCCGAGACCTATGGGGACCCTCTTGTCCACCCCCAGCCGGAGTCGTACTGGGGCAATGTCAACCCCGTCGGTCCCAGGTCAGTCTACGACGAGTCCAAGCGATTCGCGGAGGCCCTGACCATGGCCTACCACCGCGAGCACCGCCTGGACACGCGCATAGCGCGTCTGTTCAACACATACGGTCCGAGGATGAAGTCCGGGGACGGTCGCGTGCTGCCGGCGTTCCTAGAGCAGGCCCTGCGCGGCGAGCCCCTTACGGTGTTCGGCGACGGAGTCCAGACCCGCAGCTTCTGCTATGTGTCCGATATTGTCGACGGCTTGGTTCGCCTCGCGGCCAGCGACGAGCCGACACCTGTGAACCTCGGCTCGACTTCCGAGACAAGGGTCCTCGATCTCGTCCGCATGGTGCAGGTCCTTGTCGGCAGCTCTGGCGGGATTCGACGCCTGCCGCTGCCCGAGGACGACCCGAAGCGACGGCGTCCCGACATCTCCAAGGCGCGGAGACTGCTCGACTGGGAGCCCCGTGTCCCGCTTGAGGAAGGCTTGCGGCTAACTCTGGAGTCCCATCGCCTGAGGCCGGGCTAGCACGGACGGACCTGCCGGGACGGCTTTGCCAGAATGGTCTCTCGATGCTTGGGAGCGAACTGTCCCGGTTCCTGCTGACAAACGATGACGGCATTAATGCGCCCGGTCTCGTCGCCTTGACGGGGGCGCTGCCAGCAGGTTCGGAGTCGATCGTCGTTGCTCCCTTCGAGGAGCGCTCCGGCTGCAGCCACCAGGTGACCACTGGGCGGCCGATTCGCAGTCGCCGGATCGACAATCGAACGCTGGCCGTGGATTCCACTCCGGCCGACTGCGTCCGACTTGCGTTGCATGATTTCCGCGAGCGCTTCGACTGGGTTCTGGCGGGCATCAATAACGGTGCCAATCTCGGCGCTGACGTGTACTACTCGGGCACCGTTGCGGCGATTCGCGAGGCTGCACTGCATGGGCTGCCCGGAATCGCGCTCTCGCACTACCGGGACCGGGTGCTGAGCGGCCAGGACTGGATTCGGGCGACGGGTTGGGTGAGGAGGCTGCTTCCGGACCTCCTGTCAAGGCCCCTTGGCCAGGGCGAGTTCTGGAATGTCAACCTGCCCAGCCCTCCCCCGGGGCCTGCGGACCCTCAGCTCGTCGAGTGCGGAGTGGACACCAGCCCGCTGCAGCTCTCGTACACATCGGAAGACGGCGGCCACCTCTACACGGGCGTCTACCGGCGGCGAGGGCGTCAAGCCGGGAGCGACGTGGATGCGTGCTTCGGAGGGAGCATCGCGGTGTCCCTCATGCGGCTGCCCTGAGTGCGGTCGCAGCCCCTTTGTCGCGATAACCGTGAGACAATTGGAACTCGACCGGTTTGGCGCGAACGCGAGTGGATCAATTGCTTGTCGAGCGGGGCCTTGTCGAATCCCGGCACAAAGCGCGAGCCATGATCTTGGCCGGGGAAGTCCTCGTCGACGAGCAGAAAGCCGACAAGCCCGGCCGGCAGGTCTCAGCGGACGCTGCGGTGCGTCTCATCCGTCAGCGGCCGAGGTTCGCGAGCCGTGCAGGCGACAAGCTGGACGCTGCCGTGCGCCACTTCGGGATTGTTCTCGAAGGTGCCGTCTGCCTGGATATCGGCGCATCGACCGGCGGATTCACCGACTGCCTGCTCCAGTACGGCGCCAGGCGGGTCCACGCCGTCGATGTCGGGAGCGGCCAGTTGCATTGGAACGTCCGTCAGGACGAGCGGGTCGTCGTCCGGGACGGGCTCAATGCCCGGTACTTGTCAGCGGAGGATATCGGTGAGAGCGTCGATTTCGTGACGTGTGACGTGAGCTTCATCTCGGTGACCAAGATCCTCCCGAGGTTCGGCTGCGTGCTCCGAGCGGGTGGCCGCTCTGTCGTTCTGGCGAAGCCGCAGTTCGAAGTCACCAAGGGCGGGGTCGGCAAGGGAGGAGTCGTTCGCGACCCCTCGCTACGCCTCGCGGTGTGCAGGAAGGTTCGGGATGCTATGTCTGCCTGCGGCTTCGGGTCGGTCCAGTGGATCGAGTGCCCGCTGACCGGAGCCGCAGGCAACCGGGAGTTCCTCCTTTTCGGGTCCGAATGGCTCCCGGGTTCCGGCGGGGTGATCTCGTGATCCGTCGCATCGGTGTCGTCAGCAAGCCGGACCGGACGGAGATCCCAGGTCTGCTGCGGACCCTGCTGGATTGGTGCTCCCAGCGCGGAGTCGAGTTGGCGGTCGACACCACGTCCGGCGACTACCTGGGGCGCAGCGACGGCCAGCCGAGGGACGACCTGCCGGACGGTTGCGACCTGATCGTAGTCCTCGGCGGTGACGGAACGCTGCTGTCCGCCGCGCGGGCCGTGGGCGATCGCCAGACACCCTTGCTCGCCGTCAACCTGGGAGGGCTAGGGTTCATGATGACGACGGGGCCGGATGAGTTGCCGAGCGCCCTCGAGGCGGTTTCCCGGTCCGAGTTCCGGCTGGACTCCCGAATGGTGCTCGAGGCTCGCTTAGTCAGGAAGGGAGGCGACATCGACCGATTTTTCGCGCTGAACGACATCGTAGTGTCGAACGGTCCGGTGGCCCGTCTGCTGCACCTTGAGGCCTTTGCCGACGAAGAGTATGTGTGCGGCTACCGCTCCGACGGGCTGATCCTGTCGACACCCACCGGATCCACGGCCTATTCGCTATCGGCGGGCGGGCCGGTCATGTCACCCGACGTGGCCGCCCTGAGCCTGACGCCGATCTGCCCGCATACCCTCTCGAATCGGTCTGTGGTGCTGCCTGCGGACGCCAAGGTCGAGATCCGCGTCTCAGCAGGCGATGAGGACAATTACTTGAGCATCGACGGCCAAGTGGGCCGCCACCTGATGGCGGAGGACGCCATTCGCGCCTGGAAGGCGGGTCACACTGTCGACATCATCCAGACGAATAGCATGCTCTATTTCGACGTCCTGCGCAGCAAGATGCGCTGGGGGGACCGGTAGGCGTGCGGTACCTGCCGGAACCGGCGGGCACTTGCTGCCGGGAGTGATTCCGGTGGCCGGCTGTCTCGCCTGGTCCTGATGCGGCTCGAATCCAGGCCCATACACACGGTTGGCGCTTCGGACGCTAGCTGCCGAACCATTGCAATACGGCCAGAGCGGCAAAAAAGACCAGGCTGGTGCCCAGGGCGACATTGATCCAAATCGGGTTTCGGGCCACGTCTCCCACCCACTTCCTCCGGTTGTTGAGCAGCAGCAGCGTCAGTGCGAGCAGGGGCAGGAAGAGCGCTCCGAGCACCCCGTAGGTGAGTTGGATCTCCCGAACCGGCGCGTTTAGGAGAAACAGGGGCACGATGGCCACCAGCACCACCGACAAGCGGTACGGCGTGGACTTGGACAGTACCCCGGGCGATGGATTCCGGAGTCGCACGAAATTGGCGAACAGGTATGGAATGCTCTGCCAGACGCCGAGCAGGCTGGAGAAGACCGCGCCCCAGAAACCCACCAGGAAGATCCACTTTCCGCCTTCGCCCGTCACGTCGGCGAGACGGTCAGCCATCTGCGAGGCCAGCGCCGCCCCGCTCCCCTCGACATCAATCTGGGAGCCAATGATGATCACGCAGAAGCCGAACACTGCCGTGACGCCATTCCCGACTCCAAGATCGACTCGACACGTGGATAGCATTTCCGTGCCGCGACGATCCTGCTCCTGAATCCAGTAGCCGTACGACAGGAGGGTCACGGTCCCGCCGACGCCGCCGAGAACGGCGAGCACCCAGGAGCCGCCGTCAGGCGGCATGGTCGGAATCAATCCGCGCGCGATCTCGGAGAGAGGCGGAGCGACCAGAACGGTTGTGGTCACGACCGTCACGAACATCAGGCCGATCAATGCGGACATCAGGGACTCGAACGCCCGGAAGCTCCCTCGGAGTACGATCGCAACGCCCACTAGCGAGTGGATGATGGCCCAGATCACGATGGAGTCTTCTTGCTCTCCAATCGGCAGAAGGGCGCTTCCGGCGATTCCGCAGGCATTTGCCAGGGCTCTCCCAACGACCACCGTGAACAGTGTCAGATACGAGATGAAGATCCATCGGATCCACGAGCCCAGCTTGTCGTTCCAGCCCTCCAGCAGCGTCGTGCCCGTGGCCAGCTGCCAGCGGGCGACACCTTCGCTCAGGACGAACTTGAGGAACGCCCCGATGACTACGGCCCAGAGAACGCTGGTGCCCAGTTCGGTTCCGGCCAAGGTTCCGGTCATGAGATCGCCGGCACCGACTCCGGTAGCCGCCATGAGCAGACCGGGAGCGATGACGAGGAACCAGCTGCTTTTCATGAAACCTATGCCCGACGAGCGGGCGGCCCGACGGCGATCACAGGGTACCGAATCTCGCGCCTTCCTCCGCTAGCGGCATATGGCGAGTCTGCCAGCAGGTCCGGCCGCTTGGCCGGAACCGGACTCGTGTCGGACTCCAGTCCTCGTGTGCGACTATGGACCCCGCGATGCGAGATTCGATATCCAGACGAGATTTCTTGGCCGCTACCGTCGCGGGTGCCTATTCGTGCAGCAGCGAGCCCTCACCTGAACCGACCTTGCCGAACATCGTGCTGCTTATGGGGGACGACCACGGCTGGCACGAGACCGGCTACAACGGCCACCCGCACGTAACGACGCCGGTCCTGGACGAAATGGCGGCCTCGGGGCTGCTCCTGGACCGCTTCTATGCGGCGGCGCCGGTCTGTTCGCCGACTCGCGGGAGCGTGATGACCGGACGTCACCCCAATCGGTACGGTACCTTCAGTGCGAACTGGTCCATCCGGCCGGAGGAGGTCGGCATCGCTCAGATCCTCAGCAGGGCAGGGTATGCCTGCGGACACTTCGGCAAGTGGCACCTCGGGCCGGTCAAGGCCGACTCGCCGACCAATCCGGGCTCCTTCGGGTTCGAGGAATGGCTCTCCCACGACAACTTTTTCGAAATGGATCCCTTCCTCTCACACAACGGCGGCCCGCCGGAGAAGCATCCCGGTGAGAGTTCGCAGATCGTCGTCGATGCCGCCACTCGCTTCATCGACCGCGCGAGGGAGTCCGGCCGGCCCTTCTTTGTCGTCATCTGGTTCGGCTCGCCGCACGAGCCGTACAGCGGGCAGGAAGTCGACCTGGAAGCCTATGCGGACCTTCCGGCGTCCCTGCAGGAATCCTCCGCTCGAATCACATCCATGGAGACCGGCCTGCCAACCAGCGTAAGGCTCGACAAGGTTCTGCAGGCTCGGTATGCGGAGATCACGGCCATGGACCGCGCGATCGGTTCGTTGCGCGAGCATCTGGACGGACAGGGGCTGCGTCAGGACACCTTGCTCTGGTACTGCAGCGACAACGGGGCGCCCTCCGAGGCCCGTCTCGGCTCGCCCCTGAGAGCCAGCAAGGGGGCTGTTTATGAAGGCGGCGTCCGGGTGCCCTCTGTCATCGAGTGGCCCGGGCGCATCCCGCAACCCATGAGGAGCTCTGTCAATTCCGTGACGAGCGACATTCTGCCAACGGTTTGCGAATTGACCGGCTTGAGCGCTCCCGATCGCCCCTTGGATGGCATCAGCCTCGTGCCGTTGCTGGACGGCTCGATGACCGAAAGGCCCGAACCGATTTGCTTCTGGCGATTCGCAGGAGTCGGGGACAGCGGCTCCGAGCCTTACATCGAGCCGGGTCTGCAGGAGGGCACGACGCCGCTCGTCAAGTACATGGACGGCCGGCTGACCAGGCATTTCCGGAACTTCCGCTATCCCAGGATCGTCGATGCCGACTTCGCCGGCGCTAGGGCGATCCTTGAAAACCGGTACAAGCTGGTGGTCGATGGGGATGGCGAGGACACGATAGGGCTCTTCGACATGCAAGAGGACCCTGCGGAGAGCCGGAACCTTGCCGACAACGACCCCGAACGGGTTGCGTCGCTCGCCAGGAGGCTGCGGGACTGGCAACAGTCCGTCCTCGAAAGCCTCACCGAGACCGACTACTCGTGAGCGTGGGAACGGTCAGTAGGCCCACGGCCCGCGGGTAAAGATCCCGCCATCGACCATCAGGGTCTGGCCCGAAACGAACTCGGCTGCGTCCGTGCACAGGAACGCAACCGCTTCGGCCACGTCGCTCGGGTATCCGACCCGGCCCATCGGAGTAAGGCGGGACCACACTCCGGCGTAGTCTCCCGCTTCGCGTTCGGTCCGCTCGATCAGGATGGCCCCCGGCGCGACACAGTTAACCGTGATGCCGTATGGTCCCAGTTCGGCCGCTGCCACTTTGGTCAGCTGTTCCATTCCGCCCTTGCTGGCGGTGTAGCTGACAAGGTTCGGGAACGCGACCTTGTTGCAGCCGGATCCGATGTTGACAATGCGGCCGCCGCCGCTGTCCTTCATGTGGCGGGCGGCGATCTGGGTGCAAAGAAAGCAGCCCTTGAGGTTGGTGTCGATGACCCGGTCCCAGTCCTGCTCGGAGAGTTCGAGCAGTGGTGCCCATACCTGCATCCCGGCATTGTTGACGAGGACGTCAAGCCGGTCGTGACACCCGAATACCTCATCGAACATTCGCCGCACTTGGTCCGCTTTGCCGACGTTCGCCTGAACGACGGTCGCCTTGCGACCCTTCTCTTGGACGAAATCCGCGACTTCCTCGGCCCCGTGTGCGTCCGAGTTGAAGTGGACAGCGAGATCGCAGCCCAGTTCCGCGAGCCTTTTCGCGATGCCGCGACCGATGCCCTTGCTGGCCCCGGTGACGAGTGCAGTCTTGCCGCTGAGATTCATGTTCGGTTGCCCCGCAGTCTACCAGCACGCGTACCGGGGCAGGCAAATTCAATGTTCGGTACAGGGATCGGGTCAGGCGCGTAGGTAAGGCATT
>CAYWUV010000166.1:0-11273 GCA_964461235.1 uncultured Bryobacterales bacterium | reverse complement strand
CCTGACAGCGCGGCTCAGGCCGGGCCGGTCCCAGCGTGGCCGTTTCCCTGCACCGGAGGATGATCGGTCGAGAGTGCGCGCGCGGCAGGCTCGCCGGCCGTCCAGCGGCACTGGTCACGTTCCTGGAAGGGGTCGCCCGGTCGCGGATCGAGCCCGGGCATTGCCGCTCAGTCGGACGGGCCCTGGCGCGCCTCCATTCCGCCAGTTCTGACTTCGGCGAGTCACGCCCGAACGGCCTGTCGCTCGGCGCGTGGAAGCAAACCCTGCTGCAGTCGGAAGCGCGACTCGAGAAGTATGACTCGGGTCTCTACCAGGAAGTACGAGACGACTTCCTGCACATCGCGGGAACCTGGCCAGAGTCCTTGCCCAAGGGTGTCATCCACGCCGACCTGTTTCCCGACAACGTCTTCTTCAAGGACGGCGAGGTCAGCGGACTCATCGACTTCTACTTTGCCTGCAATGATCTCTTCGCCTATGACCTCGCCATCTGTATCAACGCGTGGTGTTTCGAGCGGGATGCAGACTTCAATATCACGAAAGCGGGTGCGCTTCTGAAGGGATACGAGGAGAACCGCAAGCTGTCGGCTGGAGAAATTGCGGCGCTCCCCGTGTTGTGCGCGGGATCGGCCATGCGTTTTCTCTTCACGCGTCTGGTCGACTGGGAAACCACCCCGTCCTCGGCAATGGTGCGGCCCAAGGACCCGGCCGAATACTTGGGCCGCCTTCGTTTCCACCGGGCGGCTCGGGGACCGGACAGCTACGGACTTGGGACCTCATGATCGACAAGCCGACGATCGTTTACACGGACGGGTCCTGCATCGGCAATCCTGGCCCGGGGGGCTGGGGGGTCGTCATCGAGGCCCCGACAGGAGTCCGGGAGATGTCAGGCGCCGCCGAGAGTACCACGAACAACCGGATGGAACTGATGGCGGCCATCCGGGCGCTCGAGGAAGTCGAGCCCGGTGCTCCCGTTCAGATCGTTACCGACAGCCGGTATGTGATGGACGGAATTACTTCCTGGATGGCCGGGTGGCGGCGGCGCAACTGGCGGACCGCAGGCGGCAAACCGGTGAAGAACCAAGACCTGTGGCGGCGTCTTGAGCAGGCGGCAGCGAAACATGACGTGAAGTGGCAGTGGGTGCGCGGCCACACGAAGGACCCGGGCAACGAACGGGCTGACGCGTTGGCGCGGGCCGCCGCTTCGGACACTGGCCGATGACTGCAGCGGCGTGGAAAATCGGAAGGCGATCCTCCATATTTGGACCGACTTCGTGTCATACTGTGACGACGGATGGGTGGCCGAGCGGCTGAAGGCGCTCCCCTGCTAAGGGAGTATACGGTGATGAGCCGTATCGCGGGTTCGAATCCCGCCCCATCCGCCACTTCCTTCTTATAATCCGTTGTTTATATGCATGTAATGATGATAAGCCGAATTGACATATGCAATTAAATGTACATATATGACCGAGGTTTCCCCGCACTCGGTTAAGGCTAAGGTTCGGTAAGCGTTCGGTCGTCCCGGTACGTTGCGGAGTGGCGTTAAGTCGTGAGCGTACAAGATGGCCGGGCGTGGCAGCGGTCCGCGTCCTCGGCGCCGGAGTGCCAATGGAGAACGCCGAAGCCAACCCCACAATCCCGTTCTGCTTTCGCTTACGATCGGGTTCCCCTGCAACACCAGCAGCGGCTTTCGAATGAGATTCGTCGGCGTTGACCTTGCTGCCCAGCCCACCAAAACCAGCCTCTGCATTCTCGACTGGAGGGCGACGCCCCGCGTAGAGGCAATCCAACGGCCTGCGGCAGATGAACGCATCATTCGGGCAGCGGGCAGTACCGTTGCTGCCATCGGCCTCGACTGCCCCTTCGGCTGGCCCGCCGACTTCGTGTCGTTCATTCAACTAGCGCATACCTCGACCACCTGTACGCCGCTCACGAAGCACGAGGCCGACCACCTAAAGTACCGGGCCACTGACCGATGGCTCCGCAAGCAGAGCTTCCCCGTCAGCCGCAAGCCCGTCCACCCTCTGAGCGTGGCAGCGGACAAGTTGGGCGCCGTGGCATTGCGGTGTGTCCGGCTCGTCCAATGCCTCGCAGCGGAGCGAGGCGATCGACGGACCATCTACGAGGTCTATCCCGCCGCATCATTAGCCCGGTGGATGTCACTTGGGGGTTCGTACAAGAAGGCTACACCCGCCTCGAAGGCACTCAGAAGGCGGATTGTCGATCAACTTGTCGAGCAGGGGCTCGACGTTGGAGGCTTCGGAGAAACCCTTGTGGCCAGCGATGACGACCTGGACGCTCTGGTAAGTGCTCTCACGGCTGCGCTCGCCTTCGCGGGCCGGACAGACCCTCCACCACCGCACCTTGAGCAACTGTCGAGGTCTGAAGGTTGGATTCACGTTCCTTCGATGACGGCGCTCGGCCTCGAAGCACTCAACTTCGCCTAGCGGCGAGCGCGCTGTTAGCCGGTGTGCGAACTTCCGCGCCCCCACGACCGAACGCATACAAGGTTCGCACATTGGACTATTCACTTCCTTGGCACGGGCGTGTGAAGGCGACGTCCATTGGGTGGCGACGGGGATGTTCGAACTGCGGCCCCCCTTTCGCCGATAACCAACTATCGCACGGCGATGACTTCGGCACGGATTCTTGCACACCGTGCCGAGGCGGCGAGTGGCCCGGCCGAGAATCGTAATGCGAACGTGCGGAACAACGTGAGGCAGCGAGAGCGGGTTACGCGGCTGTTCGTATTGGCTACTCTGGCGCGGTGAATGCGGAAGAAGCACCAGCGCCATCGGGCGATGACGGCACCGACCACGCGGCCATCGACGCATTCATCGGTCGCTGGCATCAATCCGGCGGCGCTGAGTTAGCGAATTTTCAGACGTTCGCCAACGAACTCTGCGATCTGCTCGGCGTGCCCACACCCGATCCAGCGCAAGAACAGGTCGAACGCAACGACTACGTCTTCGAGCGCCGTGTCGACTTCAAACACGACGACGGCAGCACGACAGCGGGCAGGGTCGACCTCTACAAGCGCAATTGCTTCGTCATGGAGGCCAAACAGTCGGCCAACCAACTCGAGCCGAAGAAGACCGATGCTGGACAACCGGTGCTGGTCCTTGACGACACCATCCAGGTCAGGGCCGGAGCGGCCACTCGCGGTACAAGGCGGTGGGACAAGTTAATGCTCAAAGCCAAGAGGCAGGCGGAGGGGTACGCCCGTGCACTGCCGAAGGAGCACGGCTGGCCACCCTTTATCCTCGTTGTCGATGTAGGCCACGTAATTGAGATCTACGCTGACTTCTCCGGCCAGGGGAAGAACTACGCCCAGTACCCTGACCGAGACGGCTATTCCATTCCACTAGAAGGTCTGCGCGACCAGGCCATCCGATCTCGTCTGCGCGCGATCTGGTGCGCACCCAACTCCCTCGATCCCGCCAAGCGTAGTGCCGAGGTCACGCGCGACATCGCGGAGCGCCTCGCTCGCATTGCCCGCAGCCTGGAAGGCCAGCACGACCCCGAGGAGGTCGCCGAGTTCCTCATGCGCTGCCTCTTCACCATGTTCGCAGAGGATGTCGGCCTGTTGCCGAACAAGGGCTTCGAAACGCTGTTGGGCAAGATGGTCGATACGCCACAGCATTTCGCACTGGCACTGGAGGGCCTGTGGCAGGTCATGGACGAAGGCGGTTACGCCCCGCACCTGAACGCGACAGTTAAGCGTTTCAACGGCACCCTGTTCAGGAACCGAAAGGCACTTGCGCTGGAGAAGAAGGATATTCGTGAGCTCCACGCTGCCGCCGCGCGCGACTGGCGTGACGTCGAGCCCGCCATCTTCGGCACGCTGTTGGAGCGCGCGCTCGACAAGAGGGAGCGTTCCAAGCTCGGCGCCCACTACACGCCGCGGGCCTACGTCGAGCGGCTGGTCGTCCCAACAATCATCGAGCCGCTCCGTGCTGACTGGGAGGAAGCGCTGACCCGTGCCCATGCGTTGGAGGGGGAGGGCAAGCATGAGGCGGCGCTACAGGCGATCAAGGACTTTCACCATCAGCTCTGTGCCACCCGCGTGCTGGACCCCGCCTGCGGCACCGGCAACTTCCTCTACGTCTCGCTGGAACTGATGAAGCGTCTGGAAGGCGAGGTTCTGGAGGTGCTGGACGACCTTGGCGAACCGGACTTGTTGCCGCGCCTAGCGATGGAGGGCGAGACAGTCAGCCCGAGCCAATTCCATGGCCTGGAAATCAACCCCCGCGCCGTTGCCATCGCCGATCTCGTACTCTGGATCGGCTACCTCAAGTGGCAACTCCGCACCGTCGAGGCCGAAGACATCGCCGAACCGGTGCTCCACGCGTACGGCACAATCAAGAAGCAGGACGCGATCTTGGCCTGGGACAAGCAAGAACTGCTCCGGGACGAGCACGGCGTGCCGCTCTCCCGCTGGGACGGAGTGACCATGAAGGTCCACCCGATCACCGGCGAAGAGATTCCTGATCCCGACGCCACGGTGGAACTCTACCGCTACCAGAACCCGCGGCCTGCCGCATGGCCGGAAGCCGAGTTCATCGTGGGCAATCCGCCGTTCATTGGCGGCAAGGACATGCGCGCGGAACTTGGCGACGGCTATGCCGAGGCGGCCTGGAAGGCCCGCCCGAAACTCCCCGGCGGCGCAGACTTCGTCATGCACTTCTGGGACGAGGCGGCGGCCCGCCTGCTGCGCAAGCGGATGAAGGGGAAGACCAACCCGCTTCGCCGCTTTGGCTTCATCACCACTAATTCCGTGACCCAGACCTTCTCCCGCCGAGTCATCGAGCGGCACGCGCGGGCTAAGGAACTGCTATCCCTAGTCTACGCCGTGCCCGACCACCCTTGGCAAAAGGCGGCCGGCAAGGCAGCGGTCCGGATCGCCATGACCGTCGCAGCGCGCGGCGAGCGGGAAGGCACGCTGGCCACGGTGGAGCACGAGAGCGGGCTCAATACAGACACGCCGGTCGTCGAACTGAGTGAACGAACGGGCCGAATTAACGGTAACCTGAAGATCGGGGCCAACCTTTCGGCTGTCCGACCACTGATGGCAAACAGCGCGATCAGCAGCAGAGGTGTCGTGCTTCACGGTCCCGGCTTCATAGTGACCCCGCAACAGGCCACTGCGCTTGGTCTCGGGTCAACGCCGGGGTTGGAAGCACATATCCTGCCCTACCGCAATGGACGCGACATCGCTCAGCGCCCACGCGGAGTCATGGTCATCGATCTCTATTCGCTGTCCGCCAACGAGGTACGCGTCCAATTCCCAAAGGTGTACCAGCACGTTACCGAACGGGTGAAGCCAGAACGAGACAACAATGTAAGGCGCTATAGAAGAGAAAATTGGTGGCTATTTGGTGAAAACATCCCGATTGCTAGACAATATTTGTTTTCGGTTCCCAAGTACATTTCTACAGTCGAAACGTCAAAGCATCGGTTTTTCCAGTTTCTCGATGCCAATGTACGGCCGGACAATATGCTTGTCTGCATCGGCTCGGACTCGGCGAGCCTGTTGGGGTTCCTTTCATCTCGACTACATACAGTGTGGATGCTCTCCTTGGGCGGAACCCTCGAAGACCGTCCTCGATACAATAAGACTAGGATATTCGATCCGTTTCCGGTGGCTGACTATTGCGCCTCTAGCTCCGAAGCCTCAAACCTACTCGAGGGGCTGGGTGACCACCTCGACTCCTTTCGCAAGCAGCGGCTTGCGGAGCACGACTTCCTCACGATGACCTCGCTCTACAACGTCCTGGAGCGGGTGCGTGAGCTTGAGAACGATTGCGATGTGCCGCTCTTCACGGCGAAGGAGAAGGATATCCACGAGGCGGGACTGGTTTCCGTCTTAAAGGACATCCACGACGACATCGACCGCGCCGTCTTCGAAGCCTATGGCTGGGCCGATCTGATCCCCCTGCTCGTCGGCAAGCCGGGGGCGACCATGCCCTCGCCCCACAAGACGCCGGAACAGGAGGAGGCGGAGGAAGAACTGCTCACGCGCCTCGTCGCCCTGAACCAAGAGAGAGCAGAAGAGGAGCGACGCGGCATTGTGCGCTGGCTGCGACCCGACTATCAGATCCCCAAGCTCGGCCACAAAGTGAAGGCACCCGAAGATGCAGAGCAGTTCCAGACGCAGCTAGTCGTGCCGGCATCTGCCGACGGCAAGCCTGCTTGGCCGAGGGACGAGATGGAGAGAATCGGCATTGTCCGCGACATGCTGAGCCACGCTCCCGGCCCGGTGGCAGCAGAAACTCTCGGCGCCGCCTTCCGGGGCAGGAATTCAGGGCTACGCACGAAGGGAGTAGAGAAGGCTCTGCAGACCCTCGTCGCCGCCGGCGTCGCCCAGCTAGGGGTCGACGCACAGGACGGCAGCAGCCGTTTCTTCATTCCCCGGTAGATCTGGCCACTGAGCCCGCCACCAATTTGTTCGACCACGCGTCGAGGGCACCACGATCCGTTAACCGCGACGATGAGTCGCTCTTGACGCCTCCCGTTTGAAATATACGCAGCTCAGTGAGACGCAGCGAAACCGTCACCGGTGAAACTCGTCACCACGTACTTCCGCGGTTCGAGCTGACGCCTCCAACGCACACGTCTAATCCGTAATAGTGGACCTCACTCCCAGTTCACCCGTACGATGCGGTGCGGTTTCTCGCAAGTGAAAGTACCAACACGCTCCCGAACAAGATGCCTGTATGTCCCAAAGGCCGGAGACTCGACGCTCGTGGTGGGCAATCCATCATGCATGCGAGCCATGAGGCCGGATCACGATATTCCAGCCAGACGTCCCGCTGGGAGCGAATTAAATGGCGGTGGACCTAGTGCGAAGGATCTTCCGTTCCAAGGGACGCCTCTTCTGGGTAGAAGATGCCAAGGGTGAACGAGTTACGGGAGTGATGGCGCAAGGACGGCCTGTCCTGGCGGACGTCAAGTACGAACTCAAGCCGTCCCCCCACCAGCCACTTCGTGTTGACGTCTATGGCTCAAATCTGTGGGGGCTGGGGCAAACAAAGGAGAAGCTGGTGCTCGACAACGGTGTCGCGCTGACTGGCCGTACCTATGGCGGCGGATTCGGCGGCAAAAGCGGCGAAGTCCAGAGGATTCGCCTCGTCGACATCGAGGAGCCGAAGATTGAATTGCATCCGACGGAAGCTGCTTCAGCATCATTGGATTTGGACGCTGTCGTACTGGGTGTAGTTTCCAGCCACCCGCTCGGAATCGGGGCTTGTTCGAACGGAGTGGCTCGTCCTGGATTTCCATTCAGCTTCAGAACCAGCTTTCCGAAAGATCCTAAGGGTGCATGGACTACTGCTGCATTGCGGCTCCACCACAAACATCTTGAGATCACCTTAGTGAAGACGTCCGGCTACTGGCGGAAGTTCGTAGAAGCGGGAACGTTGCAGCATGACGCGATCATTGGCATCCGCAGGTCGGACGACAGGGTTTTGAAATGGGATGATGTCAACCAGATTACTTCGCTCCTATCGAACTTCCTTGGATGGATCAACCATTGCAGATCGCCGGTCTTCCATGTCAAGGGGTACCGGAACAGGAGATTGGTGTACAGGGGGTACGACTTGTACCCCCACCCGACTGTTCATCGAGACGGATTCTCCTGGCTCCCCATGTTTGGTCCTAATAACAAGCCTGGTACGCAGGCTGATCTCATCTCTAGCCTGTTTGACAGTTTCGCGCGAACATGGGCGAAAAACGAGGAGGAGCGCGGCGTTTTCCACATCGCACTGGATATGTTGGGAAGCCGCTCGAAAGGATCTTCACGGCATAGGGCTGCCGTCGGTTACTTGCGCGATACCTTCACCTCGTGCGGTATCCTGATCAGCATACTGATCGGGCCGAACCCCCGTAGAAACCGACGTGACGTCATTTGGAATTGCCTGAAGGAAATTGGCGTAAACGACCAACTCCCACTCAGGGATAAGGATGATCGGGACTGGATCGTAGAGAACCACCCCGAACTCTGGTGGGGCGTGAAGCGAGGCCAGATACTCGAGGACGAGAAGGGAACGCTTAGCCGTCCGCTAGCCAATGTGGAGAACTGGCTGCTTCACATTGACGACCCGACGAATTCAAGGATGCTGTTGGGACTCCCGGTGTCAGTCCAGCAGTATCTTGTTGAAGTGTCCACATGGTTGGCTGACTTGATGGTCCTAAAGGTAGTCGGATATCGAGGTTGGTACTACAACAGGCTCAATCGGGAAACCGAAATTGTACCGTGGGTGAAATGACGGAGGAATGTGGGAACTGTCGGTGCCATTCGTTTGTCGAAAAGCAAGTGGACCTTGCGCGGGCGCACACCGCCCAAATTCGTGCTGCCGGTGTTCTTGATGGTGCCGTTTATCCCACCTTTCTACGCGGGCCTTAGCTGCGGCAATCAGGGCTCTCAAAGGTACTCACGGAATGCTCATTGCGGCGTATCTACTTTCCGCGTTCAAGGTGACGACGCAGCGGCCACTGACACAGATTGCGAGGACGGATCGTACGTCACTATCACCGGCAGGACCACCTTCGGGCTGTGAATAGCGGATCTCTTGAACACTGGGACGTTCGTCCCGCCTGCATATCGAGCCGAAGGGGTCAAGAAGGCGTCAAGATCGTCCTTTAATGCCTCCTTTCCCAAGCGATTGCAAAACTGGTAATCATCTGCCGTCAGATCAGGCCAGTCCTGATGCATGGTGCAGAGATCCTTGGCACTCCCGTCAAACTCGCACGAAAAACACGTGTAGTAGGCTCTCCTGGCCGTTTTAGGTTGGCCCATGTGATTCTTGACCCACCGTCGCAGCTCCGCCTCGGCGGTCTCAATTTCCAGAGAGCTATAAAACACCCGAAAAGAGCCGTCCGAAAAACGTGTGGCCAGAGGTTTCTCGCGACCAAACTGCCGTCGCAATTGAAAGGGCCCGTCCAAGAACTGATCCATCGAATCGTCGATGCCGCGTTGCTTCAGAAATTCCGTCATGTCATCGACTGCTTGCCCCTCCAGTCCTTGACCACGAAGCACATCGCCGACGCTTTCATTGCTAGCGTACCTGTGCAGCTCTAACTCGTATGGTTCAGCCGTAATCCCCTCAAGCACGTTACTTGCCCGAGGCAACAAGAACGTAATCCCGCACTACGAGAAGGTATTCCATTGTTCCTTTCAGTAATAAATCCATCGGAGACCTGTCGTCCAGCATTGGGTGGTATTCCCTGAGCCAGTCATTCTCCACTTTCACGTTCCTGAACAGGCCTGCGAGAGTTTGCCGAATCTGGAATAGGTATGCGATTCGGTCCTTCACATCCCGTCCTGTCAGCGACTCCATGCCGTTCAGTAGACGTTCGACGTATTGCCTTTCCGAAGTCTCGAAGCCCAATAGCGGAACCGCATCCTGGCGTTCCAGCTTCCACGTCTCCAGCAACCGCAGCAGAAATTGCATTGGTCCTGGAAGCGGCCATTCAGACCTAGTAGGCGTCACCGGCTCTTGACTGACCGTCCGCAACTGAAGAGCCGTGACTCCTTCGGATACCTGCCAGTTCAAGAAACGACCAAAGTTTGATTGAAGAACAGGGCCTTCATCATAGCGCGTGACCATTTCGCCAACTGTTTCAGCGGCAACGAGAGACCGCGGAATGACCTGATCCAATGAAAATTCACGTTGCAACCTGTCGGCGGGCACCGTCGGAAACGAAGGTCGGACCGGAGGCTCGGAGGGCGGAGCAGGATAGGCGGAAAGGAACATGTCCATGACAATCAGCCTTCGTGAACGCTTGAATCAGCGGCAACCAAACCGCATCGCTTCAAAAATGCCGCAAGCAGGCGTTCCGAGTGGTCGAATTGGTCGGCGAGAGCACGAATGGAACTTTCACTGCCATACATAGCCGAGCACGACACGATGAGTGACGACGAAGCGGTATGGTCATGATACATATTCAAGAACCCGTTCCAGCTATCGCCAGCATTCTCTAGCTCGAGGCTCACTCCAGGATGTTCGACCACGCTACCAAGACCCTTCCAAGCAAGCTGACTGTCACCGGGTACCAGCTGCCTCAAGAACTGCTTAGCGTCCGATTGATCCGCCAATTCCAGTTGCAGCGAAGCTCGAACCGAAGCATGACCTAACTGTGTGTCCGGGAATACCGAATCGAAAGCTGTCCATGCTGAACGGACACAGCGCTTGCAGAGATCAACATGCTGATAGTTCTGCATCTTGCTAAATCGCACACTGAACTTTTCCGTCGTGACTTCAATCACAGCACTGCCGCCATACATGCGTACGGTCGCAGACACGTCGGAGAGTGAATTCCCTCCCGTGAAATGCATGTCACTCGCCGCAATCGGAGCTGCTTGGTCGCGCAGGCTCAGGTGTATCGACCGAAGCAACTCGATTCCATGCTGCGGAAGATCGAACACCGGGACCGGGAACGTCGCCTCGTGACTCAGGTCAGCGCTCCGAAGAGTTGCCTTCACCACTGTGGCCAATCCCTCAAAGCCAGTTCCATCGCGACCACCCCCTGTTGATCTCTCAGATTTTCGCCGCCGACGCAGGCAAGCCGTGTATCGTAAACAGGTGCCAAGCTACCATTTTTTCAAGTTTCGAAGGCGACACTGCCTTTCGTTCTCAAGATAAGGCAGCCTTCCGCTGAGACCCTAGCCCGAACGAGGGCTCCCCTAACCGATTCGGTCCGCTTCGGCCGCCAAGCACGGACCGCGCACGTGCTGTCATCAGGATATGGATCGCATTCGAGCAGCGGGGCCGGTTGGGACACCCGACGACAAGGCCCATCACCAATATCCCTTACCGGCGGAAGCGCATTCGCGATGAGGCGGAACCGCCGGATATGCGGCCGCTCGCCCTCCGGCAAACCTCGGTCTCACAGAGGGTTATGAACGGTGTCGGGCTGACCGCCGTGGGCGAGTTGCTCGGGCACCGCAATCTACGTTCATCCCGACGATGCTACGCCGCGCACTGTCGCCCAAATGGCCTCGGGTCGGATCGCGAATGCGATGGGATTCGCCGTCCAGCGCTCCCGTGACCGCTGCGTGGTTTTTCCCGGTTGAGAATGCGCCGCCCCGCAGATTCACGCCCCGCCCTGACGTGTCGCCATGGCCTTCAGTGAATTTCGAAAAGGCCACATAAGTGTGACCTACTCCCCGGAACCTGGGCCACTGATTGCGAGAAAATTCTCGTTATTGAGCCTGCCCCTAACTAGTGTCTTGTCACAGAGGTTTTGACGGTTTGAGGCGCGTTCATTTCAGTTCC
>CAYWUV010000165.1:0-11406 GCA_964461235.1 uncultured Bryobacterales bacterium | reverse complement strand
CGTCGTCCTGCAACCACGCCTGACTCTAGCGCCCCGAAACCTGAATGCTTACGTGCACTCAGCGTGGTGTCCTGGGCGCTCGCGACCACCGAGGCCAACAGGACAGGGACAACAAGCAGCCCGAACCGGCCTGCGAGACGGACAGGCCCGGCCAGCCATTCCCGCGAGCGGGAGCGCAGGCCAATCGAACGACCGTGTACGCTACCCGTGACGCTGTCTCCCCATCCCGATGTCACTCGGGGACGAAAGACGTAGCGGTTCGCAGGGATCTGGCCGGCAGCGCCGCAGCTGCAACAGCTGGCACTCGTGATCCATCCGGGTTGGCTCCGGGCGCGATCGGACTCGCACCGAACACACTCGCTGCCCGTCGGGGCCATGATGGGCCGCGCAATTCGGACCTCGGACTCTGTCGGACCCGGGCTTGGGATCAGTGAGTGCAAAGTGAAGTAGGCCTCGCTATCGGCGCGTTCCGGTTTCGGGGCTCACCTCGACCTGTCCGGGGTAAACCGAATTCCGAATACGAGCTTGAGCTGTCTCTAGAAGGGGTGAACGGACACCCGGCTCGGCCGGGCTCAGGGGGTGACAGCAATCGCCACTGCAGCCGGACAGCAGAATCATCGTGCCTCGGGCGCGCATCAAGGCCTGCTGTATTCCGACTCGGGCCCGAAGAACGTCCATTCTTCGAGCCAGTTCTCGCCCGCGAACGCTCCGATGTATTGGGCGCTCGTGTCGAGCGTACCGTTGGAAGGAGGCACTGCCGCTGCGCCGACCTTGAGCACTGGGGAGCCGAGCACAGGCCGCGGGTCGGGATTCGCTTCATAGCGAACGTTGATCAGCAATGGGTGAGTATCCAGGTACTCCACATACCCTGCGACCCCGCTCGGGTCGCTCGTGATCTGGGCATCACCGGACGCGTTGAAATTGGCGTAGAGAATCCAATTCTTGATGCTGCTGGTGCCATTGGCGAAGAGTCTGGTCGACGTGTCCTGGACGTTCAGGCCATCGACGCCGAAACCTGCGACGATCAGGTTCCTGGCGGTGAGGGCGCTCCCCGTCGCGACTGCGACACCATGCCCCGAACTGGCATCTGCGGCCTGGGCCAACCCGCCGATCATGGTGATGTTGTACAGGGTTGGGTGCGATCGGGGCCTCCTCGAAAACCCGCCGAGGTCGTTGTCCGCCTCGATACCGTTGTCGCCATCTTGGCCCTGGTGAATGAATACGAACTGCGCAGTCCCCCGCCAGCCGAATGCCCAACCTAGGGAGTCGTCGCGCGAGCCGCTCGACACGCAGTACAGGCAATCCGCGGTGCCACCGGAGAATTCGATGCCGTCGTCACCGCTCTCATGGGCCTGGACATGGTCGATGACAGTGCCCGAGCCGACTCCGTGAAAGCCGAACGCGTTCAGCCTGGACTCATCATCCTCTTCATCCTCGCCGCCCCCGGCGAACTCGACACGGACGTACCGCAGGACTCCGCTAGAGTCCCCGGAGTCGTCGCCCCCGTATGTCGGCCGCGTCGATGGCGTCACACCTTCGGCCGAGCCTGCCCCGGACGTGACCGGAGCGTTGCCCAGAACGACAAGTCCGCCCCAGCAACCGGGTGCACGTTCTCCGACCCGATCAGCGCAAGTCATCACGATCGGGAATTTGCGGTTACCCTCGGCCATGATCTTGCCGCCCTCTTCGACGATCAGGGCAGCGTTCTGCCCTTTGGCGAGGATCACCGTTCCCGGCTCGATCGTCAGGGTCGCCTCCGAGTTCACAAACACTTGGTGGCGGATCTCGTAGACGTGATTGTTGGTCCAGGTTGCGTCAGTCGAGATCTCGGTATCGGTACCGCCTGAGCCGAACACGATAGGGCTGATTCGGGAAACCGCGAACTTCGCATAAGCCCTCTTGATCACCTGAGTCGTGTCCGCGCTGCGGATCTCGATGACCCACTGCCATAACCCCGGCTCCGGCACGCCGCCACGCCAAAAGTGCTGCTTCGTCCGGGCGGGGATCGCCTCTGCCACGAAGCTGTCCGGCGCCATTCCTCGGGAGTCGACAACGGTGCTGCTCAGCGTTACCGTCCTTTTCTTGGCAGGCAGGTACTGACGGACGTTCGTCTCGCGATCCTGCAGGTAGACAAATTCTGTGTACTCGTTGGTATCGCCCATCGGGTCCGTGGTCAGGTACAGACTCATCTGCTCGCCCGTGGTGTAAGCCACCTTGTCGGCCCACAGCGTCACTTTCGCGGGAGTCAGCCTGATGAGGGGGCTCTCTACCTCGGTCGCGGGCCCTTCATCTTGCGAGACCTGGCTGGCCGCAATGAACGGCCCGCAAGACAAGAACACGCAAGAGAAGACCCAGCGAATCCTCATGAGCGGAGGAATTCGTTCAATTGATCCACCGTGCTTCAGGATCCTGACCCCTCCCGTCGCGGGTCAACGATCGCTGTCACCCGTTGCCCCTGACTGGAGGATGACCTCGACCCCGGAGACTCACAGCCGTGCACAGTTCTCAAATGACTTGATGATCATAATATGTCTGTCAATTATCACAAGGGAAAACTCACTAAATGCCACGTTTGTAACTTCAATTCTCGCCCGTTCCACCCGAAGTCTGATTCTTGGCTTACTGTTGACCACGTTCCAATCGGATCGGGCCCTGCGGTGGGCCGATAGACGGGAACCGTTGCGGAGCACCGGCTTGCGGCCAGTCTGTTCTTGAAGTCGGGGAGGCAGCCAAGTCAAGGCTTCGGCGGCACCGCCGGAAACCTCCTGCCCGGCGTCGGGCACGATCCGGCGGCGTCGCCGTTGATGCCGATGGTGGCATTTACTTCGAGTGGTTGCTTGCAATTCCATGCACCAGCGGGCACTGGGTCACTGCCTCCCTCCCTACTAGCGGATGTTCGGAAGGCCGTGAAAGACGCCGGAGACGGTGATCATCGCAACCGGACCACGCCAGTCGTAACGGGCGGGCGGAACCTCAGCCGTGCCTTGGATCCCGCGGTGGATGAACACGAAACCCTCGGCACCTTCGGTCACGCGAGCATTGCCACTGTCTTCGGAGCACGGAGGCCCCGGAAGATCCGCGCAGGCCTCGGTGTTGGCCTCGCTGCCCGCATCCCAGGCATGCGCCAGGTAGGTGGCGGACCCGAATGTCGGTATCTCGGCTCCGTTGTAGGCGACGAATGCGTCGTTGGTCGACACGAGCATGCCCGCGATCGACACGGACGAGTTGCCGAAGTCGAACACGATGTCACCGCTGACCGTTTCGCCCGGCCCGATGACGGTCGCCATACCCGTCAGATAGGTTGCGAAGAGCACGTTGGGATCGGTGTTCAGCATGGCCTCAAGGGCCTGCGGACTGCCCGTCTCGGCCAAGGTCGCCAGTTCGTTGCTGGCAGCCTCTCCGGGCACGAAGATTGGCGTCGCACCCTGGCGGTGCGTTGCCACAACGATTGGAGCAAGCGTCTGATTGCTCAGGTTGGTGATGGTGATCCGTCCGACCGATTGGCCGGCGGTTGGGTGGGCACCCTCGTGACTGGGTGTTGCTTGGGCAGCCGCGTGGCCGGCTGTGGCCAGCATCGCGGCGCCAATAAGTAAGAAAGAGGTAAATGACTGTTTCATATAAATTACAGTAGCACTCGAAAACAGGAATGCAAGCGAGTCAGAAAATTTCAGTAACATATTTAATATCAGTTATTAGAGAGATTTTCAGGTCCGGCTTCAGGTAACTGTTGGAGATTAATATTTTGTAATGTTCCACTTGACTGAACACCGGGTAGACGCGTCGCGATTGCACGGCTTGGACCAAGGAATTCCGGCCTTTCCCGCCACGCCCCTTGGTCCGGTTTGAGCGGTCCTCGGGCAGACTTGTGTACGCAACGCAAGCGGGCGGGCCGGGATGGGATGTTGCAATCAACTCCCCTAGCACTTCACGCCGGTCTCGCGGTCGGGGGATGAACCCGGCGGGACCCCACCAGGCGCACACGCTGGCCGACTGACTAGACCCAGCGCCTCCTCTTTCCGGGGGATCCTGGTTGCGGACGACGACAGCAGCCACCGCCAGGCCTGCCTGTGGCCGCCGACCCAGCGGGCCGAGCAATGGAACGCGCGCCGACAGTAGGGCAATTCGGACGAATCCAGTCCGCGGCCGCAACGCAGAGGTGAGTCGCGCTCAGGCTGGCTGTGCCGCAAGGCTGTAGCACGCGCGCTGGAAGGCGGGCTACTGCTGCGGCGGACCGGCGGCGGGATACGCTAGAAGGCACCGATCTCACGAGCTCGCGGCGGCCAAAGGCGCGGAACGCTACCAAGGGTGGCCACCATGAGACCCCTGGCGATGACGGATCCAATCCCACTCCCAGCCTGGCTCGTCGCCGTGGGGGCGCTGCTGGTCTTGTGGTCCGTGCTGGACCGCATGCTGATTCCCAGCACTCGCTGGCTCCTCCGGCACCGTGCCAACCGCATCGTCGAAGAACTCAACACCCGGCTCCAGTTTCGGATCCCCGCCTTCAAGCTGACCCGGCGAAGGGTGCTGATCGACCGCCTCACGTCCGACCCTGCCGTCATGCAGGCAGTGACGGATCGTGCCGCCGAGACCGGGCTTCCGATGGACGTGCTGCGCGAGGAGGTCGAACACCACGCGCATGAGATCGTGCCCTCGTTCAACGCGTACGCCTACTTCCGGATTGGCAGCTACGCAGCACGACGTGTCGCGCAGTTGCTGTACCGGCTTCGACTGGGCTACGCCGATGACGAGTCGCTTTCGCAGATCAATCACGACGCAAGCGTTGTCTTCGTAATGAACCACCGCAGCAACATGGACTACGTGATCGTCGCGTACATGGCGGCCAGCCGAACGGCCCTCAGCTACGCAGTCGGCGAGTGGGCGCGCGTCTGGCCGCTACGGACCCTGATCCAGTCGCTGGGCGCGTACTTCGTACGCCGGAACTCCCAGGACCCCCTCTACCGGCGAATCCTCGCGCGGTACGTCCAGATGGCAACCGAAGGCGGGGTCGTCCAAGCCGTGTACCCGGAAGGCCGCTTGACTCGCGACGGCCGCTTGCAGCCGTTCCGGCTGGGCCTGATCAGCTACATGCTGGCCGCCTTCGATGCAACTTCGGAGCGCGACCTCGTGTTCGTACCGGTCGGCGTCAATTATGACCGGGTCCTGGAAGACCGCTCCCTGCTCAGGACCCTCGACCCGGATGCGCCGCCGCGAGGCCGAGTATTCGCAATCACGACGCTCCTGAAGGCGGTCGGGCACAACCTGATCCTCATCGCACGCCAGCGCTGGTACCGGCTGGGGTATGCCTGCGTGAACTTCGGGACTCCGATCTCGATGCGCAACTACATGCGGGAGCAGAACCTGGACTTCCGTGCCCTCGAACCCGACGAACGCCGGCTGGCCGTCGAGCGATTCGGGAGCGAACTGCGATCCGCGGTTGCGGCGACGATTCCGGTTCTGCCGGCTGCGCTGGTCGCTACAGTGCTCCGGCGAAACGGCTCGCGGTCCCTGAGCGGGCTCGAGATCCGGGCCGGCGTGCAGGCCCTGATCCAAGACCTGGAGGACCGGAACGTTTATGTGCACGTACCGCGGTCCGACCGCGACTACGCGGTCACTGTGGGTCTTCGAATGCTAGTGCTCCGGCACTTCGTGGTCGAATCGGACGGCCTCTACCGCGTCGCGCCGGGCGAGGATGCCGTCCTCGCTTACTATGCGAACTCAATCCAGCACTTCCTTCCAGACCCGGCTGACTCTATGGACGGCTCTTCGGACGGTCAGCCCGCGCCCGCTTCGCGACCCGAATGACCCGGTCGGGGGCGATGCAATGGGGGTCCCGGGCAATCATGCCGGGCCGGCGCACTTGTGCTTCCGGCATCTGGCCCCGGCCCTCCGCGGCCAGGCGGGGCCAAGGCACGAAGTCCCAGCGCCGTGGCCCCGCTGATCGCATGAGACCTGAGGTCGGGCTGCACGTCATCACACCCGGCAAGGCCCCGCTTCACCGATCCAAGACCCGAGGGCCTGTCGCTCCGTTTCCGGCGAGGAACCGCGTGGGCCGTTCGACTGCAGCCGTTCGCAACAGCCGGTACACCCCAGGTGGGACACTGAAGGGCGATGCGAGTCGCTCTGGCCATGCGGTACGCCGCCATCCTCCTGCTGGCGCTGACGTCATGGGCTCGCGCGGATGTCGAGCAGCTCACGATCCTGCACCTCAACGATCTCCACGCGCAGCTGATTCCCGACGGACGGGGCATGGGTGGGTTCGCCCATGTCGCAACGGCAATCGAGCGAGAGAAGCGCAGCGCGCAAGCGTCGATCGTCCTGCACGGCGGCGACATGGTGCAGGGGTCCCCGGTTTCGACCATCTTCCAGGGCACACCGGTCTACGAGGTCGCCAACAGCCTCGGGTTCGACGCGCATTGCCTAGGCAACCACGAATTCGACTACGGTTGGCAGCGGATCGAAGAGTTCCGGGATGTGGCGGACGCGCCCATCCTTGCCGCGAACGTGCGCAACGCTCGTGGAGAAATCCTCGTACCGCCAGCGCATGTCCTCAGGGCCGGCAACCTGCGCATCGCCGTGATCGGCGCCCTGACCGAGAGGCTGCCGGCGCTCATCAAGCCGGAGCAGTCAGGACCCTGGAAATCGGGGCCTGTCGTGGAGTCGCTGGGCCCGGTTGTCCGGCGGATGCACGACCGGGTCGACATTGTCGTGGTGTTGGGCCACCTCTTCGACGACGAGGACGAACTCGTCTTGCGCCACCTGACTGACGTGGACGTGCTCGTAAGCGGACACGACCACGGGGGCTACGAGAGAGAACTTGTCATCGGCGGTCGCATCGGCGTCAAGCTGCGTCCCAGCGGCCGCGAGTTGGGACGACTGGACATTTGGTTCGATACGGAGGAGGAACGTATCGTCCGGCATGCCTGGAAGCGCATACCGGTGTGGGCCGACCGCTATGCCGCCCAGCCGGCAGCCCAGGCATTGGTCGAGAAATGGGAATCGAAGGTCTCGGAGCGAGTTGACATCGATATCGCGCACTGCTCCCGCGACTTGGGCCGGTCCGAAGTGCAGGCACTCGTCGAGCGCGCTATCCGCGAGACGACCGGAGCCGATCTCGCGTACATGAACCGGGGCGGCGTGCGGGCTTCGCTCTCCCGCGGCACCGTGAAGGCCCGGCACATCTGGAACATCCTCCCGTTCGACAACGAACTGGTCGAAGCCAGAATTCGCGGGCGGGACCTCCCGCCGGAGTTCACGGACGGTCGATCGGTCGACCCGGACCGGACCTATCGCTTTGTCACCAATGACTACGTGTCCGGACAGTGGGCCCGTTACCGGATCCGGTTCGAGCCCGTCGGGGCGGTGCTGCGCGACACGTTTCTCGATTGGGTGGAGGCCGAGAACGACATACCCTGAACTCCCCGCCGGAAAGGCTGGCTGATCGGAGCCCGGGCGAGCCTGGCTACCGGCCTCGCCGCTCGTTGTCGTAAGGGGCACCGGTACCGGACGACCCCAGGAAGAACTTCCGCCCGTCCTCGAAGGTCACGTCCCTGCCGTTAGCTCGGTTCGACCGATCCTTGGCTTGGTAGCCGTCGACAACCACCACCGCGCCGATCTTGATGGTGTCCCGCTTGAGGCCTCGGCGCAACAGGCTGTTGGGCGTGCCGCCCTCCACCATCCAGATCTCCTTCTTGCCGTCCTCCCCGGTCACCTCGATGTGGATCCACGTGTGGGGATTCACCCATTCGACCCTTACTACGGGGCCCTTGAGAATCAGCGGTCGGTTCGGGTCGAACTCCGCCCCGAACGCGTGATGGGCGTAGGCGGGCACGACCGCTGCCAACAGCAACGCCATCCCTGCGACAGCGGCAAGGGCGGGGTGGAGGCTCTTGGGCTCGGAGGTTCTGGTCATACTTCTATCGTCCCCTTCTTGCGGATGGGCTTTCCTGAAGTCTCCTAGTCGTCATCGGACTTGCCCAAGGCCTCGGCTTCGAGAATCCGCGCGCCCCGGAGAATCCCGCGGAACGAGTAGTTTGCCTCGTGGCATGCGTACTCGTAGACCCTGCTCTCGGTCGCGGGCCAGATGTATTCTCCGCTCCAGGGTCTCGTCCAAACAGTCGGATCATCGACGGTGAAGCTGTAGAGCAGCGTCTTTACGTCGATGCGCTTGAACCTCTCGATCACGTGCAGGTTACGGGACGCTCCCGACAGCGCGGGACGGTCGGAGAAGTTGGTCGTGTCGACGACGAGGGTGTCTCCCTCCCAATGGCCCACCGAGTCTCCCAGCCACTTCCGAATTTCCGGTGGGTCGTGCTCGGCGTTCATGCGGATGATCCGTGCGTCATGAACCATCTCGACCAGGATCATGATGTGGTCCTCCGTCTGCACGATCCGCTTCAGGTTGTTGTAAAGGACGGGCAGCATCGGAGGCCCTCCTGTCGAGCCGAACCCGAGCAGACAGCGCTCCGCGAGGGGGCGCAATTCGGGATCGTCATAGGGTCCGGGCTCTAGGCCCTCCTTGATCCACCAAGCTTCGCCCTTGTTCGGGCGAGAGTATCTGGCCCGCAACACAGCGGCCTTTTTCGCCGCCGGAGTGAGTCCGGGCCTGCGTCCGTTCTTCGGATCCGTGATGATCGAGGTGCGCCATTTGCCGTCGATCTTGAATGCGCCAGTTCCCCGGTCGATCCAGAACGCGTTGTAGCCCCCAACGTTTCCGGCAGCTCCGGTCGAGCCGTCTCCGCCGTCCGGCGGCGCTCCCCTGTCCGGATCCGTAGCGGCGTTTCGTTTGGCGATGTACTCGGACTCCACACGCGCGATAGCCTCGGCTTCCTCGTCGGTGAGGGTAAGCTTGTCGCCGTACTTGGCAGGTCGTTGCAGCGGCGTCAACGTCGCGATGTCATACGTGCCGGACAGGTCAGGATGTCCGGAAGGCGTCCGGGGAATCTCCGCCGCGCCGAGGGGGGCGACGGCAATGGCCAGTCCGCCGACGGCAGTCAGGAATCGATGCAGCATGGCAGGTGCTCCGTTCTTGGTATATGGTCGGGGCCGCACGGCCGATAGGCGTGCCGGCTCCGGACCGCCTCCGCTGGCACCCGCCTCAGCGAGGCCGGCGGACACGGCTTGGTGGCTCCAGAGAACGGCTGTTCCCATTTCCTACCTTTCGAGCGGGTTGCGCCGGAACTCGCCGTAGATCAGTTCCTCGACGAACTCGACGCACTTGAAGTCCATGATGCGCGCGCCCTCATCCATACGACGGTATAGCGGTAGGGAAATCTTCCAGGGACGCTTGAAAACCTCTGGATCCTCGATTTCCGCCTCGTACCGGATGTGGTAGGGCGAAGTGAGGGTATAGCGCTCGACAACCCGCAGTTGGTTGCTGTGGTGAGTTCCCGAGCGGTCGAACCAGGTTTGGTCGGTGAACCCGGTCACCTCGACGACGAGACTGTCTTCTTCCCACCGTCCAACGGACTGGCCCATCCACGAATCGGTCTCGGCGGGGCCAACATCCTGCATGTAAATCTCGCGAACGGCCCCGGCGTACTCGTACGTGATGAAGACCGAACTGTCGTTCTGGAAGATCTGGAACGGGAACGGCATGTAGGTGGCACGGGGCACCCCGGGGAGATAGCACTTGACCTCCGGATCGCGCTCGATCCAGTGCGCGCGGTTCTCGTCCCGCTTGGCCGCTGCCTCCGGTGTGTAGGGGATCTTGCCGCCTTCGACGATACCCATGCCGCCGGGCACGGAGCCGACCGCGCCGAGGGCCAGCACTGGAACGGCCGGGAGGGGACCGTGCGGGCCTTCCCTCAGCATGACCGACGGCCGAGCCATGTGACGTTCGATGTCGTAGTGGGCCGAGCCGATAGCTTGCCATATCCCGTTCAGGTCAGGCTTTCCGTTCGCCAGCCGCTCGGGTTCGAAGTCCTGTGCCTGCGCTGAGGAACAGAGGACGGACCCGGCAAGTGCAAGCGCGAACGTGAGAATCCGCATCACGTCAAAGAGTACGATACCACTCCCGTTCGTTCGGACGGCACACAGTGCACCGGGCGCATCGGGTACGGGAATCACTGCAGCTAGGTGGGTGGAAGCCAAGCCCACCCATCGAGTCGTCGATCCCGGCGGGCGCCACTTCACGACAGTGCTGGCCGCATCCGTGGGTGTTGGTATGTCGGGAGCGTTGGCTTCCAGAAACAGCTGGCATTGCTCAAGCTGGTCCGACCTCCCGAACCAGTGCAAGCACAGAATCTGACGGTCTCTTGCTCGGTAACCACCCCAGCGCGCTCAAGCACCGTCGCATGAGGTCAGAACAGCATCCGCATCATTGACAGGTGGCGGATATGTTTCGAGCGACCCGACGGATCCTACGGGCCTGAGAATGTGGAGATATGCCTTCACTCGCCACCCATCCCGGCAAGCACCTCGCTGAAGAGCTGCGGAACACCAGTTTGGGCGCGTCGGCGTTGCCCCCGCGCGCAGTACAGCTGCTCGTACAGCTCCCGCGTCCCGAACCGCTGCATCTCCAGGCTCGTCACCACGAAGCGCACATTGTTGTTGCGCGACCTCCCCGGCAAGCATTCCGCCTTGCCCGGTGGACGGAATGATCCGAATTCGATGTGACACGGACCTCCCGCCAGCGCTGCCGGATCTGCCCCTCGATCCGCTCCAGATCCTCCACCGCCCCGTCCGCCACGTCCCGGTTGGACGTCCGCAGCCGGCCGCACGGGATGCGTGGACCACAGGTCACATACAGCGGCAGTAGCAGTCGTAATCGCGGTGGAAGAAGCTCCCCTCCTGCCGACCGTGCAGTGGGCCGTCGGTCGCGTCCACATCCAGCACGATGTCCTCAGGGCCTTGGGCCTGACTGTCGAAGACCAGTTCCACCAGCAGCAGCGCGTCGAGTCGTTGTGGGTCGGCCACGATCCGCTCGTAGCGGTCTTGGCCAGCCTGTTCGGGAGTGCCCAGCTCGAACCGGTTGAGGGTGCTGGAGCCGGCCAGTGGATGGCCCCGGCCGCGCTCACCGAGGCGGTGTTCGCCTGTACTGTCATCCCTGCCTGCGGCGAGCGCGAGCCGGCTGTCGTCGCGCAATCCGTCGTGACCATTGAGATCTTCCTACCCGGGGACGAGGCCGAACAGGAGTTGGGCGAGCAGCCCTGGTGTGGGAATTCTCGCAGCGGCTGGGATTGCGGTGATCGACGAAGCAGACGGCCAGGCGCTGGATCCGGCTGATGAGCTGGTCGATGGCGTGCAGCAGCAAGGATCCGCCATCGGACGACATGCGGTGGCCGTGATTGGCGAGATCGATTGTGATACAGTGCGTAGCCTTGGAGTGGGTCGTTCGAAAGCAAGTAACCTGCTGTAGAGTCGGGGAGAGGCGCACCCTCCTTAGCGTGAGGGAGTAGCGGTTGACCG
>CAYWUV010000164.1:0-11457 GCA_964461235.1 uncultured Bryobacterales bacterium | reverse complement strand
TCAGCTCATTCGCATCCTCCCTGCCAGGGCTTTCCCTGGCGCACTATAATCCCCTAACGAAAGGGGGCGCAAGCGCTTGCCCCGAGCCGGCCCGAGCGTCTTCGGAAGGCCGTTAGGGACCCTTGTCAGAAAGGACCTAGCGGAATCGGGGCATGCTCTCAATAGATGCTGGAGGTCCATCCGCCGAATGTAACGCAGAGGATTTTTTGCCTGGCGGCGCGGCAGACGGGTGTCGGAAGTGAGGCCGAGTGCTGAAGGCCGCGCTGGTGGGCAAAGAATCAGATGGGCTAAACCGCCGCCTCGGCAGTGGCGTATGGCGATTGCTCGAACGCAGGCTGTGGCCAGAGGCCAGCGACCGGCGTCGGCGGACGGCCCGAGGGCGGTGGCGGTGTCGGCAAGACCGCGGGAGGAGCGTTTCGGCACCGGTGTTGAGGGCCAGCAGCGTGGTGCGGCAGCGGGAACGGGCGGGCGGTCGGCCGGGCGGACGCAGCGGTCCCGCAACGGCGGCGGAAGCGCCGCGTCGTCCGAGCGGATGGTGTCGGGAGCCAACGTCTCACGAGGTGTCGTCCAGGGGCGGGGGCTCGCTTCCCGGCGCGACGGTCTCGACCGTTCCCATCGTGCCGCGGCCGCAGGCGGGGCAGACGCGTAGCGAGCGGCCCGTGAGGGCCTCGAAGCGGTCGCGGTAGTCGGCGGGCGGCTCGCTGTCCGGGGCGGCCGGGGGCATCCCCAGCAGCCGCCGGCAGAGGGCGAGCTGCTGCTGGCGGCGGGGCCCGGCGAGCAGTCCGTAGTGCCGGATGCGGTGGAAGCCCGGCGGCAGCGTGTGCGACAGGAAGCGAGGTTCTAACTGGACCCATTCCCGGCAGCAGGAGACTGGAAAGAGCTATGACCATACAGCTCTTCTTCTCCACCCCGGAACGCCGGCAGAGGCTGCGCGCCGGCCCCCTATCCGACGAGGTTGGTGGCTTCGCTGCCTGGCTGGCAGCGGAGGGATTCAATCCGAACACCGGTAGACAGAAGCTCCGGCTCGTTTCTGACTTGAGCCGCTGGTTGGACGACAGCGGGCTGGCCGTCGACGCTCTCGACGAGCGGCGAGTCGCGGAGTTCCTGCAGGCCCTCGATCCGCAGAGACGGCGAGGCGGTGACGCAGCGACTGGCCGGCAACTGCTGGCCCACCTGCGCCAGAACGGCCGGGTGCCAGACGCCACTCCCGTGCCGCCCCCCGAAGGGCGGATCGAGCAGATTCAGCGAGCCTACGAGCGCTTCCTCGTCAACGAGCGCGGTGTCGGCGGGAGCACCGCACGCGCGAGTGTATCCCTGGTCGGCGCGTTCCTGACCGAACGATTCGGGTCGGAGTGCGTCGAGCTCGACAGTCTGTCCGCGCGCGATGCCAATCAGTTCATATTGCGCCATGCGCAACGCTGGAGCCCCGCCCGCTGCAAGCAGACCGCCACGGCGCTACGCGGCTTCCTGCGCCGCTTGTACCAGCATGGGGATATTCCCACCGACCTCGCCGGGGCGGTTCTGTCGGTACGGGACTGGCGCTTGTCCGAACTGCCCAAGTCGCTTCCGACGGAGCAGGTGGAGGCGATCCTGTCCAGCTGCGACCGCACCACGGTCGCGGGACGGCGTGACCATGCCATTCTGCTGCTGGCGAGGCTGGGGCTGCGCGCCGGAGAAGTGGTCGCCCTGACGCTCGACGACTTCGACTGGAACGAGGCCGTTGTATGGGTACCCGGGAAGGGGCACAGGCGTGAGCCGCTGCCCTTACCTCAAGACGTTGGAGAGTCCTTGGCCGCTTATCTGCAAGGCGGTCGACCGGAGTGCGCGAGCCGTCGTGTGTTCATCCGCCTCCGTGCGCCCCATCACGGCTTGACCTCCGCCAACTGGTTCCCGGTCTGGAGCGCGCTGCTGGGAGAGCGCAAGCTGCGGCTCCATCACGCATCCGGACCACCGTGACGTTCCGACCGCAGCGAGGGGCGAGCGCCAAGCTCGTACGGGAGCCTGCGGTCGAGCCCTGCCTAGGGGGCCAGCCAACCGCCGCCGGGGCGCTCGGAGGCGCTCCGGAGCCACCCCTCGCCCCTGCCCACACCCCACCGGCAGCCTCGCAGCCTCCCTGCGACACCCCCAAAAGACCGGTGCGACGCTAACAGCCCACTTGCGTCTCGGATATTTAGAACCGCTGCGTCGACTCATTTGGTCTTGACACAAAGCCCTTTCCGCGCTAGTATCGCGGCGCGTTTCGCCGTCTCGTGCTCCTGTCGCCTAGAGGCGGCCCGCGTAGTCGTCTACAGGGAGGACGCCATGCAATTCACGAGCATTCGACGAGTGGGCGCTGGGATGGCCATCGCGTGCCTCTTCGCCCAGGCTCTGCTGGCCCAGACAGGCCAGCTCAAAGGAACGGTCACTGACAGTACCGGGGCGGTGGTTCCGGGAGCCGACGTGACCCTAGAGAACGTCGGCACAGGGATCGCAATGCAGACGGTGACCAACGAAGCCGGGCTGTACACGTTTCCGCTGCTGCAATCCGGGAGCTACGAGTTGAACGTTCTGAGCCCCGGCTTCAAGCCGATGACGCAGGGCGGCATCGTAATGGAAACGAGCACGGTCAGGACCGTCGATGTCCAGCTAGAACTAGGTGACGTCACCGAGACAGTCACCGTCGAAGCCGCGGCGCCGTTGCTGCAAGCGGAGACCTCCACGGTGGGCCAGTTGATCGAGCGGACCACCGTGATGAACATGCCTGTGGAAAGCCGCCGCGCAGCGTCGCTGGTGCGGTTGACCGGTACGGTAGTCTTCCGCAACGAAGGGGCCGGCGGGGAGCAGCTGCCATTCTTCTCGATGGCCGGAGGGCGTTCGCGAAACCAAATGTGGCAACTCGACGGCACCTCCGTCCAGAACTCGACAATCGGGATCGCGCAGCTCGGACTGAATCCGACCTCCGAGTCGCTGCAGGAGTTCAAAGTCGAGATCAACAACCTTTCCGCCGAATACGGTAGGACCGGGGGCGGCTTCATCCTGATGACGACCCGCTCGGGAACGAACGAGTACCACGGTGCCGCCTACGAGTTCCTGCGCAATGACGCGCTTGACGCACGCACCTTCTTCGCTGCAGGCAAGGCTCCTCTGCGATACAACATCTTTGGCGTCTCGATTGGCGGACCGGTACAGAAGGACAAGACCTTCTTCTTCTTTAACTGGGAGGGAGCCCGGCGGAGGACAGGGCAGACGTTCTCAAGCGACGATATCCCCCATCCCCCCGAGGTGCAGGGGGATTTCTCGAACCGCCTCGACACGACTGTTCTGGACCCACTGACTGGAGAGCCCTTTCCGAACCACATGATCCCGCAAGCGCGCATGGATCCTCTTGGCCGTCAGTTTGCCGGATTCTACCCAAAGCCGAACCGCCCGGGTAACGACATTACCCGCCGCCCTCGGGACAACTATCTCTTCAACGTCTCCAACCCCTTGGACCAGAACGTCTACACCTCACGAGTGGACCACTACTTCGGGCCGAGTGATCGGATCTTCGGGCGCTACACCGCCTCCCCCAATGTCGCGGTGAACCTGCCGAGATTCCCCATCGAAGTGGCGGATCCCAATGCCGCCAACATCAACAACGACCACGACCAAATCACCATCGCCTGGGTCCACAACTTCTCGCCCGCAGTCATCAACGACTTCCGATACAACTGGGGCAACCGGCAGCACATCAATCGGTCATTCGGCTGGGAGTCAGGCAAGAACGGGGAGCTGGGCGTCCAAGGAGTCGACCCGTCGTTTCTCGCGAGCGTCTTCCCAGCCGGGCTCACACGCCTCGGCGCGGGAAACCACGAGCGGGTCGTCCCGGTGGTCAAGACGATCCAAGCGATCAACAACCTGACTTGGATCAAGGACAGCCACCAGATCAAGATGGGCTTCAACTTCCGTTACTCGAAGTTCCGGGACGAGCATAACCAGAGGGCCGGCGGGTTCTTCAACTTCAACGACCGGGCGACAGGTGACGGGTTGGCCTCCCTGCTGCTGGGCTGGACAACGGGTGCAACGCTGTTGGACAACGACCCAATCCATCCGCGAACCGACTACATCGCCGCATTCGTCCAAGACGACTGGAAGGTCACGCCTAATCTGACCCTCAATCTCGGTCTTCGCTGGTCGATGGATTCGCCCCGTTGGGAACAGGACAACCAGCAGAGCGGATTCGATATCAATCCCATCAATCCGGTCTCCGGCACGCTTGGCATCGTGACATTTGCCGGGCGCGACGGCTATGACAAGTACTCCCATGACTTCGATCTCAACAATCTCGGACCCCGCTTCGGCTTTGCGTATCGTCCTCGCGACGACCTCGTGGTCAGGGGAGGTTACGGGGTCGTCTACTACCCGATCTACATCAGCCAAGTGGCAACCCGATTCACCGCGGGATTCAGCAAGCTTGCGTCGTTCTCCTCGCCCGATGGTGGCTTCACACCCGCATTTCGCTTCCAAGACGGTCTCCCGCCTCCCCCGCCAGGGGAGGCATTGGACCACTCGTTCGGTGCCGTGCCGCTAGGGTCCCGACCGCGCTTCTCGCCGGAATTCCTGCAAGACAACCACAGTAACGGGTATTCGCACCAGTGGAACCTGACGGTCCAGAAGCAGCTTCCGGGGAACAGCGTCTTCGAAATCGCATACCTCGGGAACGTGGGCCATCAATTGAGCTCCAACATCTTGAACATCAACATGATTCCCTTGGCGGGCGGTCGTGGACCGGAGCGACAGGACCAGTCGCTCCGGCCGTATCCACAGTTCAACAACGTCAATCTCGTGTACCCGGATTTCGGCAACTCAAGCTATCACGCAGTGAACGCGAAGCTTGAGAAGCGGTACTCCGGAGGGCTCAGCTACTTGATGAATTACACCTGGTCGGTGTTTAAGGATGACGTCGAGGCCGCGACAGAACTCGCTGGCGGGGCCGGGAACGGGTACCAGCACATCGAGCTGCGCCATCTGGACAAGGCGTATTCCGGCAATCACACGCCGCACCGCTTCATCACCAGCATCGTGTACGATCTCCCGGTCGGGAGGGGGAAGGCGATCGACATCGGCAACGCCGCGCTCAATCAGATCATCGGCGGGTGGGGCGTCGGAACGATTACCGAGTTGCGGTCTGGCATTCCCTATGGCGTCGTCGAGCGAACCAATCGCAGCAACACGTTTTCGCACTCGCAACGCCCGAACCTAGTCGGCGAGCCCGGACTGCCGGGAGGCCGGTCTCGCTCTGAGTTCATCAGCGAATTCTTCGACACCTCAGCGTTCGAGAGTCCCGGCGTCGGGGTCTTCGGGAACTCGCCCCGAACGCTGTGCTGCGGACCCGGCTTCCTCGGCCTAGACATCTCCGCTCACAAGTGGTTCGATTTCAGCGAACGCGTACGGATGCAATTCCGCACAGATCTGTTCAATATCATCAACCGCCCCAACTTCGGGAATCCCGGAACAGTCCACGGGCGCGGGGACTTCGGCCGCATTGGCGGAATCCTCGTGGGCTCTACGGGGAGGCAAATCCAATTCTCGCTTCGCTTGGAGTTTTAGCTCACCACGGCCAGAGGTAGCCGGCAGCCTTGACTCTTGACAGCTCCGCTGGAATCAGGCCGCCCGCTTCAAACGGGCCGGATTCCAGATTGGTGCCGATGTGCAGTCCTCGAAGGTCCAAGCGGTGAGTCCGGTGACCGCAAGGGCGCAAGATCGTCGCGGAGTCCCAGGGGCTTCCGAGTGCAGGGATCCGCGGATCCTTGAATCCATCCAGGACCGGGTTCTTTGGCTCAGCACTCAAATCGTCCATTACGCCAACAACGTTCGCGAAAACCCCGACGGCATCAAGGTAGGAGGGCACCAAGCGAGTTCCGCCTCGATGGTCAGCCTGATGACGGCGCTGTACTTCGATCAACTGCGAAGCGGAGATTTCGTGGCGGTCAAGCCACATGCGTCGCCTGTGTTCCACGCGATTCAGTTCTTGCTGGGCAATCTTCCCGCCGAGAGACTCACCGAGCTCCGCGCATATCGGGGCCTTCAGGCGTATCCCAGTCGCACCAAGGATGTGGATCCTGTGGATTTCTCTACGGGATCGGTCGGCCTCGGCGCGGTGGCGCCGAACTTCGCTGCTCTGACTGCCCGATACGTCCAGGACCACTTCGGGACCGTGGGACCGCATCGGTTCTTTGCATTGATCGGCGACGCGGAACTTGACGAGGGAAATGTCTGGGAAGCCTTGGGGGAGGAGAACCTCCGGGGCCTGAACCAGGTGATTTGGATCGTCGACCTGAATCGCCAGAGCTTGGACCGAGTGGTGCCTAGCGGCAAGGTTCAGAAGATCGAGGAGATCTTTCGAGTCCATGGCTGGGAGGTAATCGAGGTCAAGTACGGTCGTCGTCTGCGGGCCTACTTCGAACGTCCATGCGGAGCGCTCCTGCGGGAACGCATCGATGGGATGACGAACGGCGAGTACCAGAGCCTATTGCGGATGGCGGATGGGGATACCGTACGTCGCAAGCTGGCCCAGGCGAACGGTTCGGTCGACAACGAATTGATGGGTCTGCTACGAGACTGCACCGGGCCGGAAGTCCGGCAACTCCTGGGGGATCTGGGCGGCCATGATCTCGAATTGATCCTGGACGCCTACGAACGGGCAGACCGGATACGTGACAAGCCAGTCGTCATCATCGCCTACACGATCAAGGGTTGGGGCCTGCCGATTGCGGGCGACCCGCTCAACCATTCGATGCTCCTGACTCCAAGACAGATGGATGCCCTGCGGGCCCGTCTCGGCGTGCCGAGGGACGAGCCGTTCGCAGGCTTCGCGCCGGGAAGCGAGGAGGCGGAGTATATTGACGCTTGTCGAATCCAACTCGCCGGCAAGAGCAGGCAGGCCGTGGGGCGGACGCTCAGGCCGGCAGCGATTCCCGAATCGCTCGACTTGAAGTACACGGGGGCGCGCTCCAGCCAACAGGTGCTGGGGTCCCTTCTCACTGCTCTTGCCAAGCACCCCGAGGTCGCGGGTCGGATCGTCACCACGTCCCCAGATGTAGCGATCTCCACCAACTTGGGCGGGTGGATCAACAAGATGGGCGTGTACAGCTCCCAAGCTCGGACCAACTATTTCAAGCAGGCGGGTGTCCCGCAGATCCTGAATTGGGACGAGTCGCCGCAGGGCCAACACATCGAGTTGGGGATCTCCGAGAACGACTTCTTTCTTCTACTAACGGCGCTGGGACTATCCGGCGAACATTTCGGCCAGCCTCTTCTCCCGATTGGCACGATCTACGACACATTCATCTCGCGGGGACTGGATGCTCTCAAATACGGGCTTTACTGTGAATCGAAGTTCATATTCGTGGGTTCGCCGTCTGGGATCAGCCTCAGCCGCGAGGGGGGAGCCCATCAGTCCTTGATCACTCCCTCGATCGGCGCGGAGCTTCCTCACCTGGTCTACTACGAGCCCTGCTTCGGACAAGAACTGGAGTGGATCCTGCTGGCGGGCTTCCGAAACCTCCTGGACCGAGCGCACGGACACTCTCTCTATCTGCGGTTGTCGACGGTGCCGATCGACCAGTCCCTCTTCCCTTCCCGAGCGGGACCCCGAGACCAAGCGGCACTACGTCGGGAAGTGCTGCGCGGCGCCTACCGGCTCATAGACCAATCCAGCCATGCCGACTACGAGCCGGGTGAGAATGTAGCTGCAATTTTCGCGTGCGGCGTGATGGTGCCTGTGGCCGTGGATGCCAGCAGGGAGCTTCGCCAGCGTGGAATCTTCGCCAATGTCGTGAACATGACCAGCCCGGGACTGCTCTACCGCGGCTGGCGACATGCCGATCGGCTGCGCGTCGAGAACCCGAGTGTCCACACAAAGTCCGTTCTCGAAGGCCTCATTCCCGAGCCCGAAAGGGAGTGTCCGATCGTTAGCGTCATTGATGGCCATTCGCACACGCTCAGCTTCCTGGGATCCGCGTTCGGCACGAAGACCGTGTGCTTGGGAGTGGATGAGTTTGGGCAAACTGGCAGCCGCGAAGAACTGTATGAGCATTACGGCATCTCAAGGTCAGCGATAGTCCAGGCAGTCGAGTACGCGCTGGGGTGACTGCGACATCCACCCCGCTCCCCGCGCTTCGTTCTCCCCGACAGCACGGACCTCTCGGCGGGTCCGTGTCGCAGGACAGGTCTCGTGTTCGGAGCATCGTGCTGCGAGGGGCCCTCCTGGGTCGCCGGGGGGCCCGCAGGAGCATCGTCCGTTCGGTCGAGCGGGATCAGATCTCGGATGGCGCACGAAACAGAACCGGGCCAGGCAACCGCGACTGTTGCGTACGAAAGTGCTCGGCCTGGTCCTGCAAGCCGTCGAAACCTTACGGCGTCGTCACCCATATCGGGCTGGACCAAGCCATCTGCCCATCCGCCTGTTGAACGCGGACGTAATAGTGCTGCTCGCCGGACTTCGGCTCTTGGTCGACAAAGCGAAACTCCACGTCGTCAGTCTGGTTCTGAAGCGTGTAGATGAAGTCCTGTCCACGAATGACGTCAACCTGCGTGATTGGGGTGGTACCGAGGATCTTCACCCGCAACTCTACCTCCGATGGGGTCCCGGGAACAACGTCTCCTTGCAAGTACTCCCTACCGCCCGCACCCACGCGATAGTCGAGCACGATGTTGTCGGTCGCGGCGTAGTTGTGGCGCTTTCGCATCGCATCCAGCAACCCCTCGCGTGTGAATTCTTCGGCGATCGTGCACGAGTACGAGATATGCGTCGAAAGGTGGTCCGAGCTCGCTTGGACACCGATCTTGTACCCCTTGGCCCAAGCGTTCCAGACGTATCCCTTTGGCCGGTACCCGCCCGCCTGATTGGTCACGTCCTCGGCAGTGGCTGATTTCGGGGCTCCCTCATACTCAGCGGACACGCGGTCTCCCTGATAGATCTCTACCAGTGGCTCGACCTCGGGATCGTTGTCGCGCCAGTCCGTGCCCATCCCGGTCGCTGGGGTATGCGGAATCGAAATCCCGTCATAGCGCTTGACGTAATCGAACAGCCCCACGGACGCCGATGATGTCTCGCGTTCGCCGGGCTGGTCGGGGTAGGTCGGGTTGCCCCGTTTCGCAAAGAAGATATTGCGATGGCCGTTGGGATAGCTGACGCCTCTCTCATAGCCGAACAGCGGAACAAAACGGCCAGGCACGTGAAACACGTCCACTCGCTGCTGAAGGAGCCAATTGATGTACTCGATGTTCGGGCCACCGCTGTTGTGGTGCTCGCTCATGCCCAAGTAGTCGAGTCCCGCGACATTCAGTGCGTACCGGTAGGTGTCATTCTGGGCGCCGTCATTGTTCCCGTCACCCGAGTATTCGGTGTGTCGGTGTGTGTCTCCTCGATAGATCCTGTACACCTTGCCCTCGGACCGGATCTCGTAGCTCCGGATCCGCTCCACGTCCTCGACTTCGTTCGGGTGCTTTTCGAAGATTCTCAGGTCGTCCCGGACCTTTGTCCTCAGTTGCACAGGATAGACCGGTCCGCCCAGCTTCGGCAGCCGGGAAGCGAAGATCTCCCCTTGCTGATAGAAGTAGTCGTCATAAATGCGGTTGTCGGTAGCCCATGAGGCATAGAGGGCGCCGTCGGGCCCTGCCGAAAAACCGTACCCTGCGTCCGAGCGACCCGCCGTTGCGGGCAACGGCAGCGGCCGGCTCCAGCGACGACCATCGAACGCCGTGGCATATGTCTCCCACGAGGCACGATGAGCAGCAGCGGTATGGGGCACTTCGCGTTGGCGAAGGAGGCGATGCCGAAACAGGGCCCAGACCCTACCGTCCGCATCCGCCCGGAGCCGGGGGAAATCGTTGAATCCCCGTAACTCTTCGGGCAGAGAGTCCTCGAAGCTGCGCCTCGTTTCCTTCCACTCCCCTGCCTGGTACACCGAGGTGGCGATCCACCGGGACTGGTACAGCTGGGTGGCGGGCCGGTTGAGGAGGAAGCCCGTGTCCTTGCCCCATTGCAGCCCGCTCTCGTTCCAGGCAGCCCAGAGCCGGTCCTCCGAGTCACAGGCCAGGGACGGATAGGCCTCGTAACGGAGCGTGTCGGCGACGGGCTCAACATCGAACCAGGTGCCTCCGACAAATCGCCGCATCCGGATGTCGAAATCGTTGTTCTCGTACGTTTCCCAGGCTACGTAGACAACCCCCTTGGAGTCCGCGGCTATCGCAGGGTGCCACTCGTCGGAGGGTGAAAGAGAGACACGACTCTCGGGCGACCACCCTTCGCCGTCCCAGGTGCGGGCCAAGATGTCGGACCTGCCATCGCGAAAGCCCTGCCAGACCAACCAAGTCGTACCGGTAGCGTCTGTTTCCAAGGCATGGTGAAGGTCCGGCTGCGGTGCGGTGGTCAATCGCTCCACGGAGGACCAACTCTCGCCGTCGAAGCGTCTGGCGAACAGATCGAAATTGCCGTCCCGCTGGTCTGACCAGACTGCGAGGACTCCCCCGCTGCCGTCACGAGCCAGCCGAACATAGTAGGCGTCGGAAGGGCCGGTGGTGACCTCGTGGATCTCTCCCCAGCCGGTGCCGTCATGACGCCGTGCGAACACATGGTTGGCCCAGTCGCGGTATCCGATCCATGCCACCCAAAACGAACCATTACCGCCGGCAACGGTATCGGCGAATCCGTTATGGAAGGACTCGTCGGAAACAGAAGAATGGTTCGCCGCCCGCTCCACAACGACGGCCCCTTGCAGGTAGCTGCGAAGTGCGCCTGCAGGCTGCTGTGAGAGGCGAAACGACAGGTTGCCTCCCGCCGTTTCAATGTCGACGCGCGCGTCGCTCTCGGCGTCGATCGAAACGATGATGCCCGGAACGTTGAGATAGTCGGGAACGGGATAGGGAGGTTCGGGCTCCCAGTTTCGGTAGCGGAACTTCACGCCCGGCGCGGACGCAAGCTTCCACGATGATCCCTCGATTCGATCAGCTGCGCGGGGCCTCCAGCTCCGAACGCTGGCGATCTGACCTCCCAAGACGCTCGCTTTGCCGTCCCAGGAAGTCGGTCGGACATCCGTCAGCCCGAACCGGACCCGAAACGTGTGGATTTCCCCGCTGGCAATGGCCCCCCCCAGAAGGGCGGACCCTACGAGCAAAATGACCGGAAACCGTCTGAGGGGCATTGCCAACAGGATAGGCCAACGAGATGGAACGCGGGTCGGTCGAAGGTCGCGACCGGGACGCTCCCGCTTGCGCGGACCGGGAGCGGGAGTCCTCCGCGCCCCGCCGGTCCTCTGCGTAGTGCGGAAGCGGGTGAATCAGCCTCCGTAGTCTCCAGCTATGCCTGGGGGGCCTTGGACGGCCAGGTTCGAGGCTGTCCGTCCAAGGCCAAGAATCAAAATCCAATCCGAAGCCCAAGCCGGAAGACGCGGTGGTCGTTGCCGTCCCGGCCGGTGTTCGCCATTCCCGTCACGA
>CAYWUV010000163.1:0-11508 GCA_964461235.1 uncultured Bryobacterales bacterium | reverse complement strand
ACCTGCGGAGCGGGACGGACTATCGGTGGCACGCAGAGGAGGCCGAGGCTCGCCGTCAGGCCGAGGACAGGGCTGCCCGGGAGGCCGAGGCGAGAAGGGAAGCCGAGGCACGACTCGCCGCAATGGAGGCCAGGCTCGATCTTAAGCGGCAGTGAACGCCCTTGCTCGCGCCCCTTGGGCCAATGCACGATTCCCGATCCGAACGACGTGGCGACCGCGTGCCGGCTGTCCGTCTGCTCGATGGTCAGGGCAGGCATGAGTCCAACCGGATTCCGGTGGCCCGGGCACAGGACCGGGAACCGGTACCGGGGCTGACGATGCTGCCGAGAGGTCCCGGCGGGCTCCGTGCCTCCAGGCAGGCCGCTGTCGCGCCGACGCATGGGTCTACCGCGGCCACACCGACGGGGACCGACCTGACCTAACCGCCCTGCTGCACCTGTAAGACCAATCTCAATGAGTCGGCCGGCAAGCGCTGCGTGCCGTACAATCGCAGGCTGCGACCCCTCCCGTGCCCCCAGCTGGCCCCGCAACACCATGCACGTCATCGAGATGCGCGTCCCGTGCGATGCCCCCTTCAAGCGCTTCGTGCTGCACCCCACGTTCATCCGCCACCTGCTGGGCGCCTATCCCCTCCCGGGCCTCGACCCGGACCGCGTCGAGCGGGTCGAGCCAGCTTCCGCCAACCTCGTCGGACCGGACCTGTCCCAGCGCCTGGCCGACGCCGTGTGGTGCCTGCGGCTGCGCGACGGCCGGAGGGCGTACCTGGTGGTGGAGTGCCAGTCCCAGCCGGACCCCGCGATGCCGTACCGCATGCAGCACGCGGTCGGCACGCTGGCGCTGGCGCTGAGCCGCGACCCGCCCCCGGACTACGCGGCGGGACGGGTCCCGCCGATCCGGAACCTGACGGTGTACAGCGCGGGCTGGCCCCGTGGCCGGCGACGGAGGAAGGGCCGCGAATGCCGCCGCCGGAGTGCCCGGTGCTGGAGTTGCGGCGGTACCCGGATCCGGGCGGGGAGGGCAATTCGGTTCTGCTGCTGATGAGCCTGCGGCGGTGCGAGGACCCGGAGTCGCTGCGAGTGGCGGCCGAGCCATTGCGGGTGTGGGTGGGGTGTACGCGGCCCGTGCCGGGCTGGCGAGCGCGTTCGCGACGTGGATCACGCACCTGCGGCCGGAGGGCCTGATCGCAGGATCGGGGGGCTGTTCCGGCCCGCCGAAGCGGTGGGCGACTAGGCGCGACCCCCATCGGATTGGCCGGGCTCAAGCGATCGCCGCCAGTCGGCACTTCGTGATAGGGCTTGTCGGGCCCGCGGCTAAGACCGTGCATTCGGCGGCTTCGCTAGTCGACGGATTCGCGGGTTTCGTGCCGACCGGGACGGTTCAGTGCACCACGAGTCGATGGCCCCCGTAGAGCCTTCCAATCTCCTCGCTTACCAAGTTGACCCGGACCTCGTGGGCCGTGAGCTCGTCGTCCACCTCTCGGGGATAGTATCCGACCACGTACTCGGTCTCTGCCAGTTCGGAGAGGGATCCGAGGATCCTGCGAATGACCTTGCTGTTGATGACGTCCAAGTCATAGCTCCGCCCGCCGGTCCGCCGTCCGATGTCCGCAAACACCCGCATGCGGCTTTCCCTTTCTCGTGAGCCGGAACCCCCTCCTCGGGGTCCCGCCGGACGCCTGGACGGACCGAGTGCCGGAGTTCGTCGCTGCGCTCTCCGCATGACTCGGTCGTGACCAAGAACCACCGGATAGATTGGTATTCCGAATGCCCGAGCCGCATGGACGACTACGTCAGGGCTGAGCTTGGTCGTGCTCAGGCCGTCGGAGAACACCACCATCATCCTCGAGACGTTGCCGCCCTGCTGCGAAGCGTCGCGAGCGGTCTGGATGATCGCCTCGTACACCCGGCTACCGCCAGCCTCTGATTCGTACGCTTGGTCCAGCGCCCACTGGAGCTTGTTGAGGTCCCGCGTAGGTCCAGTGAATTTCTTGAGCGTGTTGGCGAAACCGTATACGGAGATCCTAACGTCGTTTCGCAACCCTTCCAGCATGGTGCTGCGGATTGTCGTGAGGTCCAGTAGGCCCGGTTTCATAACGCTGTAACTGAAATCAACCAGGAACATGACCTCAGTCGGCACAGTGCGCGACGAGGCATCTGCCCCCTCGTTCACAGGCCCCTCGACAAACGCGATGTCCTGAAGAACCCCGTCCTCGCGGAGCTCGAAGGACTCCCTGCCCAACCCGTTGATTGACTTCTTCCGGTCGTAGACATGGAGCGGCACGACCACCAAGTTAGATTCGGTGGTGATGACGAAGTCGCCTTCCTCGACAGGTGGCGGTTCAGGAGCCTGCGCCGTGACGGCATTGGCGGCAAGGCAAACTCCGCAAAGGATCAGGCCACGCTCCAACATACGTCCACTTCGACTCTGCTCGGCAGCGGCGAATCGCTGTCCGAAGTGCTCGCCCGGTGTCTAACTCGACACTGGGAGTCTAGCAACAATCCTTTCATTCCCTGATGCCCCGAACCTCGAATTTTCGGTCAAACGACTGATTTCGGGGGCATTTCGACCTCCGGGAGGCCCAAGAAAGCAGATGCTCATCCGGCCTGGGAATCACCCGGCCGCATCGACCAGGGCCAGTGTCAGAATCCTTGGAGCCCCGACATATCGAAGCCAGTAACGCACATGCAACGTCTCAGCCCAAAGGAAACGGTCCGTTCGGGTCCAACTCCCGACAGAACAAGAGCGTTCAATGGCACTTGGCCTGATTCGACGAATCCTCGGCAACGGCGTCCCCTCCCGAACGCCCCCCGAGGTTGTCCGACCCGTGCATCCACGGTTTTCTGGGGGCGGTCAATGGCCTTCTCTCGAGGAACTGGTGAGCGCTTGGGGCCGGGAGGATGTGACGGGGGGGTATCTGGATCGTTCTGTATATTCAATGACAGACTTTCTATGTGGGGCCTCTCGGAGTGCCCAATGGGATGACCGACTCGCGGAGCGCTAGGATGACCGCCTTGGCGACGCATCGCCCGCCCGTTGCGGTCCAGTTAGTGCGTCTGCTGCTGACGTGGGCCGCGTTGGGGTTGGTAACCGCACCCCCACTCGAAGCTCAGGCCTGTCTTGGCTTCAGCGGCGATGGGTACGTGGGTGCTTCGGGAGCCAGCAGGCGAGAGTGGTCCAGAACTACGACGGGATTTGGCGGGACTGGCGGCGTCAGAATCGGTCGCGTGGCCGCGGTAGCCAGCTATCTGAAATTCTCGGGTGCCGACGAGTTCGACCAAGAGTTCTCCTTCCAGAACCTGCGGGCAACGGTTGCCTACGAAGCCTTCACGTCTTCGCTCTCGCTGTGCCCGGTACTGGCTCTCGGCTCCGAAGGCGTCTCGTCGAGAGACTTCCGCTCCCTTCCCTACCGCGCCGAACCGTTCTTCGGGGGCGGGCTGGCGTTGGGCCGTCGGATCACCGTACCGAATTCCCGCCTTGCCATCATTCCTTCACTGATTGTCTCCGCCGAGAGGCACGAAGTCGAGCGGTTGATCGAGGGCGACATCGTGATACAGAACAGGGAAACGGAAATGCAGCTGCGCGGCGGGGTCACGATGGAGTTCGGCAGGCTTTTTATTCGACCCTACGCCAACTTCGTTGCGGCCGCCAACGGCTGGTTGACTGGGGGAGCGTGGGTTGGCCTGAGATTCTGACAGCCACGCGCGAAACCTGCGCAGGGCAGCCCGCCTAGCCGGGACATCGGCTTGGGGCCGGGGAGGTCTAGCGACTTCTTGCTGAGGGCGGTCGAGTAACTACTCACGCCTCGACACCAACAGAGGCATGAGTAGTTACGCGTTCGAAGCTGCTCTGCCATTCTCGGGCCGAGCACTGTGGTCGGGGCGTTCCTCCGCCACACCAGCGGGAAATGCGCATCGCCGATTCATAGGCTGCCTGTAGGGCATGGGGCGTCCGGCCTTCCCGTTCCACGACGAGACTACCGTCCGGACAGGCTCCAGTACACATCGGGGGACCTTGCTCCGGCGGGTTGCGAGAGCTCAGCCTGGACCGGAGCGGGAACCGACCGGAGTGTCGGCCAATGAGACCGCTCCTCGGCAGGTGACTCGACAGAGGCGTGCTCCTTCACTCGGTCGGTCAGTTCCCCTTGGCACTGCTGCCAGCGCGATCGCCAGGCCGGCAACTCCCGCCGAGCCGATAGTTAACTGTGACCGATCGCTAGGCCCAGAGCGGGGCGTACGCACCCCTCCGGTATAGTGAGAACGAGGGTCTACCAGCGTCTATGGGCTTGCTAGGAAACGGGAAGCTGGCCGCTGTGGCAGTAATCCTAGCCGCCTCGACGACCGGTTCCCTGCGGGCTGCAGAACCGGGGGCACTCGACTATTTCGAGAAGCATGTGCGGCCGCTGCTTGCGGCCAAGTGCCAGGCCTGCCACAACGCTCAGCTCAAGAGCGGGAACATCGACCTCTCGGGTGTCGAGGGATTCGTCAAGGCCCGCGACGAGGCAGCCCTGGTCTCCGCCGAGGATCCCGAATCCAGCCGGCTGCTCGCCATTGTGGGATACGAGCACCGGGTCAAGATGCCCCCGGGCGGAAAGCTCCCCCCGGAGGAGTTCGATATTCTCCGCACTTGGATCCAGCAGGGGGCTCCGTGGCCGGGAGCCGAGCGTCGAGAGGCGATGATTCCGCAAGGGCAGGCAGGCTCTTTCACGGAGGAGCAAAAGAGCTACTGGGCATTCCAGCCTGTCGCGGACCCCGCCCTGCCCGGGGTGCGAAATGTCGGCTGGATCCTGAGTTCCGTCGACCGATTCGTGCTCGCGAAGCTGGAGGAGCACGGGCTCGAGCCCGCCCCTCCCGCCGACAAGCTCACTTGGCTGCGTCGCGCGACCTTCGACCTGACTGGGCTCCCACCGACCCCGCGAGAAGCCGAGGCCTTTCTCGCCGACGAGTCTCCCAAGGCTTACGGCCGGGTCGTGGAGCGCCTGCTTTCCTCGCCAGCCTACGGCGAGCGCTGGGGCCGCCACTGGCTCGACGTGGCCCGATACGCGGATTCGACCGGCAACGACGAAGACCACCGATACCCATACGCCTGGAAGTACCGCGATTACGTGGTCGAATCTTTCAACGACGACCTTCCCTACGATCAGTTCGTACGCGAGCAGATCGCGGGAGACCTGCTGCCGACGTCGGCTCCCGACGGTGTCAACCGTCGCGGAATCATCGCTACCGGCTTCCTCGCGCTCGGGCCCAAGGCCGTCGCGCAGCAGGACAAGAAGCGGATGCTGTACGACGTCTACGACGAGCAGATCGAAGTCGTCTCCAAGGCGATGCTGGGCCTGACCGTATCCTGCGCGCGTTGCCACGATCACAAGTTCGACCCCATCCTCACAAGAGACTACTACTCGCTCGCCGGGATCTTCGCGTCCACGCGGAGCTTCCGGGATCCGGGCAAGCATGTGTCAACGCTGCTCTACAGGCCGCTTGTGCCCGAGACAGAGTACGACCGCTACGAGGCGGAGCAACTCGTCATCAAGAACAAGCAGATCGAGCTTGACAACCTGGCGGACGTCGAGATCGAGGAGTACATCGACTCCATCGCTCACCGCACTGCCGAATACATGCTCGGGGCGCGCGAGGTCTATGAGGACGGGGCCGACGCCGGTGAGATTGCCAGCGAGAGGAACCTGGACCAACCCCTGCTGGAGAAGTGGATCGGCTACCTGAAGCCCACCCAAGAGCCCCGCGGGCAGCTCGCCGAATGGAGAGACGCCATGGCGCCGCGGCGGGAAGAGTCGGCGGCTATCTACCAGGAGCGGTTCGAAGCGACTCTCAAGGAGTGGCACCACACGATCCGCCGCTGGCGCAAGAGCGCGATCGAGCTCATCCGCAACGGTTCGATGCCTCCGCCTCCAAAACCGAGGTTCGTACCGGGGCGCGACCGGTTCTTCCACGATGTCTATTACGCCAAGGGCGCACCGCTACGTTTTGACGCCGAGGAACGCGAGCGCATCCTGAAGCCGGAGACTGTAAGAACCGTCGCCAGGCTCAAGGTCGAGGTCAAGAAGCTCAAGGCGAGCGCAATGGAAGAGCCTCCGATGGCGAACGCGGTCGCGGAAGGCCCGGTCGTTGAGCAGCATGTGTTCGTCCGGGGCGACTACAACGCCGAGGGCGAGCTCGCACCCAAGGTGTTCCCCGCGATCATCGCGGGCTTTGACCAGGACCCCGCTCCAAGCGGGAGTGGCAGGCTGGAGCTGGCGAACTGGATCGCGTTACCCGACAACCCGCTCACGGCCCGCGTGATGGTCAACCGCATCTGGCAGAAGCACTTCGGCGAGGGGATCGTACGAACACCGAGCAATTTCGGCAAGCTGGGCACGCCGCCGACACATCCTGAGTTGCTGGACTGGCTGGCGACGCGATTCATGGAGGACGGCTGGTCGGTCAAGGAGATGCACCGGCGCATCATGCTCTCGAACGCCTACCGGATGAGCAGCCTCGCCAGCGCGGAAGCGGCTACCCGGGATCCCTCCAACCAGTGGTTGTCGCACTTCAATCGGAGGCGCCTGGATGTCGAGGAGCTGCGGGACGGAATGCTCGCCATCGACCGCTCGATTGACATGGCGATGGGCGGCACGATGCAGTCCGGATTCGGGACGGACAGGGAGAACTCGAACGACCGGCTCAGCATCGACCCGACCACATCGACCCGCCGGATGGTCTACCTTCCCCTGCGCCGGGCCAACTTGCCCACCTTGCTCAACCTGTTCGATTTCGGCGATGCGGTGACCTCCCTCGGCAAACGTCCCGTCACCAACGTGGCACCCCAAGCGCTGTTCATGATGAACAGTGATTTCGTACTGGAACGGTCGGGCAACCTGGCCGACCAGTTGCTCGGGTCAAGCAACCGCACGGATTCGGAACGGGTGCGGCAAGCCTACCTGCGAATCCTGACGCGGGAGCCGGACCCCGCCGAAATCGACGGGGCGCTTTCGTACGTGAGCGGCTACGCCGCCCGGTTCGATGGAGCCACGCCGCAGGAAGCGTGGCAGAGCTACTGCCGCATCCTGCTCGCCTCCAATGATTTCATGTACGTGGACTGAGCCGGCGGACACGCCAAGATCCATCGAGCATTCCAGGGACGAACGATGACGTACCAGAAGATGATCGAGCACATGAACGCGGTGCAACCAGTGTCCCGGCGAGGCATGCTCCGGGACGCGGCCTGCGGCTTCGGCATACTCGGGCTTGCGGGACTCTTCGAACAGAACCGGGCCGGCGCGGCGAACGTTCGGTTCGATCCGGCCAATCCGCTGGCGGTCCGCAAGCCCCACTTCAAGCCCCGTGCCCAGCGCGTCATCTTCCTGTTCATGCACGGCGGCCCCTCTTCGATCGACACGTTCGAGTACAAGCCCTACCTGGCCAGGAACCACGGCAAGCCGCTGCCCATCGAGCGACCTCTGGCCTTCGACGACGAAGAGCCCGGCCCGCTCATGAAGCCCTTGTGGGACTTCAAGCCGGGCGGGCAGAGCGGCATCCAGGTCAGCGACCTGTTTCCGCACGTCCGCGAATGCGTGGACGACATGTGCTTCGTCCACTCGATGGTCGGAGAGGGCGTCGATCACGGAGCAGCCCTCCTGCAGACCTTCACCGGATCCAGCACGTTCACCCGCCCGAGCTTGGGGTCATGGGTAGTTTACGGACTCGGAACGGAGAACCGGAACCTGCCTGGATACATCACAATCAAGCCGGCTCTCTCGCACGGCGGCGCCAAGAACTGGTCATCGGCGTTCCTGCCGGGGTCGTTCCAGGGAACGCCCATCGGGCACGCCGGCCTCAACGTGTCGGACGTGCAGGGTGAGCCGATCGAGTATCTCGTCAACAAGGGCATGTCCCCGGAGCGGCAGCGCTATGAACTCGACATGCTGAGGAACGTCAACCGCCGCCACGCGGAGATGCGCCAGGACGATCCACGCCTTGAGGCCCGGATCCAGTCGTTCGAGCTGGCCTTCCGCATGCAGGTCCAGGCACCCGAGGCGTTCGAGGTCGAAAAGGAATCCAAAGCCACGAAAAAGCTGTACGGCCTGGACGATCCGGTCACGGCGGACTTCGGCTGGCAGTGCCTGCTCGCCCGGCGCCTGAGCGAGCGCAACGTGCGGTTCGTGCAATGCACCCACTCCTACAAGTGGGACCAGCACGCCGACCTGTTCAACAGGCACAACAAGAACGCGGCGGAGGTAGACAAGCCGATTGCCGGGCTGCTCAAGGATCTGAAGTCCCACGGGATGCTGGACGACACGCTCGTGGTCTGGGCGGGCGAGTTCGGGCGCACACCGGTCAGCCAAGGCGGAGACGGCCGCGACCACAACCCGTACGGCTATACCATTTGGATGGCCGGTGCGGGAGTTAAGAAGGGCTTCCAGTACGGAGCCACGGACGATATCGGGTACCACGCTGCGGAAAACCGCATGCATATCCATGACTTCCACGCAACCCTGCTGCACCTACTCGGCATGGACCACGAGAAGCTGACCTACCATTTCTCCGGCCGCGACTTCCGCCTGACAGACGTGGCGGGATTCGTGCACAACGACCTTCTCGGTTGATCTGTCGGTCGTATCCGGGGGTCCGTCGCGGCGCCGCCCACCGCAAACCGCATGCACCGCCAGTCGGTGGATCGCACGGCCCCGACTTGCCGATAGCGTCGTCTCTCGAGACACCCGATCGCCTGCAGTGAGCTTGCGAGCCGCCGCTGGCTCCGCACTTCGCAGCGCACCCACAAGGGCTCGGTGGCTGTGTGCGAAGACCGGTCTCGCATACCCATACGCCTCGCCTCCGCACTCGTGATGGCATACGTTCATGTCTTGGTGGCCGTGATCATGGTCAGCGCCCACGGTCCCGAGCTCGTGATCAGATCCGCGCCCGAAACCTTGGTCTTGAATCGCAACTGACAGGTTCTTGCCGGACTGCCTCGATGGCTCGACGCCAGACTCCCAAGCATGGAGGCCGACCGTTCGGAAGTGCCCTGGATTGATGGCGCACGCCCGCTCTGGAACAGACCGCGCCGTAGCTGTGCTAGGAGGCGGTCGAGTACGAGGTCACGTCGAACGCTCAGGAACGATTGCGTCCTGCTCAGGACGAGACAACGGGATCTTCACCTTGTATACCCCCCCCTGGAGCGAGCACTGCACGTCCAGTCCGGACTTGTGGAGGACATGCATCATCTGGCTGTTGCTTGCGAGGACTTGGGCGGTAAAGCCGGGGACCTCATTCGATCGCGCGATGTCCACGAGATGCCCGAACAAGGCCGTGCCCAAGCCTTGTCGCTGGTGATCGTCTCGAATGACGATGGCGATCTCGGCAAGACCCGTTACCCGATCTGTGTGGTACCGGCCGACGCCCAGCAGTTCCGACTCGACACCTGGAACGGTCGTCTCAATCACGATTGCGACATTACTGATGTGATCGACGTGGAGGTACCGGAGCAGGAAGTTATGAGTCATCCGTGGCATCGTACGCATCCAGCGACGGTAGACAGTCTCGTCAGAGAACGCGTAAAAGAGGTCGATCATCTTTTGTTCGTCAGTCACTCGAATTGGACGGAAGTGGACCTTCTCGCCCGTGGCCAAGGTCACATCCTTCTCGTATTGGTGGGGGTAGTTCTCCGGGGAAGGCTCGATCTGGTCCGCGAATACGTAGTGTTGCCGCTTCGCCGCCGACAGCAGCTCGGGGCGATGGTCGGGATGCGCCACCGCGATCAGCGCCATCGTTCGTTCTCGAATCGACTTCCCCAGAAGGTCCGCAACTCCGTACTCCGTAACGACGAACCGCACGTCGCCGCGCGAGGTCACGACTCCCGCGCCCTCGTCGAGTGTCGGCACGATCTTGCTGAGGGCGTCGCTTTTCGTCGTCGACCGGATGGCAATGATCGGTCTTCCGCCGGGACACATCGAGGCACCGCGGATGAAATCGACCTGCCCTCCGATGCCTGAATGGAACTTCGTGCCGATCGAATCCGCGCAGACCTGTCCGGTCAGGTCGATCTGCAGCGCTCCGTTGACAGAAACCATTCTGTGCTGCTGGGCGATGTTTACGGGATGGTTGATGTAGTCGGATGGGTGGAACATCAGCGTCGGATTGCGGTCCATGAATTCGTAGGTACCGGCACTGCCGTAGCTGAACGACGCGGACACCTTGCGTGGTTCGACTGTCTTGTACCGGCCCGTCACGTTGCCGTTCCCGATCAACTCCACCAAGCCGTCAGAGAACGCCTCGGTCCAGACGCCAAGATCCTTCTTGTGGCGCAGTGCCGATAGAGTTGCGTCAGGAATCTGACCGATTCCAACCTGAATCGTCGAACCATCGTCGATGAGCGCTGCGACGTGATGGCCGATTTCTCGTGCCACTTCGTCGACCGGTTCGCGGGGCAGCACCGGCAGGTCAGCAGTCCGGTCCACCCAGGCGTCGATGCGGCTCGCAGGGAGATAGCCCGTGCCGTAGACGACGGGCATTCTTGGATTGACTTCCGCAATCACCAACGACGCCGCCTCGACCGCTGCTAGAACGATGTCGACCGAGACGCCAAGGTTCACGTAGCCAAACGCGTCGGGCGGAGTCACTTGGATCAGTGCAACGTCAACGGGCATTCGCCGCTTTCGAATCAACTCCGGAATCTGGGAGAGAAACACCGGAGTGTAGTCGGCGCGGCCGGCGTGTACGGCGTCACGCACGTTGGCTCCGATGAAGAACGCGTTGTGCCGGAAGATGTCGTGATAGCGCTCCTCCACGTAAGGGGCAGGGCCGAGCGTCAGCAGATGGACGATGGTGTTACTGGAGAACCGGTCGGCTTGTCTGATGAGTTCCTCGACCAAACCGTTTGGCTCAGCCGCGCCGGACCCCACGAAGAGGTGCTGGCCGCGGGGAATGAGCTCAACCGCCTGCTCGACAGCCATCTTTTTTGACCGGTAGCATGTCCTCCATTCCATATCTCCTTCCTTCCTATATACATGCGACTGATCCCGCTTGAATCAGGTTCCAACGAGGTGCCTCTCAAGGGGCGTCCCATCTATAGGACTTCCCGCGGAAACCCGGACACCCTCTGCAGATCGACTCAGCTAGGGACCCCGTTCCAACCTCGGGGACCTTCCGGGTGCTACCCGCAATCGCCGGAATCTTGAAGGACGACTAGGGCGTTCCTCCAAACCGTCACTGCCCAGCTTCACCAGCGACGGTCGGCCCCAAGAGGAGTTGAATTCGAATCGTTCTGCAAGAAGCCGGCGACGGGGGCAAGTAGTTTGCCGGGGTGTCTCGTCCGAGCGCCGACCTTGTCCCCTCAAAGCCCTGGCCGTAGATCTTCGCTGTCGCGAGGCGCGAGCCAACTGTACCGACCCGGATGCGCAGGGGCGGGATCATTGTGGGTCGATACGGTAGTTGGTCGAGGAATTGGGGGCTGCACCCACCTTGGGGGGAGCGCAGGAATAACCTGTCAGTTTGGGCAGGGAGAGATGGTGTAGTTCCA
>CAYWUV010000162.1:0-11728 GCA_964461235.1 uncultured Bryobacterales bacterium | reverse complement strand
CGAACAGCGGCGGCCATACCTCTCTCTGCGGCACCTCTCCAACATAAAAGGAAGGTGCGAACGGCGTGGAGCCGATCACTCGCGCCGGGTACCAGATCGTGCTGTCGCGCGAGCCGACGCAGGCAGAGATCGAACTCGCTGCCGCTCACCTGGAGAGAGGGCGCGGATTGTTTTCCCGCGCAAACAGCCCGGACGACGAGGCGCTCACGCGGTCCGTCGAGAGCTTCGTGCACATGCTCATGAGCTCTAACGAGTTCCTGTACATCGACTGAAGACCGGCGCGAGAGAGCCTTTACACAGACCCGCCAGATCGACATCGTTCGATCCGCTGGAACGCCGGCAGGCTTTGGTGGGCAGCAATTCAACCTGAGCGATCGAAGTTCGGCACGGCAAGCTGCTCGCCGTTCTTCAGCGACGGCTCGTGCGCGACTATCCCCGGTACAGTCATCGCCAGGGACTCGTAAACGTCCATCATCGGCTCGCGGTCGTCGATCAGGGCGTTGACAAATTCCGCGGCAAGGAACACGTGGCTGCCGTCGTGTCCGGTCCCGTGCCGCATGAGAGGCGGCAGCATGTCGATCTTCCAGTAATCCGGAATCTCGAGGATCTCGATTCCCTCGCGACGGTCGAGAGCCGTCGAACGCGACAGCGATGCATCGTCGTGAAGGCCACCGACTGACATGTGCAAGGAGCCTTGCTCACCGAGCCAGCGGGCCCTTTCTCCGTGGCTTCCAACCAGCCAGAACACATTGCAGCGCACCATGTGGCCGCGGTCGGTCGGCATCAATGCCGACTGGTTCCAGAACGGATTTTCGTAGCGGTCTTGCTGGAGCCACTCGTGCTGCCCCCCCGGCCGAGGCACGAAACTCGGTCGATGCGTTCCCCCGTCACACCCACCAGGAAACCGAGGCAGTGGGTGGGGTAGTGCATGGGCGGCAAGCCCCAGCGCCAGGAGCGGGAACCGTCGGGTTCGTAGGAGCGCGAGAACTTGTTGGTTAGCAGCGCATCAAGGTCGCCGCAGTCGTGATAGTACTTGAGTTCGGAGTAGAGCACTTCCCCGAAACCGCCCTCGCCGTGTAAGTTGCGTGCGTAAATCGCGGGCTGCCTGCAGTAGCTCGTTTCGGCCATCTTGTATCGCAACCCGATCCGCTCTTTGACATCCCGTTATCGATCGGCCTCTTCGAGCGTCATCACCGCAGGCACGGCGGAGCCGGCGTGGAACCCGTGCTCCATGCACATCGAGACGTGACGGAAAGGGTCTGGCGCGCCGCTGAAGACTGCGATAGCGTCGAAGGCCTCGGGGTGTCGGAGCATCTCTTCCACAGAGTCGAATACCGTGTCACACCGATAGGTCGTTTGGAGCCTGTCGCGACGGGCGGCCCGCAAGTCGGTCACGGCCACGACCGTGCAGTTCGGATGCTCGTAACAATAGAACTGCGTCCCGAATCCCCCTCATACCACTCCGATGCGGATCTGGCGAAACGACTCGGCTTGCGCAGCCAGACCGGCCGGCAAGCCAGCCGACGAGTTGCAGGTTGTTGAGTAGACTCGCAGCGACGAAGGTCGGGCCTTGAAGCATGCGATCAGAATCCGCTGTCGCGTCGTTCCGGGCTGCGGGATCCCCCACTTGGGCGGCGCAGGTTTCAGTCCGTTCCGCCGTCAAGCCACCCAATGGAAAAGCGCGCCAGCTGGATGGCTTCGTATGGCCCTTCACTTCCGGCCTCGTAGAGCAAACCCACTGAGCCATCGTGCAGTCGGGCCAAGCTGGAATATGCTGCGGGGCCTTCGTGAATCAGTCGTTCTACGGGCCAAGTGCGACCATCGTCCTGACTCGACCGCACGGTCATGCGAATCCGCTGGCCCCGTTCCCGCGAGACCGGCGGAGCGGGGTTCGAAAACAACAGCCTGCCGGGTCCGTCTACTCCGGGCCAGGAATACCGGACCAGGCTGGCCTGGACCTGTGGATCACCGAGATGCGCGTCAGGGCGCGGAGGGGTCCAGGTCTCACCGCCGTCGGCGCTGAACGCGATCGCACGGTAGCCCGTGCGCTCCTCGTTCGTGAATGACTGGCTCCGGCTGTTCATCATCAAGCGCCCGTCGGACAGTTCCACGACCTGGCTTTCGTTGCAGGCCGGAGCGATGACCGAACTCGTCCTCCAGTTCTCCCCACCATCATCGGAAAGCATGGCGTGCGCAGCGTATCCGTCCATCTCCGAGCTGTGGTTCGCCGGCACAACGATTCGTCCCTCGTGCTCGCCGTTCCGGATCTGGATGGCGACGCCGGGGCCAGTCGCATACCACCACCAATCGGGCCGCTTCGCCTGGCCGGTAATCTCGCGTGCCGATGACCAGCTCCGTCCGTCGTCGTCGGAGTGCGCCAGGAACACCCGGCGCGTTCCTGTGCCTGTCCCACGATGGAGTTCACGACCGCCGTCCTCTCCGGGATTCCAAGTCATTGGCAGCAGGACCCGGCCGGTTCGACGGTCGACCACGGGGCAGGGGTTCCCGCATGTGTTGGATCCGTCACTCCAAACAACCTGAAGGGCAGACCAAGTCGCGCCGGAGTCGGTCGAGCGCTTCAGAACCAAGTCGATCGCACCGCTGTCGCCCCGGCCGAATCGGCGGCCCTCGGCGAACGCCAGCAGCATTCCGCGCCCAACTGGTAGCAGCGCGGGAATTCGAAACGTGTGATAGCCGTCGTCACCCGCCGAGAAAACAGGCCGTTCGGTGAAGCCCATACCTTGGGCAGCGGCCAGCCCTGGCAGCAACCCGATAGTGAATGTTCGACGAGTCAGGCCCATTGCGGTCCGAGATCCTATCACCCTTCAGTTTCTCTGCCGCAGCCGATGCCAATGCACAACGGAGAAGCAAGCGGTAAGGTCGGTGCTCCGCGTAGTTTGGAACGAAGTCGAACGAGCCATTCGAGTGATCGGGCAGTGCGATGACCTGGTTGGCGGGTCCACGCGCTGGTGGCGATTCACTTCATCACCACTGGAACACTCGGTTTCTCGTTCACTTCCAAGCGGAACACGTCGGGTCGTGCGTAGTGTCCGACAACGTCAAAGTCGTACTTGCCTCGTGTGATCTCGTCGATGTCGATCTCGGCGGTGAGGATCCCTTTCTCGTTGTACAGGGGACCGGCAAGAACCTCCCCCAGCGGGCTGATGATCGCGCTGCCACCCCGCATTAGTACTGTCGACGGATCGTCACCTTGGATCGCGGGATAGTCAGTCGGGCAGTCTCCCCGGGTCAGGTACTGGCAACAGGAAAGCACGAAGCACCGGCCCTCTAGCGCTACATGGATCATCGAGGAATGCCAGTTGTCCCGATGGTCCGCGGTCGGAGCACAATACAACTGGATCCCCTTGCCGTACATTGCGGTCCGAAGCAGCGGCATGTAGTTCTCCCAGCAGATCACGGCTCCCAGCCGTCCCAGGGCCGTCTCGTAGACCGGAAGTGTCGAGCCGTCACCGAATCCCCAGATGATGCGCTCCATCCCCGTCGGCATCAGTTTTCGATGCTTGCCAAGGTACCTGCCTTCGGGGCTCAGGAAGACAGCGCTGCAGTAGAGGGTGCCGCGGTCACGTTCGATGACACCCACGACAAGGTAAATGTCGTTGTCGCCGGAAGTCTCGGCAAGCCGATCGATCCCTGGTCCCGGGATGTCAACCGCGCTGTCGTAGTAGCGCTGGAAATACTGGCGACCCTGCGTGGTCCGGCCACCGACGCGCGCTCCGAAGTCAAGGCCCTTTGGGTAAGACGACACGAAGGCTTCGGGAAAGACCACCAGGCGAGCGCCTGCCTTCGCGGCCTGTGCCGCCAGACCGGCGATCTTGTCGAGCGTCCTGTCCCGGTCGAAGACGACGGGACAGTCTTGGACAACGGCAGCGATAAACGGCATGGAAACTGCTCAAGGAGGCCTCGATTGGAGATCGCCATTGTACAGCGAACCCGAATTTCTGATTCGACCTCCGCTTGAGCCTACCAGCAAGACGATCCGCATCCTTGGCACCAGCATTCCCTGCCCTGTCGCGGTCGAGACGGACTGGAACTTCGCAGAGTCTGGAAGTTGCATTCGGCATCACGGCTATGTGATTGCGGGGCCGACCCCGATACGACCGGACCTCGCGACTCTCCCACGGGGCCGGACCAAGTAGCGCTGCTACCTACCACCCTCCCCCGAAGCGGCTATCTCGTCCGTGGCAAGCGGGCCAAGAGGACAACCGAGTCTGGCTTCGATGTTCGGCAACACCATTGCCACGCATTCGCAGCGGCTGATGTCTTCCAGTCCGAATTGATCGACGCGTGATTGGAAGTGACTTCGGATTCCTGCGTCGCTCGAGAAGGTGCGGACGTTGCCTTGACAAGTGCCGGCGAGGCTTCCCAGACCAACGAGGGCAGCCGTTGGGCCATAAGGCGCAATGCAACGATCAGCATCGGGCCAAGCCAGCCGGAGTGCTCGGACAAGCGAATGTCCGGCCTGGATGAGGACTCGAGGGAATCAGTCGGCGCTCCACTGTGTGTCAGTGCCCGGCTCGGATACTATTTGGCCGGTTGGCTCTGCAACGCGCTGAAGGGCTAGTCCCTTTTCTCTAGTCCGAGGGACGGGTACGACTCGTGAGGTTCCGGATTCGCTGCTCCAATACCCGCACTCTGGCCTCGGCCGCGAGAGCCCAGTTACGCGCAGCGGCCGCTCTGGCCTTGGCCGCGTGGGTCCGGTCCTCGGCGACTCGCCGCCTCTCCTCTTCCCTCGGTTCACCGTCGCACTCCTCGCCCGTTCGCGGGTCGGCGAACACCAGCAGCGTTGCTCCGTCCCCCTTGCGGCTGCGCAGATCCAGCCCCAGCACCCGGCTGCGCAGGTACCGGCCACGGCCCGGGCGCTCGACCGGCTCCACAGGCTCGCACCCCCCGCCGGTCGCCGCATAGCCTTCAAGGGCCGTCTCCATCTGCGTTCCTGTCGGGTCCAGCCGCCAGTACTCGCGGACCCCGATCCGGGCGTACTCGGCCGCCATGTGGCGGGCGTCGTGTTCCGCCGTCGACGGCGACGCCACCTCCAGCACGAAGCCCGGCGCCTTGCCCTCGTTCCAAACCTTGTGCCAATAGCGGTTCCACCCGCGCCCCACGCCGAACGCCAGCTGCACGTCCGGCCGCAGCCAGGCCGTGTTGTCGCCGCGCTCGTAGTACACCACCAGTTCCGTAGCCACCATCACGTCCTCGCGGTCCGGGAAGCGGTAGCGCAACGCGGACATGGCCAGCGCGACCGCGTCCCCGTGCCGGCACTTCGAAGTCGCCTGTGCCCGGAGCATGTCGGTCCGAGGCGAGCTATCGACAAGGACCCCGATCAGTACTGCCTTCTCAGGGCCTGAAGGTCTTCGGGAGAAATCAGGTCGACACACGTTCCCGCATGACGAACGAGTTCTTCCATCCGCATGCGCCGATTGAACTCCGAGATGGCGCAAACAACAGCCTCGTGATTCGTCTTCGCCTTCGTGAACCGCATGGCATCCTCGAGTTCATGCTCCGGAATGTCGACCTCAATTCTCACCCTCCGATGATGACAATGTGAGGTCGCGCGATCAACCCGTTTGACAGTCCATTGGCGTCATTATCGGCATCGAGATTCTCCATGAACTAGCGCTTTGAAGCTTGCATTCTGGCAAGAGCCCCCTAGAATAAGCGCGGCGTGAGGGCACAGGGCCCGTTGCGCGCCGAGGGGGTCGAAATGAAGTTCAAGCTCCGTTCAACACCATTGGTCGTTTTGGCACTTGTGTGCGGGATGTCAACGGCGAGCGCTCAGACATCTACCGGCCAGATAGCCGGTACGGTGCTCGATCAGTCCGGCGCAGTGATTCCTGGCGCTGCGATACAGATCACCAACACGGAGACGGGTGAGCTGGTCCGACGGATCGAGTCGAACGAGGTAGGGCGTTTCTCCGCTCCCCTCTTGCGACCGGGAATGTATGACGTCGCGACTGAACTTGAGGGCTTCAAGCAATACCTGCAGTCCGACATCCGATTGCGAGTGGATGAAGTGATCAATCTACGTCTGCTACTGGAGCCTGGCACTGTCACCGAGCAGGTCACAGTGGAGGCCATGGCCATCCAGTTGGAAGAGACGACGCACAGCATTGGCCAGGTCGTCGGCGAAACGACGATTCAGAAGCTGCCGCTGAACGGCCGAAACTACTTGGACCTTGGGAACCTCACCGCGGGAACCGTCCCAAACAGTCGCTCACGGGACAAGACGTATTCGGCCTATGGCAATCGCGGCTACCAGAACGCCTACCTGCTAGACGGCGCACGCAATGTGAACTATCTGCGCGGGCTGGACAACCGGCAGCGCGACGCCATGCGTCCGTCCCTCGAAGCCGTGGAGGAGTTCAAGGTGAACACCAGCAACTTTTCGGCAGAATACGGCGCTTCGGCAGGCGCGGTGGTCAATGTTGTGACCAAGAGCGGCACGAATGAGTACCACGGATCCGCGTTCTGGTTCCTGCGGAATGACAACCTCGACGCAAGGGACTACTTCGCACCACCCACAACCGTCGATCCACTCTACATCCAGCATCAGGCGGGGGGTGCGTTGGGTGGCCCGATCGTGAGCAACCGGGTCTTCTGGCACGCAGCGTACCAGCGCACGCACATCACCGAAGGCACCACGCTGACTGCCAACGTGCCTCAGCCCGCCGAGCGGGCGGGCCGGTTTGGCGACCGGAACGTGTTCGACCCGTTCTCGACGCGCGCAAATCCCGAGGGCGAGGGGTTTGTGCGCGACCAATTCCCTAACAACGAAATCCCCGTATCCCGGATGGATCCCATCGGGCGAGACCTAATCGCGCGTTATCCGGCCCCCGTGTTGGACAGAGCCGCGCGCAACTTCGTCAGAGCTCCCAACAATGGAATACGCACGGACAACTTCACCGCGAGGGGCGACGTCCGTGCCAGCGACATGGACAGCATGTTCGGCCGCTACTCGTTCAACCTCCCGGACTTCCAGCAAAATGCAGTCTTTGAAACCCCTGCCGGTAACCCAGTGGTTCGCGAGGGAGATGCGCTGAGCGTCGGATACGGGTACACGCGGACGTTTTCGCCAAGCATCGTCAATGAGTTCCGATTCGCCTGGAACCGCATCGGCGTGGACCAAGACGGGCTGACACCACGAGAAGAGATCATCTCCGGCGCACTGGATCCGGGCGTTACCAGCGGCACTCCAACGTTTGGCCTCGCAGGCCTGACTTCAATCGGCGTAGCGCCACCCGGATTCGGCAACCTCCCACTGCTGAAGTCATCTGCCGTGTGGAACTTCTCCGACAACCTATCGATGGTGAAGGGGCGGCACACTACGAAGTTCGGATTCGACTACCAGATGATCCGGACGAAGACCTCAGCAACGCTCGTGGGCCGTGGAAGCTTCAGTTTCAACGGAGTGTTCACTCAGAATCCGCAAGGCCGTCCTGGAACCGGCTCTTCGGTGGCCGACCTGCTTGTCGGCCTGCCTAATAGCATCACGACCGGAACCCGCGCCACGGCGAGAGAACAGCAACAGAACTTGTACTGGTACTTCCAGGACGATTGGCAGGTAACGTCCCGTCTCACACTGAATATCGGAGTCCGCTATGAACTGACGCAGCCGTTTATCGAGCTGGACAACCGCATGGCAAATTTCATCCTGGAGCCGGAGGATCCGTTGTTTGGGCAGTTGATTCTTGCCGGGGACAGCCGCAAGCATCGGAGCCTGCTGAACACCGATATGAACAACATCGCTCCGCGGTTCGGGTTCGCATACCGAGTGGTTGAAGGACTCGTGTTCCGGGGCGGCTACGGCGTGTTTTACGGACAGGACGAGGGGACGGGCGTGAACCGTCGCATGACGAACAACCCTCCGTTCTTCGGATTCGGCGGGATCTCTCTTCCAAGTGATCAATTGAATCCATCGAGCACGATACCCCTAAGCAGTTCGTTGCCCCCTCGACCGGACCCGATTGCACCTCAGGATTTTGTCTTTAACCCGAGGTCCACCGCGCGTTTGAGGAGCTGGTTCCATACGCTCGATATGCCGATGATCCAGCAATGGAACATCAGCATCCAGAAGCAGCTCCCAGGGAGCATCATGTGGGAAGTCAACTACGTAGGGAATACGGGCCGCCAGCTTTACGCGTCCTACGAGGGGAATCAACCTACCCCTGGCCCAGGATCACCGAACAACCGAAGGCCTCACGGAGAGTACTCGAGAGCGCGTATTTTCCGGACTGAGCCTTGGGCCACCAGCAGCTATCACGGAGTCTCCACGCGATTGGAGAAACGATTCAGTGGCGGCCTGTCGTTCCTGACCGCGTTCACGCACGGGCGATCCTTGGATACCGCCAGCAACCTTGGCAATTGTGACGCCTGCGGACCTTCTGGTGACTATGGAGGCATACAGGACAGCCGCAACCTTGATGCGAACCGCGGTCCTTCCAACCACAACATTCCGAATCGCTTTGTCTTTAGCGGCGTCTACAGCTTGCCCTCCACCGAGGGCCCGCTCAAGCCACTCCTCGGTGGATGGGACGTCTCAGGGATTGTCACGTTCTCGGACGGGATCCCGTTCACGCCAGCCCTGAATTTTGACAACGCCAATACGGGCACGACTTCGCGCCCTGACCGTATCCGCGACGGAACGCTCTCGAATCCGACAGTCGACCGCTTCTTCGACATCGACGCATTCGTGTTCCCGCCGCGTTTCACGTTCGGAAACTCCGGCCGCAACATTCTCTACGGCCCAGGCACCAATATGGTCAATTTCGCTTTGCACCGGAATTTCCCGATTCCGCTCAGCGAGAGTTCAAAGATCGAATTTCGGTTCGAGGCGTTCAACTTCTTCAACCGTTCCCATTTCGGCTTGCCCGGTCTCTCCATCGGAAACCGCAACGCAGGGGTCATCGGATCGACCGCTCAGGACAACCGACAGCTCCAGTTCAGCCTGAAGATCCTGTTCTGAGCACTCACCGAAAGGGGTCCTGCAGCGCGAAACGCAGGAAGCGCGGACGAGGCGGCAGACACCCGTTCGGGCGTGGTTTGCCCGTCACTCTTCCCACTTCTTGAGGACGGGACGATCCGCTGCTTGTGAGCGAGTCGGTCCCAAGGAGCAATGCCTCAACGCGGTTGATGGAGCCTGTGGCAATCCGGCCCGATTGCTTGCCGAGCCAAGGGTTCCATGCTAACGCGGGATCGCATTTCAGGACTCGCTACGTTGCCCCAGAAGGATCCAAGCGACTGCCCAGATCCGAGAGCGACCGGAGCCCCATCGAACGGTAAACCTGCCTGGCACCCCATGGGTTTCGAAGGCTTCCGGGCTCTCTGTGATGTACAAACGGATGAGCAAAGTAGGACGAAAGATGGCTGAGGGATATTCGATAGCGGAGGCGCGCCGCAACCTGCCCAGACTGGTTCGTGAGGCCGAACTCGGCAAGGAGGTACGTCTCACCCGCCGCGGCGAGCCGGTGGCGGTTCTGGTGGGACATCGGTTCTTCGAGCGAATGATGGCAGGTCGGCGCAGTTTCGTCGAAGCCTATGAAGAGTTCACGCGAACCGTGGATCTATCGGACCTTGAACTTGACCCTGCGGAACTGCTGGAAGGAGTGCGCGACGCAAGTCCGGGTCGCGATTTTCAGTTGTAGGTGCGCTACCTACTCGTCGGCAATACAGTCTCGGAACCGTCGCGTCGGAAGCCGGTGACCCGAGTCGTTCGAGGCCTACGTGAGCACGAGGACGAGGCAGCAATCCGAGCACCAGCACCGGTTCGGCATGAATTGCGTTTCGGTTGCGCCCGTCTCCCGCCGTCACGGCGCCGATCAACGATCGAAAGGTACATCCAGGATGCGGTACTCGCTAGCCTTCCGATTCTCGATCACAACCGTGAGGCAGCCGCCTGGCACGCTTTCGAGCGTGCCAGGCTCACGTCTATCGGCAGGACGCCGCCGTTTGTTGACGGTCAGATTGCCGCAATCGCCTTCGTCAATGACCTGATTCTCGTGACCTCAAATCTCAGAGACTGCGAGGGATTTCAGGGACTGCGTGTTGAGAGCTGGACGTGAATCGGAGGAGGGGTTGGGACGCACGGTACGGGAGAGCACAGGTCGTAGACTAAGACCCTTCCGGGAACCTCGATTCGGCAAACGAGCCTGAACGACAGCGGAATACGATCAGCCGAACAATTCACTGCACGAGCGCGGGCCATGCCGCCTACTGCACGCCTCGAACTCATCTCGACTCGACTCCGGGAGCGCATGAGACCAAGGCACGCTCCGACACTCCCTGCGACGTTCGTCCTGGTATACGTCACACAGGGATCGGTTCCTCGCTCATCCCAAGAATGGTCTGAAACACTGACGAGAAGCCCTCAGCGTCGAAGGATCGTACGCCTACGCCAAGAGATTGTCGACGACCCGCCCGCTAACGTCAGTCAAGCGAAAGTCGCGTCCCATGTGCCTGTAGGTCAGCTTCTCGTGATCAAATCCGAGCAAATGCAGAACAGTCGCCTGGAGGTCATGGACATGCACCGGATCCTCGACCACGTTAAGACATAGGTCATCGGTCTTGCCAAGGACCTGGCCGCCCCGCAGGCCGCCACCAGCCATCCACATGCTGTATGCGTTAGGGTGGTGATCGCGGCCGGCGCTGTCGGCGTCGTCAGGCCGGCGAAGTTCCACCATCGGGGTCCGGCCGAACTCCCCGCCCCAGATCACAAGCGTCTCGTCCAGGAGCCCCCGCTGCTTGAGGTCCTGGATGAGATAAGCGTTCGACTGATCGACCTTCTGGCATCGCTTCGGGAGGTTCTTGTTCAAGCCGCTGTGATCATCCCAGCTGGCGTCCATCATCAGCACGAAACGGACCCCACGCTCGACCATCCGCCGGGCAAGCAGGCAGTTGGTCGCATACTGCTTCTGCCCCTCGTCGTCGCTGTTGACGCCGTAGCCCTCAAGAACGTGTTCAGGCTCTTCGGAGAAGTCCAGCAGTTCCGGTGCCGACATCTGCATGCGGTACGCAAGTTCATACGACGAAATACGGGAGGCGATCTCCAGGTCGCCGGTCGCCTCGAACCGCATTTCGTTCAGCCTGCGGACTGAACGGAGCGTCTCCTCCTGGAGAGCGTCGCTGACGCCGTCAGGGTTCGACAGGTACAGGATCGGCTCGCCGCTATTCCGAAATACGGTGCCTTGGTAATGGGACGGCAGGAAACCGCTCGAGAAGTTGCTCGAGCCACCGCTGGTACCGCGCCCGGAGGTCAGCACGACGAATCCAGGCAGGTTCTGCGATTCGCTTCCGAGCCCGTAGACCGACCAGGCGCCCATCGTCGGCCTGCCGAACTGCGTGTGCCCTGTGAAGAGCAGCAGTTGCCCCGGATGATGATTGAACGCGTCCGTGTGCATCGATCGCACGAGGCAGATATCGTCCGCCACCGTCCCGAGCTTCGGCATCAGCTCGGACAGCTCCATGCCGCTCTGACCGTGCCGGTGAAAGGCAAACTTGCTCGCCATGACCTTCGCAGACGGCTTGATGAAGGCAAGCTTGAGGTCCTTGGTCATGGATTCCGGCAAGGCCTCGCCGTGATGGTCCTCGAGAGCAGGCTTCGGATCGAAGAGTTCGTACTGGCTCGGACCGCCTTCCATGAACATGAAGATGACGTGCTTCGCCTTGGCCTCGAAGTGCGGCCGCTTGGGAGCCAGTGGATTTACATCGGGCAAGT
>CAYWUV010000161.1:0-11748 GCA_964461235.1 uncultured Bryobacterales bacterium | reverse complement strand
ATCCTGGAATCGCTCAAGACTTACTGTCAACGAATTTCCGACACGGAACACTAGCAACTATTGTTCCCCACGGCGCAGCGTCGGATTCAGTTTGCCCGTGCTGTCCGGCCGTTGCGGTGTGTCCGCCGTCTCTCCGATCGTCGCCATCGGTACGATCTGTTGGCGCCTGCAATTCAGGAAGGCTCCTAGAATCGCCATCGGCGGCAGCCCCCGGTCCTCCGCATAATGCCCCAGCGCTGCCAGTTCGGTCTCAGTAAGCGGTGTCGCCTCCGGCAGTTCCGGCGTGTCCCGCCCCAAAAGGGTCAGGCCAGAAGCCAGACGGTCACCGCGTCGGTCGTCATCGCGCACTCGATCCGCTCCTGCTGCCACCTTGGGCGAGGCAACTTCGGTAGAGCTGTTCGCTGACCTCGACCAGTTGGGCGGTCAGGACTTGGAAGCGGCGGTAGTTGGCAATCTGCTGGCGGGAGTCGTCAACCTAGTCGGGCCGGAGGGGGCGGGTGACGGTCTTGCCTTGAAGGTGGACGATCAGTAGGCGTGCACCCACGAGCGGAGTTTCCATTGACTGTGTTAGTCAAGTTAGCTAGGATTTGTCTCTGAGGGCAAAGGTGGCTATTCGTTCCAACCGATATAACATCCACGAGGCGAAGACTCACTTGTCCCGTCTGATTGATCAGGTCGAAAAGGGCGAGGACGTAGTGATTTGTCGCGCCGGTACCCCCGTTGCCATGGTCAAGGCCTACGTGTCGGCTGAAGAGCGGCAAGGCGGGCAGTGGCAAGGCCTCGTTCGCATCGGAGAGGACTTTGACGAGCCGTTGCCCCCCGAAGTCGAGCAGGCGTTCTTCGGAGACTTGGGGTGACCGGCTACCTTCTGGATACTCACGTTGTACTTTGGTGGCTGTCTGAGTCTCCCCAGCTTTCGAGTGGGGCAAAACGGATCATTCGGAATCGGCGCAATCGAGCATTTGTCAGCGTCGGGGCCGTCTGGGAAATGATCATCAAGAGGTCCGTTGGCCGTCTTGACTTCCCGTCCAATCTACTCGAGGTGCTCGAGGCCGAAGGGATTTCGTTGCTCGACATTAGCATTCGTCATGTGTTGAGGGTGGCCGAGTTGCCCTCGATCCACCGAGATCCCTTCGACCGGATTCAGGTTGCGCAAGCACAGATCGAATCCCTCGTCCTAGTCACACGGGATGCCTCGACCCTTCAGTATGATGTGCCAACTCTTCTCGCTTGATTCTTGGGTTTCGATCAAGTGCCCACCACACAGTACGCTCACGGCCAAGACGAGTCCGGACTAGGGGCGGGAGTCCGGGTGCGCCTGAAGCACGACCCGGGGCGGATCGGAGTCCTGACCGGGAAGACCCGCGAGTACCGCGGCATTGCGAGATGGCAGGTCACCTTCGCGGAGGGCGTGCACTACATTCCTGCGGACCAACTTGAGGAGGTGGCCAAAGGGGGGGGCGACCCGCTGGACCTACTCGAACGAGGCAGGTTTGCCGACGGGATCGTACTACGACGGACCATCACGCACGCACGCCTGACCGGTCGGCTGGCCGACATCATTTACAGCATGGACACAACCGGCACGGACTTCTACGCCCATCAGTTCAAGCCGGTTGTAAGGCTTATGAACTCGGCGGGTCGTGGTCTTCTCATCGCAGACGAAGTCGGTCTCGGCAAGACCATAGAGGCTGGTTTGATCTGGACCGAGTTGCGGACCCGCTACGACTTCCGGCGTTTGCTGGTCTTGTGCCCAGCGGTTCTTCGTGAAAAGTGGCAGCGAGAGCTGCGCAAGCGCTTCGGCGTCGAAGCCGACATACTCGATGCCCGCGAGACGCTGGCTCGCCTACGACGAGGCCGCTTGGGGAATCGCAGCACCAGTTTTGCAATCGTCGCTAGCCTGCAAGGCCTGCGTCCATACAGGGGCTGGGATGCCGGGGACGACAACGAGCTGGGAGCCTCATCGGAACTCGCTCGATTCTTGGATCAGATGGGTGAAGACGATCCACTGGTCGATCTGTGCGTCATCGACGAAGCGCACTACCTCCGAAACCGGGAAACGATGACCGCAGTGCTCGGCCGTCTCGTACGGGCTGTCTCCGACTACATCTTGCTTCTGTCGGCGACTCCAATCCACCTGAGAAGTGATGATCTGTATGGCCTCCTGAACCTCGTGGACGAGGATACGTTCAATCGCCCCCAAGCGTTCGACGAGATTCTGAAGGCCAACGAGCCGCTCGTTAGGGTCCGAGACCTAATTCTGGGGGGCTTGAAGGAGCCAAGTGATAGGGAGCGCGTCCAGCGCGAACTTCACCGGGCCGCCGACCATCCGTTGCTCCGACACAGTGCGCAGATCCGTGACCTGATCGACGAGGAGGTTTGGCGAGACGATCTGACCCGACCCGGCATCGTCTCGCGCTTGGCGGAACGTCTTGAGCGAGTGAATTTGCTCGGCCACTGCATAACGCGAACTCGTAAGCGCGACGTAGAGGAGCGGCGGGTCATTCGAGAAGTGAAGGCTCCACTCGTACCACTCAGTCCTGTCGAGCGTGAGTTTTACGACGCCGTGACGAATGCGGTGCGTAATTTCTGCATGGAGCACGACGCACATGAGGGATTCTTGCAGGTGACCCCGCAACGCCAGATGAGTAGCTCCATGCCGGCGGCGCTCCAACTATGGCAGGCCGGCGGAACTGCAGCGGGGGAGGACCCGGACGAAGCCGATCGCCCTCTTCGGTCCGAGTTGATTGCGAGTGCACAGGACTTTGGGGACGTGGGAGAATTGCGACGAAACGATAGCAAGTACGAGGGCTTCCGGCAGAACCTGATTCCCCTGCTTGACGCGGATCTGAAGGAAAAGGTCATCGTTTTCTCGTACTTCCGGGCAACCCTTCACTACCTGCATGATCGCCTTGAAGACGACGGCGTCCCGAGCATCGTACTGCACGGTGGGACTGCAGACAAGGACGGAACATTGCTGGAATTCCGGGAGTCGTCGCGCTATCGAGTGCTCCTCTCATCCGAAATCGGTAGCGAAGGAATCGACCTGCAATTCGCACGAATCGTCATCAACTACGACCTTCCGTGGAACCCCATGCGCGTTGAACAGCGAATCGGCCGTATCGACCGGCTCGGGCAGCGGGCCGAGAAGATACATGTCGTGAACCTGTTCTATGCCGATACGATTGACGCACGGATATACGAGCGGCTCTTCAAACGACTAGAGATTTTCGAGGGTGCACTCGGGAGCCTTGAGCCAGTGCTTGGTAACACGATCCAAGAACTGACCTGGGACTTGTTGAGGCACCAGCTCACGCCAGAGGAAGAGGACCAACGGATCGAGCAGACAAGACTGGCCCTTGAGCAACGTCGCCAATTGGAAGACAGGCTCGAAGCCGATGCTGCCGGTCTTACGGCGTATGGTGACTACATCCTGAACCAAGTGAAGGTCGCCCGAGACCTTCACCGCTCGATCTCCGCTCGGGACATCCGTTCGTACGTCATCGACTTCCTCAATGTGCATTACCGCGGCTCCGAGTTCCGGGAGGCCCCGAATGATCCAATGCGATTTGACGTGGACCTCTCAAACGACGCTAAACATGATCTTGCATCGTTCCTCAGGAGGAACCGACTGGAGGGAACGACGACTCTCGTGAGGGACACGGTCAGGCGGGTACCTTGTCGGTTCGAGAACACCGCCATCCCTGACCTCAACGGCCGGGAGGAGGTCATCAGTCAGTTCCACCCGTTGGTAAGGTTTGTCGGTGAATGTCTCAGCGATCCAGAACAGCAGAACCGTCCCGCGGTCGCGGTGCGGCTGCCGCGCAGGCGCTCGCCCTCGAACTTGAAACATGAGCGGTACGCAATCTCAGTCCAGCGCTGGTCTGTCCGAGGACTGCGTGACATGGAGCGGCTATACTACGCGGCGGCCCCACTCTCCGCGAACAAAGGGGCGTTGCAGCCGGATGATGCGGAAGCACTGGTCGTCACTGCGGCGGAATTCGGGGAGGACTGGCTGGGTGCCCGGAGCGAACTCGATTTGGAACGTGTAGTCGAGGTCGCGACTGATCGGTGTATCGCACCGTCTGATGATGCCTTCGGGCGATACGTCGGTGATCGGCGAGCCGAGAACTACGATCGAGCAAGAGTCCAAGAGAACATGCTTGAGGAGCACTATCGAACCCAGCGAAGCAAGTTGGAGGCCGTGCTCGAACGACATCGCAGTCTTGATAGGGGCCGACTCGTAGCTGCCACCGAAGGACGACTTCGGGCGTTGGATGCACGCGTGGATCGACGTGGCAAGGAGATTGCGGAGCGCGAGACGCTGCGGTTTTCTAACGAAACCGTGTGCGTCGGAGTCATTGAAGTGAGCGGTGTCGCTGCGCAGGAGCGGGACGGCGCGAGGGAGTAGTGAGCATGACCAGTTGGCGCAGTCTCGTTCGGTGGATCCAGGACCGCTTTGGCCTCCGCATTGAGCAGCGCGGTCCGCAAGCAACCCCTCGTACCGGGATCGGCAACGAGCACCGGGTGACCAGCGCTCCCCCCAGTCAGCCAATTGGCCGAGAGGAACAAGTCGTCGAGGATCTGCCGACGAAGGAAGAGCCACAGACTGAAGATGGCGAGGCACAGTCCCTTGAGGGTGGAGCCCCAGTCGAGGATCGGGGCCAAGCAGCCAGGACTCAGTTCGCAGGCCATCGAACAGAGCCGACGGATCTCGTAATCGGGGTGGACTTCGGCACGTTAAGCACGAGAGTCGTTGTGCGGAGCCCCTTCGTGGGCGACGGGCGAGCCGTACCCGTTCGATGGCGAACGCGGGGAAAATGGCCGCACTTCTTGCCTACTGCACTCTTCGCGAACGAGACTGGTGAGTTTACCCTAGCCTCAGACTGGGAGACATTCGACTACGGCAACCTCAAGACAGAACTGATGGACCGTCCGAAGGACCTGCAGACGAGGGCTCGAGCCGCCGCATACTTGGGTCTGGTGCTACGCCAGGCCCGCGGCTACATCCTCGAAACGCAAGCGGACGCGTACAGCCAGTATCGGCTCCGATGGACCGTCCACCTGGGACTGCCGTCCGCAGGGTACAGCGATGACCCAGTTAAGGACGTTTTCCTGAGTGTCGCTCGCGCGGGCTGGCTACTCTCGCTTCGCACCGAGCTTCCAACCTTGGAGACGGCGACGGGAGCGCTCGAGCGGGCGGAGGACACAGAGGCGATCGAGGCGGATTCGGATCTGACCGATGTAGAGGTGTTCCCGGAAATCGCGGCCCTTGTGGTGGGGTACTCGCGTTCCCGACGACGTCGCGAGGGACTCCATTTGATGTTCGATGTAGGTGCATCGACCATCGATGTCTGTGGATTCGGACTTCGGAATGATGAGGGCGATGACGAGTACCTTTTGTATACGGCGCTCGTCGAGCGTATCGGCATCCGCGAACTCCATCAGCGACGGATCGATGCAATCGAGAGTGCAGATCTCGATTGCTCGTTGACCGTACCTGTATCGCTGGACCCGTTCTCGGAGGTGCCTAGCGCCGGGCGATGCTATTTAGGGGGTCCGACAAAGGCATTGGTAAAGGATCTGGATCAGATTGACAAGCGCTACGAAGAGGACTGCACACGAGCAGTCATGAAAGTGATTAAGTTCTTGAGGCGGTCACGGGATCCGGATTCGCCCGCTTGGAGGACTGGCCTAACTGTGTTCAAGGCTGGTGGCGGTGCCGGGCATACACTCATATTCCGCGCCCTGCGGGAGGCGGACTATCGATTCACTTCGCTTTCCACTACGAAGGGCATTGACGTGACTCCCTTGCCTACCCTCGAAAGACTGGTCGACGAGATCTCCCCGGGTGATGATGGCGACCGGGCGGGAGGGAACGATACCCACGGGGGGATGCCGAATGACGGGAATTCAGAAGTGTCAGCGGCCTTGGCAGGACGGCTCGGAGTGGCGTACGGCCTGAGCTTCGACAGATTCGAGATCGGTGAAATCACTCCCCCGCATGAGATTGCGGACGTCCCCCCGAAGCGCGTTGCACAGCCCGTCGAGTACATCTCCAAGGATCAGGTATAGTCCTCGATCTGGTCGCTTCGGGACCTTGAACTCTAGCCGCGGATACCTGGACGCGTAACGGCTGGCAGTACGGACGTCGTGGAGGCACAGTGATCATTTTGATCACGAGCATAGCGTCAAGGTCATTGAGGTAGTTCTCGTTCGAGGCAGTCGCCCCCTGGCATCTCTGCGGCGCTGGGCATTGGCCTCGACCATGACGATTGTCGCCTCTCGCAGGACGGTCAGAGTCAAGTCGCCGTCAGCCCAGATTTCGTGATTCCGACCATGACGCTCGAACCGTCAGCCATGGCGACTCGACCCCCGCTCTGAGGGCTGGCCCCCTCAACCGCGGACGCAGCAAAGAGGGAGGCGGGATGATGATGATCTGGAATTGACGTAGAATTTTGTGATCCGGTAGTTTAGGGGAGTAGCACAGTCCACCCAATACCCTTCGGCCAGCTATCTGTACAACCCGGACCACCTTACTTTTTTCTTCGATGGGCGATGCCTTCAAGAACCTTGGCGCGACCGTAGCTCGACAGTATGCAAGGGCTGCGCTCGGCGCCGTAGCCGAGGGTGATATCGAGACCGCCTACAAGAAAGCGGTCAGCGCCTTAGAGTTGCGATCGCCGTTAAAGGATCGGCAGCAGCTGGGTATTGTCTTCTACGAGCACGGCAAGTTCCTCATGTCCAGAGGACGCCTCCCAAAGGCCGCTGATGATTTCGCCAAGGCCGTCGAATGCAGTGACGGTAACGAAACATTCCGGCTCCGTTGGCAAACTGCGGTATCGGCTATCGGAAAAGAGTTCCATCGGGCTCTGACCCTCAGCGGAGATTCGTCAACAAATCCGAATTCTGTTCGCCGAATGGACGTCATCGAGTTCTGCGCCGCCATGCGTGCGAGGCACAACGTGTCGATCGCTGATCTTCCGAAGACTCCCGTCCTTCACTTCGTTCGGAAGTGCGGATTTATACATCGGCCGAGGGTGAGGCTGCCCGAGGAGGATCACCTCGATGAATTCCTAGCCCTCGGAACGTACCGGTGGCAGGGCGACGAGAAGAGGGCGGACGAGTTCAGTCGCTGGGTGCGCCGCCTCAAGAGAGGGGAGGAGACAGTTGCAAGGCACTTGGCCCGTCTGCTGGCCGAATGGATTTGGTCCGAAACAGAGGTCCTGAAGGAGATCGACTTTCTGGTAACGGTACCAGGAGAGCCGCAACGCGAGGCCGAGCGCGGATTGAATCCCCCTGACATGCTTGCGAGTGCTGTTCAGGACCTCCTCGGCGTACCCTTGGTCTCGCGAGTCCTTAAGAGAACCGAGTCCGCACGCGCACGCGAACTAGACTTCTCCGATGTACTGTCATCATTTAGCGTAAGAGGCGCGGTACAAATGATCCGGGACCGGAACGTGTTGCTGTTGGACGACGTAGCGACTCGGGGCCATACGCTTCGGGCTTGTACCGAGCGTCTCCACGACGCAGGGGCAACGCGCGTGGTCTGTCTTGCGTTGGCTCAGGCGGTTTCCACTCTTCGAGAATCGCAGGCGTTGGGCACGTAGATCGGCGGGTCCGGACCAGTCGTAGAATCGGACCGGAGAGGACGGGCATGGCGACCGCACGCACACCGCTACGCCAATTCGAGCCTTATTCAGGGTTTTGTGGAGATGTAGCGTCTCTCTGCCACGGCGATCCTCACCGGGATCGATTTTCGCGGGTCCATTGGCCGAACAGTCGCACCGAACACATCCACGCAACTACGGGCCTGCTAGGGCTATGCTTGGCTCTCCGCTGCCGTCCCTGACTCTGCAACAGGAGTGAACGCTTGAGCGGATTCGTAACATTCAGGGACGTATTGCTGATCGGGGCGTGGCGAATCCACCGACGGCCGCTCAGGGGCGTGGCGACGAGGGGACTATGCGATTCGGTGTAGACGAATTGGCCTCGTGGCATTTGCTCGGGTCCGTGAAGGGACTAGGGCCGCGTGCCGCGGCCGCCGTTCACGCTGCGGGCCTCACGCCTAGCGAGGTGATCGCCGCTCCTGACCTTTTCCCGCTGAAGGGCAAGCGGGCACAAGGCATCGTCAAGGCACTAACTGCCGTGACCGATGCCGAACGCTTGTCTGCCTGGACGTTCGCAGATAGCCAACTTCAACGGGCGCGGGAGTTGAATGCGACCGTTCTCTCCTACGACGACATTGACTACCCTCCTCTGGTTCGGGAGAGCAACAATCCGATACCTCTCCTTTGGGTGCGTGGCAACAAGTCGATCCTGCGGTCGCGGAAGGCAGTAGCTTGCGTTGGGTCGAGAGGAATCACGCACTCGTACTCAAGACTTCAGGCTGCCTTCGTGGACATCGCTGTGGACGAGGGTTTCGTCATCACATCTGGATTCGCGTTGGGGGCGGACACTATCGGCCATCGTCGGGCGCTTGAACGAGGCGGCGAGACAATCTGCGTGATGCCGTGCGGCGTCGATCTTGTGTTCCCCCCTGAGAACAGGAGTCTCTGGCTCGAACTCATGGATTCTGGCCGCGCAGTGTTCCTCTCAGAGTTCGCTCTGGGGCAACGAGCCAAGAGTTTGACCCTTCGGAAGCGGAACAAGCTCATCGTGGCGGCAGCCCAAGGGATCCTTGTCGGCCAATCGCACAAGTCTGGTGGAGCGATGAATGCCTTCCGGTTCGGATTGGAGCAAAGGAAGCCAATTGCCACGTTTGAGCCCGACGGCACCGAACTCTCCTCCGGTAACCAGAAGATCCTGGGATCAGTGAAGGGGCAAACCTTGGCCCTGCCGGGAACTCCTGCTCCAGAAGCCTATCGGGGCTGGCTGCGTGGGCTTTGCTCGCCGACATAGCAGGTACGAAATGGTGTAGCCACAAGAGGTACGCTCAAGTTCTGCAGGAGTTGCGCGAACAAGATGAGGCCGCGCCGATCGAACGTCATGCGACGGGATGGCATGTTCCTTGAATGGTGATAGGACCAGGTGGCCAAGCGTCCTCTATCAGCAATCCGTTGACCGAAGTCTCTCCGGTGATTCTAGTTGGATTCCGACTTGGGTGCCCGCGCTTCGCGGCTACGCACCAACCGGGAGAATGCGAAACCGTCTCTCGCCGGGTCCGGTCAGGGCGCGAAAATGGCGTTCGTGGAGGGTGAGGAACTCTCGGGTCCGGGGGCGGCGGGCGATCACGACGGCAGACGCGTCCGCGAGACCGATGCCGAGGTCGAAGTACTGCTCGATCAATCTGGTTGCCTCCTGTACGTCGCTGGCAAGGAAGGGCGGGAGAGCGTATGCTCCGGAGGCCTCCTCGTGTAGCAGTCCAAGCTCGGTTGCGACGTGGTCAGGTCGAAGTATGCACATCGTAGGGCTGGACTCCGTCCGCCGTTCAAACGGCTCGTACAGTCTGCTTGTAAGCTGCTTTCACGGTGATGTCCGTTCGAAGATGCGGTAAAAAGACCAGTGCCGTTACCCACGCTGTCCCATTTCGGAAACGGTCGGTGCGCGCGGGCGACCGTGACCGCTCGTCAGCTCATCAATGGGAGGCTCTTCCTGGGCTGCTTCCGACCTGACCAAGAGCCGCCAGGCGCGGTCAAGCGACCAATTCAAGCCAGCCTGAAGGGCTGTGAGCGGGACTCAACTGCGGAAAGTCCTTCGAGAACTCTGGACAGCCCACTCCGTTGGACAGTGGAAGGAGTCGGGTCAGCATCCCATAGCGGCGCTGTCCCCATTGAAACTCGTGAAGCGGCTACAAAACCGCTCTTGGGCTACGCGACCACGTCGAGCAAATCGGCGTGAATGCGGGGCCATTCCTGGCCCAGATCGATGCTGCGCGCACGGATCCAGAAGCCCTCCAAGCAGACATCCGCCTTCACCGGTCCGTCGGTCACCGGGTATAGCAAGATTCCCTCGTGCCGCGGGCCCGGTTGCTTGGTGGCCTCGCGATTTCGCAGGTAGGCCAATAGCTGGTACAGATTGGTCGACCTAAGCTTGCGGGCTCCGCCCCGCCCGCTCAGAGCCTCCGAGTAGAATTTCGTGTCCAGAACGATCCGACGTCGCCCAATCTGGCGATGCGTGGATTCCAGAATCACGTCAGCCTCCATTCTGGGTATCATCGCCCGCTGGCTGGCTGGAGTTCCAGCATCATCCCACACGATGGTGCGACTCCTGCCGGGATTCACTCGGTAGCCAACGAGTTCGCGGCGATAGAACTCAATGGCGAAGTCCTCGAACAGCTTCTCCATCTTCTCGTCCGTGAAATCGGTGAAGCTTGCATCTCCCGAACTTTCGTCAATCAGCAACTGGTCGTGGATGAGGCGGCACACTGCCAGCAGGAATCGTTCGACCCGGCGATTCCGATCTAGCTGCACCTGCCCGAACAATCTGGAGTTCAGCCGCACCTCCTGCACGCCGTCGAGCTTCAGCCAGGCGTTGCGGACCGCTGTCCGTACCTCGCCATTCAAGTCCGGAAGTCTCAGCAGAGACCCAAGGCTCGAGCGCAGGATCCGGTTGTGCAGTACGTCGCGGGAGAGCTCCTCGAAATCGCATGCAGCCCGCCCGCGGGCGCGTAGCGCCCGCTTCGCCGTTTCGCCGATCGCGAGTTTGCCGCGGATACCTGCGAGATCTTCTCGCACCTCTCGGTAGCCCCTGTCGATGCCTCGCTGGATCAGCCTGAACGTTCCTTCGGCAAGCACCTTGCCCAGCAAATCGTAGACCCGCTCCAATCTGTCGAGTTCATTGAGCCGGACCACATTGGATTCCTCCATGTGCCTCTAGGCGAAGCAAAGGAGGTAGTAGACGTTGGCAATGGGGATTCGTCGATTCTTCACTCTCGCAGCTTCCGAACCAAGTCATCCACGTGGTCGGACCGGTCGAACCAGTACTCCCGCAGCAGCGGCTCGATCTGCGTGTCCACCAAGTCTTGATACCACCGATCGTCGGTGTCGGCCTGCTCGTCGGGAACGAAATAGCTATGCCCGACCTCGAAGCCCGGTCCGAGATCCTTGTCGTCACGAATGTCGTTGTTGACATCTGACATTCTCTTAGCGATTCGGTCCACCAGAGCCGACTCGACCTCTGCCTTCATCAAGTAGTTCCGGAACTTCTCGCCGAAAGACGGCTGGAGCGTCTCGAACGCGAACCGGCGGCGAAGCGCGTAGTCGACCATCGCCAGGGACCGGTCCGCAGTATTCATCAGACCCAGAATGAAGAGGTTTTCCGGAACGCTGAAGCGCTCTCCTGGATTGCTGTACGTCAACTGGATCTCATAGTCGGAGCCGCGCTTGTCCGACTCGATCAGCATGAGGAGCTCGCCGAATATCCTGGAGAGGTTTCCCCTGTTGATCTCGTCGATGATGAACACGATTGTTGGAATTCCACGCTCCGCAGTGGAGCCGCCCTCGGAAGCAGGTCCTCCGACATCACTGACTGGCCGACTCGATCTGCTTCCTGCAGGTTAGCAGTCTGCCGGGATCCTGCCTTGCATCCGCGGCACCGGCATTACGGAAAGCGCACCCTCAAAACGACGGTACGCGTGTCCGTGCAGCCGCTTGCCGGAATACCATCACGAGAAAGTGCGCGATCTCAACACCACTGGCTCGCCTTGATCTGGACGTCAATCCCAAGCTGGTCCGAAGGTGTCGGCACTTTGTGCCTTTTATGTTAGGGAGGTGCCGCAGAGAGAGGTATGGCCACCGCTGTTAGGAA
>CAYWUV010000160.1:0-11821 GCA_964461235.1 uncultured Bryobacterales bacterium | reverse complement strand
TTTCACGTTGGAAACAAGCCCTCCGTTCATGCTCATCTCTCATTGGAAGAGACTCGGACTCCGACCTACGGGGAAATCGGGTACGCTAGAACAGCTAGGGTTTCGTTCGGGTCCGGCCGGAGCGAACCTGGTTCCAGCCGGAAGCCCGGTCGGCGGACGGGCATGCTGACGTGCCCCGGGGCCGACCCCGACGTGAGTCCCGCGAAAGTGCGGTTGGGAGAACGAGGAAATGCGACTTCTGCTTGTTTCCGTGCTTGGTGTTACGCCGTCACTTCTGTCTGCGCCTGCCGTGCCTCCGACGGCAGACCTCAAGGATCTCGCCTTCGCGAAGCAACCGGCCCAGGCCAAGGCCCTCTTCGATTCGAGTGTTCCGAAGGGAGTCGCCCTCGACGTCGATTGGCTGGAGGCCATGTCCTGGGTAGGCAGGGCGGGAGCAATCGGAGGGGACTGGAATCTCGCCGCAGAGTATTCCGAACGCACTCTCCAGGAATGCGAACGCCTTCTCCAGACCCGTGAGTTCGACGAGGATCCCGAGGCCTCGCTCCCGATAGCGCTCGGAGCGGCGATCGAGACCATGAGCAAGTTCTACGTGACGAGGAACGACCCTGGGCAGGCCGTGGCATTCCTGCGCGAGCATCTCGGGAAATACGCCGGAACTTCCATCGAGACCAGGCTCAACAAGAACCTGCTGCTCCTCGATCTCGAAGGCAAGCCGATGCCGGCATTCGACACGCCGGAATGGCTGAATGCGCATCGGTTCGCGAGGGCCGACCTTGACGACCAAGTCACGTTGTTCTTCTTCTGGGCCCACTGGTGCTCGGACTGCGCGGCGCAGAAGCCGATCTTGGACCGTCTCGAGAGGCGGTTCCAGGACCAAGGACTGCAAGTGGTCGCGCCGACGCGGCAGTACGGGTACATCAAGCGCGGAACGGATGCCGGGCCGGACGAGGAGAAAGCCTACATCGTGGCCTCGCATGTGAGCAAGGACCCGCTCCTCCAGAGAGTTCCCGTGCCCCTCAGCGACACGGCGTTCGTGGCGTTCGGCGTGAGCACCACTCCCACGCTCGTGCTGGTGGACCGTGCCGGCGTTGTGCGGATGTACCATCCCGGCGAGATGGAAGAGACCGATCTGGAGAGTCGGATCAAGGCGCTCCTGTAGCCGCCCCTGGGACACCCCCTGCGGTTGAACCGGCCAATGTCCGGGCTGGATTCAGGGCTCTACCACGTGCAGCAGCGGCTCGCCACGCAGTCCGCGATGCAGGTTCTCGATCGAGACCTGCGCCATCTTCCTTCGAGTTTCGATCGTTGCGCTCCCCAAGTGCGGCAGGATCGTGAGGTTGTCCAGGCCAAGCAGGGGATGGTCGCGTGGAAGCGGCTCCGGTTCGGTCACGTCCAGCCCCGCACTCTCGATCTCCCCGTTGCGGAGCGCATCGTAAAGCGCGGTTGTGTCTACGACCGGCCCGCGGGCGATATTGACCAGTGTTGCTGTGCGCTTCATCTTCCGAAAGGCGGACCCGTCGATCAGGTGCCTCGTTTCTTCAGTCAATGGGCACGAGAGCATCACGTGGTCGGATTCGCGAAGCAGCGTGTCGAGCGACGCGTACTCGACTCCCAACTCGGCTTCGTCCTCCAGCCTGCGCCGCCGATTCCGATACAGTACACGCATGTTGAACGCACGCGCTCTGCGCGCGACCTGCCGCCCTATATTCCCCAGCCCCACGATGCCCAGAGTGGTCGAATGCACCTCCCTCCCAAGCATGTGGCCGGGGTCGTAGCGCACGAACTCGGGCGATCGGGCGTAGCGGTCGCCCGTCACGACTCGTCTCGCGGCTGCCAGCAGCAACGCGAAACCGGTATCGGCGGTCGCTCCGTCGAGTATGTTCGGAGTGTTGCCCACGGGAATTCCCCGGGCCACTGCGTCGCGCACATTAATGTGGTCGACACCGACGCCGTAATTGCTGATCACACGGACTTCGGGGATCCGGTCGAGCATGGCGCCATCAAGGAGAGGATGGCCGTAGGTGTAGATCCCGTCGACGGGATCCTGCGTGCCCTCGACTGCCAGATCCCAGGGTAGGAACTCGATCGCGTCCCCCGCGAAGCCCAGTACTGTCGCATCAAGCGGGCCGTCTGTGATGACTCGAAACATTGCCACTAGAACCGGTATTGTAAGCCGGAGGTCAGGAGCGACTCCAGTGGGCGATTCCCCGGATGTCGACTTTCGAGACCCGCTGCGCCACCACCATGTACTCCAGATGGGAAAGGGCCTCCGCCATGGCGAACCGCCGGTCGAGCAGAGGGCGGTCCTGGCCCCATATCTCGCCGGCGATCGAGTAGGCGTCCAGCGTGCGCTCGCCCATCGCCCCGAGGATCGAGTCGCAACGCGATGCATGATGCCGGCGTGTGTTCTCGATCCATGTGCGGTGTCCCTTGAACGGGCGACCGTGCGAGGGCACAACCAGCCGCACGTCCAGCGTTTCGAGTTTCTTCAACGACTGCAGGTAGTCTCCGAGTGGATTTCCCTGGTAAAACCAGTGGACGCCAATATTCGGCGTGACCTTCGGCAGGATTGCGTCGGTCGAGAACAGCACGTGCTGTTCTGGGCAGTAGAAGCACAGCAGGGCGGGTGAATGCCCCGGCGCAAACACGGTCTCCAGCGTCCCGCCGTCGAACGCGACTCGGCCCTGCTCGTCGAGGACCCCGTCCACCTGGAGCCGCTCGAGATGTCCCCGTTCCTTGGCGGCCTGCTGGCGCATTGTTTCGACATGCTCGTCGGGCACGCCGTTGCGTCGCAGGAACTCCGCAGCTTCGGCGAAGAACATCCGCCCGCCGGCCAGAGGCTTCACAAGTTCCCCTTCGAGAGGGTGCATTCGCACTGGAGCTCCCGACCGTCTGCGGATTTCCGCCGCCGCTCCGATGTGGTCGGGATGAAAGTGACTGATCCTGATCTCGTCGATGCTAGGCCAGTCCGCGCCCAGACTGTGCAACGCCGCCTCGAGAGAGAGCAGCGACTCGTCGGTCCGGACACCCGAGTCGAGCAGGAGAAAGCTGTCCCCGCACCGGAACAGGAACACGTTGACGCTGGCTACATCCCAAGGGAGAGGGAGGCGGACTTGCCAAGCGGCGTCTGCTACCGGCCAGACCTTCGGCTTGGGCAGTCGATTTGACAAAGTCTCGCGGACCCGAAAGGTGCCGGCCGGATGTCCCATTCTACCAACCGCTCTCCGGCCGCCGACCGGCTGCCATCCTGTTACCCTGAAGGCCAGCGCCGGTATAGCATGCGGTTGCTCCCAAACCTGCTTCTGTGCGGTTTCCTCGCTTTCGTGGCAACGGCACAGGGAGCGCGTGAGGTCACGGCCGAACTCCGTTGTCGGGCAGTCAAGGTCAAGCCCAGCCTCGACTTCGAGTATCGGTTCGTCATGGGCTACTATTTCAGCCTACCGGTGAAGCAGTTCTGGGGAGGGCCAGTGGGCCTCGATCTAGAGATCGAGGTGGAACCGATCAACGGAACGCCGGGTGAGCCCGCCTGGATGGACAACCGGCTCCAGACCTCCCAGACCGTCCCCGAAGGCACAAAGGGCGACCTGCACTTCAGCAACGGCGTATCCGTCGGGCTCGGAACGTATCGCATCTCTTGGCGGATCCTCGACGACGCGGGACGTTCGTGCGAGGGGTTCGGGGATTTCCGGGCTTCCCTGTCTCGCTCTGATCGTGCCGTTGCCCCGGCCCTGCAACCCGGCGAGATCGTCGATACCCGCATGTACCTGTTCCGCAGGGAAACCGCCGTCCCAAGGCCCTTCCTGCACTCGCCGCGCCGCCTCAAGGTGTTCGTGAGTATGGACGTGATGGGACGCAGGAGACGGGTCGTCCGTCCCAGGCTGACGCACTCGCTGCCGCTGTTCGCGGCCTTGCGCCAACTCGGGCGCAGTAGCAGCTTCAACGAATTCTCGGTCGTGGTGTTCAGCTTCGAAGACCAGAAGGTGCTGCTCAGGCACGACTACAAGGAGGTGTTTGACTTCCCCTCGCTCCGCGGTGTCATAGGGGGCCTCGAGCCGGAAACCGTGGACGTGTCGGCGCTGATGCGCGGTAGCGAGATGCGGTTCTTCGAGGAATTGCTCTCGGCGGAGCTGCTGCAGTCAGAGCCGCCGGATGCAGTCGTCTTTGTAGGGCGAGAAATGAACTTCGGCAAGCGTCTGCCGCCGTCCTCGCTCGAGAGGTTTCGTGGGACCAGCGCCACATTCGCGTTCTTCGACGCCTCCCGCTGGGTCTGGAAGGGTGCCATCGGCAATCTAGTCCGGGCCATGAGCGGGAAGGAATACGCCCTTGGACGCCCTGCCGACTTGGCGAAGGCGCTGAGGGGCCTTGAGTCCCAGGTCCTCCATGCGAGGGCCCAGTAGCCTCATGAAGCGCGTCCGACGGGACCAGCCGACCTCTACGGTCCTGCCCGACCGGTCTCTCTGTGCGTCGCCAACCGCCTTCGGGGGAACTGCATGATGCGGTTCGGGCGGCGGGAATTCCTGACGAGCCTCCCGGCCGGGGCAGTGTTCCGCCATAGCCAGCCGGCGTGGGCCGAGAGTCTATCGGTGCGGCTGGGCCAATGGGCACCATGCACCGACCTGCGGCCCTTGGCCGATGCCGCGAACGACGGCTTCCGTCTCGAGAAGCGGGCGATGGAGATCGAAGGGATCCTCTCGACGCTCTTGGATGACGGCGGGCTGCCGGCCTCGCCGAACGTTTCCGGGACGTCCCCGATGCCCGAGGAATACACCAAGGAGGGGCCCGTTAGGGTGGCCCGTTTCGGCGTTTCCTCTGACCGCTTTCCCGAAGGGATGATGCGATGGATCAAGTCGCTCGGAGAGGTGCGGCGCGCCCAGTTCCACGCCCTGCCGGACGACGTGGTCAGGTACGAGATCGCGTCCCTCACGCAGACAGGGCCAGAGTACCGTGTCGGACACTGGCGAATGAGGTGGGAGGGAAAGGTGCTGGACCACTTCGAACCGCTCGACGAGACTGTGGCTTCGGCACCCGCTCCGCTGTTCGCGGACGTGACGGCCGAACTGTTCGGCGCGGTCCCCAGCTTCCGGAACCAGTTGGCCAAGGGAGTGCCGTACTGGAGATCGCGGCTCGACAGTGCGACGGGGATCGGTGTCTACGGCAACCAGGGAATCGCCGTGGGCGACGTTGACGGGGATGGGTGGGACGAGCTTTACGTCTGCCAGCCCGGCGGCCTGCCGAACCGACTCTACAGTCGCAGCGAAGACGGATCGTGGTCCGACGTGACGGCCGAGGCCGGTGTGGGAGTCCTTGACGATACCGCCCAGGCTCTGTTCCTGGACCTGCGCAACGTCGGCAGTCAGGACCTTGTCGTCCTGACTGCCGGCGGGCCCTTGCTGTTCCTCAATGACGGGGCCGGCCGATTCCGCCATCACACTCGAGCGTTCCGGTTTCGGACCGATGCCCGTGGCACGTTTGCAGGGATGGCGGCGGCCGACTACGATCGCGACGGCAAGGTGGATCTCTACCTCTGCGCCTACCTCTACTTCCAGAGCGAGGACCAGTACCGATATCCCGCGCCGTACCACGACGCGCGGAACGGTCCGCCGAACTTCCTGTTCCGTAACGAACTAGGTGTCGACGGAAGCGGAGCTTTCGAGGACGTGACGGCAGCATCCGGCCTCGGTCACAACAATGATCGCTACAGCTTCGCAGCCGCATGGTGCGACTACGACGAGGACGGCTGGCCGGAACTCTATGTCGCTAACGATTTCGGGCGCAACAACCTCTACAAACTTCGTGACGGCCGCTTTCAGGACATAGCCGAAGAGAAGGGGGTCGCTGACATTGGACCCGGGATGAGCGCCGCGTGGTTCGATTTCGACCGCGACGGACGGCTGGATCTCTTCGTGACGAACATGTGGACAGCGGCCGGCCAGCGCGTTTCGAGCGACCCGGAGTTCGGACCGGTCAAGGCCGGCGTAGCGCACTCCGACTTCCGCGGCCATACCAAGGGCAATTCGCTGTATCGCAACCGGGGCGATGGATCGTTCGAGTATGTCGGAAGCGAACAGGGAGTCGAGATGGGACGCTGGTCGTGGTCCGGCGACGGATTCGACTTTGATCTCGACGGGACTCCCGAGATTCTCGTGACGACCGGAATGATCACGCATTCCGCCGACAAGGATCTCTGCAGCTTCTTCTGGAGGCAGGTCGTTTCGAAGTCGCCCGCCGAGGCAAGGCCGGCTCAGGCGTACGAGGAAGGTTGGAACTGCCTGAATCAGCTCGTTCGCGAGAACTACAGCTGGAACGGGAACGAGCCGAACGTTTTTTACCGGAGAAACGGCGTCAGATATCGTGACTTCTCCGGTGTGTCGGGCCTCGACCGAGCCTTGGACAGCCGGGCGTTCGCTGTGACGGACTTTGACGGCGATGGCCGCCCCGATCTGTTCCTCAAGAGCCGCTTGGGTCCACAGGTCGTCGCTTGCCGCAACGAATCCTCGGATCGACGCAAACCCTTGGTACTCGAACTGGAGGGAACCGAGTCGAACCGTGACGCTATTGGAGCGATCATACGGGTCGAGACCGACGACGGGGTCTCGGCCCAGGTGCTCTCCGGGGGGTCAGGCTATATTTCCCAGCACACCAAGCGGCTCCACTTCGGGCTGGGCGAGCGGGCGGCCGCCCGGAAGGTATCGATCCTGTGGCCGTCCTCGGGAAGGCAGGAACTCGAGGGCCTCGAGGCCGGGTTCCGCTACCACATACGAGAGGGCGATGACGCTGTCGCGCGAGTCCCGGTCGAGCCGGCCGCCGCCCCTCGAGATGCCGGTGCGGCAGTCCCGTCGGAGAACAGGCTGGTGTTCGAGCCTACTTGGTTCTTCGATTCGGTGCCCCTGCCAGTTGAGGTTGACGACGGCCTCCTCGTGCTGACCGACGGGGGTTCTCCTCGTCCGCCGGCTGGCGTGCCTCACACGGCGATCGACTTGAGTGAGGCTTCCGGCGAACAGGTCGCCGCCTTCGCGATCTTCCGCCGCTACCTCTTCGACTACCGCGCTGACCTGGAACTCCCGATCGCGCTCCTCGTCCGGAGCGGCGCGATGCGAAAGATCTATCCTTCCGTCCCGGACGAGGCTGAGTTGCGCGAGGACATCGAGGCCATCCGGGCAGGGCGGAGCCCTCGCGCCCTCGCCCTACCGTTCGCCGGACGGTACTACGGAAGGCCGGCGAGACGGCACTTCCGCATGGGATTTGCTTTTATGCAGGCGGGGTACCCGCACCTCGCGATCCCGTATCTTCGCGAGGCCGCCCGGACCTCGCGCGACAACTTCAAGGCGTGGCTGGCATACGGCCAGGCCGACTTGCAGGCGGGCAACCTGCAGGAAGCCGAGCGCAGCCTTCGCAAGGCGGCGAATCTGAATGCCGATTCGGCCGAGCTCTGGAACAATCTCGGTGGCGTTGCGATGGCTCGCGAGGAATTCCTCGGTGCGTTGGAGCACTTCCAGAAGGCTCTTGCCATCGACGGGAACCTGGCGTATGCGCTAGTCAATGCGGCCCAGGCACACTCTCGGACCGGCAATGAGTTCGAGGCCGAGCGTCTTCTGAGACGAGCGCTCGAGGTCGACCCGTCCGATGCGGAGGCAGCCAACAAGCTCGGCCTGATCTGTGCGAGGCAGGGGCGGCTGAGCGAGGCCCGGGCGCTGTTCCAGCAGGCGATCGAGAGCAAGCGGGACCACGCGGAGGCGATCAACAATCTCGCGGTTTCATATATCCAGTCCGGGCAGTTCCGCGATGCAATCGCTGCCTTCCGTTTCGGCATTGAGCAGGTGCCGGATTTCGAATCGTTCTACATGAATCTGGCGCGTGTCTATGCGGATCTCGGTGACTATGCCCGATCCCGGGAAGTTCTCAAGAGCCTCTTGGAGAGAAACCCCGCTCACTCCCAGGCGAGCAGGGCACTGCTGCAGATTCAGGGGAGGTAGCGAGCTTGGAACTGTGTATCGAGAGTGGCGAGGACGGGGCCTCGCTACGCCGCGTTCCCAGCCGGAGTCACCGAATCCAGGCGTCTACCGGCAGTGGCCAGCAGAAGCGGGGCTCGATTCTCATCCGATATGCCTTATCATTCAGTGACAGAAGGTTAGGCGTGGAGAGCGTGCGAGTGATCGTCGGCCCTTTACCGCGGATTCCAGCGGTTGCAGTTCTGAGGCCATTCTTGGGGCACGGGGACGGATGCGGCAGCACAGGCTGTTTATCTCATCAGTCGCGCGGACCATCGAGAACCCGCATTGACGCTCGAGTCGTTCCGGACATTTCCGGCGTCTGCTGGGAGGGCATACGCCTGCGATGACTGTCGGGCTGTTTGGAGACCGGCAGGTCCTCGGGTTGTCGGTCAGCTTCGTCGTTCTGGCTGCCCAGGCGTGCGCACCTGTCGAGGAAGTGCTCAAGCCGAAGCTCTGGTCGAATGGCCTGGGTATCGAGTTCGCCCGTGTTCCGGCAGGCGAGTTTCGCATGGGTTCGGGCAGCGAGACCGCCCATTTGAACGAGGGGCCCGTGACGACGGTGAGGATTAGCCGGGGATTCTACATGGGACGGTACGAGGTCACACAGCAGCAGTGGGAGGCCGTAATGGGCAGCAACCCGTCGCGATTCAGGGACTGCGGAGGGGAGTGCCCTGTGGAAAGGGTCTCATGGAAGGACGTCAAGGAGTTCCTGCTGAAGCTAAACGAGATGGAGGCAGACAAGGGCTATGAGTACAGGCTGCCCACCGAGGCGGAATGGGAGTACGCTGCCCGGGCTGGGAGCCAGTCAGATACGGTTCTGGGCGAGCTGACCGTTCTCGGGGAGCGCAACGCCCCCTTGCTGGACGGGATCGCGTGGTACGGAGGCAATAGTAGTGCCAGCTTCCAGCGTGCAGCCAACTGTTCCGAATGGGAGGAGGCGCAACATCCGTCCCAGCGATGCGGTCCGCAGCCGGTCGGCGGAAAAGCCGCCAATGCGTTCGGCCTGCATGACATGCTGGGTAACGTATGGGAATGGGTGCACGATCGCTACGCTGAGTATCCAGGCGGAAGAGTGACAGACCCACACGGTCCCGAAACTGGCCCGTACCGGGTAAGGAGAGGCGGCGCGTGGAACAGCCCTGCCATCCAATGTCGGGCACCTTTTCGTATGGGATTCATGCCCGAGGAACGCGCGCGAAACATGGGGTTCCGCATTGTCAGGACGGACTGACCGAGGACAGCGGCAGTCGGCGCATCGCGAGTTGATTGGCGCTCGTACCCTCATAGCGAAGGGGTGTGGAGCTTGGCTGGCCGGACCAGCCGGGTCGGACGGGCAGTGTCGTACCGGATGCAACGTCCATCCCGTTCGCACTAGCGGAACGGACAGGTTGGGCTGCGGGCTCCCGAACGGGCTATCGGCGTACGACGTCAACCTGCCACGCGCCGATGTTCTGCCCGTCGATTTCGAGGCCGGCCTCGAAGGCACCGTCGCCGGTTCGCAAGGCGATTCCTTCAAAACTGACCTGCCCTGCGCCCTCCGCCACAGGCATGGTTGCTTCCAGGTCCCCGAACGCGATCCGCGCGGTACCGGCCTCCTCCGCGGGCTTGGCAAAAGTCAAGGTGACGTCGTAGGGGCCGCCTGACTCGGAGTCGACCATCCACTGGCCCACTACTGGCTGGTCGCGTCCCCATCCGTCCGGCGTCACCATCCGCCAGTCCTGCCTGGTCAGGGTGACGTGCGGCTGGGCGTCACTGCCGATTGCGAAGCGGACCGCCTCGTAGCCACGGCTCGCTGATACGTCCGAAAGCCAGGTGTCGTAGGCACCTCGAAGCCGCTGCACCACCTCTGGATGTTCGGCGGAGAGGTCCGTCTCCTCGCCCGGGTCCGCAATGAGGTCATAGAGTTCGAGGGGTGCGTCGGGGGGAGCCGGACGGCTGAAGCTCAAGGGCTGGACCAGCTTGAACTGTTGCTCCACGGCAGCGAAGGCACGGTAGGGTTGAGGCTCGTTGCCGCGGTGCGCCTGCGTGAAGTAGGTCCGTGCCGGAAGGGTGTCGATCTGCCCCTCCCAAAGCGGCAGCAGGTTGATGCCGTCGAGATCGACCCCGGCTGGTTCCGGGACCTGTGCGGCTGCCAATAGGGTCGGCATGACGTCGATATGCGCTCCGAGTTGGTCGGTCGTTCGCGGTGTGAGCCGGTCCGGCCACCGGAGAAGGAACGGTACCCGAATCCCTCCCTCATACACAGTACCCTTCTGTGCTCGCAGGCCGGCGTGGTAGAGCCTGGTGGTTGGCCCGTTGTCTGTCATGAAGATGAAGATAGTGTTGCCACTCAGGCCCTCTGCCTCCAAATGATCGAGGAGCCTTCCGACGTTGTCGTCGATGTTGGTGATCATGCCGTAGATTCGAGCGTCCTTGTCCGAGAGACCCTGCTCGACGTACGGCTCGCGATACGAGTCGGGAACCAGGTACGGTGAGTGCGGGGCGTTCGTCGGGATATACGCGAGGAATGGCTTGCCGCTGCCGTCGCCGATCCACTGGATCGCCTCGTCGAAGTACACGTCCGTGCAGTAGCCGGCGTACTGCTTCTGCTCGCCGTTGTGAAACAGAATAGGGTCGAAGTAGTCCGAGCCGGGCGGGTCGGACGGCTGCCCGATGCCACCGCCCTTATGTACGACGGACTCCTGAAAGCCCTGGTCGACAGTTCGGAGGGGATAGTTGTCCCCGAGATGCCATTTCCCGAAGATCCCGGTTCGGTAGCCGGCGGAGCTCAGCGCTTCCGCAATCGTTACTTCCGACGGATGCATCATGGCGCGCCCTAGGTAGGTGTCGACCACTCCGGTCCGGTAGTTGTAGCGTCCGGTCATCAGCGCGGCCCGAGTGGGGGCGCACACTGGAGACACATAAAAACGCGTCATCTCCACGCTCTCGCTTGCCAACGAGTCCAGACGCGGCGTCTTCAAGACCGGATCGCCGTGGAATCCCAACTGGGCCCAGCCTTGATCGTCAGTGATGATCAGGACGATGTTGGGCCTGCCGTCTTCTGCTTGGTCCGGCTTCCCGCACGAGCCAAGCAGACAGGTCGCGATTGCGAGCAAGAAAAGTCGGTTCATCTCACTACACAGGCTGACCGAATCGTTCGCCGGGAGTCAAGGCGAAGAAACCGATCTCGATCGTTGAAGCTGTCCAAATGGCTACTGTCTGAGGCCGTGCGCCGAGACAGCGAGCCAGTTCGCTTGCTCCCCGGCTACCGCGTCAGGATTCAGTCACAGAGCACTCGTTCCGGGCGCGCCTGAGATTGGTTTGCGAGAGGTAGGGGCGGGCACAGTGGGACGTCTTGCGCCCACGCCTGGTTCCGGCGGCACGTTTCGGCATCCCGGTCGCATCGCGGACCACGGGATGGCCGACCAGTCCGGTGCCGTAGCAGTGTAGATGCTGCAGAATGATCGCATAGGGCTGAAACGTTGCGGGTGGGCAGCCGGTGAGGGTAAGGACCCGATGGCACAGGTCCTGATGATACCGTTGCAAGTCGCCGGCGGCGGCCTGCAGCCGCTCAGCGGCCGTCCCGTTGGGGCGAGTGGGGTGGCGGATGGCTGATGCGGACCGCCCGGCAGTTCGCCCTCGAAATTCCGCGCTTCCCGTGGCGCGACAGTTTGCTTGTGGGCCCTGCGAGTGCCGTACAGCGGCATTTCGCTACATGTCGGTACTTAGACGGACCATGGCGAGATACTCCGGTGGATCTGCAATGGTGGCGATCGATGGTCGTCGCGACGGGCTCGAGAGCAATGGCGTTCACTTAGCGAAATTGACCGTTCACTTTAGCGGATACAGGG
>CAYWUV010000159.1:0-11860 GCA_964461235.1 uncultured Bryobacterales bacterium | reverse complement strand
TTCCGTTACTTCAATGACCACAGTGACTTACGAGATTACGGACGAGAACTAGCTAACTAGACTGCCATAAAGGCCATTCACCAGCCGGTCCAGCTCGGATTCGAGTACGGTAACGTCAGCCCTCCGGTCTTTCCGTTTCACGGCAAGTATGGCGTCCACGATCGCCACAACGGGAGCCTGAGCAATTTGGTTGCAATCGGGAATCTGTAGCTTCGCCCAGTCTTTCGGATATAGGTGAATGTTGCTGCGACGACGGGCGCGTAGGAGATCACGGGCCGCAGACGAGTTCATGACCCCGAGCAGGAATCTCGGCGAAAAGCGAATGCTTGTGTCCTCAAGTGATTCCCGTGGCGGCAGGTCTGGTCGTGGCTTCTCGTCGGCGTACCGGGCTTTTAGGCCAATTGAGCGGTTACGAATCCCGGAAAGCGCATCCCATAGCACAAAGCCAACGCAACTCTCGGGGAATCGTGATCGCTCCGTGTCAAGACATGTAACAGGATCGGGACCAGGGCTGCGCTGGGCGATTAGCTTTTCGTCGACGTCGTACATTTCGGGGAACGTGGGGCGGCGAAACAAACCGGGAGCTCGGGATGTTCCCCATTCCAGCCACATGTGCGTTGCTGGCAACCATCTTGCCAGGTGCTTGCCCTCGACAAACCTCTTTGGATGGAGCCCGTCTTGGGCGTCGGCCACTAAGTCGACCAGTTGAAATGCGCCAGGTGCCCGCTTCTCGTGAGCGTTGGCAACAATACCGACGCTGATGTAACAAATCTGTTCCAATGTGACCGTGGGAATGCTGTAATCCAGTGATCTGGACGATTGAGTGTCTTCGGGAAAGAAAACCCGTCGCGGAGTCAGCGTGCGCTGTTCGGCCGTGGCCAACGTGGTGATCGTACCAAACTTCCGATTGTGAAGTCTCCGCTCTGGCTTATTCAGACTACCGTCCGCCTTTTGATAGATGAAGACGACGTTTCTCACGGCGGCATCGAAAATACGGAGGTTGCCCAAGAAATCCAAGCGAACTATGCGCGCATTCCGCAGAAACCAATGTTGAGACTTCTCGGCATACTTGGCGTGGCTGTACGCGTCCGACACGATGTAGGCAATCGCACCGTCAGGTTTCAAGAGGCGAAAGCCCTTCTCGATGAAAGCAACAAACAAATCCCACTTTTCCCAGAGGGTCTCATACTGTCCGCTGGCCATGATTCGCTCACGAAGATCACGGTGGCGATCATCCGGGAAGTCCGCTCGCACGTAGGGAGGATTGCCGATGACGATGTCAAAACCGTCCGGGACTCCGAACATATACTTTGGCTCGAACCAATCGGCGCTGGCCTTTTGGTCATAGAAATGCCACCCCGCGATCTTCGTCGCTGCCGAGTCGGAAAAACCCGCGTCGCGCAGTGCGCTGGCAAGGTCCGTCAAGAGAAGCTGATCTCTCTCGATGCACGCCAGTTTCTCGGGCCGGGTCTGGGCGTGGAAGTGCCGCTCTCTGTTGCGGGCGATGTGCTCCTCGATGTCGTGAACGCGGTCACCCGGAAAGACACGTTGATCTTCGGTGAGACCCAGCAAGGTGGACGCGGCAACGATGCGGGTGTCCAGGTTGGGTAGTGGAGTGATTCCGATATTCTCGACGGACGGATCGTGCTCCTGTTCGATTGCCAGCGAAATGAAGAAGCGCAGGCGCGCGATCTGGCAAGCGATGGGTTGAATATCGACTCCGTAAATGCTGTTCTGGATCAGGTAGAGTTTTCGCCCAAAATCCCCGGAGTACCTGGAAAAGCTCTCGCTGATTTCGAGCAACTCATCGTCACGTGCGTTCCTGTCCTGTTCATCGAAGGCTGAATCGGCATGGCGCATGGCTCGGTCCTTCTGGAGTTGCTGCCACACTGCGTTATTGGGATCGAGGCGGCGGAGGGCCAGCGTGAGTTTCTGAAGGGCAGCCATGGCGAACGCGCCAGATCCTACGGCCGGATCGAGCACCCGGAGTTCGGCTATCGCTTCGATGATCGCGCGGGTATCCGCTTCTTCGAAGAGTTCGCCGGCGTCCTCGTAATCCAGCAGATAGCGCAGCCGCTCACGCCAGAACACGGGGTCTCCGTCCTCGGGTTTCGCCTTGGCGCTGATCGCCAGGATCAGGGTTTGGTCTATGAGGTAGTCCACGATGTTGCGTGGGGTATAGAACGAACCGGTCCGCTTGCGGTCTCCCCGGACGTGGTCGCGCGTTTCCGGGTTATGTGCGGCGAGGAGATTCTCGAATACGCGGCCCAGGAGCTCTGGATCGAGCGCTACCTCGACTTCGGCAGGCGTGTTTTCCTCTACCGTGAACTTGTAGTGGTAAAGGAGAGGAAAGAGACCCTTGGCGTCGAAAAAGAGGGCGTCGGGTACGTTCAAGCTCTTCCACGCTTCGCGACGTGCCTGTGCGGCTTCGGGACCGTCACGGGGATCTGGATCGCTGAACATGTCGAAGCGCTTACCGCCCTTGGTTCGCGACTCCTCGTCGTCCTGGCAGTCGAACAGGCCGCCGTTGATGAAAGGGGATTCCTGCGTCAGGATGGTGAACCGTTCGATGTCGCGAATCAGCGAACGGTAACGATAGCGGGAAAACACCCGGTGACTGGCGTGCGTGCGCGTGCTGAATCCGCGTTGATCCATGGGTGTGTTCAGGGTCGCGAAGAATAGGTTCTGCAAAACCGCTCGATAGTAGTCGGACCCGCCGAACGCGCGAAGCAGTTTTCTCATCTGGGGTTCGTCGAACCAGTGTTCGGACACCAGGCCCTTTTCCTTGATGAACCACACGAACAGGATCCGCGTGATCAAGCGAATAACCTGCTCCTCCGGGGTCGCGTCGGAAGGGAACGTGGCTTCGGCGACTGCGCGGTTGAACCAGGCGAACAGATCTCTGTAGAAGCGGCGATTAAGCTCCTCCGTGTCGAGAACGCCTTCCCATGCCGTGTGGAGCGCGTCGAAGGTGCGGTGCTCCAGCGCGAGCGACGAGAGCGCTAGGTCCGCGAGAATGTCGAGATGCGCCCGATGCGGATCGGCCACCCGAACGTCCTTGATCAACGTGGCCCGTTCGAGCACGTCGCGCTCGGCATCCCGCTTGTGGGCCCGACGATGAATGAGCGCAAGGGTAAGAGCTAATGATCCGTCGTCCCGGCGATACCGGAAGAAGACGATGGCGGGCATCATCAATGGGCGATTGATGGCGCGTGTCATCGCGGCCAGCCGATGGCGCGCATGATCGCCATCCTTGAGATCTACCGCCAGGAACAGGAAGGACCCCACTCGGCCCTTTTCGAACCCGTGTCCCCCGAACAAGTCGGCCTGCCGTCGGAGCTCGCCTTCCGTGTACTGGAAGACCATCGCAATCCTGTTCCAGGTATCCCGGATCAACTCGCGCGGGCGCTTGGCGATCTTGCGGTCGTGAGGCTCTCCATCCGCCCACTCCAGGAAATCGTCCGGCGCGAAGTCGAAGTCCTCGTCGCAGCGCTCACTCTGATATCCGAGGACCCCCAGAAGCTCCGCAGCCCGATCACGCAACGACCCGGTCTCGAAGCGACGGAGCGTGTCGCGGACGGCATCCCGCATCGCCTCTCGCGAGTCAGGAGGCATCGGCGTCACCCCGAATCACCAGCCACGTCACCAGCTCAAAGTCCTCACCGCTCCTCGGTTGCTCCGCCCGCTTCGCGATCTGCGCGCCCCGGCGCTGTGTCAACCCGGTCAGCATCTTCCTTCGGAATGCCCGCATGATGCTCTGGAAGGCAGCCTTCACCATCCCGTCGTACCTCGCCATCCGCTGTCCGTGGGCGGTCTCGCTATCGAAGGCGTCCACGAGATTCCTCATCTCCCTGTCCCGCCCCCGCGAGACCGCGCCGAACAGCGCCAAGATCTCCTTGGCGTTCCGGAAGGTGTAGCGCACCACGCCGTCGTCGCGCACGTAGACCAGGAAATACGGCTGCAGCCGGTTGGGCGTCCGCTCCTTTGGGCCCCGTCTCTGCTTGAGACAGAAGATGACACCGGGGCCAAGCTCCTTCGGTCGTTCGCGGACGCCGTCCTTCTCCCACCAGGGCGGCGCCACGGCCAGGATCCCGAACGGAGCTTCCTCCAGCGCCCGCTTGTGGCGCTGCAAGTAGTTGGCTAAATCGACCAGAAAATCGTCGAGCGTGAAGTCGGTCAGGGAGACGCCGTCGTCCACCTCTTCGATGTCCAGCGTCTCCTCCCGTAGCTTCCGCAGCTGACGGTCGCGGAACTTCAGCTCTTCTGTAGCGGACCCGCGCGCCTTGTCGACTCCGTCCATGTCCTCGTCCAACGCGAGAGGATCGTCGGTACCCGTCCCCGCGGCGTCCGCCAGCATCATGCGCGCCTCGACCCGGTTCTTCAGATCCAGATACCGGTCGAGATCCTTCGTCGGCCAGAAGTTGACCATTCGCACCTCGTGATTGGTGCTCCCGATGCGGTCGATTCGACCAAGGCGCTGCATGAGGCGGACCGGATTCCAGTGGATGTCGTAGTTGACCACCAGGTCACAGTCCTGGAGGTTCTGTCCCTCGGAGAGGCAGTCAGTGGCGATCACGATGTCTATTTCGTCGCTCGTTTCGGCCCGCGTGTCGCTCCCGTTCCCGTCGCCCGCCGCTCTCTGCGATCGTGGCGAGAAACGCGCCAAGATGTCCTCGAAGCGGGTGCTTCCGACCATCGCCCTGTTCCCCGCGCTTCCGGCCACCAGCGCCATGTTGACGCCTTCCTCGCGCGCTCCCTCTTCAAGGTTCTCGTACAGATACGTCGCCGTGTCCGAGAAGGTGGTGAAGACGAGCGCCTTCCGGTTCGGTCGCCCGTCCCTGTCCTTGGGCGCCTCCAGCACCTTCTCGCCCAGCACGCGCCGCAGTTCCCGGAGTTTCGCGTCGCGGCCTGGGTCCACCGCACGCACCTGCTTCAGGATCGCCAGGAAGTTGTCCCGGTCCTTGCGGAGATCCCGCCGTAGCCTCGTCACATCGAGGCTCTCCAACCGGTACGAAGCGCTACCCTGGCCCAGCGTGAACTCCTCGTCCTCCTCGTCGGTGAATCCGATACCGAATTGGTGCCTGTCCTCGCCGGTCGCCTCCCAACGCTCGATGAGGTCGTCGAGTGCCTCCATCTTGTCGATGATCCGCTCCATGGTCAGGGCGAACGAGTCCACGGAGCTCTCCAGCCGCTTGAGGAGGTTGACCCGGATCATGCCAATTAACCACTCCTCCCGGTCCCGCTGGTCGAAGTTGAGCTTCTTCTTTTCCTCCTCCAGGTCCGTGGGGTCGGTGACGTACTGGGAGGGCATGTAGACCGCCATCCGGAAGTTGCTGATCGCCTCGTGGAGTTGGTCGTAGGACAGCTGCCCCAGTGTGTCGGTGGGCGGGTGCAGGTTCGTCGGCTTCGCTCGTTCCGGGAAGGCCCCGTGCTTCTTCTCGAAGTCCGGGTAGTAGGTGCGGATGTGGTGGCGCGAACGGGCGATCGTCACCGCGTCCAGGACGGCCAGGAAATCTGCGCCGAGGCGTTCCAGCAGAACGGCCTTGTCCCTCGTTCCCCCGTCCGCAAACCTCTTCTCCCACTTCTGGAACTCCTTCTGGGCGCGCGCGAAGATGTTCTGGATGCTGCCGACGCCGAGCTCCCGGAAGGCTTCTTCGTCCTTCTGGGTCATCAGGTAGATCTGGTTCCGCAGATCGCGCAGACTCGTGTTGACCGGCGTCGCCGACAGCATTAGGACCTTGGTCTTGGTTCCCTCCTTCAGGACCTCTTCGAGCAGTCGGCGGTAGCGGCTGCGGGAGATGAGATTGCCGTCGTCGTCCCGCTTCTCACGACCCTCGTTGCGGAAGTTGTGGGACTCGTCGATGACGATGAGGTCGAAAGCGCTCCAGTTGAAGTTGGCCAGGTCGATGTCGCCAGCCATGCCCCTGGTCCGGCTCAGATCCGTGTGGGCGAGGACGGTGTAGCCGAAGCGGTCGGCGAGGAACTGGTTGTTGCGCTGGCCGGTGTGGGCCACGTAGCGAAGCCAGTTCGGCTTCAGGCGGCTCGGACAGAGGACCAGGACCCGTTCGTTCCGGGACTCGAAGTACTTGATCACTCCGAGCGCCGTGAAGGTCTTTCCCAGCCCCACGCTGTCGGCGACGATGCACCCGTTGTGCGTCAGCAGGCGATTGATGGCGCTGATCACGCCGTGGCGCTGGAAGTCGTAGAGCTGCTGCCAGATGAGGGAATCGAAGAGGTGGACGCCGCCGGCGAGCTGCTCGCTCTCCTGCTGACGCGCCAAGCGGTCCCCAAGGACGTGGTACAGAGTCTTGTAGTAGACGAATTCCGGCGAGTAGTCCCTGCCCAGGCGTTCGAGGGCGTCGAGCACGTCCTGCTTCGCGTCGTGGGTGAGGTCCTCGTCGTGCCATAGCTCGTCGAACCACGCGAGAAGCGGCTCCCGATCCGCCGCCCTGCGCGCTTCGAGGTTCAGTTCGAGGTTGGGATTCTGGCCGAGACCCAGGCCCCGTCGGGTGAAGTTGGAGCTGCCCACGAGGGCGGCGGTCTCGCCGCCTGGGCGAGCGATGTGGTACATCTTCCCGTGGAGGAAGTTGCTCTGTTTGATCGACCGGATGTCCGCCTTCCGGGCGATCCAGTCGGCGCACGCGCGGGCGAGCGGCTTCTGTCGCAGCGCGTGGGTCAGCTCCAGGTCGCCTTCGTCCGTCAGCCGGAACGCTTTGTCCTCGGCCTCCTCCGGGTCCATCGCTCCGACTCCGCGCGGATCCCCGTACAGGAACCGCATGTGGCCGATATCGTCGAGCTGGGCGCGGAGGTCGCCGTAGCCGTAGATCGTGAAGTAGGCGGACACGACCGAGAGGAGGCTGTTGGGGACCGCGTGGCCGGCTAGGAATGCGCCGACCGTACGCTCGCGGTTGTCGACGATGGCGGTGGTGGGCGGGGTGCTGGGGGTGGGTCGCGGGAGGGTTACGGGCATCGGCGTTGGGGTGGTGTGGGGCGGCGTGGGGATCATCGGGTGGTCAGTGGGCGAGGCGGTTCAAGGCCCATGGAATGATGGGGTGGATCCCTCTGGTGGGGCAACCCTCTGTCGGCGGTGTCTCTCGTCGCTGTTCGGCCCGCCATACTCTCCCTCGGTCTCTGTACCGGCGTCGATCGTGATGGGTCGTTACGGCGGAGCGCGTTCTCTGTCGCGATCACCACGATGCATGCCGGGATTGTGGTGCTGTAGAGGAGGTTGCCCGGGAGCCCGATGATCCCTTGCTTCAAGTGCGCTTGGGAAAGGTGTGGCTGAACTGGACCTCGCAGTTGCAGTGGAGCGGGACGCCGTGCGGCATGATGATCGCGCCCTGGCCGGCGCTCCTGTCGTCGAATTCCAATGTAAACGCCACTTTCCATTATGTCGTGCATAGTTTACAGTACGCGACGTTCCGCCGCGCTGATCCGGCTTGGAAGGCCGTTTCCTCCGCTTCATCGCTCCATCTACTAGGGAACAAGGACGACGGGGGTTGACCACGTCGCTATTGTTCAAGCCCGCTTGCGTTGTCGCGAGCACTGCCCGCGTCGAAGCCGACGACTAACAACGGAGGACTATCCCCATGAGCATCACCAGTTACGCCAACGGTCTATCCCAACTTCGAACGGTGGCCGAGTCCCTCAAGAACGGTGACTCTTACCCGGCCGTGACGGTCCGTCAGTTGCTGGGGTGGTTCGGCCAGCAGCGACGAGGATGGCGCGTCGTCGCAACGGTGAAGGGAGCGCTCCGGCGTACGGGTCTGGCTACCGAGCCAGATTTCGCGACTGCCTTTATCGATGGACATTTGACGTTTGCGCTCTCCGGTGATAAGGACGCCCGCGCCGAAAAAGATAGTGATGATGACCGGAGGGACTCGCGGGAGGTGGACGAGCACACGGCGGACTCGCAGACCTCTGAGGCACTCATCGACGACCCAGTGCTGCGTGTTCGGATGCTCCCCGCCGCGAACCGGGAGCCGGTGACGGTCAATCGGGACGACCCGGTGGAGAAGGCCCTGAGCCTAATGGCGATGCACGACTTTTCCCAGTTGCCGGTTACTCAGGATATGCGCAGCGTGGATGGCATGATCAGCTGGCGTTCGGTTCTGTTGGCACGGACCAAGGGTGTGGAGCCTACACGTGTCGGTGAGTGCATGGAGAGACACGAGGAGGTTAGATCAGAGGACTCGCTGCTGACTGCGTTCCAGAAGATCGTGGACCACGAGGCAGTACTGGTTCGAGGGGACGACCAATCGATTACTGGGATTGTCACTGCTACCGACTTGAGCATCATGTTTCGGGAGCAGACGGAACCGTTCCTCCTTTTGAGCGAGATCGAGAATCAGCTTCGCCGCCTCATCGATGGCCATTTCTCACCCGAGGAACTGAAGGACGCGAAGGACTCGGTTGACAAGGAGCGGGAGGTGGATAGCGTCGCCGACCTTACGTTTGGCGAATGCACACGTCTGCTTGAGAAGGAAGAGCACTGGCAGCGTCTCGGGGTGCGTCTGGACCGGAAGACCTTCATCAAGCAGTTGATCGAAGTCCGCGACATCCGCAATGACGTCATGCATTTCGATCCCGATGGCCTGTCGGCGAATGAACTTCAGCGACTCAAGGACGTTCGTCGGCTACTCCAGCGAGTGCTCTAGCTTCGACGAGGACCAGACAAGAGGCAGAGAATAGTCCAATGGCCCTTCGAGGCGCATTCATCGGGATCAACCGGCACCGTGATCCCCAGATCCCCGAGCTCACCGGGGCGACGAACGACGCCACCGCTCTGTGGGCTCTCTGCAAAGACTCGATCTATGGAATCGCAGACCAACGGCTCTTGGACGAGCAAGCCACTGCCGCTTCGATCAGAACCGCATTGGATCTGTCGCTTGGCGCCGCGACCGAAGACGACACGGTTATCGTGTTCTTTGCAGGTCACGGGACCCCCAGCCATCAGTTAGTTCCCCACGACACTGACCTAACAGCCGTTGATCAGACGACGATTCCCATGCAGGAACTCGCCGATCGACTTAAGGCGAGTTCGGCCCGTGCAAGCGTCATCATCTTGGACTGTTGCTTCAGCGGTGAAGCTCCTGCTCGTGTTATCGAGGGCCTGCCGGTAGCTCGTGCTGGTGTCCTTGGGGCCACCGACCTCGGCGGAGATGGCTGCGTTGTCCTCGCAGCTTCTCAAGACGACCAAGCGGCGCTGGAGTTCGGACAGCACGGCCTCTTCACAGCTGCGTTGCTCCGCGCTGTCCAGGGTGATTGTGGTTGGACGGACATCGGTGTCCTGATGGAGAAGGTCACCCGCGAGGTGCGGGCTGAGGCTAGTCGCACGGGCCACGACCAAACGCCGGTCTGGGCCGGTCTTGTAAAGGGCGGCATCGAAATACCACCACTTCAGCCAGGCCCTGTGTTCTCGGCCGAGTTCCCAAACACTGCCGGAATCAGAATTCAGAGCGCAATTCCGGAACTCTCTGCTTTTGCGGTTCCTCAGCCTGTCTTAGGTGCATGGAGCACTCGCTTTTCCGAACTCAACGACCTTCAGCTCTCCGCTGTGAATGACTACCGAGTGCTCGATGGTCAGCCGTTGCTGGTTGTCGCGCCGACAACTTCGGGAAAGACCTTTGTGGGAGAAATGGCTGCTGCACGTGCCATCGCCGATGGTCGCAAGGCTGTCTTCCTGCTTCCGTTCAAGGCTCTTGTCAACGAGAAGTTCGAGGAGTTCGAGGATCTGTACGGCCAGAAACTCGATCTACGTGCGGTGCGTTGTACCGGTGATTACACGGATCAGCGCGAACCATTTGTTAAGGGACAATACGACATTGCTATACTCACTTTTGAGATGTTCTTGGGCCTGTCCTTGGCAGTGCCGTCGCTGCTCTCCAAGATCGGCCTCGTAGTACTGGACGAAGCACAGTTCGTGACCGATCCCACTCGCGGCATCGGCGTCGAGCTATTGTTGACCAACCTGCTTGCTGCCCGCAAACGCGGCGTTCAGCCACAGATTGTCGCCTTGTCGGCAGTCATCGGCGAGGTCAACCATTTCGACGGTTGGCTTGGTTGCCAGACCCTTGCTACGTCCGTCCGTCCGGTGCCTCTGCTGGAAGGGGTGCTCGACCGAAGCGGCACCTACCAGTATCTCGATGTTGACGGGCAGGAGCGCTCGGAGCAGCTGCTTCCACCATATGAAATTGTCCAGAGGAAGGCGAAACCCGGATCTCAGGACATCATCGTGCCCCTAGTCCGAAAGCTGGTGGGGCAAGGTGAACAGGTTCTCATCTTCCGCAACAGAAAGGGACCGGCGTCAGGCTGTGCCAACTATCTGGCGGCCTCACTTGGGCTCCCACCTGCGAGCGCGGTACTTGCTGAACTTCCCGATAGGGATCTCTCTAGGACGTCGGCGGCGCTCCGTAGCGCCCTCCAGGGCGGAACCGCGTTTCACACAAGCGACCTGTCGCGTGAAGAGCGGATCGTTGTCGAGCGCGCGTACAGAGATCGCAAAGGAGACATCCGCGTCTTGGCGGCGACATCTACGGTTGCGGCAGGCGTCAACACGCCGGCCGAGACGGTGGTGATCGTCGAGACCGAATTCCCTGGTCGTCCGCCGCAGGACTACACCGTGGCCGACTACAAGAACATGGCTGGCCGCGCAGGTCGCCTTGGCCTAGCCAACCAAGGCCGTAGCATCATGCTCGCGGAAAACCACCTTCAGCGTGCAAGACTCTTCGCACGCTACGTGCGTGGCGAACCAGATGCGATCCGCTCGTCCTTCGATCCCAACGAATTGGACACCTGGATTCTCCGCCTTCTCGCCCAAGTCCAGGAGGTGCCTCGGGATGCCGTTGTTACCCTCATCGCCAATACCTATGCGGGCTACTTGGCGGCTCGTGCTTCCTCTTCTTGGGAGCCACAGATGCGTGTTCGCGTCGAGGGTCTTATAGAGCGAATGCTCAATCTGGGGCTGTTGGAAGAGGAACTGGGCGTCGTTCGCCTGTCTCTGCTCGGACGGGCGTGCGGTAAATCGCACATCAAGTTCCGTTCCGCGATGCGTCTAGTCGAGGTTCTCCGCCGACGGTCAGCGGGCAGTCCCTTGACAGCGGGTATTCTCTTGGCGCTGGTCCACACGCTTCCCGAGTTTGACGACGCCTACACACCCATGTTCCGAAAGGGACAAAGCGAAGCGGCTTGGCACAGCCACGTCGCGCAGCAGTACGGATCTGAGACCGCCGCTGCTCTTCGTTTCGGAGTGCCGGACGTCATGACCTACTACGCACGTTGTAAGCGGGTTGCTGTGCTCCGCGCTTGGAATGAAGGAGTGCCGATCAACGAGATTGAGAGCAACTTCACAGTGAACCGGTTCCACCGAATCAGGGCTGGTGACATCCGTAGCTTCGCGGACTTCGCTAGGTTTCACCTCGCGGCAGCGTTCGAAATCGCTGATGTCCTCCTAGTCGGCCAGGGACCCAGCGGGGAGGAAGTTGAAACCCTGCTCGCACAACTCGAAGCCGGCATTCCTGCCGGCGCACTTGGACTGCTTGATCTCCCGATCGGGATCGACCGCGGAAGCTATCTTGCGCTCTACCAGCAAGGGTTCATACGGCCTGCAGACGTGTGGGCTTCCACAGAAGAACGGCTCAGCGGAATTGTTGGGACGGCGCCCGCTAAGCTACTCTGGGCCGCGCGACCCGAATGATCGATAGAAGCGTCTGAACTGAACTCTTGTGGTCTACACGCACAGCAATGATCTTGCGTATCGGTGCTTATCCGCTAACCGCGCAGGACCAATGCGGCCAATGGTCAGCCTTGGACCTGCCCCGCTTTCACGGACGGTTAGTTCTTGGGGTTGATGGTGTCTGGT
>CAYWUV010000158.1:0-11972 GCA_964461235.1 uncultured Bryobacterales bacterium | reverse complement strand
CCAGCTCCTCTCCTCCGCCCCTCCTCATGCTCATCTGTGGATTGGAAAGGACTCCTTTCTTGTGGTCCGAGATTGGGCCAAGTCCGGTGAAGGGGTTCGGTTGCAGGAGCGCGACGCATGCACTCGCGCGGCAGGTCCCAGCGATCAAGCACTCGGTCGGGCGTTCAGCAGCGGCACGAACTCGCGCCGTGCCATTTCGACTTCCTCGCTGACCGAATCCCCTTGGTGGAACCATAGTCTGCCTCGAAGCTGTACGGTCTCGCCCGGCTCGCAGTCCGGGAACACTGGATCCGAGTGCATGCATGGGCAACGGGTGTTGCCCCAGCAACGGCCCGAGCGCTCCCACGCAGTCAGGACCCAGCGATCGCTCCCGTCCGAACGGACAGCGGCAACGGGCAGCCGGAATACCTTGTTTTCCAGCGTCTGCGCATTGAATCCGCTCGCCCCCTTCAACATCACGCAGAGTTGGGTTCGCAACCCGCGCAACGCCTGGTCGAGTCCGTTGCGTAGCCAGAGGCTCATCTCCACAGACTCGGCTTCGGGCTGCAAGGACGACCCGAAGACGATTCCGTTCGGCAGTTGCCACTCCAATTCCAGCCCACCGCCCGGCACCGATTGCATGTCCACGTTGTCGAGCCACTCGTTGCGATCGGTCCAGATTGTCGGAACGTGAGTGTGGGCCAGAAACAGATGGCCTAGATGCGAGGTAATCAGTTCCGGTAGGTCGATTACGGCGTAGCTGTCGGGATCCCAGGGCAGGAAGACGCTTGCCTTCGTGCCACGCAGCGGATCAATCGCCCCTTCCAGGAAGCCGATGCGGGGATGTCGGCCTCCGGGATAGGGATGGAGCTCAAGTCGACCCGGCTCCGGAACGGCCCTGCCGGCTAGGCGGCGCTCGTATTCCGAGGCGCCTTCGGTCGAGAGACCCGCGACGACCGCGGCTTCCTCGACGGTGTAGCGGTGCCTAACCATCGTGTCGGTCCAACGTTTCAAGTCGTCGCGAGTCTGTACGACTTCGACCGGTTGTTCGAAAGTGCCGCCCGGATCCGGGGGATTTCGGATGTCCGCATTCGGGTCATCCACTCCCCCGCCCGGGAGCCATGCCTCCAGATCGCGGATCGCCAAAGTCTGGAATCCCCGCTGCTGCAGTTCCCCCATGTAGTCCCTGAAAGCCTCGGGCGGCGTATGGACCCAATCGTGTGCCACATCCGGCACGCCATGGAACTGCAGCACGACGACTCCCTCGCTAGCCCGGTCGAGGACCTGGTGGAAGACTTCGGGCGTCCAGCCAGGCACGGCGTTCCCCGTCGTCGGTATCAGCAGAGGATCGTGGCGGGCAGGATCGTAGGCGGGCCCTGCAGCAAGGGCCCGGTTGTCCAGTTCCGGGGACAGGCCGCGCCGGGCAAACCGATATCCCAAGTCCTGCAGCTTCCGGAGAGCTTCGGGACCGAACCGGTTCCCGCACCATGCGAAGCTCACCGGCTTGTCCACGCCGACCCGCTCCAGTTCGTTCTCTACCAGGGCCAGCTCGCCTTCCATGCGGGCGGCATGCTTCGGCACCGCGAAGCTCGGATGCGACCAAGAATGGTTGCCGATCTCGAAACCCATTTCGGCAATCTCCGCAATCTCGTCCCAGGACATGAAGTTCTCTCGGTCGTCCATCCAGCGATGGGTCACAAAGAACGTTGCGGAAAAGCCGAGTTCGGCGAGCAAGGGCGCAACGAAGTGACGATGCGATTTGACAGCGTCGTCGAACGTAAGGACGGCCGTCGGCCGCGACGTGGCGCAGCCGAGGATCGCGGACGCTCCAGCGGTGGCCGCGATTTGCAGCACCTCCCGTCGCGAGCGGCTTGCATCCGGCATGGTTCCGATTGTAGGCCTTGGCCGGGCCAGCCGGAAGCGCGAACCGGCCAGTTTCCGGGGCCTTCCCAAGTCGATTGTCGGATAGCAAGACCGAGAGCAGCAAACCGCAGGGACCGGCCCGAATGCCTCGCCTTCGCCAGTCGAAGGCAAGCAGAAACAGCGTGACGCTGCGGGCAGGCCGAATCTAGGGAGAACGCCTCAGGGTGCAGGCGGAGCCCATCGCTCTGTCTGCGTTATCTCGTAGTGAATGACTGCGTCGTTGGCCGATTCGACGCCGGGTCGGCTAGCGCCCCGCGCAATCAACTCGTCGAACCGTCGCTTCAGTTCCTCGGCCATCTCGGGATTCTCGGCGACAAGGTCATGCTCCTCGGCAATATCGGATTCGAGGTTGTAGAGCTCGGCAATCGTCGCCTGGCCCCGTGAATTCTCAAGGCTGGAATCGCTTCGTCGGAAGACCAGCTTCCAGGGGCCGTCGCGATACGCGAACTCGCCCTGGTTCGAGTGGCTGACCAGTGACGTTCGAGCGCTTTCCGGCGACGTCCCAAACGTGGCTCCGAGGAAGCTCATGCTGTCCTCGGCGCCTTCGGCGGGAACCTCCGCCCCGATCGCCTCGAGACTCGTGGCGAATATGTCCGTGAGGCTGACAAGCTGGCTGCTGGTCGATCCCGGTTCGATTCTTCCAGTCCATCTCACGAGCAAGGGCACGCGATGGCCGCCCTCCCAGATGTCGCCCTTGTGGCCCCGGAACGGCCCGCTGGGCATGTGCCCGGCTTGCACGAGTTCGTCCCAGCCTGTGTAATGCGAATGGCCGTTGTCGGCGGTGAAGATCACGATCGTGTCCTCGGAGATACCCGCATCGTCGACAGCTTGGATGACCTGGCCAGCGGACCAGTCGGTCTCCATCACGAAATCCGCGATCGGGGCGATGCCGCTCTTGTCCATGAACGGACGGGACGGGGACACCGGCTCGTGGGGAGAGGTCATCGAGTAGAAGAGGAAGAAGGGCTTGTCCGACTGAGCCCGCTGGTGAACCTGTTCGACGGCCCGATTCGTGAGTTCCGGTACGATGTCCCGGAACCTCCATCCCGGAGCCATCGGGCCACCCTCGAAACCTCTGGGCATGACAACGCCCTCGGACGCATCGTAGACGTAGCGATCGGTGGGCAAGGGATCGACAGTGTCGTTCTCGATATACGAGAACGGGGGCATGTTGGGAAGGTCCACACCGAAGTAGTAATCGAAGCCCCGGGCGGTCGGGCCTTCCCTGACCGGCTTCGTGAAGTCCCACTCGAGGGTCTTCTGCCCGTTGCGCACCTCCGTCATCTTGCTCGGCTGCGGGCCGGCCCATTCCCATCCCAGGTGCCACTTCCCGATCATCGCCGTCTCGTATCCGTTGTTCCGCAACACTCCCGGCAGGGTCGGGCGGTCCGCCGAGATGAGCGGCGGCTCATATGCCGCGAGCACCCATTCCTGCAGTCTCGTGCGCCAGGAGTACCGGCCAGTGAGCAATCCGTAGCGCGTGGGCGTGCAGACGGCGGACGGGCTGTGGGCGTCCGTGAAACTCATGCCTTCGTTCACCATCCGGTCCAGATGAGGCGTGGGAATCTTGTTGTCGGGGTAGTGAGCCTGGATGTCCCCCACGCCGAAGTCGTCCGCCAGGATAACCACGATGTTCGGATGCCTCTCGGGCAGGTCCGAAGCGCAGGAGGCGAGGAGGATGGCCGTCAAAAGGGTCGGAAGTCGTTGTCGATACATGGTGAATCCTCGTGGCACGCTGGCCGCGGCTCAGCGTTGGCCAGACAGGTCGGCATTCTTGGCTGCCAGCGACTGGATTGCCGACTCGAAAGGCGTTACGATTCCACGCTAATCTAGCACGCCGGGCACGAGTCGCAGAGCGTCCCGACACCCATTGGGCGGATCGACTCTCCTGGACTTCGCACCTACTTTGTCCGGAACGCCTCGCTGGCAACCAGGCTGGCTATCAGGTCGCGTAAGCCGTAGCCACCCTCGGGTTCGGTGGCGACAATCGATTCGAGCGCCAAGCGGTCAGCCCGGACGGGCTCCCGCCCCACGCCGTACTCGAGCAGAAGGGCCGCGAGCGTCCTCGTGAAGCGCCCAGGGTTGTCCATCAAGTAGTCTTTGATGTCCTGCGCGCCTCCCAACACCGTTCCGTCCTCCATGCGGCTGTCCGGTTCGACCGGGCGCTCCTCGTTCCCGGGCCCCTCCTCTCGGTAGTAGGACGCTCTCCATCCCCCGACTGCGTCGTAATTCTCAAGGGCCAGTCCGATGGGGTCGATCTTTACGTGGCACACCGCGCAGGACGAGACCTTCTGGTGAGCAGACAGAACCTCCCGGACCGTCCGCGCCTGCGAAATGTCCGCAACCAAAGCGGGCACATCGGCCGGAGGAGGGGGAGGCGGCGTCCCTAACAGGTTCTCGAGTACCCAGACACCGCGCAGGATGGGCGAAGACTCCACCCCATCCCCGGTCGCAGCAAGTACCGTTGACAAACCGAGAACTCCACCCCGGCCAGCCACATGCCCGGGAACCTCAGGGCCGAGCGCCGACAGGTCCAGGCGCTCGGGTTGGGGCCAAAGAAGACTCTGCCGCTGGTCCGCTTCGAGCCGCTGCAGGTCGACCTCGTTGCCGGGGATCCCCCACGCGATCCGCATCGGCTCGTTGGCGTACGTGAAGTCCGAATCGATGAACGTCCGGATCGACCGGTTCTCCTGCAGGATCTCGTCGAAGAACATCTCCGTCGAGCGGACAATCCCGTACCGGATCAGCTCGCTCCACACGTGGCGCACGTCGCAGACCATCACTGACGAGGCCGAGCGCCCGCCAAGCCACTGGCCGGAGAAGTGCTTGACGAACTGCTGCGCCTTGGGGTCGCGGACCATGCGGTCCACTTGACCGCGCAAGGTAACGGGCTCCGACAACTGATTCTCACCGGCCAGCCGCAACAGCTCGGAATCCGGCATCGTGCTCCACAGGAAATAACTCAGCCGGCTTGCCAGCCCGAAATCGTCCAGCACCCCATCGCCCAGTTCCCGGAACAGGAATTGAGGGGACAGCAGAATCCTGCGAACGCCGTAATGGACGGCATACTCGGGAGCCGGAGCGTTGGCCCCGTGCTCCAGGACGCCTTCGATCAGGTCCTGTTTCTCTCGCTCCGAGAGCGGCCGTCGGAATGCCCGCTCGGCCAGAGGCAGCAGCACGGACTCGAGATACGCCCGATCCAGTGTCGGCGACTTCCCGCCAAGGAACGCCTCGTGCCGCGGTAGGGGCCGCACCGGACCCCGGATTTCCATGTGCTCGAATCGAATGGACGGTTCGGGGGATTCCTCCGATTCCGTCAGGTACCTCGCCAGCAGCCGGCGCAGATCCTCCGTGTTGCCCGGAGTCCGAATCAGGGCCGGCGGGTAGGGCTTCGTGAGGCGGTTCTCGCAGTAGAGATGAAACGTCTCGCCCTTCTCGAACCGCACATCGACATCGACGTGCTCCGGTCCCAGGTTCGTGACCTCGATTCCGCCCACCCTAGGCAGGTCGACGAGCAAGGCGCGCTTCGGAAGATCGTAGTCAGCGGGGTTGAAGGCGTAGAACCCCAGTCTTAGCGGGCTTCCGTCCGCACCCGTTAACGCTTCGGCGCTGACTTTCAGCCGGACACGGTATACGCCGGACGCGTGCGCGATGAAGGCCTTGTCCCAGAGAGCTCCCGACCAACCCGCGATGTTGATTCCGGTGAAGTACAGGCCGGTTTCGTCATCCTCTCGCGTCCAGAAGTGGGTGCGCGCCGGATCCTGACCGACCGTGCCCCTCTGCGAAACCGACACCCTCTCTTCCACAGTCGGCAGCGGGACCATGCGGTCCGCTATGTCCGTTGCAACGTCGTGGAACGCGTCGAGATGGCCAGGACTAAGGTGAGTCCCCTCCGCCGCGGTGTCGAACCTGAGATCCGGATTGTCATCGGGAAAAGTGACCGGCAGACGGATCTCTCGGATCCCGAACAGGTCACGCAAGGTGTTGAGGTACTCGATTCGATTGAGTCGCCTCACGGGAGTGCGCGAGCCGGACTCATCCGCGACCAGATCCCCAACTTCGGCCAGAACTGTCTCGGAGAACCGCTCTCGCTCGTCCTCGGAGGGCTGCCGGGCTCCGAAAGGGGGCATGACGCCCTTGGCGACGTATTCGCTCGCCCGAAGCCATCGCGTGCGGATTTCGGGACGGGCCGATCCGAGGTCCATCTCGCCAGCACGGAACTCCCCCTCGGGCTTGTCGCCGCTGTGGCAGCCAGAGCAGTACGCAGCAGTAAAACTGTGGCGGAACGCAGGCTCGGGATTCGCTTCCAGCAGCGGAGCGAAAGAAACAAGAACTGCTGCGCGGACAGAGCGCCTCGCCAATCTCATGTCAGAGCGCCATTGAGATCGGACTGGCTGGTCCCGAACTGCTCGACCTCAAGGCCAAGCTGCTGAAGCACGGTCACATAGAGGTCGCAGGCCATTGTGTTTGGCACGGCGCCGGTCCCGCAAGAGAGGTGTCGCTTGTGCTTCAAGCCCCCGCCCGCAACGAACAGCGGGTAGTTCGTTCGCCGATGGGCAGCGGCGTCGCCCATGGCGCTGCCGATCAGCGTCACAGTGGAGTCCAGGAGGGTCCCGCCGTCCACATCGGGAGCCTCATGAAGCGCCTTGAGGAAGCGGGCCGCTCCCTGCATGTGGCGCTCCTCGACCGTCAGGAGGCCCTCGATCTTCTCCTCTTTGTTGCCGTGATGGGACAGACGGTGATACCCCTCGCTCATGAACTTGCCGTCTACGATCAGCACCCGATCCGTGATCGGGATGGTCATGGAGATCACCCTCGTGGAATCGTTCTTGATAGCCAGGGCCATCAAGTCCCACATCAAGTCCTCGTTGTCCAATAGGAAGGAACCGTCGACGTTTTCCTCGACTGGCAACTCGAGACCCTCGGGCGGTTCCGGATACGGCTTGTCCAGCCAATCCCGACGTCGTTGGAGCTTTCCTTCCACGGCCCGGACCGACGTGAGGTACTCGTCGAGCCTGAGCCGGTCCTCGGGACTGGCCCTTCCGCTGACCAGCCTGGCATCCCCGGTCAGTTCGTCCAGCAAGCTCCGGCCCGATTCGATGAGATAGGCCTGCCGCTTCAATTCGAGTGCGCCGGCTCCGAAAATCCGCGCGTACAGCGCGCTCGGACGAAGGGTTACCGGAAGCGGTACGCCGGACTTGGTGAACGCGAGGGAGGCCTTCTGCTGGGCCGCGCCGCAACACAACTGGAGGGACTCGTATCGCGTGTCCTTGCCGAGCGTGGGTGCTGCGAATTGGTCGAGGGAGATACTCGGCAGGACGTGACCTGTATAGAGGGTGTAGACGAGTTGGTGCCCGTTGCCCGTGGGGCCCTTGTGGTCGAGGCCGGAGATGGTCGTGAAGCTGCCACCGAGTCCCGCTTCGTCGAGCGGCTTCATGAGCCGCGGCGCACCTCCTTCGGCGAAGAACTCGGGCTTGTAGAACCCGAGCTGGGTGCCAGCGCAGACTAGGCGCTTGGCCCGAGCCGTGCCTTTCGGCCCGGAAGATGGTGGCGCGGCACCCCTTACCGACGGCAGAAGCGGCAGTGCGAGCGCACAACTGGAGCCTTTCAGGAACTGACGTCGGTCATGGAAACGCTTCTGATACATTCAAGCCTCCGCAAGGCCGAGACTGGATCGTATCGGAATGGGCCGGCCGAATCAAGGCCGTCGCCACCCGTCCGTACGACCAGAGCAGGTTGAATCGTTCATGGGCGCTTCGTACGGGCGGCAAGACCGGCAGACCGAGGTTAGGCTGCGGTCGCGGGGATCGAGTCTCACCCGCTGGCGGACCAGTCCGTGCCTCTTGGACGATGGGATTCGCGGGTCGAGCGAGGTTCGTCGGCCCACGCGACCCGTCAACCTGCGTTGCAGGCCGTGAAGGGGTAGCGGATGACGACAGCCGAGAACAGATCCACCCCCGACTGCGTGCTGCCCCTCGATCAATTGATCGATACCCCAGTCGAGAAGGCTTGGCGCTGCTGAATGGGACCCAACCAGCTCGAGCAACGGTCTTGTCTGAAACCGTGGTACGTCACCGACGCTCGCATCGACCTGCGACCCGGCGGCGAATTCTCGTCAGTAATGAACGGACCCAATCGAGAGGGATTCGACAACGCGGGTGCGTTCCTCAAGATCGAATCGTTCATTCGCTTGGTTACGACTGGCGCGACTCTCCTCGGGTGGTTGCCATTTGAGGGGCCTTCATGGTGGCCGAGATGCTCGTCGAAGGTGGTGGCGATGGAGGGACGCACTACACGGTCTGTGCAATGTAACTGGGACGAAGCGGAACTCACGGATCATGAGAACATGGGCTCTCATGAGGGGTGGAGCAAGGCCTCCGATCCGCTCGAAGCACTGGCGATGACGCTCTGAACCCTGCCGCCCGGAATGGAACTCATCATGCAACCCACGCCTTACCTTTTCTTCAAGGGAGACTGCCTCGAGGCAATGACCCACTACGCCGAGACGCTCGGCGGCACGGTCGAGAGGCTGGTCCGTAACGCCGAAGCACCGGACGCGGAGAGCCGGATGCCGGGCAGCGACGACCTCGTGATGCACATTACGGTCCGGATCGGCGACGCCATGATTATGGCCTCGGACGCGCCCGAGGACCGGTACAGCAAGCCGCAAGGATTCTCGGTGCAAGTCGCTCCGTCCTCGCTTGCCGAGTTCGACCGGATCTTCGTCGCGCTGGCGAAGGATGCCGAGGCGGTGTTAATGCCGCCGGCCGAAACGTTCTGGGCCGAACGATTCGCTATGTTCATCGACCGATTCGGCACACCGTGGATGCTGAGCTACGAGGGTGCGAAAACCCCGGAGTAAAGGGAGGTGCACCGACGATAGAGCCCAGGGTCCGCACCGGCCATCGGTTCAACGACCAGGCGCTCCCGACGGCCGGACTCTACTTTACCCTGCTGCCAGCGAGCCGCATCGAGAGCGTCGAGCTCTGCCCCGAAGGTGGGGACATGATCGAGGACAAGAAGGTACTCGTGGTCGAATTCTTCCCGGCCGGAGCGCAGTATCAGGCGGTCAAATGGGGATCCGCGCGACGAGGCCGTATCGATCTCCGTCACCACGGATGACCAGGAGGAAACTGACCGCCTGTGGGCGGCACTCACCGCGGATGGCGGGGAGGAGAGCCAGTGCGGCTGGCTAGGGAAGCGGTTCGGACCGTCATCGTAGATCGTCCCGAAGCGGTCGGTCGAACCATGGGACGGGCCGCAGCCCGCGCGAGTATGGACCGCTCAAATGCATAGACCGATCAGCGTCGTCTGCACGCATCCCGTGCGCAACAACTTGGGATGGTTGCTTTCGACCGCGTATTGGTACGGCCGGCAACTCCCGACACCAACTGGGCACGGAAGTCGACTTCAGGTCCGAAGAACACGGCTACGCCGAGTCGGTCGCCGGGCGCTCGCTGCCAGGGAATGCACGGTACTCCGAGTGGATGTGCCCGATGAGTTTTGACCCAACACGAATCAAGTGGACAGCCATTCTCCTCATCTTTTCCCAACCGACCAAGATAGCGCTTATGGGGCACCGCACCTACCCCTTCCCGGTCTCACAATGAGGGCTCACTTCCATCCGTCTACGACACCTGAAGGACGGTTCAGTCCCTTCCGATCCGAAGATACAAGCCTGAAGGAGGTCGGGGAGAGGACGTGGGAATAAGACGATTATGGCGGTCAGAGGGAAAGGGAACCCCTTCCCCCGTTGCAGACGTCGGTGGACAGCAGGGGGGCCGGGAAGCACCGGCGGGCTGACGTACTGGCGCATTCTTGTGCCCGTACTGTTGCTGTTCGGTCGTCGGGCACAAGGTTCCTGAATCTGAAGTGATACGATGCTAGGCGATTTTCTTCCAGCCTCGCACCGCATCCCACCAGGCACGGGAACGGCCGGATCAGTGCCCGGGCTCGCAAGTCCGGTCCGCCGCCCCATCTTTTGGCCCAACCTAGTGCGGATCACGCGCCGCAGCTAGGGGAGAACTCCGCCACAGGGGCAAGTGGAATGACGAAGAGACACCCATTGCTGTTCGCTCTCATCCTCGTTCTCGGGGCCGGGCCGCTGGCCGCCCAGGTCAACGAAGAAGCTGCCGACCCCGACAGACTCCAGTACTTGGATGTCTTCGAAATGGAGGTTGCCGACGATCCCCGCATATCACCCGACGGCAACCGCGTCGTGTATGTCCGCCGCGGCTTCGACATCATGACGGACAAGGGGCGCTCCGCCCTGTGGGTGGTCGACGCGGACGGCTCGAATCACCGTGCCATTACGGACGGAAGCGGCGCGGTAAGCTCGCCACGGTGGTCTGCCGACGGCAACCGCCTTCTGTATGTGGCCTCGGATGGTGGCAAGAAACAGCTGTTCGTGCGCTGGATGGACACCGGCCAGACGGCGGAACTCACCAACGTGACCGAGTCCCCCGGCAACATCGCCTGGTCACCGGACGGAAACTGGATCGCGATGACGATGTTCGTCCCGGAACCGGCTCCCGCCTTTGCGAAGATGCCGTCCAAGCCCGAGGGTGCCGAGTGGACGACGCCGACTCGGGTGATCTCGAAGCTCCGCTACCGGGCGGACGGACGCGGATACCTCCCGGACGGACACACGCATATCTTCGTTCTTCCCGCGGATGGGGGCACCCCGCGCCAGCTGACGAGCGGTTCGTACAACCACGCCGGCGGCCTGTCCTGGTCGCCCGATTCCCGCTCGATCGTCTTCAGTACCAACCGGGACAAACCTGATTTTGATGTCCGCAACAGCGAGGTTTTCGAAATATCGGTCGAGACGAAGGAGCTTCGACAGCTTACCAACCGCTTCGGTCCCGACCGGGACCCGGCCGTATCGCCCGACGGTTCCCGGATCGCATACACAGGCTTCGACGATCGCCATCAGGGCTACCAGATTTCCCGCCTGTACGTCATGGACCGGGACGGCGGCGGCACCCTTCGCGTAGGTGACCTCGACCGTGACGTGAGCAACCTCAACTGGTCCGCGGATGGTCGTTCTCTCTTCTTTCAGTACGACAACCAGGGGACGACTAGGGTCGCGAACATCACCCTTGACGGCGAAGTCACCGACCTTGCAGCCGATGTGGGCGGCGTCGCCCTCGGGCGGCCCTATAGTGGCGGCTCGTACACCGTGGCCCGTGACGGGAGCTTTGCCTTCACCGCCAACTCGGCGACGCGCCCCGCTGATGTCGCCATCGGCCGAGTGAAGACCGAACCGCGCCGGATTACTGGCCTCAACGAGGATCTTCTTGCTCACAAGAAGCTTGCTGAGGTCGAAGAGATCTGGTGGGAATCCTCGCATGACGGCCGTCCCGTGCACGGCTGGATCGCCAAGCCCCCGGACTTCGATCCCACTCGCAAGTACCCGCTGGTGCTCGAGATCCACGGCGGCCCGTTCGCAAACTACGGCCCCCGCTTCGCGGCCGAGGTCCAGTTCTATGCGGCCGCGGGGTACGTCGTCTTCTACGCCAACCCGCGCGGGAGCACGAGTTACGGCGAGGAGTTCGGCAACCTGATCCACCACGCCTATCCCGGCGACGACTACGACGACCTCATGTCGGGTGTGGATGCCATGATCGACCAAGGCTACATCGACGAGGACACCCTGATGGTCACTGGCGGCAGCGGCGGCGGAGTGCTGACGGCGTGGATCGTCGGGAAGACCGACCGCTTTCGCGCGGCCGTGTCACAGAAGCCGGTCATCGACTGGATCAGCTTCTCGCTCACGTCGGACGGGTACCCAACCTACTACCAGTACTGGTTCCCCGGCCCGGTCTGGGAGGACGGAATGCTGGAGCACTACTGGGCCCGCTCGCCCCTCTCATTGGTCGGCAACGTCACGACCCCGACGATGCTGATCACCGGGGAACAGGACCTGCGCACGCCGATGGGAGAGACCGAGCAGTACTACCAGGCACTGCAGATCCGGAAGGTGCCGACGCAGATGGTGCGGATACAGGATGCCTATCACGGCATCGCGAGCAGCAGTCCGTCCAACCTGATTGCCAAGGTCGCGAACA
>CAYWUV010000157.1:0-12001 GCA_964461235.1 uncultured Bryobacterales bacterium | reverse complement strand
GGCGTGTTGGACGCAGTGAAGAGCGATAGCCTGAAAGAGGTGCTGGACATGTTGGCAACGGAGAGCGTGACTTGGGCAGGCCGCATCCGCGACGAAGGCCGCGACGAAGGCCGACGCGAGGGCCGCGACGAAGGGCTAGTAGCGGGGGAGCGCAAGCTGCTTCTGCGGCAGGCGCGAATCCGTTTCGGCGAGTCGCTGGCGGGCAGCCTTGCTGCAGTGCTCGATGGGATCGCTGACGCGGATCGCCTGGAGCAGGTCGGCGAGTGGCTGTTAGTTTGCGACAGCGGGGACGCCCTGCTCGCCCGGGTCGGACAGCAACGGTAGCACTACCGAGTAGGTCCCATCACACGATCCCTCTGCCTTGCGCGGTCGGGCCACGGCAGGTTCAGCGGCTGACGACAAGGAATCTCGACCGATGGACGCTCTCGATCCATGCTCCGGTCGGTACCCACGTTCGCCTGTTGCCGATCAGGCTCGCTCATCAGACAGCGCGGCCCATGCACGAATCTCCGGCTACCTGCGGTCCATGCCCGCGCTCGGTCACAATCCTCTCGTCGCCATTCAAATCGCGCTCGTCGGCCACGCTGCCGACACGGTCGAACAACCCAACGGACCGACACCAACAGACGCCTGAGCAGTTACCTCGGAATTACGATTGAACAGCGGAGATGCTGTCTCCCGGCACGGGTGTTTGCCGTAGGCGTGGACGGCTGCAGGGCTTTCCGGCCCGATCCGGCCTCCCAAGTAGCAGGGCGGATTTCGGGCTACAGGTCGATGGCTTTCGCGAAGACGACGGCCTGCATTCTGTACAGCCGGTCGAGCACGTAGGCAGGAATCGGTTGATCCGTCTGGACTAAGGCCACGGCCTGGGCGGGTTCCGACTCCGACTCCTTGGAGCCTCGGCCCAGTGCGAAGTTCGAAATGTTGATGCCGTTCTCGCCCAGGACGGTCCCGAGTCGTCCGATCACCCCTGGCACGTCCTTGTTCGTAACGTACAGAAGCGAGCCGCCCAGGTAGGATTCGATGTAGATCCCGTCGATGCTCACAAGGCGTGGCGATCCGTCCGGAAAGACGGCACCCTCCACCGTGCGCTCGCCCTCCTCGGTCTTCAGGCTGAGCTTGATGGAATCGCTGAAGTGGGCCCGTCCACGGCGTACCTCGTGGAGGCCAATCGCCCGCTCGCGAGCGATCTGGGATGCGTTCACGACATTCGCCTTTTGCGAGAGAAAGCAGTTGAGCAGTCCGCTCAGCGCTGCGTTGCGAATGATAGTGGCATCGGTCTCGCCGAAATCACCCATATAGGTGATCTTGACTCGCACAGGCCTCCCCTGGGATGTCTGTGCAACGAAGGAGCCGAGCCGCTCACCGAGTCCGAGGTAGGGTGCGAGTCTCTGGTACTGCTCAGCGCTGACTGAAGGCGCGTTGACCGCGTTCACGACGACTCCGGACTTGAGATAGTCGCGAACCTGCATCGCAATGTTGATCCCGACCTTCGCTTGGGCCTCGGCTGTCGAGCCGCCAATGTGCGGGGTGGCCACTACTTGTTCGTACTGCAGAAGCGGCGAATCCTCGGGAGGCTCGCGGTCGTACACATCCAGGGCCGCGCCTGCCACTTGTCCCGACGCCAGCGCTGCCTCCAGCGCGTCCGTGTCGATCAGTCCGCCTCGCGCGCAGTTGACGATCCGTACGCCGTGCTTCATTCTCGACAGACTCTTGGCGTTGATGATTCGTTCCGTATCGGGAGTGAGCGAGAGGTGAAGGCTCACGTAATCCGCTCTCTCCAATAGGGGGTCCAGTTCGACGAGTTCGACTCCGCAACCCTTCGCGGCGTCGGTCGAGACAAACGGGTCATATGCCACCACGTCCATTCCGAATGGCTTGGCCCGCTGGGCCACCTGCCGCCCGATCGTCCCGAGACCGATGATGCCGAGGGTCTTGCCGAACACTTCGTTGCCTTGGAACCGCTTGCGCTCCCAATGGCCTGCCTTGGTCGAGGCATCCGCGGTGGGGACGTTCCTGGCGAGCGAGAGAATCAGTGCCAAGGTATGCTCTGCCACCGACGTCGCGTTCCCGCCGGGCGTGTTCATGACTACGATTCCTCGGTCCGTGGCTGCCTCTAGGGCAATGTTGTCCACTCCGATTCCAGCGCGCCCGATCACTTTCAGGTTCGGCGCTTCGTTCAGCACATCCTTGGTCACTTGGACCCCGCTGCGGACGATCAGCGCGTCGGTCTCGAATAGGTGGGCCCGAAACTCGGCGGGATTCGAAACGGTTACGTCGAATGCCTCTTCGGCCTCCAGCAGGTCGATTGCCGCCTGGTTGACAGCATCCGCAACGAGAACCTTCATTTCGAGCCTGCACCTTCAATCGCGAGTGCTTCCAGATAGACATCTTGGGCGGCCTTGACACCGCTGCCGAAGGACACGTCATGGCCGAGAACGCGAAGGATCACTTCGAGTTCCGCGATCGTGGCGAAAAGATCGTGGAAGTCGAAGTATCCGAGGTGCGCGAAGCGGAAGATCCGTCCCTTCATTGAGCCCTGGCCGTTCGCGATCACCGACTCAAAGCAATCCTTGAAGCCACGCACGATCTCTCCCGAATCGGTTCCCTCGGGGGAGAGAATGGCGGTCACCGCGCCGGCCGGGATCGAATTCCGGGCGAAGAGGGCGAGTCCCAAAGCTTGGGCGGATGCCCGTGAGGCTCTGGCGAGCAGCTGGGCGTTTTCGATGAGCCGTTCCCGCCCGACTCCCCGCACGTAGCGTAAGGCTTCGGCGAGGCCCAGGATCAGTGATGATGCTGGTGTCCAAGGGGAATCCCCCTTCGGACCGGCCTCAATGTGCTTGCGCAGGTTGAAGTAGAAGTTGGCGTTTGAAGCGGATTCTGTCCTGCGCAGGGCCTTCTCGCTCACCGAGCAATACGCCAGGCCCGGAGGGACCATCAGCGCCTTCTGCGATCCACCGATCACGACATCGAGGCCCCACTCGTCGATGCGGAGCTCGCTGCTCCCCAAGCCCGTGATGGCATCTACCACGAAGACGGCGTCGGTGGCACGGAGCAGTCTGCCCATCGCTTCCACGTCGTGGGAAATTCCGGTCGAGGATTCCGTGGCCTGCACGAAGACTCCCTGGACATCCGGATGCTGCTTCAGGGCGGCTCCGAGTTCGTCCGGGAGGACAGATTCACCGTACGGCTTCTGGAGGGTGATCACCTCGAGGTCGAACGCGTCGGCAATTTGGATCCAGCGCTCCCCGAACTTGCCCGCGACGCAGACGATGGCCTTGTCGCCGGCCGAGAAGAGGTTGGATATCGCAGCCTCCATCGCACCGCTCCCGCTTGATGAGAACAGTGCAATGCCATTGTCGGTGCCCATGAAGTAGTGCAGATCGGCGATGACGCCGCTGTACACGTCCCGGAAATCCTTGGTCCGATGGTGTAGGTCAGCCCCCGCCATCGCCCGCACCGCCGACGGAAGCAGCGGGGTGGGGCCTGGCGTGAGCAGGCGGCTCTTGCGGACGTACATACAGTCAGGATCCTCGGTCGACGCGAATCGCCAGTCCGCCAGTCCCTCACAAGCGCGAACCCGGCAGGTTCGAGCACCGCTTCCGGCGCTCGCCCAGTGCGGAGACTCCTAGGCGGGCATCAAGCCGCCGGGTCTGGAGCGTTGCCGGAAGGGAAAAATCACGCGCCCTTGAAATCTAGACTAGCGCAGCCGGCTGCGGTCTTCCGACCGGAAGCTCGTGCTGCCGAGTCCGCGCCGCTGGACCGCCGGGCGGGCTCCGATCCGGCCCGAACGTCAGATCTCGCGAGGGATAACCTCTGCCCCGTCCTCGATCTGGTCGCTGGGATACACGATCACCGCATCGCCCGCCGCGAGCCCACTTACCACCTGGGCCTCACGCTCGTTCCGCTGTCCGATCTCGACCACGCGGACCGTCGCGAGTCCGGGCTCCTCGACTTTGTACACTGCCCAGTCCTCGCCTGCTCGGAAAAGGCAGCTGGCGGGGATCTTCAGCACGTCGTCCTGCTCCCAGATGACGACCCCGATCTCGACCCGATACCCATCCCCTAACGCCTCCCAGGCATCCCTGACGTCGTCGAAGTCCACAATGACGTTCACGCGTTGCTCCTCCACGCCGAGCGCGCAGATCTTCGTGAAGCCGAATGGCTCGACTCGACGCACCGTGCCGCGCAGGACCCTCTCCCCGCCCCATTGCTCGATCAGGACTGGAGTGCCCTTGGAAATTCGAACCGCATCGGTCGAAAGCATGTCGGAGACGATTTCCAGCTTGTCGGGATCGGCGACTTCCAGCAGCGGCTCGCCTGACGGCACGACGGATTCGCTCTCGCGTAGGCGCTGGAGCACCACACCGCTAATCGGGCTGCGCAGTGAGATCACCTCGCCTTGGGGAGACGAGGCCACGCTGGCTTGAATCAGGCTGGTCTTGGCGGTCTCCAGCTCGGCTTCCGCGACGGTGATGCTCGATTCAGCAGAACGCACTTCCTCGCGCGTCGTCTCGGCCCGCAGGCGCCACAGCTCGAGCCGATCGTCAGCGAGCAGTCCCTCCCTGTGGAGTTTCTCGTAGCGGGCTAGTTCCGACTCCGCATGCTTGCGCTCGGCGACTGCGCGGTCGAGGTCGACTCGCGCCCGGTTCACGGCGGCTTGGCTGGCGCGGACCCGGGCTTCCGCTTCGGCCTTGGTCCTGGTGTCGAGAAATCCGGGTGAGGAAGGCTGGAATCTTGCGAGGACCGTGGATCCAGCCTGCACGGCATCCCCCGGTTCGAGGTGGATTCGCAGGACTCTTCCGGCCAAAGGGGCGGAAACCATGTAGCGGTCCCGAACGCGCGTCTGCCCCTCTTCGTTCAGCGTGATGCGCAGGGGCCCACGAGCAACCGTCGCCATGTCCACCTCAAGTGGCTCAGGCTGGAAGGCGAAGTAGAAAGCAACACCCGCTCCTGCCAGCACGAGCCAGACTAGGATTCGAGTCGGTCGGATCCTCATGGGCTATTCCTTGGCCTTAAGGACTTCCATCAGATCAAGTCTGTCCAACTTGCGCCGGACGATGAGGCCCGACACCAGTGTCGCCGCGACCACGACGAGGGCGCAAGCTGCGTACGTCTTGGGTTCCGCTGTGAACGGAATCGCGTACAGTTCGGTCTCGAATGCCTTGACAACGAGGCTCGAGAGTCCGTAGCCGAGCACCATTCCCACCGGCAGCGCGAGGAGCGTCAGGACTCCCAGCTCGCCTAGGAGTATCGCCGATATCTCCGCTCGAGTAAAGCCCATGACCCGGAGGCTGGCAAGTTCCCGGCTGCGTTCCGCCAACGATACCCGCGCCGAGTTGTAGACAACGCCGAAGGCGATGACCGAAGCGAAGAGCACGTTGAAGAAGATCATGATCCCGATGTTCTCGGCGAACGTCTCGTTGAATGCTTCCAGTGCCGCAGTCCGCAGTCCGCTTCCAGCGATGGCCGGCGTTTCCTTGACCGCCCGGAACAGGTCCGGCAGGTAGGCCGAATCGACGGCGAGGTGGGCTCCGGTCAAGGCGGCCCCTTCCCGCATCAGGCGTCGGACCGCATCGATGTCCATGTAGGCTGCGAGGCCCAAATATTGCTTGACGATTCCCGTAACGGACAGGTCTTGGACCGCGCGCCGCCCGACGAGGACGTTGGCCGTGACGGTGTCACCCGGAGCGACGCCCAGGGCCCGTGCCAAGCTTGAGCTCAGCACGAGGCCGTGTTCCGGGAGCGGAACCTGCCGCAACGTCTCCACATCGAGGACGCGATACAGGTCGCCCTGTTGCGGCAGGCCTGAGATCGACGCTTGACGGGATCGGTTCCCCGCCTCCAGTCGAACCGGTACGCTGCGCATCGGCTCGACGGCAACCACCCCCGGCAGCCTGCGAACGGAGTGGATGCCACGCGGGGAGATGGCCTCCGCGAAGGACAGCTGGACGTCCTGCCTCTGCGCCAGGCCGAACTGAACATCCATCATGAGGGCAAGGGAATCGATCGAGAACATCCCCACGATCAAGATCGCAAGGGAGCAGGCAATGCCCCCTATGGAGATCATCGAGCGCGCCTGTTGGCGCTCCATGTTGCGCAAGACGATTCGAGCCGACTGCGAAAGCAGCCATCTCAGGCCCAGCCGCTCCGCCACGCTGACTTTGTACTTGCCGGGCGGCTCCGGGCGCATCGCCTCGGCGGGCTGCAAGCGGACCGCCTGCCTGACGGCCGAATTGGCACCGATGATCGCCGCAATGATGCCGATCAGTATGGCCGCTGCTACCACGTCCTGCTCGAGCCGGTACTCGAGGGACGGGAAGCGGAAGTACTGGTTGTACATGCCGAGCATCCCTTTTCCCAGCGCGGCCCCCGCCACTGTCCCGCCCAGCGTTCCGAAGAGGCTGACTGCGAGCGCCCACCAGGTGTAGTGCAACGCAAGAGCGCGGTTGGAATAGCCAAGAGCCTTCAGCGTCGCGATCTGCTCCCGCTGCACCGCCACAATTCGTCGCAACACGACATGGAGCAGGAACGCCGCCACGGCGAGGAACACGATTGGAATTGCGACGGCGGCGCCCTGCAGGCCCTTGAGCTCGTTCTCGACCGACCAGTTGGACAGCTGCAATTCCTTCGGAATCGCCCCCCATCCGCCATACGGTTCGAGGAGGTCGTCGAGCGCGGCAATGACATCTTCCTCACGGGCGCCGGGCATGAGCAGCAACGCAACGTCATTGAACCCACCTTCCATGTCAAAGGCGGCCCCCAGCGCTCGCCTCTCCATCCACATGACGGCGAACCGGGCGTCGTCGGGAATGAACTCTCCGGGGCGGATCGTGTAGATGTACTCCGGTGACAAGCCGATGCCCACGACCTCCAGCTCCCGGCGCCTCCCGTTCAGAATGGCCCGGATGGATTCTCCTGGACGTAGGCCGTGGGCTTGGGCGAATCCCTCGCTGACGATCACCTCGTCGGGCCGGCCTGGCTCGATGTAGCGGCCCTCTCGGAGAACGATGTCGTTGAGGATCTCCTGCCGTCGGTCCGGAATGGAGATGAGCCGGCCGGTGGCAGGCTCTTCGAGGCCTTCGACGTCCAGGTTCACGTCCATGACGACCCGGGTCTCCACCTGCAACACGCCCGGGATGTCGGCGATTCGAGGATGCAGCGAGAGAGGAGCCCGCTTGAGAGCAGCGAACACGTCGGCGAATCGCTGGCGTTCGTAGTACGCGCTGCGGGACAGCTGCAGTGAGTCGAACGCGCTCAGGTACATGATGAACACGAGCACTCCGACGGAGATGACCAGGCTGATGGCGAGCGCCTGGCCCTTGATGTGCCACAGGTCGCGGAACAGCTTCCGGTTCAGCGCTTGCATCGGCTACCAGCGCAGTTCCGCGGCCGGGAGCTTTTCCGCGTTCCGCCGGTCGGAGGCGATCCGGCCGTCCAAGAGCTGGACGACGCGGTCGGCCATCGCCGAGACCGCGGCGTTGTGCGTGATCACCGCCGTGGCCGTGCCGAGTTCCCGGTTGATGCGCTCGATCGCTTCCAGAACGACGATCCCCGTCGAGATATCCAGCGCTCCGGTGGGCTCGTCGCACAGGAGCACGTCTGGACGCTTGGCGATCGCGCGGGCAATGGCGACGCGCTGTTGCTCGCCACCCGACAGCTGGGCCGGGAAGTGATCCATGCGGTCGGCCAGGCCGACGATCCTCAGGGCTTCGCCAGGTGCCAGGGGATCCCGAGCGATCTCCGTAACCAGAGCAACGTTCTCCTTGGCTGTCAGGCTGGGGATCAGGTTGTAGAACTGGAACACGAAGCCAACGTGGCGGCGACGGTACTCGGTCCGCGTCGCGTCGTCGGCTCCGCTCAAGTCCCGGCCGCGATATCGGACGTGGCCGTCTGTCGGCAGATCCAGGCCGCCCAGGATGTTGAGCAAGGTGGACTTGCCGCTCCCCGAAGGTCCCAGCAGCACAAGGAATTCCGAAGCGAACAATTGGAGGTCGACGCCCCTAAGCGCGTGTACGGCGACCTCGCCCATGGAATAGACCTTGGTGACTCCCCTAACTTCGAAGACCGTGTCCGACACGGGCGGCTGGCGGCTGGAATCGTTGGTGGCCATTGACTGAGTCTCGTCGCGTCAGATTCCGGCCTTCCGGTGCCTAGAGTGTAGCGATTGCCGCCGTCTCGGGCAGGACGATGCTACGTCCGCCGCTGTGGTTGGGCGAGCTGCTCGCCCGCCGGTCCGATCGCGAAGCGGAGAGGTCGGTGGATGCGTCCCGGTGACTACTCTGCGGCCGAGCGCAGGGACCGGTGGATCCTGGCGACCTGCCACATGTAGTTCCCGGGATTCCGGAACCCCACTGCGTTCCGGACATGCTCGGCCGAAGCCGCGCTGTCCCCAGACGCCTCCTTGTACAGACCGAGGTACAGGTGCGCGTAAAACAGCGGGCTGTCGCCCATGCCCGAGATGGAGGCCCGTTTCGCTGCGTCTAGAACGGCGGACTCGGAGCCGCTGCCGTCGAACAGGGCGAGGATCTCGGCCATGGGCACCCTGCTGTCTCCGTCCACGGGCATCAGGCGCTCCCGCGCCGCGGCGATGCCGTCCATGGCGGCGACACACAGGAAATGCCATACCGAGTTCTCGACATCCTGCGGGTTGACAGTCCGGTGGATTTCAAACTGTTTCGCGCAGTCCCCGAGGTGTCCGGCATAGTAATGCGAGATTCCCCGTTGCCACAGCCTGGGGGCAAGCGTCTCGTCGAGTTCGGCGGCCGCGTCGAAGGCGACGATCGAGCCACTGACGTCACCGGCCTTGAACCGCGCCCCTCCCAGCGCTAGCAGAAATCCGGGCCGGGTTCGCTCCAGGTCCGCAAGACGGCTGAAGTCGAGGACAGCCTCCGCGTACCTCTCCAGGCGCTCCAAGGCGTTCCCCCGTATCCACAAGGCGTTGCGGTCTGGTGCCCCTGCGTCTCCCAGCACTTCGCTGGCAATGCGTGCGGCCGAGGCCGCGTCCCCGTTCCGATACGCGTCAGCAGCCCTCATGAGGGACTGCTCCGTGGCCGTCTGGGCCGTGGCGGCTTGATTCGGTGCCATGGTTAGCGCGGCTGCGAGGCACGTCCAGGTCGTCCGATTCATGATCCCCCTGTTCACGTGTGTATTAGAGTGTAGCGACGAGCTAGCGTCCGCCCCGGCCGCTTCCATGGGATGCACGGGAGCCGGCGGGCCAACATATAATCGGTTCTGGCTTCGACTGGATCGGTGATGCCCGACATTCCCGCAGCTTCTGGGGTGATCGAAAGTCTCGTGCGCACGTGTCGCGCGAGGATTGCCTCTCAACAGACCCGGCGCGATGGATTCCTCGCGGTCGCGGTAGCCTTGCTGGGAATCTGCGCGCTGCTGCTGATGGGAACGAGGTATGTTCCGTTCGCGACGCTTCCCCTGATAGCGGTTCTCGGAGCTTGGCTGGCAATCCGGCACTGGCGATTGACAATCCCGGATGACTACGCTGTCGCGCAGCGCATCGACCAGAAGGAGGGCCTTTCGGACCAGCTCGCCACGGCCTTCCACTTCCGTACCGTCGGCCGAGCCCATTCGCCGCAAGTCGCGGAGAGCCAGTACGAACGAGCAACCGAGGTAGCGGCCGGTGTCGCCCCGGAGGCAGTGTTCCCTCGCACCGCGCCGGCCACTCAGCGGCACGCGGCGCTCCTGCTCGCCACGGCCGTCCTGTTCCTGGGCTTGCGGGCCGGGCTCCAGCCAACACTGTCGTTCGAGCCGCCGCTGGCGACGCTCCTGCTCTCCTCGCTGTTCGGTCTCGAGTCCCAGCCGCCCGTCAACCAGCGCGCTGCCGCCCAGATCGACCGCCCATCTCCTGAGGGTCCGACTGAGGACGGAGAGAAACTAGCCGGCCGACCCGACGCCGAGGCCGAATCGTCAGACAGTCCGCTGCCCGAGGAATCGTTCCAACCGCCCGATGCCACCGACGAGATGCCGGACGTGGACGGACTGGTGACCGTCCCTCTGGACGAAATGCTTGCGGAGGGACTGGAGGAGGACTCCTCGCTAGAGGCTGGGGAGCTTGATGATGGCCTACTGCCTGATGACACTGCTGGCGATGCTCCTCCCGACCCGGGCGAAGACCCGTGGAGCGAGGAAGCCCAGAGCCTTCTCGACAAGCTCAAGCAAGCCTTCGAGAACATGTTGCAGACCTTGGACTTGGCCTCCGTGGAGAGCGCGGACTCAGAGCAGGGCCAGGAGCAGGGTAGCGGCAGCGCCGAAGAGTCTGCGTCTCAGGGTGACCCGGCCGACACCGGGGAGGCTGGACAGGAGATGTCGTCCGAACTTGCCGATGCGAGCATGGAGGGTGGCCAACCCGGGGAAGAGGCGGGCGAGACAGCGTCAGCCGGCAATACCAGCGGCGAAGACAGCAGCGGACTGGACAGCAGCGGCGAGAACGTCTCCGCCGCCGGCACTAGCGACGGCTCGAAGGAGTTCGCTGCCGCGGAGCAGTTGGAGGTGCTCGGTGGCCTCGAGGATCTCTACATGGAGCGTGCGGAAAATATGAGTGGCGAGGTTACGATCGAGACGCGGCTGGCCGAGCAGTCCGCCAGCGTCCCCTACAACGAGCGCTCTACCATGCACGCTGATCAAGGCGGTGCGATCAGCCGGGACGAGATCCCGGTGCAGTACCGCACGTACATTCAGAACTATTTCCAAGCGCTGAGAAGGAACTCCGAATAGATGGTTGCGACGGAATCGTTGGTGGAAACCGCCACCGAGCAGATCGACAAGGTCCGCGACGAGATTCATAAGGTCATCGTCGGACACGAGTCGGTCGTGGAAGGCGTGCTCAACGCGCTGCTGGCTGGCGGCCACGTGCTTCTGGAAGGAGTGCCCGGTCTCGGCAAGACTACCTTGCTGCGGACCCTCGGCCAGGCCCTCCATCTCGACTACTCGCGCATCCAGTTCACTCCGGACCTGATGCCCGCGGACATTCTGGGCAGCGTGGTCATGGACACGAACGAGATCGGCGCGAAGTCGCTACGGTTCGAGCCGGGGCCGGTCTTCTCGAACCTCCTCCTGGCCGACGAGATCAACCGGGCGACGCCTCGCACCCAGTCTGCCTTGCTCGAGGCGATGCAGGAGAAGACGGTGACCAGCGGAACGACGACGCATTCCCTGGACGAGCCGTTTCTCGTGATGGCCACCCAGAATCCCCTGGAAATGGAGGGCACGTACCCACTGCCCGAGGCCCAGCTGGACCGCTTCCTGTTGAAGATCCTGGTCGAGTACCCGGAGCGGAACGAACTGGTTACGATCGTCGAGCGGACAGCCACCCCGGTCAAGCCGCGGATCGACGCTGTTCTGAACCGGAGCCAGATCCTCGAACTACGGTCCATGGCGTCCAGTCTGCTCGTTGCCCCGCACGTCCGCGACTACGCGATTGGCTTGGTGCTCGCCACTCAGCCGAGGGACGGAGCCGGACACGCGCTTGCGCGCAAGTACGTCCGCTACGGGAGTTCCCCCCGCGGAGCCCAGGCGCTGATCCTGTGCGGCCGCGTTCGCGCACTGATATACGGGCGCCTGCACGTCAGCATTGACGACATTCGGGCACTGGCGCTGCCGGCCCTGCGTCACCGCGTGATCCTCAACTTCGATGCCCACGCCGACGGCCGGACGGAAGACGACATTCTCCAGGAACTGCTCGACTCGATGCGGCCGGACGGTTCGCCCGGAGTTCCCGGCTGACGCTCGCGCCACCCCCTGGAGGATGCCCGACCCAGCCGGCCGAGGCCGGCGCCCTCGCTTGCACAGGGCTGAGTGGCTGGGCTACGATAAGTACGTTGCCGCATCGCGCGGTCGACGGGTCAGTACCGCTGCATGGCGGTATCCGGAGACTGGCTGGCGCGGTGCTCTTACGATTCCACGAGGGACGAGAACCGAGGCATCGTTTTCCGGACGGGTGGCCGAGCGGTCAAAGGCAACAGACTGTAAATCTGTCGGGCTACGC
>CAYWUV010000156.1:0-12077 GCA_964461235.1 uncultured Bryobacterales bacterium | reverse complement strand
ACGTTGGGGAAGACCTTCGCGATCGCCGCCGCCTCTCCCTGGTAGGGATAGCTCATGTGAAACAGGTCGAACTGGACCTTCGGGAACAGGAAGAAGAGGTTCGTCAGGTAGGTCGGCTTGGAGTTCTCGATGAAGTTGCCGTTCCCCGCATGCAGGCCGGTATGGATCTGGACGGGCACGCCGTGCGCCGCTGCAAGGCCGATCAGATGATGAAACATGTGGTCTTCCAACGGACGGAACGGACGCTCCACACGAGACCGGAAGCCAGCCGGGGGAGTGCGGCTCGCCCTCAGGAGCGACTGGAGGCTCGACTCCGCGTCCCGCTCTGAAACCTCGGCGTAGTGGATTTCGCGGTTGTACGCCAGCGTCGACTTGACCGTCACCATGCCGATGTCGAGGCTCTGCTGGAAGCTGGTCTCCATCGCCTGCTTGAGCCCGGCGAGGCCCGTTATGGAAGCGTCGGTCAGTTCCTCCAGGTTTTGGATGTCGGAAACGGACTGCGGAGCGACGAATCGGTCGAACTTCCGGGCGCACACGAAAAACCTGGGGTCTGGCCTGACCGGGGCGGCATTCCAGTAGTCGTCCAGCACTGAATAGGCGATGTTCGAGCGCCGGATGAGGATTTCCTCGTACAGGCCCGGCCGGTTTGCGGCCTCGATTCTGCGATTGATTTCGGGCAGGTTGGCGCCCGAGATGTGATCGACGCCGTAGATGTCCTGGATGGCGATGCGCAGTGCCTGACCGTAGCCGGTCATACGGGCCGACTGCCAGAACGGTTCGAACGCCCGCCAGCGCTGCTCCGCAGGGGCGTCGGCGTTCCTCACGACTGAGAGATCGTCCCCCGAGAGGCCAGCGGATATGACGTCATTGATGGCGTAATGTCCGGCAAGAGTGAAGAAGTCAATCCGAGAGGACGTCCTTTCCTCTTCCGGGATTATGTGCTCGTGGGTGTTGACCAGCGAGATTTCGTCAAGGGCCTCCAGGAGGTTGGCTTCGAACTCAGGCGCAGTTGTTCGCGCTGCCTGGGGAGCGGCAAGAGCTGACACAGATCCGAAGAAAGTACGGCGACCGATCGGCATGGCACCATTCATCCTCCCCCATTTGGTCGCCCGAACCCACGGCCAAGGCCCCCTCTCGCAATTCGAACGAGGGCCACTCGTCCTGATCGAGACGATCCTTGCTCGATTCCAGATCTTCAGCTCAGGGATCCTGAGTTGGCGAAGCCGATCCCAGGCAAGTCCCAACTGGCAGAGGATCTGTATCGGGAAGCGTGTGGGACTGAGAGACCCGGCTGTACGAGGGGAAGCGCCATGGGCGGTACGGTATCCGCCGCCGACTGCCGTCCCGAGCCTGGGAGCGCCATTGGGCACGATCTCGCATGGGAATCACTCCATCACCGTCTTTGGGAATCGACTGACCTCCTTGGCAGCGCCGAGCCCTCCGCGCTGGCGCTCGCCCACGGACCAGAGGCCGCAGGTCGCTCCTTCGAGGTTCAGTGCCGATCGGGGGAAATGGTCAATGTTGGACCAGACCGGCTTTGGCTTGATTCTGAGAGTCGCTGGCCCATACGGTCGTACCCGCCCTGTCTCAACAATTGCCCAAGCCAGGTCTCGTCTGTCCGAGATTCTGTACCTCGCCGAAGAGGAAGGGCTTCAGCACATCGGTAAGCGACGGTCCTTCGTGGTCGTGTCGGTTGGCGACTGAAATGCAAGGGGCTCGCCCGCTGGCCATGGGGCAAAGGCTGGTCGACAACATGCCGCGGAGCGAACTTGAGGTTCCCGGTGGCCGGAGAGCCAAACGACCGGTTCCTTGTAGCCCGACAGTGCCCAATGAACCACTCTCTAGCAGACTCCAAAGTGATGTTGGAACTGACGCAGCAGGCACACTATGCACGCGCACGCCGGGGTCCGTGCCCGTTCAGTTTCTTGAGAATTCTGCGTTGATCAGATCTTCCGGAAGCCGACCATTCATCTGCTGGCTCAGGGATCTGTCAGCGCCAGAATTTCCAGGCAGCGTTTCATCGTGTGCAAACAGGGGACCCCCGAGTCTAGGAGAAGGCCTCTTGACGAGACTGTTTGTCTGTCGACGCGCCACTCAGTAGCCCGAGGTAGGCAGTGCCTCGCGACAAGCTCGAGACTGGGTGCCTCAAACCAATTCCTGGATCACCTCTCCGGCATTGATCGTGGGGCGCTCGGCTCGCCCGTTGTGGAGGTAAGTCAGGCCCATGTGGTTTAGGCCCAGCAAGTGCAGGACTGTTGCGTGGATGTCGTGGATGTGACATGGCCGATCGACAGCCCGCAGTCCAATTTCGTCGGTAGTACCCACCACTTGTCCGCTTTTGACGCCACCTCCCGCCATCCACATCGTGAAGCCCCAAGGGTTGTGATCCCGCCCCTGCGTGTTCTGCGTGAACGGTGTGCGACCGAACTCGCCGCCCCAAATCACAAGGGTTTGCTCCAGTAAACCGCGCGACTTCAAGTCAGCGAGCAGCCCGGCTATAGGCTTGTCGGAGATCGCACACATTTTCTCGTGGTTTTCGTCCAGCTTCGTGTGGGCATCCCATCCGCTGCCGCTGCCGCAATACACTTCGACGAAGCGCACCCCGCGTTCGACTAGGCGGCGGGCCAACAGGCAGTTGGATCCAAACTTGGCGCTCAACTCGTCGTCCATCGCGTAGAGCGCCTTGGTCGCCTCGGACTCCTGCGACAAATCGACGGCTTCCGGCGCAGCGCTTTGCATCCGAAAGGCCAACTCATAGGATCTGACACGCGCGGCGATTTCATCGTTGTACCTGTCCGCTGCGTACAGTTGGTCGAGCTCACTCAAGAATTCCAGCTTGCTCCTTTGCTGGTTCAGACCGATCGTCTCGGGCGGGCTTAAGTGCAAAATTGGTGGGCCCTGCTGACGAAAGGCCGTGCCTTGGTAAGTCGCAGGCAAGAAGCCCGCGCTCCAGTTCTTCGCCCCGCCGTTCACCGGCCGGTCGTCGGTAAGGATGACGAAGGTGGGTAAGTCGTGGTTGGCAGTGCCGAGCCCGTACGTTATCCAAGAGCCCATGGCGGGTCTGCCCGCTAGCGTCGATCCAGTGTTCATCTGCCAAACCGCATTTACATGGTTTAGGTGGTCGGCCCAGCACGAGCGCACTACAGCAAGGTCATCAGCATGGCGCGTGAGACTTGGGTAGAGATCAGATATCCACGCGCCGCTCTCTCCGTACTGCCCCCACTTCCGGGTGGACGGCATAAGGGGGTTGCCCTCCGTTCCCATTGCGCTCATCACTTTCCCAAAGGACTCTGGCATCACTTCGCCAGCAAGGCGCTCCAGTTCCGGTTTTGGATCAAACAGATCGATATGGCTAGGTCCGCCCTCCATGAAGAGCCAAATGACCGACTTCGCTCGGGCTGCGTGGTGCGGGGCCTTCAGTGCTAAAGGATCCGCCGGTTCCCCCGCAGCCCCGGAGGCAGCAGGCAAGAGTCCGTCGCGCTGCAGTAGGTAGCCCAGCGCGAGCGCACCAAGATTTCGGACCGCCGAATTCATGAAGGCCCTGCGAGAACTGTCAGTCACAGGAGGCGAAATCACTCCGGTTCTCACGGTCCGCTCAATTCAGGTAGATGAACTCGCTGGAGGTCATCAGCATGTGGCAGAAGTCGACCAATGCGGCGCCGTCAATCGGACTATACCCTTCTGGCATCGGTTGCGGAAGGGCCAGGTTCTCGTGCCTCGACGCACGCTCGGCGACGATCTCGCGGTGACGATGGAAGAAGCTCAGTGCCAAGTCCTTCGACTTGGGGTCGGTTGGACGGGAGTACGCCAGCCTGTAGGCGGCGTCGATTTGAGCATGCACGCTTTCACCCGACAGACCGATCACTCGGCCCGCAAAGGCCTGAGCCCACGCCAGCGTGAGTTTGCTGTTTAGCAGTGTTAGAGCTTGGGGGGCTGTGGTCGAGATAGTACGCCGGGCACACGAGGACAGGGTGTCGGGCATATCAAACACTTCAAGCATCGGATACTGAGAGTTCCGCCTAACGAAGACGTACACGCTACGTCTGTTGTGATCAGCTCTGTCCTCCGACACTTGCCATCCGCCAGAGGGAACCGGCGCATTGTCGGGCAGGTCCGGGAATACGCTTGGGCCCCCTAGACCTCGGTTGAGTAGGCCGGATACTGCCAGCGCAGCGTCTCGAATCACTTCCGCCTCGAGCCGTCGCGAAGAGAATCGCCAACGCAGATCGTTCAAGGGATCCGCTCGATCAGCGGACTCACGGTACTCCGAAGCCTGTTGGTAGGTGTTCGAATCCATGATGAGCCGGTGGATGTGCTTAACGCTCCAACCGCTTCTCACGAATTCGGCGGCGAGCCAGTCCAGCAACTGCGGATGAGAGGGCGGGTCACCCATCGCGCCGAAATCTCCGGGTGTCCCGACAATCCCGCTTCCAAAGTGGTAGGCCCAGATACGATTGACCATCACGCGCGCCGTCAGCGGATTCTCCGGGCTCGCGAGCCAGTGCGCTAGCGCTCTTCGCCTTCCACTGGACTTGTTGTCTGGGGGAGGGGCTATAGGCACCGGCCTAGGATCGATGACCGCAAGGAAACCGGGCCGGACTTCCTCCAGTTCAGCGCCCATAGCGCCCCCCTTCAGAACATGCGTGGCTGGCGGATCGTTGCCCAATTCCCGAATTCCGGTTCCGACCGGTGGATCTGGGACGTACAGATCCTCATGCTCCTTCAGTTGCCCCTTCAGTGACTCGTATCGCTCCTTGTCCTCTCCCTTGAGCATGTTAGCGAGACGTTGCTCGTCCGGATTCAGCCGCCATTGTTCCTTGTGCCAAAGCCATCTCTCCAGAGTGGTCCGCTCGGAATCCGGCTTGAGAAAAGCATGCTGGACGTTCTGGGGGAATTTGACGACTTGATTCTCGAAATTCGTTTTGCGGACAGGCGCGAGGATTGCCTCTATCTCTGCGCGGATGGAGCGGGTCGCCTCGTTCCAGGCAGCTTGCGTTCGGCGGTGCGCCCGGATCCGATCGTTCGTCCACAACGGTATTTCGTCGTCAGTCCGAATATTGGAGAAGAAAGCCTGCAGACGGTAGTAGTCGGCCTGAAGGATGGGATCGTACTTGTGGTCGTGACAACGCGCGCATCCGACGGTCAAGCCGAGAAAGGCTGCGCCTATGGTGTCCGTTATTTCATTGAGGATCTCCTGCCGGCGCAGCAAGATACTGATCTGGGTTTCGTCCGGAAAATGCCGGTTGAAGGCGGTCGCGATCCTTGCCTCGGCGTCGTCCGGTCGCAGTTCGTCCCCCGCGATCTGCTCGCGGATGAATTCATCGTAGGGCTTATCCTGGTTGAACCCCTGGATCACGTAGTCGCGATAGCGCCAGGCGTTCGGGCGAGTCAGGTCGAGCTTGAAACCCTCACTTTCTGCGTAGCGCGCAACATCGAGCCAGTGGCGCCCCCATCTCTCCCCGTAGTGCGGAGAGCCGAGCAGACGATCGATCACCTTCTCGAAGGCTCTCGGGGAGTCGTCATTCAGGAACGCAGCAACGTCCTCGGGCGTCGGAGGAAGGCCGATCAAATCAAAGCTCGCCCTGCGAAGTAGCGTAATGCGGTCGGCCGGCGGCGAGGCAGGCACCCCCTCAGCTTCAAGGCGAGCTAGCACAAAGGCGTCAATGGCGTTGCGGACCCACGGTCTGTGGCTCACGGCAGGGACTTGGGGCCGGACGACCCTCTGAAACGCCCAGTAGCTGCGTTGCTGAGGTGTAAACGGATCTTCTTGCGGGGGAGCTCCGCGGATGTGCGGGAGCATCAGCAGGCTACCTAGCGGAACGACGATTGTCGCCAGCGACGTTTTGGCGCCGATCATGAATCCTTACCCTGCATGATTCGTGCAGTCCTCGAGGCCCATTGCCAGCCCGACTCCGACGTCCCTGTCCCCGTCCGCCACAGCCCGAGGGGTGGTTCGGCCCATTCTGCCTAAACTCCTCTCAATTCGGCTAGAACACGTACTTCAAACCGAACTGAATCCGTCGCGGGTCGTCAGCCTGGTTGATAGTCCCCGCCGCCGGACTGCCGACGTTGACGTTCGGGCTTCCCCAATGGGGGGTGTTGGAAAGGTTGAACGACTCGAAGCGGAACTGCAGTCGATGACCCTCCCGGGGCATTCGAAAGTTCTTAGCAATCATGATGTCGAAGTTGCTCCGCCCCGGACCCCAGATGAGATTACGTCCGGCATTGCCGATCATCCCTGGGGCGCTGGCGCCGACGAACCCAGTGTCAAACCAGCGGTCGATTGTCCGCTCCGAGCGAGGGAGATTGGGATTCCTGATCCAATCGCCACGAACACGGCCGCCGTTGTTCTGGTTGTTCACATTGAAGCTGTGGTGGTCAGGCGTACCTGCGAGCAGACCGAGGATCCCTCCCACCTGCCAGCCTCCGAGAAGCCAGGCTGGAGGGCCAGAGTTTAGCCACTCCTTTCCTTGGCCAAACGGCAGTTCATACAGAAAGCTCAGGTTGTAGACCAGACGCCGGTCCAGGGCCGAATGGCCTCGCTCCCGGCTGATGTCGTAGTTGGACGCAGCCGCTCCGGCCGTGCCTTGGGTGAACACTTCATTCCCGTAGTCGATGTTGTGAGACCACGTGAACGAACTGAGGAACGAGAACCCCTGGCTGAAGCGTTTCTCCGCCTTCAGCGTAAGCGCTTGGTAGCTTCCGTTCACTGCGTTCTCGTGCCTGATCACGTTGCGCCATTCCGGCCGGACTCGTCTAGCTTGCCAGCGAATGGTGGGGTGGGGTTCAACTGGCGTGTTGACGTTGCGCGTCCTGTTCAAATGGGAGGTTGCATTCCCGTTGTAGGCGACCGTCAGCAACATGTCCCCTGGCAAGTTCTGCTGGATATCGAAGAACCATTGGCCGACGTATAGCGTGGGAAGAAAATCTTCGACCGTGTGGACATCCACGTTTCGGGGAACCTCACCGACAACAAACGGTGTTGGGAAGCCGTCCTGGACAAAGAACTCCGTCCGCTCTCTACTTTGAGGGAGGAAGATCTCGAGATACTTTGGTGGGCCGGTGTAGAATCGCGCGACTTCGTTCATGATGTAGTCGGCTTCACCGTAATAGATGCCGACTCCCGCCCGAATCACCGTCTTGTCCGTGATCCGGTAAGCCAAACCGAGCCGTGGCGCGAAATTGTTGAAATCGTTTTGGCATCCACAGTCCCTTCCGTTCTCGGGGAACACGAGTCTTTCTTGATCGCGGCTCACTCCATTGATCTCAGTCAACAGACGAACGACGGTCTGTTTCTCGGGGTCGGGGAAATACGGAGTCTGAAACAGCTCCCATCGCAAGCCCAAGTTCAGGGTCAGTTTCGGGGTAATCTTCCAATCGTCCTGAATGAAGAATCCGTAGTAGGGTGCAATGCCTGGCAACTCCCCCTTCTGGTTGCCGTATCTTCCATTGCTAGCCCAGCCGAGCATGAAGTCTGCCATGCCGTTTCCGGTTCGGCTGCGACTTCCGCCAACGTTTGGCTGTTCCGCCGTATAGTCACCGTTGAATTGGAAGAATCCTCGTCGCATCCTCTGTGCCCACTTGAACACCGATGTCCGCCGAAACTCGCCGCCGAACTTCAGGCTATGACGCCCTTTTTGCCACAGGAAATTATCGGCGATATGATACAAGCGAAGCTCGTTCTGGTTTGGCCACACCCAGAACGGTCCGATCGGCTGGAAGCCTGAAGCCTGGAAGCGGGCATAGCCATGGTCCAAGCCATCATCGAATGTGTCGCCAGGAGCACCCTTGATGCCCAGCTGCGCGTTCCAGTTTTCGTCGAAAGGTATATCAAAACGCGTCGGAAGGTCTGAGAATCCGAAACGGAACTCGTTGTGCATCGTGGCACCCACCGTACTGCTGAGATTGATTGCCAGATTCTTCCCGTCAATCACGACGGTTTCCCCGGTTCCACCCATTGCTGGATACGGCAACGGGCCGGGATTGAATTTGTCTTGGTCGCGTATCGAGTAGCGAACGAACATGCGATGGGAATCGTTGAAATTGTTGTCCCACCGAAAATCGAATTGATCGGCGTCGTTGGTTTGTGAAGGGGAAAAGAAATAGTTGTTTGGCAGATGGTCCCGGCCAGAGATGTTTGGCGCCGGATAAAGGTCGAGGACATTCATCGAGATCGGGTCAAAGCGATCGGCTGGGATTATGTTGTTCGGAAACGGCTGGCGGATCGCATCGGCACCGGACCCTGCTAGCGTGAGAGGGTCGAAAACGTTCCGTCGGACGGCGGGCTGGTGCGAAAAGTCCCCTCTCTCGAGGATGTCGCGACTCGGGACACCGGAGGTGAAGCTTCGGCCCAGACGGATGCGAGTTCCCTCGTAGCTGCCAAAAAAGAACATCTTGTTCTTGATGATCGGGCCACCAAGCGTCCCGCCAAACTGATTCTGCCGGTAAGGGGGTTTGCTCGAGCCCGCCCGGTTGGCGAAGAAGTTTGTGCCGTCCAGAGCATCGTTGCGCAGGAATTCGTAGAGAGAGCCATGGAATTCGTTGGTGCCGGCTTTGGTCGAGACAAGGACCTTCGCGCCAGTTCGGAACCCATATTCTGCTGCCGTGTTGTTGGTCACGACCTTGAATTCCCCCAAGGCGTCGACGGGAGGCTTGACCGCTTGCATCTCAAAGCTGAGTGGGCCGCCCGAAGCGCGGGAACTGTTATCGGCACCGTCCAAGAGCACGTTGTTCTGAAAGGAGTGCTGACCTACCGCGATGAAGCCTCCTTCCGCACCATTGCGGTTACCCTTGTTGCCAGCGCTACCAGTTGCTCCAGCTGAGAATTGCGTGGACGGCAGCACACCGACCGTGAATTGCGACAGATACAAATAGTTGCGGCCATTCAGTGGCATCTCAAGGATGCGGTTGCCATCGATTACTTGGCCGACGCTGGTCGTTTCCGATTCAATCAGTGTTGCCGCTGCCGACACCTCGACGAATTCGGTCACGGAGCCGAGCGTGAGTTCGAAGTCCAACCGAGCCGTCTGACCAACCTCCAATCGCAACTCCGGTCTCTCCTGCGATGCAAAACCCTCGCTTTCGCACGCAACCGAGTAGCGACCCTGTCTCAATAGCGGAACGGAGTAGAACCCCACTTCATTCGCAGCGACGGAATTTGAGATGCCCGTATCGAGATTCGATACGGTCACCTTCGCTCCCGGGATCACTGCCCCACTGCTGTCGGTCACAACGCCTTGGATTGCTGAGCTCTGTCCAAAGCAGACTGAAACCGTTAGAAGAAATCCGACAATGAATCTCACAAATGTGTTCATGATTCACTTCCCTTCTGGACAGCAGGCTAGCACCGAGGTTGGACACCGTCAAGAAGAAATCCATGATTCCACCCCTGTTCCCGTACAAGGTGCAGATTCCGGTGAGTTTCAACCTCTACCCGACGGATTGTGATAAGTCGATCCGGTTATTGTCTGTGCGCTCGGTCCGAAACCAACTATTTTGAGTCGGTCCGCTTTCAGCAGCCGTATGGGCGGGTTTGTGGGTGTAGAAAATTGTGGTCGCAGAGTACTAGTTGAGCCGGCACGTGAAGCGTGACATTACGTACCACTTGGTTTGGATTACGAAGTGTCCCTACCTGGCGTTGCGCGGGGAGCCGGCGGATCATGTGGACATGCTGGCGTCGGCTCATTGGCGCTCCCGCCATCGTTCGTAGCTCCAGTACCCGGAAAACACGTCTAGCGGATCATCTGTCTCCGGTGAAGCATCTACTCCATCCCAAATCCAGAAGTCCCCGAACAGGGTTCGAGGGTCCGGTGCCTGTCGATCCTGCCAGTACCTGCGATCGGCCTCCCGGATTTGCCGATTGGCCTGCCTCCATTCGGCGATCACATCGTCGAACCAGTCGTTGTATCGCTGCTTCAAGTCGCCGGCAATTTCTGGGTACCTGTCCGCCAGGTCCGTCGTCTCGCCGGGATCCTGGATGAGGTCGAACAGCTTCGGTTGTTCAGCTCGCGCATTAGGGAAATCGGGTATATCGGGATCCAAGGGCATTTCCCAGTGTTTCTTCGAGATGCCTCGACGGTATGAGGGATTGTCGCGGGGGCCGTCCTTCGCCATGGTCGATTCCAATCCGGGCCAGTACAGCTTCCAGCGTCCCCGACGGATGGCTGCGTCGCTGTGTCGGACCGGTGTGTAGCGGTTCTTCTGGAATGGGAGGATCCGATCCGAGAGGTCCGGCATCTCCTCGCCACGCAGCAGGGCCATCACGTTCCGGCCGTCGAGCGGCTTGGCCTCGGGCGGCGTGTCGGATGCGGTTGCGTGGAAGAGAGTTGGCAACCAGTCGCAACCGTGGATCGGAAGGTCCAATACCAGCCCCGCTGGGAAAGTGCCCGGCCAACTGGCGACTGCAGGTACCCGAATGCCTTGCTCCAAAACCTCGCCCTTGTTGCCAGAGAGTCCCGCATGGAACCGATAGGTCGAATTGTCCAGGTTGTCGCGCCGGTTCAGGATGGCTCCGTTATCGCTGGTAACGACGATGATCGTGTCATTCCAGATTCCTTCCTGCTTCAACGCGGAGACGACCCGTCCAAGGCCGGCATCCAGCGCCTCGATCATGGCGTAGATGGTTGCGACTGTCCGTCCATATCGGGATCCGACGCGCTCCTCGTACTTCTCGACTAGGTCGGGTGGCGCTTGAAACGGGTCGTGTATCGCGTTGTGGGCGAGAAAGATCGCGAAGGGGCGCCCGCCCCGTTCGCGGATAAGCTGAATCGTTTCGTCACTGAAGACATCGGGAAGGTAGCGATCGTCTGATTTGTCATACACTCCGTTTCGCATCAGGTTCCAGCGCCAATAGTTCTGGGCGCCGTTGGGGAAGCCAAAGAAGAGGTCAAAGCCGCGTCTGTGCGGCAGCACATCCATGTTGTACAGTCCGTTGTGCCACTTCCCGATCAGTGCGGTGGCGTAGCCAGCGTGCCGGAAATAGTCCCCGAAGGTCTTCTCGGAAGGGGCGATTCGATCGATGCCGCGGTTGCTCGAGACATCCACGGCACCGGTGCGGTGGTTGTAGCGGCCGGTCAGGAAGCCGGCCCTCGCCGGGGCGCAGAGCGGCGACGGGGCGTAGTGATGAGTTAGCAGCACACCGCCGCGGACCAGGGAGTCAATGTGCGGTGTGTCTACGTACGGGTTGCCATAGGCTCGAAGGTCCCCGTAGCCGACGTCATCGAGCAGGACGAACAGGACGTTGGGAGCTGCCGCAGATGTGACGGCGCAGAGAATCGCGAGGAGTGCGAGACGCATGGTGGCTTTGGTCCGACGCCTGAACAAGATGTTACGCGACCGTCCTCGTGATGCCGCCGGTTCCCGTGGGCGGCCCGGTCGGATCACGTCGGCGTTGAACCTCGCACCCGGGTTCCGGCCTAGAATGGAGGCGACAGCGAGACGCTACGCCATGGCCACGCACTCGACATTCCGAATTGCGGCTTATTGGGCGGTGCTTGCGACGGGAGCCGGTTCGATGCCAGCGGTCGCGACTGCCGCGGTTGAGTTGCCGCCCGCAGTGAACCGCCTTGTTGATTTCGCTGCCGAGGTCCAGCCGATACTGCATACACGCTGCTACGCGTGTCACGGTCCGTCCGTTCAGATGAACGGGCTTCGTCTTGATCGGCGGGACGGGGCCCTCAAAGGAGGGCACAGCGGACTGGCCATAGTGCCGAACGACAGCGCTGGCAGCGCTCTGGTACTCCGCATCGCCAGTCCGGCGGAAGGCTTCCGGATGCCTCCTGTGGATCCTCGTCTCACTCGCGAGGAGGTGGGGATCCTGCGTGCTTGGATCGACCAGGGTGCATCATGGCCCGATGACTCCGACGATGATGCCGCGATCTCAAGCGCCTCGGCGAGTGAGCACTGGGCCTTCCAGCCGATCAGCCGCCCAGAGCCTCCACAGGTTCGTGGCCATGAGTGGGTCCGCAACCCGATTGACCGGTTCGTGCTCGCGAAGCTCGAATCGGAGAGGATCGATCCTTCCCCTGCGGCGGACAAACTGACCATCCTGCGCCGCCTGAGCCTGGACCTGATCGGCT
>CAYWUV010000155.1:0-12273 GCA_964461235.1 uncultured Bryobacterales bacterium | reverse complement strand
CCAGTGCCTATCACGCTATCTCATCTGTCCACGAAACCCACGTCACTCCAGGCTGGCGAACAGTTCCGGGCTCCAGCCCTCCCGGTCGAACACCAGCGTCAGCCGCGGGCGCTGCTCGTCCGCCTCCCCGGCCAGCAGCCCCAGCTGCTCCAAGCGCGGCACGATCGCGTCCCGGATCTCCGCCACCAGCGACGTGTCTAGAGCCTTGTGCACGCACAGTAGCGGCGCCCCGCCCAGTGCGTGAACCCAGTAGCTCGCCGACGCCGGCAGGCACAGCTTCTGCCGCGGCACGAACTGCTTCGGCAGCCGTCCCTGGCCGGTGTAGACCTTCACGTGGCCGTCCACGCACCGCGTCGCCACCGCCTCCGGATCCGAGCTCAGCTGGCGCATGCGCCGCCGCAACGTGCGCGGGCAGGGACTCCGGTCCAGCCCCAGCAGCCAGCCCCACTCGCCGGGCTGCTCGGTGCCGAGCCGCTCGGCGTTGCGGACACGCAGCAGCAGCAGGAAGGCCAACGTGAGCAGGATCGAGCGCACACCGTAGAACCCCGGCGGCAGGCCCAGATGGCCGCGATGGGCCAGCAGCCCCTCGGCCAGCAGGGCCGGCAGGGCCGCCAGCACGCCCCCTGCGGCCACGGCCGAGGCGGACGCCTCGAATCGCGGCTCGCGCTCCCCGCCCAGACCCAGGCTGGCTTCCAGCCGCCCCTGTGTGTCGTGGGTCGCGCGCCCTTGGGGGGCCTGTGCGTCGCGCCGGTTCCGCTCCTCGCGATCCACCGGCTCCGTGGCGGTCGGCGGCGGCTGGCCGGCTTCCCCACCGGACGCATGGCGGTGACGAAGAGACCGGCAGGTCGTGGAGGCGATTCGGAAAATCCGACAGAGCAGCGTCCGTCAACGGATACGGAGGATGTTGGCCGCAAATGGCCTCTCGGTCCTGTGGCTGGATTGGGAGGATCTGTACTCGAGACGGAGCCGCCTGTTCCATGGCGGAAGCAGCGACGGCAGAGGGCACCGGGGCGACCACTTGGAGGAATCCGAGCTTCACGCCTTGGGCGAAGAGGCACTGACACTTTGTGGACGGATTGTGCTCTCTATGGCTAGGCAGGAAGGGATCTCGGTGCCCGACCGCGCCGGCGTGCATTTCGGTGTCGGTTGAGAGGCAATCGGCTCCGGCGCTGCTGTGCCTGCACGCCGAGTCCGGCGTCCCGGTCGAGATCGCGGTCAGGCGGCCGGGGCTTGGGCCGTCCGCTCCGCAAAGGTTCGCGCGGATCCGTCAACCTCGAGCCGAGAGCGATTCGCGCGCGCCTAGACGGGCATGAAGCTGGAACCAGACACAGCCAAGGAAGGAGCTAGGTCGACGCACTGCCGGAAGGCAACCGGAGGGCAGGGTGTCCGCCGTGAGGTGGATTCTGAACGGCTTGACGAGAGGTGCCGGGCCATAATCGAGGGGCGGCCCACGATGAATCGGTCGGCCAGAGAGGGGACAAGGGCGGGCAGGCCGAATGGCGGCGAAGGCGTTCTTATCCTGTCGAACCGAGGCGTCTGCGAACGGCACGGTACGGAATGTCTGGACGTGACCGCGGCAGGGCTCGTCGCGCGTTCTCGGGCGGCAACGGGATAACGGACCCCGTGAGTCGAGAGACGAAGTCGGGAATGACGCGCGTCGAGCAGTTGGGCTGCCGAATGGTATATCAAGTGCGGCGAAACCCGTGTGACCGCGCGAGCGGCGGTACATCGCGGCTCTCCTACCATCCCTTTATTGTGGGACATTCAGTGGAATATCGCCCCTAATGTTCCACATAAATACCTTATTTTCAGTTAGTTAGGGAAATCTCATGGCGGAGAGGGAGGGATTCGAACCCTCGTTAGAGTTTCCCCTAAACACGCTTTCCAAGCGTGCGCCTTAAGCCGCTCGGCCACCTCTCCGCGACCACTTCTATGAGAACCCGTCTATCGGACAGCTTCATTGTAGTTTAGAACTGGTCGATTCCGGCCCTGCACTCGATTCATGTTCCCGTGGGATCCTTGCCGCAGAATCCCGTCGCTTGGAGCCCGACATGGCGTGATGACCCCGTCGTCTCGTAGTCACCCCTAGCGCGTCGTTCCGTTGGGTGGCGGGTAAGCGTTGCCACCCGAGACATCTGTCGTCGAACAGATTCGACCTGCGACGGTGTTGGAAGGCCGTTTCTCCCGCGGATCACAGCGTCCCCGTGAAGAACTCGATTACCGTCCTGGGGTGAGTCGCATGTCCGCCATCGTGCATGTGGTACCGAAATGCCCCGGGTTTGCCAAGTGCCTTGTACTGGGCCTCGAAGATTGACTTGTAGTACTTTTCGTACTGGCCGTGTGACCCCTTGTCCGTAGGCCCTCCGTGTCCGGATAGCAGCGGTCTTGGTGCGAACGGGAACAAGAGCAGGTTCCGATCGCCCAGCCGAAACGTCTCCGGGATGACGTGACAAATGTCGGCCGCGCCTGTGAAATCCTCCGCTTCGAGGTCGTCCGGCAAGTAGACCGTTTTGGTGCTGTACTCAGCGACTGCTTGGACGCGGTCGTTGAGCAAGGCAGTTTGGATTGCCAGCCACCCTCCCAGCGAGACGCCGGTGGCTCCCATCCTTCCTTCGTCCGTCTTTGGGTGCGCTGCCAGGATCTCGACCGCCGCAATCGTCGCCATCAACTGTATTGCCCGAACGGGCGAACCCATGGCCAGCCGAAATCCGGTGATCTCCTTCTCGTCAACACCCGCCGACCCATCCCGGGAGAGATAGCCGCTGTCTACTTTCTCTACCGCCACGGATGCGAAACCCGCCCTCGCAAGCCTTGCACAGATCGCCTTCTGGTAGCTCTCCTCCCCAAAGACGAGATCGTGCAAGGGGTGCTCGCCGTGCCCTGGAAAGGCCGCCACCGCCGGATGCTGGCCGTCACCGTCCGGCAGGCAGATCACGATGGGTACACGATCCCCTGTCGGCAACAGTTCCACGACATGAGCCTCCATGTCGACGCCGCCATGCCGGAACTTCCGGACAACACGATCCCGGTAGAGGTGGCGAATTGGGGAGCGTTTGCCTGCCGGCGATCGCACGACCCAGTCCTCGATGTGAAGAGCCCGGGCTAGCTCCGAAACAACCTCTTTCTGGAACTCTTCGAATCGATCAGCGGGAAGTGGGAAGTCAGCTACGTTGTATTTCCGCTGAGCGCGGAACTGCTCGATCAGCGACTCCACCGCAGGCTGCAGCTCGCCGGCGAACACCTCCGCAAGAGGGTCGGCACTCTGGGTCCTTGCCAGTGGAGAGAGCGTGCAAAGGCCCACCACCAACAGTGATCCGGTCAGGACTCTCAAGAGCTGCATGGCAGCCATAGGGTACCGAGGGATCCAAGGCTGGGGCAGTCCGGCCCGCCCGCCCAGCAGTTCCTGCTCCGATTACTCACGACCCTACCGGCGGTCTGGTCGCGACTGGCGTCCTCTCAAGCCAGCCCCCGCAATGGTCATTTCGCGAAGACCCGTCGCTGCAGGTTGAGGCGGTGGGAGCTGGCTTGAGATGCTGCGTACGCGTCGAAGGCTCTTCGCACTAGCACCGGAGCGTCGGGCCCGTAGGGCTTCAGGGTTTCTTCTACCCAAGCAGCGACTGCCTTTTCGTCGGTATTGCCTTCTAGGGCCGAATCGGCCTTGCCCTCGAACTCGGGCAGGAACCGCTGGCAGAAATCCACTTTGTACGGCAGCGCCACCAAGTCCGAGATCTCGAATGCGTACTCCGGCACGCTGACGCCGATCAATGACAGCATCTCGGAGAGGAATCGGTTCGAGAAGTCCTTGACCTCCTGGTCGATCTGCTGGCGGTGCTCTTCGAATTCGCTCCGAGTGGCGTCGGCACCCAAAGGAGCCGCAGCGAGTTCCAGGTACACCTTGTTCTTCGGCTCGGTGCCCGAAGGCCGGATCGTCACCTTGATACCGCCCTCGATCGAATAGCTGATCAGGTTCCTCGAACTCCTGTCCGTTTCCGAGAGCACCGGGCCGTAGCGGCTCTGGTCCCAGTAGTCGTTCACGCACAGCACCTTCCGGCCCCCGATCTCAACCGGAGGATTGTCACGCAGCAACTGCTGGATCTTGCGGATGTTAGCCGAACCGGTCGCACCCTGCATGACCGTCGACCGTACGGTGTTGCTGTGGTATCCGTAGCGCTTGTAGGTGTCTACCACGTAGTCGTATACAGATTCGCCCCGACTGCGAAGCTCTGAGGTCAGTTCTGCCAGGACGACTGCCGCTCCGGCCGCATCCTTGTCGCGGACCTCGGGCGTCAGCATGAAGCCATGGCTTTCCTCGGCCGCTAGGACGAAGTCATCGATGCTGGCGGTCACGTCGCGAAAGCGGCCGGTTCGCTCTAGCGATCCCAAGACGGCCGCGATGTACTTGAAGCCCACCAACAGGTCGCCGATGACCACGCCGTTCTTCGACTCCACCAGCTTGCGGAGCAGGTTCGTTGTCACTTCGGTCTTGATGGCGAGGGGACGGGATGGCAGCCAGCCCGCCGCCTCCAGGGACTCTAGCCGATAGCGCGCCAGGATGGCCGCGAACTCGTTGCCCGTGAGGAACCTGTAGTCGTCCCCGTCGCGCGCCGCTCCACCCAGCCGGTCCGCATCCGGATCCGTGGCGAGCAACAGATCCCCGCCGACTTCTCGCGCCCGCTCGATTCCCAACTCCAGGGTTTCGGGAACCTCCGGATTCGGACTCCGGAACGTGACATGCCGGAAGTCGCTCAAGAACTCGCACTGCTTCTCGACGTAGAAGAGCTGGCGGTTCTTGGCGTACCCCATTCGTTCGAGGCACCGGCCCACAGTGTTGATACCTGCCCCGTGCAGGCTGGTGAACACGAACTTCGCCGGGCCCGCACCGTGACGGACCGGTAGCCTCAGGTTCATCGCAAGGAATGCCTCCCGAGCCTCGACCGGAATGTCCTTTACCAGGCCTGAAGCCTTGACTTCACTCTCGCTTGCGATCCGGATTTCGCGTACCTGCTCAACGATCGCCGCAAGCGCTTCGTCGTCAGGCGGGATCTCCTGGCCGCCCTCACCGTTGTAGAATTTGCTCCCGTTGTCATCTGGGTGGTTGTGGGATGCGCTCACGTTCACGCCGCCATGAGCTCCCAAGTGCCGGATGAGGAAGGAGAGTTCGGGAGTCGAGACGAAGTCCTCGGCGGATGAAGGAAGCGTATAGACAGTGACTCCGGCCGCCGCATAGACAGACGCGGCGGTGCGCGCCAGATTCGCCGAACTCAGCCCCATGATCGGACCGGCCAGCGCATCCGGGTACGTTCCCCGTAGGTTATGGAACTGACGGACGTCGTAGGCGACGACGACTTTGATAGCCGTATCTGACCCGAACCGGTCGTGCAGGTATTCGACGTGACCCTGCACCGAGGAGGCAATGGTGTAGGGATTGATACGATTCGGCCCGATCCCGATCGGCCCCCGCCTACCGCCAGTACCGAACGGGATCATCTGGTAGAAGCTGTCGACCAGGAGGTCGAACCTCTCCTCCTCGACCATCCAGCCCAGAATGGCGGTGTAATCGCTCGGCTCGACAAGGCCTGCGAATTTGTCAGTGTCGAGCCACTCTTCGAGATTGACGACCGCCGATGCCTTGATGTCAGGGGGCAGATCGACGGATTCGATGCCGCGACGCGCAGCCGCGAGCACTTGAGATGTTCCAGTTTTCATGATTGGCGTACGAAATCGCTTGCAGGCTTGAGGTCTTCCGGCCGCCCGATGTCGCGCCAGAAGCCCGGAACCTCGAAACACCGTACGACCTGCCCGCTGCGCACAGTGGACTGGATTGCATCCGTAAGGTCGTACTCGCCTCGGGAGGAAGGTGTCAGCTTCTCCAGGTCGTTGAAGATTCGATCGCGGAACAGGTAGATCCCCGCACTTATGAAGTTAGTTGTGGAAGTACCCCTGGGCGGCTTCTCGATGATCTTCACCACCCGTCCGTCTTCCACGTAGACGGCTCCACCCCGGTAGGGGTCGTCCACGCGAGCGAGGGCCAGCACGATTTCCGAGCCGGAAGACCGGTCGTAGAGCTTGAGGTAGACCCGTGGGTCGACGAGAATGTCGCCGAACGTTAGCAGGAACTCACAGTTTCCGACGAAGTCCCGAGCCAGCAGGGCCGCGCTGCCAGTTCCATTCGGGACGTCTTGGACGACGTATTCGATCTCGACGCCACGTGGTGGATGCTTGTCGAAATACTCGCGGATCATTTCGCCCCGGTAGCCGATCACGATGCAAACGCGCGTGACACCGGCCGCAGCGAATCGGTCGATCTGGTGGGCGAGCATGGGGCGCCCGTTCAGCGGCAGCATGGGCTTGGGGCGGTCATCGGTCAACGACTTCATACGGGTGCCACGGCCGGCGGCCAGGACCACGGCTTTTCTGGGGGCAGAACTGGGATTCGCCATCCGTGACACCCTGCGAAATCCCATCGTATCCAACCGAATTATGCCCTCTGACCGGGCGAGGCCGGCCGCGGATCCAAGTGGGAGTGTATGGTCCCGTAAGAGCTAGCCTTTCCATCCCGGGGACGGTTGGCCGCTTGGGCGTCAGTGTCTCGTGGCCAGCCTTATGGCGGGTTGGTTCCGACAATGCGCCGGGGCGTCGTTCTGTCTAGGTTCTGTTGCCGCTTAGGGTTGCGTACAGGTACTGATCATGGACTGTCCCGTCCTTGATCGCGCTTCGGAGCATGCGGCCCTCTAGCCGGTAGCCGGCTTTTTCCAGGACGCGGCAGGACGCCGCGTTCGAAGCGAATGGCACCGCATACAGCCGCTCCAGGTCGTACGCCCCAAGGGCAAAGGGGGTGAACTCCGCCAGTACGCGGCTTGCAATCCCCCTGCCCCAGTACGGCTCGCCGATCCAATAGCCGACTTCCGCCGAGCAGCGCTCCACGTCTTTGCCGAGGGTAACCCCAATTGCCCCGACCGCCAGATCGCCAACCGTGATCGCGAATTCCGTCTCGGGATCCGCGCGACGGGCGGCCGCGATGAATGTGCGCGCATCGTCGAGCTCATACGGGTGTGGGAACCGGTCGCGAAGCTGCAGCCAGATTCTCCGATTGTTGGCATGCCGAGTCAGGTCGGCGGCATCCGTGTCGCGGAACGACCGCACACCGCACGATCCCAAATCAAGTCGCATATCCGATCGCGTCGAGTTGCGAATTCCCACTATCCCTGACGCCAACGCCAGCGCTTCGTCGCGGGCTCCGAGGGTTGGCGCAAGTATTGCACAGAGGAATCGCCCATTCCGCTGGACCACAGCACCGCAGAGTTCGGCGCGAACCGCTGACGCACTCGACAGGACTGTGCTGGAAAAGGGTTCAGCGAGCCAGCAATCGGAGAAGTCGACACCGTGAACGGTATTGAAGGCGGCGCGTAGGCTGAACTCGATGCCAAGACCGCGGTCGTCCGCCTCTCCGCCACGGCTGGCGTGTCCCATTCCGCCTCCAGGGATGAGCCTCTACGGTACTCGTTGCTTCCGATCCGCGCCTCTGCACCTTGTTGGAACGGGCCCGGTGCCCCGAATGGGGTTCTCCGCTCTTGCCGCGCCAGAGGCGATCGCCACAGCGGGGACCGGAGTGTCCCGCCTCGCACCTTGACTTCCGTGCCGCAGGGGCTTCCTCCCAAGTCAGGCCCGTCTCTTTATCGACGGCGCAGCCTTGGTCGCAGATCCACACTCCCACTGGCAGCGGCCACAGAAAACGGGCACCGGGGATCATCGAGTGCAAGCGAATCGCTGTGGCCGAGGGCCGGTCCGCCCGAATGGCCCGCTCGGACGGCCCGTTTCGCGGGAGCGTAATCGACACGTCGCTGGTACTCGTAATCGGTCTGGGACCCCGAGGCTGGCCATACCGCGGCGGCGGATCCGGGGTGCTAGCCTGTCGGCCTGGCACCTCGGGATTGTCCATGCCCCTCGCCTCTTCGGCGCTTGCACCGATCAAGGGCGACAGTCGAACGGAATCAACAGGGTCAGTTGACGTACACATTCGGTAGACCGCTTGTCAAGACACACAGACGCTCCGGCCATCCGGCGAAATCCGCAACGCTATAATCCTGCGGGAGGCGACGCAAGAAACAGTGACTCGCCTCGGTAGCGATTGGAGGCTTCCCTTCGCAATTGCGGCCGTCATCGCGCAACTGCAGGTGATGGCCTGGGCCCAGCGGTCTGAAACAGTCCGTCAAGCCGCCTACACGATCGAGCAGGCCCAAGCCGGCTTGGCGGTCTATCGGGCGGCGTGCACGGAGTGCCACCTCGAGAGCCTCCGGGGCCGTTTCGAGGCCCCGGAACTGGCAGGTCCGAACTTCCTCGCGCAATGGGGGGATGTTCCGGTCACCGAACTGCTGGACTATGTTCGTGAGACGATGCCGGTGGCGGAGCCGGCCTCGCTGAGAGACGACGAGTACGCCGCAGTCGTTGCGTACATGCTCAGCGAGAACCGCTTCCCGCCTAGTACGAAACGGCTCAGTTTCTCGTTGGATGGGCCTGCTGTCGTGGGCGATCCAGACCCGGCGGCTCCGCAGCGGGTGGGCGACCGGACAGGACAACAGGCCGTCCCGGGGGGCACGCCCGCCGCCGTAGAGCCGATCGCTCGGAGGCGTCCCTCAAGAGCCGACCTGATCCCCCCGGTTCCCGGGCGCCCGGGAACCGGGCCGTCACCGCACGCGGTCGATCGGGCGCCGGAGGGGGTCGGAGAGGTCCGCGAGACCTCGACGGGCGTCACGCGGAGGTATCGGTCGCTCGAGAGGTTCAATCCGCCTTCGGATGCGGAACTCGCTGACCCTCCAAGCGGCGACTGGCTTCACTGGCGGGGGAACCCGGGCTCGTGGGGATACAGCCCGCTCGCCAAGGTCAACACTGCCAACGTCCATCGACTGCAGCTGGCTTGGAGTTGGGGGATGGAGGACGGACGCAGCCAGCAGGCGCCCTTGGTGCGGGACGGCGTCCTCTTCCTCAGCAACCCGGGGAACGTCGTGCAAGCACTCGACGCCAGGGACGGCACGCCCCTCTGGGAGTACCGCCGTCGGTTTCCAGATGGCGGAGGCCAGAACCAGCTCAGGACGCTGGCAATCTGGGAGGACCTGATCTTCGTCGCCACCTCGGATGCGTACATGGTGGCCCTCGACGCAGCCTCCGGCGCCGTCCGCTGGGAGACCCGAATCGCTGACCGCGAGAAGGGCTATACGAACTCCAGCGGCCCCATCGTCGCGAACGGGAGGGTGGTCAACGGAATCAACGGGTGCGAGCGCTTCTACGAGGACAGCTGTTTCATCACCGCCCACGATGCCCGGACGGGTCGCGAGCTATGGCGCACGTTCACGATCGCCCGGCCGGGAGAACCGGGTGGCGATACCTGGGGCGATTTGCCGCTCGAGCTCCGGGGTGGGGGAGACGTGTGGATGAGCGGGAGTTGGGATCCGGAGTTGGGCCTTGTCTACTTCGGCACGGCACAGGCCAAGCCATGGGTTGCCGCAAGCAGGGGCCTGAGCACGGCCGCCGCGACCCTGTACACGAACTCGACGCTCGCGCTCGAGGTCGAGACCGGGAGCATCGCCTGGCACTTCGCGCATGTGCCCGGAGAGTCTCTGGACTTGGACGAGGCCTTCGAGCGGGTCCTGGTGGACATCGACGGTCAGCCGCTCGTGCTATCGGTGGGAAAGCATGGAATCCTCTGGAAGCTCGACCGTCGTGACGGGACCTTTCTGGGACTCACCGAGACGGTGTTCCAGAACATCCTCGATGTGGACACTAGGACGGGCGCGGTACGCTACCGCGCGGACATCGCGGACGCGAAGGTCGGGGAATGGGTCTCGGTCTGCCCGTCGACCGCCGGAGGCCACAACTGGCCTGCGGCCGGGTACCACCCGGAGACGCGCCTGCTGATCATCCCCCTAAGCCAGAGCTGTATGGAAATCGCCGGAAGGGAGACCGCACTCGAGGTGGGCTCCGGCGGCACGCAGGCAGACCGCGCGTGGATGGAGATGCCCGGAACCGACGGACGCTTCGGCAAGCTGGCCGCCTACGATGTCCAGACACTGGAGGAGGTCTGGAGTGTGGAGCAACGTGCGCCCTTCCTGACCGGTGCCCTGACGACAGCAGGTGGACTCGTCTTCGCCGGTGATTTCGACCGTTGGATTCGGGCGTACGACGTCGAGACGGGTGAAGTGCTCTGGAAGAGCCGCCTCGGCACATCGGTCATGGGCTACCCGATTTCCTACGAGGCGGACGGCATTCAGTATGTGGCCGTCGCGACCGCCAGGGGTGGCGGAAGCCCATGGCGAATCCCCACCTTTCTCACGCCCGAGCTAGTAAGCCCTAGAGGCCACAACGCTCTTTATGTGTTCCGTCTGAGTGAGCCCTAAGCCGTGTAGAGGTCCCCTCGGGAGGCCATGCGTCCAATCGCAACGTGATTCCGCTTGGATCTTGCGTTCATCCATTGGCTTTGTCACGCACAAGCTACGTGTCGGGTAGCTTTCGCCCAGCTGGGCGACGTTGCAGAGAAGTCCTTTGAACGAAAGTCGCCGCCCGGTTCCAACGGGATTCCGCGGTCGCGGCTACGAGGCGCGTCCGAAAGCCCCATCTCGACCGGCCCGTCGGCAATCGGTCGGAATAGGTCGCTTGCTGTGTGATGAGAGCGGCCTGGTAGCCAAGTGAGTTGCTCGACTTCCGATCAAATCCGCTCGCACCCCGGAGCGAGGGAACCGAGCGTTCGACATGCAGGGCCGACGCAGGAATAGCGACGGGTATGGCGGAACAACAACCCGTCGGCACACAACGGCAATCGCTTCAACGCCGACTCTCTCGAATCCTCTGTGCGGTGCTCTCCGCATGGTGGGACTTCGGCGCCGGGGCTCACCGGATTTCGATTCGGAGTCGCTTGGCGTGGATTAGCAGAATGAACTTGCAATTGCACGACATAAGATACTTGCATTGAATCGGACTCAAGTACTTGCACGTATGCGAGGAGATAGGGTCCTGTATGCCTGCGCCGAGCGGCAGACTCGCCGTTTCCCTTGGCGTCCTGAGGCGCCTGCAACGCGGAACTCGGCGGGTGTTCGAGTCTAGTGAGCTCAGTCGGCTTCACCGGGAGCGACTCATCAGAAACGGTTTCCTGGTGGCAATCATGAAGGACTGGCTGTTTTCGACCGAGCCGGGGACGCACCCTGGCGAGAGCACGCCATGGTACGCCTCGTTCTGGGAGTTCTGCGCCCGCTACTGCGAGGCGCGATTCGAGGAGGCATGGCATCTCACGGCCGAGCACACAGTCATCCCCGCACGGATTGTCGTCAGGAGCCCGAGAGCTTCGAACAACAGGATCGACCTGCCGTTCGGGATGTCAATCTACGACCTGAAGGAAAGGAATTCGCCCTCGGCGTCTGAGCTGACCGTACGGGACGGGTTGCGCCTGTACTCCCCAGCAGCAGCGCTCGTCCGGATCCCCGATTGCTTCGTCAGACGCAACCCGGTCGAACTGCGAATCGTACTTGCGAGCGCGGCCGATGTCGCGGAAATCCTGCGCCCGCTGCTGGAGGGCGGGCGTTCTGTCGTTGCCGGGCGACTGGCCGGCGCACTCAGGCGGGTCGGTGGCGATGACGATGCAGACGAAGTCCTGAACACGATGAGATCGGCCGGATACGACGCTCGCGAGAAGGACCCGTTCGCGCCGGATCAGAGAACCGGCCCGGAGGTAGCCAAGATCCCCCGATTGTTCGTCGGCTGCGGGCGATTTGGCGGGAGACGCGAGAGCAGGTCATCGAGTCATTCCCCGAGGCTCCCGGGCTGCCGGACGACAGGAAGCCCTACCTGGGCTTCGTAGCTGACAGCTATCGGAGTGACGCCTACCACTCGCTGTCGATCGAGGGACACCGTGTCTCACCGGAGTTGCTAGCGCGGGTCGCTTCTGGCGACTGGAATCCGGACAGGGTCAGGGCAGATCGAGAAAGTCGCGACGCTATGGACGCACGAGGCTACTGGCGGGCGTTTCAGGCTGTCAAGCGCGACATCGCGGAGATCATCCAAGGAGCGGAGCCTGTTGGTCTCGTGCATCGGAGTCATCGCGAATGGTGCCGGGAACTGTTCCAACCGAGTGTTGAGGCCGGATTGATCGAGGCACAGGCGCTCGCCGGCTATCGCAACGACGCGGTCTACCTGCGCACATCCCGCTACGTACCGCCCCGTTGGGAAGCCGTGCAGGGATTCTCAATTTAGCCTTTTTGGGTCTCGCAAGCCGCTGCGGGGCCGGCA
>CAYWUV010000154.1:0-12572 GCA_964461235.1 uncultured Bryobacterales bacterium | reverse complement strand
TTCGCGTGATGTCAGGCAAAAAGACAAGTAGTCAAGAAGGGGCCTGAGCAGTTACGTTCAAGGAAACTAGCTCGCACCCCCGCTTTTTGAGATCGATGCCGAGTTCGATCAAGTGGCACGAGTTTCGAGCCAGCCTGTCGAACTGCCACACCACGAGCCCGTCACCTTCACGGATGAACTCGAGAGCGGCGTCGAACTGTGGGTTGTGCTGGACCCGCCCGGTGCAGCAATCCGTGGAGTTTCGCTCCCACCCGTGCCGTTCGAGCGCCAGGACTTTGTAGGCAGGGCCTGGTCCGGTCCGGAAACCCTCGCATAACCAATGAGCGGAGAGCTACACCTGCCGACCATATGTCAACAACCACCAGTGATTGCGACTTCGGCATCGTGCCCGGTTGTTTCCGGAGATGGATTCGACGCAGGCCGTAAGGTTTCGCCAGAACGATCGTTTTCGCTGCAGCCACCTACAGTGGGGCATGGAGCACTTCGCCTCGTTCGCCGTCCCGTCCCGCTGTGACCCACTCCGCACAGTGTCCGCTCAAACCCTCCTGCTCGCGGCAAGTCTCACAGTGCCGCGGACCAGTCCAGGGCAGACGCCCCGCGAATTGGTCGGGAGTCTCCCAGGGACGACATTGGTGGTCACCGTAACCGAGGGATCACGGGAGCCGCGGAGCATCGGAAGCTACTCCCTGCGGCCCTACGCCCCGTCTGATCCAGCCTGGCCTTATGACAATCACGCAGCCGGCGCAATGAGGCTGCGAGACGGCATCCTCGCCGACCTCCTGTTTGGTGACCTGGACGCCGATGGAGAGCCCGACATCGTCGTGGTCGTCCGTTCGGTTGGCTCCGGCGGGTATCCCTCTGCAGACGGGTTCATCGTGCGCGGACAGCAGTCGACGTTCGCCGGTCACGTCGCGGGGCTGCGCCCGCCGGACGACCCCCTCATCCGTCTGGAATGTCTTGTTCGCCGACAGCGCAGACTTCCGTAGCGATTTCTGAGCGCGCCTAGCTGTCCCAGAAGGGATCGTTTTCGCGACAGCTGTCGAGAAGCGGATATGAGGGGTGCGCCTTCTACGGCACCGTGTTAGGTCGGAGCTGAAGACACTGCGCTCTGTGGACCGGCGCTCCTCCGGTGCGTCGGTAGACTGATAGCGGGATCGATATGTCCAACGACCAAACGAACGGCCTGCATCTTCCGACCCTATCAATCAGGAACTTCCGGGGAATTCACCACCTTTCGATCGGGCGATTGGGCCGAGTCACCCTTCTAGGCGGGCGAAACGGGATCGGAAAGACCACCGTCTTGGAAGCGGTGCGTGTCTATGCTTCCCGAGCCCGGCCGCGAGCCCTGGACGAAATACTGGACCAGCGCGAGGAGAATTCCCCATCGCTCGACCAAGACCACATCCCGTCAGAGTCACGGGATTACACTGCTCTCTTCTATGGTCGAGCCACTACGCAGAAGCGCGCCATCGCGATCGGGCCGGCTTCCCAGCCGTCTGAACTCGAGATGCAGTTATGCCCGCTAGAGGACTTGGCGGCGGTCCAGCAGGAATTATTCACCGAGATTTCGATGGTCGGGGACTGGCAGTTTCTCCGCGTCAGGTTCAGGGGGAGGGAGATTTTGATGCCGGCAATGCCGGTCGAGCGCGATCCGCGAACAGCAGAACTGTGGCGCCAATACACCAGCGCCCGACGTCGGGGCCTTCTTGAGTATGAGCAGTGGGGGATGCTCGACTGCGAGTCCCTCGGGCCCGAAGTTGCCGACAATTCGACACTTGCTCGATTCTGGGACAGCGTCGCCCTTACCGAGAAGGAAGACCTTTCGCTGCAGGCTTTGCGTCTTGCGAGCAGCGAGATAGAGCGGATCGCCGTCGTTGGGGACGAGGGGACACGCTACCGCAGGGCCGGTCGCCGCGTTGTAGTCAGATTGCGCGGTCATTCCTTCCCTGTCCCCCTTAAGAGTCTCGGTGACGGAGCCACGCGCTTGTTCGCAGCCGGGTTGGCCCTAGCCAACAGCCGAGACGGATTCTTGCTGATCGACGAGGCGGAGAACGGAATCCACTATTCTCTTGAGCGTGACTTCTGGCGCGTGGTCCTGCGCGCGTCGCATGCGTATAACGTTCAAGTACTCGCAACCACCCATAGCAGCGATTGCGTCGCAGGCTTCGCGCTGGCAGCGGCAGAAGCCCAGGACATCGAGGGCGTCTACATCCGCCTCGACCGCGATGGCGATGGTCTCCGGGCCGTAGAGTACACGGAGGAAGAACTCCAGACCGTTGCGGAGCAAGACATCGAGGTGAGGTAGCTGCATGTCTGCCAAGCGAACGGATTCCAAGCTCCTTCTGGTGGAGGGCGTCGACGAGGAGTATGTTGTCAACCGGCTCTGCGAGCACCACAATTTCACGGGTAAGTTTGGTGTCGTCGAAAAGAAGGGCTTTCCCGAGCTCAAGAAAGCAATCAGACCAGAAGCTAAAGTATCCCGCCGCGTCGCGCTAGGGATTCTGGTCGATGCGAACGACAATCCGGCCGGGCGCTGGGACAGTGTGACATACCAGTTGAGAAGATTGGGACTCGACACACCGCCCCAGATGGCATCGACCGGGACGGTCATTGATGGCACCGGAGGTATGCCTCGAGTGGGGATATGGTTGATGCCTAACAATAGATGCAAGGGCGAACTCGAGGACTTCATCCAGGGGCTGATTCCCGAAGGTGATCCGATCTGGCCGCTGGCGTCGAGCTATATCGAAGGCATTCCCGCCGGCGAGCGCAAGTTCAAATCTCAAAAGGCCCAGCGCGCCAGAATCCATGCCTGGCTTGCGGCGCGCGAAGAGCCGCGACGGATGGGTGAAGCGATTCTAGCTAAAGACTTGGACGCGAACGCGGAATCCGCGAAGCATTTCGTGGGCTGGCTGCGTCGGCTCTTCGGCTGATTCTGTGCCTAAGCTGATGAGTTCAAGCCGCCAACTCTTTCGAATCCAGGTCTTGGCTCGGCTTCTCGCACTTGGCCTCTACTGGCCTACGGCTGGCAGCACATACCGAGAGACACAAAATGTAGTTGGCTGTTAGGATACCAGCCATGATCCTGGAGACCCTTCCGGTCGGCCCGTTGCAGTGCAACTGCCTGATTTTCGGCGACGAGACGACTCGAGAGGCGATCGTCGTCGATCCAGGGGACGAGATTCAGAGGATACAGGCAATCCTGGAACACCACGGACTGACGGTCAAGTTGATCGCGGTTACGCATGCCCATATCGACCACATCGGAGGGGCCGGAAAGTTGCGCAAGCTTACGGGTGCGCCGGTCTACATGAACCACAGCGACCTAGCGCTGGTTGATCGGCTGGCCGACCAGGCGGCATGGCTTGGCATGGAGGAGCCCCAGAATGTAGAGATCGACTCCGAGCTGAAGGACGGTGACGCCTTGGATCTCGCGGGAACGGCCTTTTCCGTGCTGCACACGCCGGGGCACACCCAAGGCAGCGTCAGCCTGCTGATTCCTTCAGAGAACAAGCTCGTGGCGGGTGACACGCTGTTTCTGAACTCGATCGGGCGAACGGACCTGCCGGGCGGGAATCATCACCAGCTGCTGAGTTCGATCAAGACAAAGCTGCTGGCGCTCGATGACGATGTGGAAGTCATTTGCGGTCATGGTCCTGGCACGACAATCGGTCAGGAGCGGACGTGGAACATGTTTCTACGGGGTCTTTAGTGCGCCGTCCGACAATCGCCGAGAACCGGAGCGCAGAGGCTCGTATCTTGGGGGCCGCTGTGCGGAGATGGCATCGCACGAGGAGGCCAACTCCAAGGCCTCAAACAGGACGATGCCTCGGTAGCGAGCCAAGCCAATGAACGACAGTGGATGAGAAGGCGGGTGATGGCTGCGAGGCTGAACGCCAGCCGAAGCCACCCGAAATTCGGATCCGAGAATCGATCGACTTTGCGTTGATTCGCTTGCTGCGGCCTCGTGTCTGCTCGGGCCCGTACCCTGGTTCGAAGCCGTCCAAACGGACGGAACAGTACTCACCGCCTGAGCGGACTCATTAACACTTCGTTGGGGCCTCTCGCTAGGACTGGCGGCGCATCCGACTGGCGATGCCGACCGCCAAGCTACGAAGTTCAACTGCCCCGGGGAAGGCGCGGGCCCGGGTCGGTAGAATCGTCACATATGCCGAAGAAGATCCTGCTCGTAACCGGAGATTCCGGAGAGGGTTACGAGGCCCTTTACGCGCTACACCGATTCCAAGAGGCCGGTTACGACCCCGTCGTGGCCTCCACATCCGCCCGTCGCCTGCACATGGTCATGCATGACTTCGAACCGGGATGGGACACCTACATTGAGCGCCAGGGGTACGGTCTCGTAGCGAGCATCGCTTTCGAGGACGTACGCGTCGGCGACTACGATGCCGTTTTGCTGTTGGGGGGCCGCGCGCCGGAGTTCCTTCGCCACATCCCTAGCCTGATCGAAATCGTTCGGGCGTTCGCCAGCCAGGGCAAGCCGGTCTTTTCGATCTGCCACGGGATCCAGATCCTTGTGGCCGCTGACCTGGTCGCTGGTCGGACCGTGACGTGCTATGTGCACGTGCGGTCAGAGGCGGAGCGAGCAGGTGCCACCTATTCCGAGGACCAGGCGGTCCGCGACGGGGACATGGTCACGGCCCAGACCTGGGAGTCGCACCCGGAGTTTTACCAGAAGGTTTTCGAGTGCCTGGAAGGCTGAGTGCGGTCGGTAGGAACACGCCTTCCTGAGAGGCCATTGCGGATTGCGACACCGTACGCTGCTTGGCTTGATGAACCGCCAGATCGGTCTCCCGCGAACTACGGCCACGTAGCGCCAATCAACCTCCCTGAAACGCGTGGTGGAGGCCGGTGCCTCCAGAAAGGAAGTCCCGATATACGAAGGTTGCGGGAGGAATATCGGGTGGTGTTCGGGGTCGGCCTTCACTGCCGTTCCGGGTCGATGATCCGAAACTTCCTATAGATGACAGGGCCCTTCTCGGCACCGGTCGGCAGCATGGCAGCAATCAGGTAATCTCCGGCAGGGAGCTCGTCCGTAGCAAGCGCGGCCAGGTACCGAAGCCTCTGCGACGATGGCTCGGGCACGGCTTGGTAGCTGCTGATGGGTAGCGGCGCTACGGGCACTTGGCCGCGATACAGCGCCATTTTCGGCCCGGGCGGTGTTTCCAGCGAACCCGAAGTGGCGTTGTAGACGTCGTAGAGCGCGAAAATCGGCTCTCCTTTCCGGAATTCCTTCACTGCCGAGGCGAAGAACCGGCTGCCGTCGACGCTCAGCACGTCTTCCTCGCGATTCTTCCGGGGCTTCTTGGACCGGGCTCCGCCCACTTCACCGATCCTTCCGGTCAGCAGGAGGGAACTGGCTCCGATCCTGGCCTCGAATTGAGGGATCCGTAGAGTGGTCTGGTAGCTGCCCATCAGCCCGGACACGTCTTCCCGGACAACGACTTTCCAGTCGTAGTTGCCCGGACGGAGGTGCATCTGCGACCCGTAGTGGAGCCATGAGTTCGGATCTTCGCTGGCCCTCTCCAGCGCCGATTCAGCCACTGTCAGCTCGAACTGACGCTCATCGATGGACGGGATCCTGCTCTTCTGTCCATCGGGCCCCAGGGCGGATGCTTGGGCCACTACTGTGAGCTTGAGCGTTTCGCCCTTCTTGCCTGTGTCCGCCGGGATGTCGGCGACATGCAGGCCGACACTGTACACGAGAGTGGGGTCTCCGGCGGAGTTCTGGAAGTACTCGTGGTCCACCCGAATGGGAAGGTCGGTGTAGGGCGTGTCGAATGTCAGTGCCTGATGCAACCGCAGGTTTCTCTCTGCCCTTGAGGTCATCTCGAACGGCCGTTCTTCGAAGTAGCGTCGCTGGTGGCTGACCCGCAGCCCCGGGCGTTGCACACGTACGCGGATGCGGCGCAGCCGACCTCGCTGTTCGGTGTCCTCCGGGTAATACCCCAACAGGTAGTAGTCGTTCGTTTCGCGGTTGACGACATCGAAGACCTCTCCGAAGTCATTGCTGTTGAGCACGGCCCGACCTCCCGTGCGGGTGGCGAGCTCGTACAGGCCGTCCTGGTTGTCCTGGCGCCTCTCCGCCTGGGTGGCAAAGCCATTGTTCAGCGGGTCTCCGAAATACCCGTTTGCGTTGCTGGCGCTCTCCGCGTCGCCACCGGGCGGTTCCGCTGTGAGCCTGCTCACATCCGAGACGAAGAAGCGAACCCGGGCCCGGGTCGCCTCGTCCTCAAGGACCTTCATGATGTCGATGTTGTCTTCATCGACCGGGAGACCGGTGGAGAACAACACCACGATCTTCCTTCCCGGGTAGATGCTCAGAGCCCGGATCAGGTCGATGTACTCGTACATCCGGAGGCGGCGGTAGAGCGCGGCGCGGTCGGCGATCTCCTCGAGTTGATCCTCGAACTCATCGTTCGTCTCGCCGAGAAGTTCTTCGAAGGCGTTGCTGTACTCGAAATCGCGCGCCAGGTCTACCGCGATCGTGTCGACAAAACCGCCCACTCCACCTCCCCGACGCATCATCTCGTTGAGCGTTTCATGGAGCTCGCTCCGGCGCGAAGTGAACGGAGCTCCCTCTAGCGAGACGAGCACTCCTGGAGCTAGGCTCTCGTCGATGAACTCGCTTACGGCGTCGTGAATGAGCGGGCGGTCCTCTCGCCGTCCACGGGTCGCGATGTAGATGAACGTGCTTCTGCGGAGCTTGGTCGCCGCGTCGACCGGATCGTCCTCTGTCGGGGCTTGGGGCTGCGGTTCCTGATCGGCAGGAACCGGCGCTACCGGCCCAGGCACAAACTCGAATGTGGCGATTCGCTGGGGTCTTCCGTTTTCGAGGAGTTCGAAGTCCTCTCGGGTGAGGTCCGCGACCGGCCGTCTCCTGCCGTCAGTGACACGGACCTCGACCTCCATCAGGGTGGTCTCGGCCTCGAAGACAGGCGTTTGCTGGGCTGCAGACGGAAGGCTGAGGACCGGGATGCCGACGAGCAGCGCAGCCCCCGCCAGTCCGCTCTGCCAGCGCCGTGAACTGAGGGCTGCCATGCGAGAGAGACATGGATCGGGGATGTCCACTTCGAGTTCCTTCATTCAGGGTATTCGACGTCATCAAGGGAATTCAGGTGTCACTTGGAGCGAGGGGCAGGAGCGGGCTCGGCACTGCCCCACTGCGCCTGTTCGTGTCGATGTTGGGGAGTCCCTTCACGCTGGGCAGAACGAACTCGGGGAGAACGACTGGAATGAGTTCAGGAGGCTCGAAGGCACGCTCCTCAGCAAGGGGCAACGACTCCGACCGTTCAAAGAGCTTCCCGCGCATCCGCGATGCCGACGGCCCCTAGGATCAGCAAGACCGTCAGGGCAAGCCCAACGAGTGGTACAACTCGACTGCCGCACCCAAGTGGAGTGAGTGTTTCGTGGTTGCCGCACGGCAGTTCGCCGAGGCAAACGCGCCGGGAGCGTTGCGCCGTCCGGAGTCGTTGGATTCCACCACCACCGACTCGAACAGATCCTGCCTTGCATCGTTCAACAGACGGGCTGCCAGATTCACGTCCGAGCCCTTCTCTTCCATGGAATGGAGTTCCGCGATCACGGCATCGGGGAGCGGTGCCTTGGCAACACGGAGCCCACCTTGGGGTTCACTACGTCTGTCCGGATAGAAGCCCACTGGCAGCGTCTGAGGTCGTTCGCCTAGCTCAGCGTGGTCACCCTCGGGTAGCGTGACCGGATTCGACGCCGTTACCTGACGGCCAGCGATCGGCAGGTTTGCGAGTGGGCGCCAAAGCTGTCTTGGCCAGAAAGCGCCCGCAATGGAGTTCGAGTTCGGGCAAAGTGGCGAGCGCCCTCAGATAGATCTGCTGCCAAGCTGGCGCTCGAGGATCGAGCTCTCCCGAGACCCGTGCTATGAAGTAGCGCAGCCGGTCGATCGACCAATCACGAGAAAGCAGCCGGGCCGTCAGCCTGACGGGGGTGAGCCACTTGAGCGGTGTTCCCCGTAGCGCAACGCAATAGAGGTTGAACCCGTCGACATAGACTCTCGATCGCATGCGGGTCCGCGAAAACAGCAAGGGCTGCTCGGAGGAGCAGCCCTTGAGCCGACACCACGCTGCCGACGGGTAACTGGAGAGATCCTACAACCATTCACTCATGCGTGCAAGGAGGACACGCCCCGTGTGGACACGCTCTGGTATCACACCCTCGTGGGCCCTGAAACACTGAAACGCGTGCCCCGAGTTGGTGGGGACCGGCCGAGTTGCGACCGAACAGCCGTGCGCCGAGTCTTGCCGCATGCATACGCGGACGCTCGAGCACATGTGGAGGAACTTCCCGCCAGCAAGCTTCGCATTGAACTTGGACGGCTGCAATCGCGGCTCGCGTTCGGGGACTGGATAAGTGCGCCTCGGTTGAGTGCGCGCCGACTCAGTTACTGGAGTCGGTCTTCACCGTTGCTGGGGCGATGGACCACTACCCCGGAATCAGCCATTTGCGGCGCGCTTGGTGGGACGTTACGACTGGGACACCTTAGTGCGTAGCAGGATCCTGGAGAAGTGGAAGCTTGGGCGGGCTCGCGAGTTTTGAATCTTGACAGCAGATATAAGATCGAATCATGATGCAACTATGCGGACCACGGTCACATTAGTTCCGGAAGTTGAAGTGCTTCTCCGAAATGCGATGAAGCGCTCGGGCCTATCGTTCAAGGAAGCCTTGAACCAAGCCATCCTCAAGGGACTGGCGAATGAGTATGTGGAGCCAGACGAAGAGCCATTCATCGTCGCAGCGCGCCCAATGGGGTTGCGCCCAGGCTTTGACGCGGGTCGCCTCAATGCCTTAGCCGATGACTTAGAGGCTGACGCGTTTCTGGCACTGACGAAGGACCTCAATAATCGAGCGGGGGGAAATGGTAGTACCTGACGCAAATCTGCTGCTTTACGCATACGATTCCGAGAGTCCATTCTTTGAAGGCGCTCGGCAGTGGTGGTCCGACTGCCTCAATGGAACTACACCTATTGGACTTACCCACCCAGTTGTCTTTGGTTTCCTGAGAATCAGCACGATGGGTCGTGTCTTCCGGAATCCGCTCTCGTTGGATGAGGCCGCCGCTGAGGTCACGGCTTGGTACAGCCGTCGCGTTGTCGTATCCTTGCTCCCCGACCGAGGACATCATGAAGCAGTGATCGCCTTGCTGCGTTCCAGTGGGTCCGGTGGTGGCAACCTCGTGATGGACGCGCAAATCGCAGCCCTTGCTATGGCGCATGGTGGAACAGTCCATACTGCGGACCAAGACTTTCGGCGGTTTCGCGGTCTGCGCTGCAAGTTTCCACTGGATGGGTGATTCCTAGGCGAGGGGCGCTTCGTCAACCCTGCACACCAGAAAAGCCAGGATGGCAGACGGCTGGGGCGAATTGGACAATACGGTCTACGACAAAATACTGCGGCTTGAGGAGCAGGCGGCATTGCCTGCGTCCGGCAGCAACACGCGCCCTTGGTCCAGTTGATAAGGCGGCAGTTATTGGCCGGACCTCTCGCACCACTAGCCTGGTCCCCGCGTAGGCAGTCCGGTCCCTCGACAGCGAGACACCACAAGGTTTCGTCAAGGAGCAGGAGGCCTCACGTGCGGCGGTCTAGCATGGCCTGCGACCTGCAGCAGGATCTCTCACGGCTCTGGTGATGCCGCGCGATTTGTTGGAGGATTCCTTCGGTAGCTGGCGCGGCAACCCCGCAACACTCAGCCTGCGACAGGATAGCGGCGCAGTGCGAACATTGACGGACCGAAGAGACAGGCTGCGATGAGCAGCAACAGCAGCGAGGCACCGCCCACGCGGCCGTTGACGACGTTAGCTGGTTCTCCCTGGTACTCGAAACGCGGTAGTTCGTCGAGTCCCCCCGCTGTGAATTCGTCACGCTTGTAGATTTGGGGCAGAAAATGTGCCTTCCACACGCTGGCGAACCGTTCCACTTCGCGTTGAAAATGCGCGAAGGATGCATAGCTGGTCCCGGCGAGATCGTCTAGCGACTGCTGCGTCAACACAGCGGGAGACAGATACTGCAACCTGGATACGATCGCCTGCTGGCCGCGAATCTGAGCTTCGAAACGACTGCTGAGGGGAGCGGTCTGCTTGGCGACTTCCTCCTCGATGACGAATTTGCGCGAGTAATAGTCGCCGGCATCGATCTCGCCCTCGGGGGCCATCTCCGGGTGGTCGGCGAAGTAGGCGCCCATGAGTTGGGCGCCGCGGGCCGAGGCGTCTTGAGTTGCCGTGCGAACAGCCTGGATCATCTCGACGCGCGATGGAACTGGATAGAGCGTTGTGGCGAGCAGTGCAACCGTGGAGGGAATCACCAGCGCCAATGCCAGCCATGCCCCGGCCAGCACCATGGCGTTAGTCGACGACCCGAATCCGAACGAGTTGACCAGCAGCGCGAGGCTAAACCAGAACAGGCCGTAGGCGGCCGTCACGCCAAAGAAGGCCGCCAAATCGGCAGCCGCGCCAGGCGTCCCGAGATCGACGCCGGCACCCAGGGCCCCCAGCAAGGTGAAGGCGCAGGTCAGCCCGAGAGCGACCGCCCCACGCACGAAGATCTTCGCCCCCGCAAGCTGGGCGAGCGACACCGGTTGCGACAACGTCAGGGCGAGCGTCCCGTTCTCCTTCTCCCCAGAAAGCAGGTTGTAGCTCAGTGCCAGAATCACGAGCGGGTACAGGAACACGATCGCGAATGCGACGTCGAAGCTTCCGGTCAGCAGGTTGGCGGGATTCTCGAGCTCATCGCCGGCGAACAGTGCCTCCCGGGTGGCGAGGGTCACTTTGTAGTGGCTCGGAAGCAGGTCGCTCTGTCCCACGGACAGCGGTGCCAAGGGAGATTGGGGAAGCACCGCATAGGACGCGGCGAAAGTCTGACCGACCTGAGCGGGATTGCGGGGATTGGAGAAGCGCCGCTGGGCTGTCCCAACATCGGGGGGCTTGAGCAACTCGGCGCGCGTGTCGGCGATGCGCTTCTCCTGCTCGGCCATCAGATTGGCTTGCCGATCAACCTGCAGGGCCGACCAGCGCGCCCCGTTAAAGGCACCGAAGAACAATACAGAGGCGAGCAGTGCTCCGACCGCCCAGAGGGTTCGGTCGGCGGCCAATCCGCGCCATTCGTTAAGCGAGATTTGCCGGAGCATCGCTATATGGCCTCCAAGCCGAGGGCCCCGCGCCAGGCCCAGACGGCGGCGACTAGGAACCACGCCAGCAGCGCAGCCAGTGAGGCGGACTCGCCAGCCAAGGCCCAGCCGACACCGGGTGCGTCGTAATCGAAGGCCGGCGCCTGCTCCCAAAACGCTCTTGCCTGGGTGTAACCGAAGCTCTGTGGGCCCGCGTTGTCGCGCAAGTCAGCGTTCAGGAAGGCAACCAGTTCGCGGCGATACAACTCGGCCTGTTCCGAAAAATGCCGGAAATGCGAGAAGTCCGTGCCGGCCAGTGCCATCGAAATCGATCGAATGGCCAGGAAAGGCGCCACGAAGCCAGCCTGCTGCCGCAGCCGGTCCTGTGCCTCGAACTGGTCCCACAAACGGGCATAGTGCCGGTCAAAGAACTGGTTTCCGTACTCTTCGCTAACTTGGAGCCGCCACCCGCTATAGTTGATCGGCAGATCCTCGGTGCGCTCCGCGTTGTACTCAGCGAGCAACTCCGTCCTGCGGCGTTCCATATAGTCGTCATAATCCACGCCTTCAATACCGGCTTGCTGGTCTTTCGCCAGCGTCGCGGCGAACTCCTGTGCCGAAGGTGTGGGATGAAGCCTCCTAGCGAGATCTGTAGCCGCCCGCGGCGCCATCAGGCAGACAACCACCCAAAACGCGAGCAGGGTGATCAAAGCGAATCGCGCGGAGCGCGCCCGCGCTGACACGGCCAGCGTAACGCCGACGAACGAGCCCAGATAGATCAGGTAGGCACCCGCCATTGCCAAGGCGCGCAACAGGCCGCCTGAGGCCGCGTCAGCCTGCGCCGAAGCGAGCGCCGCCGAGCCGAGCACGGTTGCCGGCACGAGTAGCAAGCCCAGTGCGCCCGCGACGCCCAAGGCCTTTCCGAGCGCGAGATCGCGCCGGTTAACGCCTAGACTCAATACTTGGCGCAACGTTCCCGACTCACGCTCCCCGGCGAACGTCGAGAACGCGAGCAGAATGATCAGCAGCGGGATCAGCATCTGCAGCACCGCGCCGGCGGTCAACTCGCCGAAGCGCTGCAGAGTGTTGCCGTCCCGCGCCGGGCGGTAGAGAAACTGGTTCTGCTTGTGCGATTCGAGGAATACCGTAACGCCGGTGTAGGCTTCCGTGCCAGGATCGAGGAACGCTAGCCGTCCAGTCGGCTTGAAGGCGTAGACGCCGTAATGTGAAGCCGAGTGGGGGTTCTTCTCCCCTTGCGACGCCCAAATCTCACGCTCTTGAGCAACGGCCGCCTTGTGCGCAGCCGTTACCTCGCCGTAACGCTGCCAGCCCAGCCCAAGCGACGTCAGCAAGAGCGCAAGCACAATGCCTCCGGCGATCCGGAAGCGCCCGTCGCGGGCCATTTCGAGGAACTCCTTGC
>CAYWUV010000153.1:0-12961 GCA_964461235.1 uncultured Bryobacterales bacterium | reverse complement strand
CTCCACGTGGCGAACCGTCCGGAGAATCTCGACGAAGTCTCGTCATGGCTCGACAGGTATCCCAACCTGAATGTGGAAATCGGAGCCCGCCTCGGCGAACTCGGCCGCCAGCCTCGACGAGCGCGAAAGTTCTTCGAGGAATATTCGGACCGCGTGATGTTCGGCACTGACGCGTCCCCGAACGGAACGTCCGTGCCCCAGCAAGATCTGGAGCCCGAGATGTTCCGGTGCTACTTCCGGTTCCTGGAGACGCTCGACGAGTACTTCGACTACTCGCCCGCACCGACCCCGCCGCAAGGCCGGTGGAAGATCTACGGCATTGGCTTGTCCGACGAGATCCTCAAGAAGGTGTATCACGACAATGCCGCGCGGATTCTCGGGCTGCCGTTGGCGTAGGCGCTGACCGAGAGTTTGGACCGACAGCGATTCAATCCAGTAGCAATCGGCCAACGGTCGGCCCGCACGTGCCTTCGCGTCCCTTGAGCGATTCGCAATACCCCCTCAAGCCCGGGGCGGGAACCGGCCTTCCCAAGTTCTTGGACCCTCCGGAGGCCAGGAAGACTCCGCCGAAACAGGCCGGGTACGGTCCCTGACAGTCCATTTCTCGACCCAGGTCAGTGCAGTTTCCGCACCAGAATCGCAAGGGACCCTACGCAGGTCCTTCCCTCGGGCCGGCATGGCACGCCGCTCGCACAAGCTGATCTCATCGCCCTTCCTGGATCAGCCGCTTGGCCGTCCAAGCCCGATGAACTCATCCTCCGTTTCCACAGCCCACTTGCGGAGTGCCGCGAGCAACCGGTCGAACTCGGCTTGGTGGTCGACGCTGTCCGCAAGATTGTTCATCTCGTGGGGATCTCTCTCGATGTCATAAAGCTCGAATTGCAAGGGCCTTCCATTGAGACGCAGCGGATCCTGGTCGCGAATGATCTCGTATTGGCGGGGGAAACGATCCTTCTGGGCGATGGTTTCGTCCCAGGTCCTGTTTCGCCAGCGATCCCACTGGTGAATATCCGAATTGACATCCCGGGGCTGGTCGAGGTGCTCCCGATAGATCAAATGGAAGCGCCCATCGAAGACACTGCGCTCTTGCATTCCGCGATCTCGGCTTCCCCGCTCTACCGAGCCCGCGGGAAAGAAGAGGTAGTCGTGATGAATCTCCCCGAAGACGTAGTCGTGCCCCTTGGCTTGCCCGTCTCCGCGGAGAATTGGGAGGAGCGATATCCCGTGCTCCAGATCCGGCCGCTCCAAGCCGAGATAGTCCAGAATGGTCGGCATTACGTCAACCGCGCTAACCAGGTCTTCGTTCACGGCGCCCTGTTGGATGCCGGGACCTTGGATCGCCAGCGGCACCCGCAGCCCAAAGTCGTAGAGGGTCATTTTCCCGCGCTGAAAGGCGGGGCCGTGGTCTCCAAGGAAAATGACGAGGGTGTCATTCGAGCAGCCGGTTTCATCGAGGGCTGCTAGCGCTTCTCCCACGCGAGAATCGGCGCATTGGATTGAGTCGAGATACTCTGCCCAGTCCTTGCGCACCACTGGTGTGTCCGGCAAGAACGGCGGAATCTCGGTTTCGTCGGGATCGACCGCGATGGGTCCCTCGTCGCTGTTTCGGAACGGGCGGTGGGGCTGGCTGATGTTGTAGAGCAGGAACCACGGTGCTCCCCGCTCCTGCGCATTCCTGATGAAGCCTACGGTCAGATCCTTGGTCGGGTTCCCGCGCGTGCCGCAATGGTCTGGTTGGGAGCTCCGGATCCATTCGTCGAAAGGGAACTTGTGGTTGGGGGACACATGAAGCTTCATGGAGACTCCCGTGTAGTAGCCGGCGTCACGGAGCCTCTCGATCAAAGTCGGAACGGAGTCGTGAATCCTGCCATGGTTGTAGTCCGGATTGCCCAATTGGTCCGGCGTCAGCTCTGAAGCGGGAACAAAGAAATTCCGGGTAAGGCTACGCAGCCCGTTCGCGTGGGGGTACAGTCCCGTGTATAGCGCCCCCTTGGACGGAGAGCAAACTGGATATGCGACGAACGCGCTCTTGAACGCCACGCCTTGTCTGGCGATGGCGTCCATGTTGGGCGTCTGCAGCCCCTTGGTCCCCAAGGCGCCCGTCTGCGCACCCTGATCCTCGGTCAGAATCAAGAGAACGTTGGTTCGCTCCTTCGTTTCAGGGCCTCCCTGACAGCCGGCCCAACCCGATGCGGTGGCGCCGCCACACGCGCCAAGGCCTTTCAGGAACGTTCTTCTCGCTAGCTGCTGGCTGTACGCTGACATTGGCTGTTCCTCCGTAAACTCGTGGGTTCTGTTCTACCTGAATCTCTCGGGGACGCCAGAGACACCCGAGGGGAACGGAATCGTGATACTCCTTCCAGTCCTCGCACCCGCAGGCTCCCGTGGGAGGGGCGATTCCCCGACAGCGCTAGGTGAATCGCGAAGTCTTGCACATCATCTTCGAAAATCTGCGCCCGCCCTGGAACCCATGGCGACACCACCTCCGATACTCCCGCACTTGACCGGCTCGCCGAGTTTAGCCGGCGATTTGACCCAGCCCGTATGCGATAGTTTATCCGCGGGCAAACGCGACTCCGCACTGCCGGTTCGATACCCTGCGTTCCATACCGCCGGGCAGCCCCATCGATCGAGGGCTGACGCACTTGGCGAGAATGACCTGTTGACGCCGTGCTGAACCGCCGCCAATTCCTTACGACAAGCCTCTTGAGTGGCTTCGCTTGCTCCGAGACTCCGGTGAGGCGCCCGAACGTCCTCTTCCTGATCGTCGACGACATGAACGACTACGGCTTCTACAACACGCTCGGCGGCGTCAAGACCCCTCAGCTCGACCAGTTCAAGAGGACTGCCATGACGTTCGAGAAGGCCTATTGCCCGTCCCCTGCCTGCGTTCCCTCGCGTGCCGCCGTCTTCAGCGGTCTTTTTCCGCACACGACCGGTGCCTATCGGAACGGCTGCGACCCGTGGACCCAAGCGCCGCTCGATGCCACGGAGTCCCTGCCGGAACTCTTCAAACGCAGCGGCTACACGACGTACGGCGAAGGCAAGCTTACGCACGCGCCAGTAGCGGAGGAGAAGCTCCAGGCCATGTGGGACAACAAGCCGCACGGCGGCGGCTTCGGTCCCTTCCCTCCCGAGGAAGACCAAGTCGCGGGGCGGTTCTGGGGCTGGACTCCCTGGGAGGCGCCGGACTCCGACTTTCCCGACGTCGTCAACGGCGACTCGGTCGTCGAGTTCCTCTCGAAGGATCATCACAAGCCGTTCTTCCTAGCGTACGGTTTGTGGCGGCCGCACACGCCGTTTACCGCCCCTACGCGGTTCTTCGAAATGTATGACCTAGCCGAGGTGGAGCTGCCTCCCTACAAGGAAGACGACTTGGACGACGTTCCGCGGTTGGGACGCGACTTGGCGGCAGTATGGGGAGAGCGATTCGTAGTCAGCGGCAAGGACACCGAGCAGTCCTGGCGAGAATTCGTCCGGGCCTACCTGGCCTGCACCTCGTTCGCGGATTGGAGCTGCGGGCGGGTGCTCGAAGCGCTCGACAACAGCCCTTACGCGGACAACACTATCGTCGTGTTCTGGTCCGACAACGGCTATCATTGCGGCGAGAAGGACCACTGGGAAAAGACGACACTCTGGGAGCAGGCTTCGCTGACACCGATGGCGATTCGACTCCCCGGCTCAGTGCACGCGGGCAGGGCCTGCACCCGTACGGTTGGGTTAATTGATCTGTACCCGACGCTGGCGGACTTCTGTCGCCTCGAGCCCACCGCTCACCAGCTCGAAGGCCAGTCGCTTCGGGCCCTCCTACAGGATCCCGAGGCTGAATGGGCGCGCCCTGCGCTGACTACCTACGGGGAGGGCTACGCATCGGTCCGAGATGAGTGCTTCCGCTACATCCGCTATCCCGACGGAACCGAAGAGCTCTACGACCACGATTCGGATCCACATGAGTGGACAAACCTCGCGCCGGACCCGGAACACGCGACTGTCAAGCAGAAGCTTGCCGCGGCGATTCCTGAGCAGTTTGCGGAATCGCTCGGCGGCCGGCTGGGATAGACCGCGCGCGAAGCGCCGGCGCCTTGCGCGGCCGAGGGCGATCTCGCGGTACAAGCGATGGGATACCCGACAGCGGTGCGCCCCGAGTCGAATGACGCGGCGGGACAGAAGGTTCGTCACTCTTGTGTCGGTGCGCTCGCCTAGGCTGACCGCTGGATCTTCGCTCCGGATCGCAACCACTGTTCGGAACGGCACAGAGTGGGAGCGGACTTGTGCATCTTTCCATGGTTTCGGTGTTGGTACACTTGCGCACGCGCCCCGACGCTACAGCGACGCGGGGTATAGCAGACGACCGTCCTTGCGTCCGGTGACCATGACGCGGATTCACCTACGCCTGATCGCCGCAACAGGAGCGCTTCTACTGCTCCTTGGATGCGGGGCAAGCCCTCCGCCCGCGGACACAGACTCGGAGGCAGCGAGTTCCACGGCCCGTATCGCCGCTGCGCGCCAGAAGTTTGCGGGTGCTTGGTCCCTTGCGCGGATCGAGAGGCGCGACGCCGCCGGCGACCTGCTGGCTCCGCCGATCGAAGACCGGCTCGGCTACATCATCTACAACGTTGCCGGGCACATGGGAGTGACGATCATGAGGCCTGGGCGCCAACCGTACTCGGAAGAAAGGCCGACGGCCGAGGAGGCGCTTGCCCTGATCGGCACCTACACTTCGTACTTCGGCCCGTTCGACGTCAACGAGGATGAAGGATATGTGACCCACCATCTCGTGGGAAGCCTCGACCCGCGCGGAGCTGGAGCTGACTACAAGCGCTTCTATACATTCGGCGAGAATACGTTGACGCTCCAGCCTCCGCCACGGGAAGACGGCTCGAAGACATTCCTGACCTGGGAGAGGCTTCCGGACTTGCCCGAGTCGGAGCTGACTGAAACCCACAGGAGGCTCTTCGGGGTCTATCGAATCGAGTCGGTCACGCGCGGGACAACCGAGGGCGAGTCCGTGCCGGTCGATCAGTACGAAGAGGCCTATATCCTCTACGCATCTTCGGGCCACATGTCGGTGCATCTGATGCGCCCGGGAAGAACGCGGTACGCGGGGGACCGGCCCACCGCCGAGGAGGCTCTGATGGCAACCCGGACTTATGCCAGCTATTTCGGTCCATTCTCCGTCCACCAGGATCAAGGGTATGTCGTCCACCATCGCATAGGGAGCGAGAATCCAGCAGGCACAGGAGTAGACGCGAAGCGCTTCTACGAGCTCGGCGACAGCCACCTCACCCTGAGACCGCCGGTCCAAACTGACAGCGAGGGCCGCAAGGTACAGACCGCGCTTCAGTGGGTCCGGATCAGCGATTAGCGATGCTGCTGGACGTGGTGCGAGCCCGCGAGGAGGAGTCGACCGAGCCCGTGGTCCCCGGATCGCTTTCAACGGCACGCACGCGTCGCTTCCTCAGGGTTGTCACACAGCCCGACCCCAAGCTGGGCACCCGGCCAGAGGCGATCCGGATCCTTCCGGTCATACCCTTGGCGGCGGCGATGGCAAGCCTGCTCACGCTTCCCGCCTGCAGCCAGTGGGAGGGGGTCGCGGTGTCCGGGACCGTTCAAGACCCCAGCGGATCCCGCATTTCACACGCACTCGTACTCGTTGCTGACAGGGACCAGGAGGTCGTTGAAGCGACGACCGCCGGCGCGGACGGATCCTTCCGGATCGAGGGTCTTGCTCCTTCGCCGTCGTACGAAATCGAGGTCCGAGGGCCGCCCGGCTTCGAGCCGGATGTCCAGAGCGTCGACCTTTCCGCCGACCGGCATCTGGAGGTCTCTCTGGAGATCAAACCCATCGAGGAGGCGATCGTCATTTCGGGCCCGCCACCGCAGCAGGAACCAGGTGAGCCCAGCAAGCCGCGCAGGAGAATCCGAGTCGGCGGAGAAGTTCGACGGGCGAGGCTCGTTCACTACGTGCCGCCGGTTTTCCCTGCCGAAGCCGAGCGCCAAGGCGTTGGCGGCACCGTGCATTTGAAGGGTGTCATCGGGATAGAAGGCCGTCTGGCCGGTCTGTCCAAGCTCAATTCGATGGTCGATGAGCGACTAGTAGCCGCAGCCTTGGACGCCGCGCTTCAGTGGCGGTACGATCCGACGCTGCTGAACGGCCGGCCTGTCGAGACCGTCGTGACGATCAGCGTGGCGTTTGACCTTCCATGAGACCTGCGGGACTGCCGCGACACGAGATCCTGGGAGCCCCTGCCCCGCTCGGGCGCAGGCTGGCGATTCCGGAGGTCCGCCCGGCCCCGGGGAAACCGTGCTAACCGAGTTCAGGGCAGGATTCACTCCAGCCAACCCCGGAAGGCACTCGGGAACGAGATGCCGAAGTCAGAGGAGAGGCGGGGCAGGCCCAGGCTCTCTCTTCGTGCGAGATCCTGATGATTGCGGGACCGGCACGTGGCTCCTATCTTCATCGCGGCAGACACTGCTTCGAGTTCGTCCAACCGTCCCTGACGAGCTCCGGGGGTCGGACAGCCTCCCTGTGTCTCACCCGCCGGCGAGAGTGATCGATTCGATCAGGGCTGAGGTTCCGACGCGTTGTCGGATCCTCGCTTCCGCACATACCGAATGGACTTGAGCGCACAATCTCCCCTTCGAGGAGCATTCGCTGCTTGCGGTGCGAGGTACGGGCCGTAGGCATGGAGATCGACGAAGATAGGATCGGGAAGGGGCTGGAGTCGGCTTGATGCGGATCGCATTGACGGCGCTCGCTACGCTATTCGCGGCATGTAGTTCGGGCTCGGTTTCGCCGCTTGAGAACGGACCCTCACCAAGCCGAGGACCGGCTGTGATCCTAAACGGAGACTTTCCGGACCCTACGGTCGTCCGAGACGAAAACACCTACTACATGACGCACTCGTCGTTCGATCGCGTGCCGGGTCTCCTGATCTGGCGCTCGAACGATCTGTACAACTGGCAACCGCTCACTCACGCGCTGCGGCGGCACGTCGGCAACGTCTGGGCGCCAGATCTGGTAAAGCACGGGGATCTCTTCTACCTGTATTTCCCCGCAAGCGGCACAAACTGGGTGACAACCGCCACGTCGCCCGAAGGGCCTTGGTCGGAACCGATCGACCTCGAGGTAGGCGGAATCGACCCCGGCCATGTCGCCGGACCTGACGGCAGACGCTATCTCCATCTGAACGGCGGTCGCGCGGTCGAGTTGGCCTCCGACGGCCTTTCCGTTCGCGACAGGCCGAGCAAGGTCTACGACGGCTGGGCTTACCCGAGCGAATGGGTGACCGAGTGCTTCTGTCTGGAGTCGCCGAAGCTCCTTCAGCATGGGGGCTATTACTACATGACGTCCGCGCAGGGAGGCACGGCTGGGCCCTCCACGTCGCACATGGTCGTCTCCGCTCGCTCGAAGTCGCCGCTCGGTCCGTGGGAAAACAGTCCGCTGAATCCGATCGTGCGGACCTGGAGTCGGCTCGAGTCGTGGTGGTCCAAAGGGCACGGAACCGTTATCGAGGGGCCCGACGACCAGTGGTACATCGTCTACCACGGCTACGAGAACGGATACCGCACGATGGGGCGGCAAACCCTGATCGAACCGATCGAGTGGACGGAAGACGGCTGGTATGACATCAGTTTGCCCGACGGCGAGTCGTTCGAGGCCGAATCGGTGCGGAACTATCGCCTGCAGTCGGAGGATTTCGAGGGTCCGGACCTTCCCCCCCAGTGGCACTTTGAAGGTATCGACTCGACGGACCAATACTCGCTCTCCGACGGGGCCGTGCGATTCGACGCCGCAGGCGACCGTCTCCGCGTCTTCCATGCCCTGGCATCCGACCACAACTACGAAGCCGAAGTGACGATCGACATCGACGGATCGCCGGAGGTCGGGTTCGTTCTGTACTACGGGCGGGAAGCCTTCGCCGGGATCGGGTATCTCGACGGGCAGGCGGTTCTCGTCAAGGGCGGCCGGCCGTTCCTGCGAGACGCCGCGCCTTGCGCCGACTGCCGCCACTTCAAGATCCGCATGTTCGAGCATGACGTCGCCCTCTACTTCTCGGAGGACGGGTCGAACTGGACCCAGCATCCTCGCGGCCTTGAGGTCTCCGGGTTGCAGACGAACAACCTTGGTGGCTTTTCGAGCCTCAAGCTGGGAGTCTATGCGAAAGGCTCCGGCTCCGTCAGGGTCCACAACTTCCGCTACCGGGCCATCGAGTGACGCCCTCTGCCGGGCGGACGATACAATCGCGGGATGCGTTGGGCGGTCTTGTTCCTTGCAACATGCCTCGTGGCAAGCGCCGAAGTCCCGAGCGATAGGGACGGGTTGCTCCTTGTGGAGGCCGAGGATTTCGATCGGCAGAATCTGACCGAGGTGCGGGAATGGGTGATCGTCTCAACCGGCCCGCACGCCGAGCTCGCAGGCGGCAACTCTTACGTCGAAGTGCTGCCCGACACCCGCACGACTCACGACGACAAGCTCATTCGCGGCGAGAATTTTACGAACGAGCCCGGCGAGATGGCCGTCCTGGAATACGACGTCTCGATCACCAATCCCGGACGCTACTTCGTTTGGGTGCGTGCCTATTCGACCGGCACGGAAGACAACGGCATTCACGTCGGCATTGACGGCTCATGGCCTGAGTCGGGCCAGCGCATGCAGTGGTGCGAGGGCAAGAATGCCTGGACCTGGGCGAGCAAGCAGCGCACGGCCGAGCAGCACTGCGGAGTACCGGGACTGATCTGGCTCGACATCGACGAGCCCGGCCGCCACACGGTGATGTTCTCGATGCGCGAGGACGGCTTCGAGATGGACGCATGGGCCTTGACGAGCGACCCCGAGTTCACCCCTGAGTCACCCTGAACGACAGCTTCCATAGTGTCTTCCGAACTCGAAGAGCCTCCTCGGCCCGGGACAAGCTGACTTGACCCGTCGGCCGCCCATGGGAATGCTGGTCCGATTAGGGAAAACGGCCGACACGGCAGGGTCCTTTCTGATCAGGTGATCCAGGATACCGGTGTCGTCCAGGTAGCGGTTTGGGGTCGATTCTTATCAGGGGCATTGCGCCGCAGACCCTTCTCTCCCTCAAGCGCCTGGCGCAGAGCCATCGCCGTTCGTTGCGGGGCGAGTTGCACGCCATCCTCGACCGCGCTGCAAGAATGGCCCCCCCTCACGCCGAGGAGCGCCGGCTGCAGCTTGTGACGGTCAGAACCGACCGGTCCGGTCGATGGAACAGGGGCACCATTTATGGGGACGATGGTCGGTGAAGTCCTGTTCATGGACACGAACACTCTGTTGACCGCGACCGACGGGGCGCGTCCGTTGCACCGTCAGGCGATCCAACTGTTCGAGGAGGCCGACTCCCGCGGATTCCAGCTTGGGGCGAACAGCCAAGTGATGCGCCAGGGTCTCGCTGTGTCGACACGACCTGTTCAATCTAGCGGCTTGGGCCTGGGCGTCGCCGCCGTGGCGGAGAGCCTGGGTCAGCGCCTGAAGCTTGCGAGCCTCATTGGCGAGGCGGAATCAGTCGCTTTCCGGCTGCTCCAAATCGTCGCGACTTGCGCCGTCGCCAGCAAGCGAGTGCATGATGCCGGCATCGTTGCCACAATGATGGGGCACAATATCAACTTCCTCGTCACCCATAGCGGGGCCGACTTCGCACAATTCAAGGAGATCGAGATGGTCTCTCTCGAGGAGGCTCTTGCGCAGACGAAGCCCAATGAGACTGTTCGACTGCACTGAAAGATGGCCGCAAATCCGGACCGGGCTGCATGCCCGAGCATTGAGAGTTTCTGTGGTAGCGGCTAGTAGCGCAGGCCTCTCCGGAGGTCGCGCGATCCGAAGGCTGCTGATCACCGATTGGGGCTCCCGCCAGACGGCAGTGATTGCGCAATCGTTGCGAATCGCCGCAGACCAGCTGCAGGGCCGGATTGAGGTTGCCGATGGTGCAGGAATCGGACGCAGGTCGCTTTCGACGATGAGATTGGTTCAAACTCCGCCCGGCAACAGGGCATGGCTGAGACGTGCGGTGCCAAGGGTAGCGCTTGCGATCCTGACGTCCGGTTGCGGCAATCTGTCCGACTTCCCCCCGGTCCGATGGGGCGATGAGATCCTTCGCCAGCCACGGGCGTGGTATGCGTCAGGCGAGGCGCGCGCGGCCGCTGACAGCGTAATCCTGTACCAAGCGCCGGAGGGTGGCTGGCCCAAGAATACGGACTTGCTGACGCCGCCATCCTCTCCCGACGCTGTTGGGCGACCCACCATCGACAACGGTGCCACGACAACACCGATGCGGTTCCTGGCATTGGTGGTCGATGGCACCGGCGAAGCGAGATATCGGGAAGCCTTCGTACGTGGAATGGATTACCTCTTCGCAGCCCAATACCCCAATGGCGGCTGGCCCCAGTATTTTCCATTGCGCGAAGGCTACTACTCCCGGATCACATTCAACGACAACGCGATGAGCAATGTGCTGACGCTTCTTCGCGACGCAGGCACGGGAGATGCGCCGTATGGCTTCGTGGACCAAGTACGCCGCGACAGGGCCGTTGCTGCCGTCACGAGGGGCATCGACGTGATTCTGCGCTCTCAGATCAGGCAGGACGGACAGCTCACCGCTTGGTGCGCTCAGCACGATGAGCGGACGCTCGAGCCCGCATGGGCGCGCTCCTACGAGCCGCCATCCCTGTCAGGTGGCGAGTCGGTCGGTATCGTGAGATTCCTGATGTCGGTTGAGAACCCTACGACGGAACTGATTGCGGCGATCGAGGGGGCGGTGCGGTGGCTGCGCTCGGTCGCCATGTCCGGGGTCCGAGTCCATCGGATTCCCAGGTCCGACGGCCGCGTCGAGCGAGTCCTGGTCCAAGACTCGGACGCACCCCCGCTCTGGGCCCGGTTCTACGAACTCGGGACCAACCGTCCCCTGTATCTGGATCGCGACTCCGTGTACCGTTACGACTTCTCAGAGATCGGCGCTGAGCGACGCAGCGGGTACAGCTACCACGGCACTTGGGCGGCCGAACTGCTCGACATGGAATACCCGCGGTGGCGGGAGCGACATCGGCTGCCATAGATGCCCGTGCCCAGCGCATGAATCCGCTGCAGGAGCGGCGCCGTCTCGTGGTCGTAGCGGTATGTCTCGTGCAGGCGCAAGGACGATAGCAAATTCCCGGCAGAACCGGACCCTCAGAGGCTGGCGCGGCTGAGGGTCACGGTGTAGCCTAGGTGCAATGCACCGCCGGACCGCGCTCGGATTCCTCGCTTCCAGCTTCGCCGCCACCGGCCTGAGAGCGGCTCTCCCCCGGATGAGGATCACCCGGGTCCGCTACTACCACGTGGGTGGCGAAGGAGCACGCCCGATCTTCAATCAATCGAGTCACATCGTGACCGTCGAGACCGATCAGGGGATCACCGGCATCGGCGAGGGCGGCCACAAGGACTCGATCGACCAGCTCGCCGGAATCATTGTCGGCGAGAATCCGTCCCGGATCGAGCACCTCTGGCAGCTCATGTATCGCCAGTATTTCTACCCTCCCGGGCGCGAGAAGATCCATGCTCTCGGGGCTCTCGATCTCGCTCTTCTCGATATCAAGGGAAAGGCACTCGGCGTGCCGGTCTACGAACTCCTCGGCGGGCTGACGCGCAACCACGTCGAGTGCTACGCAACCGGATTCCCGAGTGCGGGAAGCCTCCGGGAAACCGCGCGGGCCTGCATCGAGTTCGGCTACCGCGCTTTCCGTTTTCACGGTGCCGATGCCCCGGACCGCAGCCAGGGCTACCATCACCGCAAGATGGTCGACCGGACGTTCGAGATGTGCCGGGAGATCCGCGAGGGAGTCGGTGACGACGGTGACTGGGCCATCGACTTCCACACCCGCCTGGATCTGCCCGACGCCGTTCGCCTGTGTGGATTGATCGAACCGTTGCGCCCCTTGTTCGTCGAAGACCCGATTCGCTCGGAGAATCCGGAGGTCTATCGCACGCTGCGGCCGCTGGTGAAGACACCTCTCGCAGTGGGCGAGCACTATGGGGACCGCTGGGACTCGAGCATGCTCATCGAGAACCAGCTGTTCGATTATTCCCGAGTCACGCTGCCGAACTCGGGCGGTATCACCGAGTACATGAAGCATGCCGCGCTATGCGAGACACATTACATCGGGCTGATCCCGCACTTCACCGGCCCTGTTGCGGAGGCGGCCCTGGTGCACTGCCTCTGTGCCCTACCGGGGCCCGGTCTCATGGAGATGCGAGGCCGGGGAGACCCAAGGGCACCGCACCTGCCGGAATCGTACGACTTCCGAGCCGGGAAGCTCTACCCGAAGGACAAGCCGGGCCTTGGCGTCGAGTTCGACCCGAGCAAGGCCGAGTTGGTCTCGGAGATCACCGAGCAGAACAGGCCGATTTCGCTCTATCGTCGGCCCGACGGCTCGATCACCAACTGGTAGACCCGCCCGAGCCCCCCTCGCGGCGGCCTTCCTAGGGCTTGGGGATGGGCAGCAGATCGGGCTTGCGCGGCCTACGTCCTTGGGGCGATTCGCTCCACGGCTCGTGGGCGGAGACGTCCAGCACGATCCGACGGTAGTCGGTGAGTCGCACCTCCGGGTGGTCGTCCCAGACCTCGAGGACCAGATGGACCTAGTGGCTCCGTGCGCCGGTAGGAGTCGTAAGAGCCGCGGCGGCGCTGTTCGAGCCACGGACCAAGACCCGCCCAGGGTAGGTACCCGCTTCGTAACTGCTCAGGCGTCTGTTGATGTCGGGCCATAGGGGTTGTTCGACCGTGTCGGCAGCGTGGCCGACGAGCGCGATTTGAATGGCGACGAGAGGATTGTGACCGAGCGCGGGCATGGACCGCAGGTAGCCGAAGATTCGTGCATGGGCCGCGCTGTCTAATGAGCGCACCTGATCGGCATCAGGCGAACGCGGGTGCCGACCGGAGCATCGATCCAGAGCGTCCAACGGTCGAGA
>CAYWUV010000152.1:0-13100 GCA_964461235.1 uncultured Bryobacterales bacterium | reverse complement strand
CGCAGCGTAAACTTGACTCAAACGTCCACCTTACGGCGGCACAAGAAATCTAGAGGCGCAGCACGTGCCAGTGGCGGCAATGGATCGCCTGCTCGGAAAGGCTGCTGACCCTCTGCGGAAGCATCCGCTCTACAACACGAGCCCCTTCACCTTTGCCCGGTTGCTCGGTGACGCCGAGAACATCGCACCGAATCTCGTGTCGTACATCAACGGCTTCTCAGCGACGGCGCGGCACATCTTCGAGAGTTTCAAGTTCGCTGATCAGATCGAGAAGCTCGACGCCAGCAACCGCCTCTTCACAATCGTCAAGGCGATGACCGATGTCGACCTTCATCCAGACAGGATCGACAACCTTCAAATGGGCTATCTGTTCGAGCATCTTGTGATGCGTTTCAACGAACAGGCCAACGAAGACGCAGGAGATCACTTCACGCCGCGCGAAGTCATCCGCCTTATGGCGAACCTCATCTACACCGGGGAGCAGGATGTCTATAAGCCCGGCATCTTCCGCACGATCTACGATCCGGCGTGTGGAACGGGCGGCATGCTCTCCGAATCCGAGAAGTTGATCCTCTCCCAGAACGAAAGGGCGGAACTTGCACTTTTCGGTCAGGAGTACAACGACGAGTCTTGGGCAATCTGCTGCTCTGACATGCTCATCAAAGACGAGGATACGGCCAACATCGTCCTCGGCGACACCCTTGGCGACGGGAAGACCAAGGACGGCTTCGAGGGCAAATACTTCCACTACCTGATGGCCAATCCACCATTTGGCGTCGAATGGAAGGACCAGAAACAGGTGGTTGAGCGCGAGAACAAGACCGCGGGCTTTTCGGGCCGGTTCGGCGCAGGGCTACCGGCCATCAACGACGGGTCGCTCCTGTTCCTTCAGCACATGATTGCGAAAATGCACCCCTACACGGAAGGAGACGAGGACCAGCCCGGTTCGAAGATCGCCATCGTCTTCAACGGCTCGCCGCTCTTCTCTGGCGACGCTGGATCGGGGCCGTCCAACATCCGCCGCTGGATTCTCGAGAACGATTGGCTCGACGCCGTCGTCGCTCTGCCCGATCAGCTTTTCTACAACACCGGCATCTTTACCTATGTATGGCTCGTGACGAATCGAAAGCCGCAGGAGCGGCGCGGCAAGGTGCAGCTCATCGACGGAACCTGCTTCTTCCAGAAGATGAAGAAGAGCCTCAACAACAAGCGCAACGAGATCACCGAGGAGCAGATATGTCACCTGACGCGTGTCTACGGCAACTACGAGCACGGCGAGACGGCCGAGGTGGAGATCAACGGTGAGACTGAGACCCGCGTGATCTCCCGCATCTTCGAGAATCGGGAATTTGGTTTTCTGAAGGTGACGGTCGAACGCCCATTGCGTATGAATTTTGCGGCGACGCCGGAGCGTATCGCGAAGCTCGACGAGCAGACCGCTTTCGCGAATCTGGCGACATCGAAAAAGCGGAGGAAACGGGAGGTGGCCGAACGCGAGATCGCGGACGGCCGAACACAGCAGGAGGCCATCCGCGCAATGCTCGCGACACTTGAACGCGATGGGCGCTACATGGACCGGGAGGCGTTCGAGGCTGATCTGATGAACGTCGCGAAGCGCACCGGCCTCCAGATCCCCGGGCCGATCAAGAAAGCGATTTTCGTGGCCCTTGGTGAGCGCGACCAAGATGCCGAGATTTGCCGAGACAGCAAGGGACGCGCCGAGCCCGACAGTGAGCTTCGGGATACCGAGAACATCCCCTTGCCGTCCGGTGCAGCGCTACCTCTTCCGATGGATTTCGGGCCGGACAAGCCCAACGACCGACTGGTCGAGGCTCTTCGGCACGACATCGACGCTTATGTCGCACGCGAGGTGCTACCCCATGTGCCCGATGCTTGGGTGGACTACGGCAGAACCAAGGTCGGCTACGAAATCCCGATCAACCGGCATTTCTACATCTACAAGCCGCCGCGCCCACTCGACCAGATCGAGTCCGACATCACCCAGATTGAAGGGGAGATCGCTGGACTGCTGAAGGGGTTGGTGGCGTGAGGCCAAACTCTGGAGCTTTGCGCTATTTTGCGCGGATCAAGAACGGGACGACGCCCGCTAGTGGCGAACCGGCGTATTGGGATGGTGATGTCAAATGGGCCACACCAGATGACCTTGGAAAACTAACGAGCGACAAGATCGCCGATTCCGAGAGATTCGTCACTGAAAGAGCCGTTAGAGAATGCAATCTTTCAGTCTTGCCAGTGGGCTCGGTGATCATTTCAACACGCGCACCCATAGGTCATATGGCGATCAGCCAGATCCCCATGGCCTTTAATCAGGGCTGCCGTGGCATCATTCCGGGAGACCAAGTTCACGGAGCATTCCTTTACTACTTACTCAAGTCTCGTCTACCTGAACTCAATGCCACGGCCAACGGCACGACATTTGTTGAACTTTCGCGTGACGACCTTGCCGCTGTGGACATCGAGTTTCCACGTCTCGCAACCCAGCAGCGGATCGCTCGGTTTCTGGACGAGAAGACGGCGCGGATCGACGAGCTGATCGAGAAGAAGCGGGAACTTCTCGACCGCTTGGCGGAGAAACGCCAAGCCCTCATCACCCGTGCCGTCACCAAGGGCCTCAACCCCGATGCCCCAATGAAGCCTTCCGGCATCTGCTGGCTCGGCGACATCCCTGTGCATTGGGAAGTTAAGCGGTTGCGTTTCTTGCTCAACGGCGGAACACTCAACGGTCTCTATAAGTCGAAGGATGCCTTTGATCCGGAGGGCATCCCGTTCGTGCAAATGGGCGAAGCGTTCCGCTCTTCTGTCTTCGATGGGGGAACGAAGGATTGCGTAAACGCCTCGAAGGACGAGATCAAGAAGTGGGGCCTATTGAATGGAGATTTTCTCATTGCTAGACGGTCAATTGTCTTCGAAGGTTCAGGGAAGTCTGTATTGGTGGCTGGCACTAAAGGTCCGCATCTGTTCGAAAGCTCGATGATTCGAATTAGACCTCAAAACCCACGAGATCTGTCGGCATATTTGTCTTTCTATTTCCGCTCTCACATCGGGCGCGAATCCATCTTGGCCGTAACGAAGAGAGTCACGATCAGTGGAATTGATAGTCAGCAGCTAAAATCGATCCACGTTCCGATTCCACCTAACTCGGAGGCGCGTGAAATAGGGGCAATCTGCGACACTAGTGACCGCAATGTCCGGAACATTGAAGAGAAGATCTCCGCTTCGATTGAACGACTTGCGGAGTATCGTTCCGCGCTGATCGCGGCAGCTGTCACGGGGCAACTCATGGAGCTGAGATGAGCCTCGATGCATCGACGTATTTCCGGCATCTCAGGGCCTACGTGAACGACCGCTACGTGATCCACGACGGTACCGGAGGTGAAGTCATTCTGCGGGAGAAGTACTTTCCGGCAACCGGCACGCGGGCTAAGACTCGCAAGGTACGCCTGATGCTGCCAGGGCAAGGGCTCGCCTTCAAGCTCGACCATGATCAGGTCGAATTGCAGCGGAAGAAGAGTAAGCCACCGCTCTTCCATTTCCTCGACGACAACGCGAAGCCGTGGTCGAAGCGCTGTGACTTCGTGATCTTCTACGTCAACGGTCGTGCCTTCCACGCCGATTGCGTCGAATTCAAGTCGAAGAGCTTGAGTCCCGACAAGATCGTGCCACAGCTCACGGCAGGGACAGCATGGGTGAATGCCCTTAAACGGACAATCGAGCACTACACCGGTGACAACCACAAAGTCCGTCTGCGCAAGTTTGTTTTCGCCGAGAACGAGAATCCCGGTCCGTATATTGACGGGAACCGGCAACTGAACGCGGATCCATCCATTCGCTACTATCACTTTGACGAGGTGCAGGGGCAGCCTCTCGCCGACCTTCAGAACACCTCGGTGCAGCGGCTCTGAACAATGTCCGGACATACCGAACACGCTTTCGAAATAGCGATTGAAGCCCAGCTGACCAGTTCTGGTGGGTACGAGAAGCGGGGCCCAAGCTCCCTCGATGAAGCACTGGTTCTCATTCCTGACGATGCTTGCGGCTTTCTAAAGGACAGCCAGCCCGCAAAATGGGAGGCGCTGGAGAACCTTCTCGGGACGAAGACCACCTTGACACTACTGGACAGCCTGTCGAAGGAACTGGAGCTTAAAGGCACACTCCACGTCTTGCGTCACGGGTTCAAATGCTATGGCAAGACATTCCGCATGGCCTATTTCCGGCCGAACACAACGATGAATCCTGAAGCCGCCGAGAACTACGCCCGGAATCGGCTTACGATCACGCGCCAGGTCGCCTTCGCCTCGGTCATGAAGAAGGCGGACGGCAAGAACCGCCGCTGCGTCATCGACGTGACCCTTGCCGTCAACGGTATCCCTGTGGTCACCGTCGAACTCAAGAATCCTCTGTCCGGGCAGCGTGCCGCTCATGCGATGCACCAGTACCAGAACGACCGCGACGGACGCGACCTTCTATTTGCTTTCAAGAAACGCGCCTTGGTCCACTTCGCGGTGGACCCGGACGAGATATGGATGACGACCCGGCTGAGCGGCAAGGAAACCCACTTCCTCCCCTTCAACCGAGGCAACAACCACGGAGCAGGTAACCCACCGGTTGAGGGGAACTGGAGGACGCACTACTTGTGGGACGAGGTACTACAGGCCGACAGTCTCTTGGAAATTCTCCAGAGGTTTATGCACCTCGAAGTGAAGGAAACGCAGGTCAAGACCGACAAGGGCGTCCGCACTGTGCGGAAGGAGACGATGATCTTTCCGCGCTATCACCAACTTGACTCGGTTCGGAAACTCGTCGCGCACGCCAAGGCGAACGGTGCGGGCCGGAACTACCTGATCCAGCATTCAGCCGGTTCCGGCAAGTCGAACTCGATTGCCTGGCTTGCGCACCGGCTGGCCAGCCTGCATGACAGGCACGACGGCAAGGTGTTTCACTCCGTCATCGTCGTGACCGATCGGCGGGTGCTCGATCAGCAATTGCAGTCGACAATCTATCAGTTCGAGCACAAGACCGGCGTGGTCGAGAAGATCGACGTGGACACTCAACAGCTTGCTCGAGCGCTGTCCCAAGGCACGCCCATCGTCATTACGACAATCCAGAAATTCCCCTTCATCTCGCAGGCGCTCTCGACCCTTGCGAAGAAGGGCTCCGATGTGAAGATCGAGACGTCTGGAAAACGCTTCGCTGTCATTGTCGACGAAGCGCACTCGTCACAGAGCGGCGAGACTGCGACCGCCCTCAAAGGCATGCTGAACAAGGAGGGGATCGAAGCAGCCATTGCTGCCCAGCTATCCGAGGAAGAGGACGACGATCTCTCTGATGAGGCGAAAGCGGCAGTGCTGCGCGACGCGCTGCAACGCGCTCGGCAACCAAACCTCAGCTTCTTCGCCTTTACGGCCACGCCGAAATTCAAGACGAAGATCCTGTTCGACGAGCCCGGGCCATCCGGCACGTCACCCTTCCACGAGTACTCAATGCGGCAAGCCATAGAGGAAGGCTTCATCATCGATGTGCTTCAGAACTACACCACCTACAGACGCTTCTTCGGCCTGATCAAACAGGTCGAGGATGATCCCGATGTTCCGCGCAAGGAGGCCGCGAAGGCCCTTACACGCTATCTAGAGCTACATCCTGTCAATATCGAGCAGGTCGTTTCCGTCATCGTCGAGCATTTCCGTCTCTATGTGATGTACGAGCTCGGTGGGCGCGCAAAGGCAATGGTTGTCACAGGCTCTCGCGTTGCCGCCGTCAAATACAAGCTTGCCTTCGACCGCTACATTAACGATCACGGCTATACCGGCATCCGTTCTCTGGTGGCCTTCTCGGGGTCGGTCGAAGACCCGGACCTCCCCGGATCGTCTTACACCGAAGTGGCGATGAATGACGGACTTTCCGAAACCGAACTTCCGGAGACTTTCGAGCGCGACGATTACAGGGTTCTTCTGGTCGCAGAAAAGTATCAGACCGGTTTCGATCAGCCCTTGTTGCAGACGATGTATGTGGTGAAGCGTCTGGCCGGTGTTCAGGCAGTGCAGACCCTTTCAAGGCTCAACCGCATCGCACCCGGCAAATCGCGTACCTTCGTCCTTGATTTCACCAACGAGGAAGATGATATCTACGGAGCGTTCAAGCCCTACTATGAGACGACGCCTGTTGGAGAGAATGCCGATCCACATCGCCTTTCCGCGTTGCAACACCGCCTACTTGAATGGGCGATCTTCACGCCGGCCGATGTGATCGCCTTCGCCGAAATCTGGTATCGCAGCAAGCGTGACCACTCGGCCGCTGATCATGGCGTGATGAACGCCGTCCTCGATGCTGTTGTTCAGCGCTACCAAGATCGCGAGGAAGAAGAGCGGGAGGAGTTTCGAGGTCAGTTGACGGCATATCGAAACCTCTACGCCTTCCTGTCGCAGATAGTCCCCTATCAGGACACCGATCTTGAACGCCTTTACACCTTCGTTCGAAATCTTCTGGCGAAACTCCCGCCAAGTGGTGGCCAAGCCTTTGTTCTAGACGATGAAGTAGCGCTGCGATTCTTCCGGCTTCAGCAAATGTCCGAAGGTTGCATCGACCTCACGGCGGGGCAGGCCAATCCCCTGAAGGGGCCGACCGATGTCGGCACAGGCCGCGCCAAGGACGAGGAGGTGGCGCTTTCGAGCCTGATCGATCGCCTAAACGAGCGGTTCGGCACCGACTTTACCGAGGCGGATCAATTATTCTTCGACCAGATCCGAGCTTCAGCGGAGAACGACGAGAACATTGCGGAGGCAGCTCGCGCCAATAACTTCGCGAACTTCGCTGCTTATCTGGATCGTATGCTGGACGACCTGTTCATCGCGCGAATGGAAGGCAACGAAGGGATCTTCTCTAGGGTGATGACGGACACCGACTTTCGTTCGGCCGCACACGAACATCTTGCCCAAGAGATTTTCCGTCGAGTTCGCGAGGAGCAAGGTAAACGCTACCAAGATCCCACGTTCCAACCGAGACCATGATTTGGGATTCCGTGCCGCCAAGCGAGCAGGACGTGGGTTTCTCAACGTAGACCTCAACTGAGATCTTCAGTAGCGATGAGGGCAGATAGCGACACTCGACCGGACGAGTCTGGCGACCGATCGACCCACTCCTCCGATGGGGCCGAACCCACGGGGAAGACTGGGGAGACGAACACAAAGCGGGGGGGATCTGAGAGATCGCGTCATGTTGGCCCGCTTGATGAACTCTCTACCGGGTCTGGCGAAGCTGGACAAAGCCCGGAATCCACGGAGGAATCGGGGGCAGTTCGCAGCACTTCCCTGACCGGGTTGCAATCGGATGGTGGAGACGGTGCACACATCCCGCCTTGGTACATCTTGGCCGGACTCGGCACGCTCGAACGGGCGGCAGTGTGCGACATGCTGGCGCTCTTTGAATGCTTCTCAGTCGCGAACAAGGGCATGGATCAAGTCAGGGACTGGACGCGCAAGCGAGGGGAAGGCGATGGATACCAACCGGCGTTCGAGCGACGCGTACGGGAGAAGTCTCTGGAACTGAGTCAGGCAGGTAGGACGACTGATGCGTTGCGGTTCCAGCTCTGGTGCATGATCCGAGAGCGGCTCGGACTGAGCCCCGCGCTTCCACTGTCCACCGGGTACGCGAACGCGCGGGCGGCCGAGATCGCATCCAGTGCCGAGAAGCACTTCAAGGGCGAGGCCGCTGGCTCGCGCAGCGAACCGCTGGAGGACTTCAGCGGAATCGTTCGGCTCCAGGTCAGGAAGGTTGTCATCGCCGCCCTCAAGGGCGATGGGCTCTCCGACGAACAGCGGAAACGAGTCGAAGACGAGTTTCGGCAAAGGCTGCATGAGCTGCCCGAAGAGCTTCGCGATTCCTCCGTGGAGCAAGCCATCCGTTCCGGCAACTGGGCGATGGCGGCCTCTCTGCTTTCCGCTGGTTCCTTGGCGGGTCTCGGCGTTGCGGTCGAGGTTGCGGGATTCGGTGCGTACATCATTGCTGCACAGGCATCAGCAATCATTCCCTTCCTAGGAGGGCAGGCTGCTGTGTCAACGCTTGCGGTCGTTTCGAATCCGTTGTTCGTTCTTCCAGTCTTGGCCGGTGGATTCATCGTCTTGAATAAGGGGCTCAAAGGCAAGGTCCTTCGCCCAGTGGCTAGCGCGGCAGCCGTGCAGCTAGCCGTGCTAGGGCTCGCAGCAGGAGCCAACGGATTGCAGGAGTGTCTAAACGGATTCAAGAAGTTGCACCAGTCCGACTGCCGTCCAGCGGTTTGGAATCGGAGGATGAGGGTCGCGGGTATCGCTGGCGAGATCAAGGACACACCTAGCACGCCCGATGTGGAGCTTCCGTCCATCGCTGATACCGGTCTGGGCGCTACCTTGACGTCCATTCTGTTTCCAGAGCGGGAAAGCGCCGGGACGGCGGCGGTTGCGGTCACTGGAGCGGCCACGGCCGAACTGCTTTTTGACGTTGCCGCGATTGACCCCAGGGTTGTCGCTGCGGCGGATTTCTCTAGGGTCGAGGACTTGGGAGACATTTTCCGGTTCGGTGCGTTCGCAGAGCAGATCGAGGGCATGGGTGAGGCTGCTCGCACCGGTGCGGAGAGCGGATTGCGGGGCTATCTAGCGGAGATGATGGTGGCCACTCGCCTGCAGGGGCACGAGGTCAGTCTTCCCGACACTGCCAACAATCCGGGCGTTGACCTGTTCGTCGACGGCCACCCCTTTCAGGTGAAATGCTACGGGGACGACAGTGCCGCGATGGCGGCGCTCGGGGAGCACTTCGAGAGATTTCCGGAAATTCCCGTCTATATGAACAGCTAAGCGATACCGGCGGTCCGTGGGTCGGGAGAGCCTTGGGCTGAAAGCGTGTTCGCCGTAGAGGGATTCGACTACGAGACCACGAATCTAGTGCTAGAACAGTCGCTCGCGGCCGGTGCGGATCTCGCCGACCTGAACATTCCAATATTTGCCGTCGCAGCTTCCGCCGCGAGGAACGTTCATGGATGGTGGAAGGGATCGGTACCCTTGAGCGACATCCCTACAGAGATCCTCATCGACGGAGCCGTCCACGGTGGCCTTTCGGTGGCCGGTGGATTCACTGGGGCTGCGCTTGGCGGGCTCGTGTTCGGCCCAGCGGGAGCGGTAGTGTTCGGCGGAGTTGGCGGGATTGCATCCCTGTTCGGGGCTGGCGGCGTGCGAGGCACACTCCGTCGAGTTTTCTACCGGAATTGGTTCCGATCGGTCAACAAGTCTGTCAATGAATTCGAGTTTGCTCTCAAGCATGCCATGAGGAAGAAGGTTGTGAGGAAACGAGCAAAGATCGACCAAATGGAGTCCGAGTTAGAGCGGGTGAGACTTGAATCCGATAGTCGGGCAGCCGAATCGGCAGACGCGGCGTCGGAGAGCCGCGCTAGGGGGTTAGGCTTGGCCTGGAGGCGGATCTGGAACTGGCTCGTGGCGATTCTCTCTCGGGAGCAGCCAGGGTCTGCCGGGCCGCCTACGAGTCGTCTCGAGACTCCGAACGAAGTCATTGCGGGCTGGATGCGCCTCAAGTTCGAGGACCAGATCCTTTGTGTCGCGGAATGCCAAGCGGAGTTAGGGGACTTGTCCAAGGATCCGGTCGAGCGCGCTCGTGAACTCATGCGCCTGATGCGCGAGTCAGGCGTGCATCCACTATCTGTTAAGGAGGAGTTCGCGGCGCTCTGTACCGTATTGAGCGAGCGGCGTGGGTAGCCTCTCGAACCCGCGTTGGCTGAACAGACCGCATCCGAAGTGGGCGTAACGCCAGAGGATTGGCGAGTCAGGCCATTGGTATAGTTGCGGACACAGCGAACAGAAGAACACTACCTTGGCACAACTCGCCGAAGGCGCATTCAAGACTTCGTCACCCTGACAGACTCGACCCTGATGGCGTCGATAATCTATCGTATTTAGCTTCGTTGTTCGCCACGGAGACGGATCAGCAGGTGGTCTTGGATTTCTCCGTGTACGTCATATTCAGCGGTCGCCGCGACTTGTAGTGTGACGGCGATTGCGAATCGAATATCCAGATCGGGATCGAGACCGCCTCCTGAGGCATCCCGACATTGAACCCTGACCGGAAGTGTTGCCGCATCGTCAAATTCGGGAGCGCGCACTCGGTTGTGCACGAGACGGCGGGACCATGCAGTGCCACGCTTGATGATCGCCACAGCAGGTGGTTCAGACTTCATCGCGAGGTTCCAATGTTTATCCTCGGCGTCGTCTTCAAACTCGTCGACGTCAGCAGAGATGGCTTCCAGAGCAGCTAGGCGATATCTCGCACGCGCCGGCTCGACGGGCGAGAACCACGTCAGGGTAACCAGCATAGATCGGTGAACGCTGTCGCCGGACAGTGACGATGGCAGTGGCATGTCGAAGATCGTCCCCCGATCCTTTCGAACCTGACCAAGACCGACGAGGGTCACTCCGTGCAGCGGAGCCCCGCGCATGAGGTCGGGGTCCAAAAAGCCATACCCGAAATGGCGAGCCACTTCCTCCCCGGCCTGTTGGAATCGCCCTCCGCGCGCTGCCATCTCAGCAGCGTAGAGTTCCTTAGCAGCGTCAGGCCAGCGGCCCGCATTAATCGCCAGCGCCCTTGTCAGCAATGCAAGGTCGTTCCGAGGAAGTTCAAGCCCTTTATAGGGACCGCCTTCCTCAGTGAGCGCCCCAGCCGCATCAAGCAGGGACCGCGTCACCAGAGCGGCTGCGCAACTCGTCCCCCGGGCTCGTGACTGGGGTGAGCCAAGGCCGGCAGTTGCAACACTCAAACCGGTTCGCGCGCTCTGAGAGACGACCCGAAGCCTCAGATCGTTGCCCGCTGGCATGGCTCGAACTTCGTGATGTCCTCCAATGCCGATGAGATCTGGCTTGATGGCACGGAATGGCCCCAGACCCAATCCGCTGGAAATAGCGGGAAGGGTGTCGCCCTCCTCGTGAATCTGGACTGTGTTAGGTGCAGGGTCTGTTCCAGCAGGGCTAGGGTCCAAGGACGCCGCTCCAACCGTAAGGGCATTGAGCGCTTCACTCGGCGCCAGCAATGTGCGTTCATAACGCTGTCGTTGTTGGGCGGCACGGACGAGCTTCTGGCGTTCCGGCATGGATAAGCCCTCGAACGCGCTTAGGGTTGTGCCGGGAATTTGGAGATCGTGTTCGCTGTTGCCTGCGGAAACGACAAAGAGAATTCCTGCCTGACTCGACCACCAGTCGAGCAGGCGCGCCAGTGACGTGATGCGACCGGCGAAATTTGAGCCTCGCACCCCTACCGAGAAATTCACGACAAATGCTTCCGGGACCAACGGGTCGTCATCTCGAAACGCGCTCTGAAGGGCAGTGTGAACGAGATCTACGAAGAGGCGGTCATCCGGAGATGTGGCACCATCATTGGTGTCGACCAGCAAAGGAACTGCCAAGAGGCGGCTGTCGCGAACTGGGTTCCCGTCGGAATTGAGATCACCTCTAAGGATGAGCGATGCCATTGCTGTTGCGTGGCGCCGGTCGGCTACGAGTGATCGATCGACCAGATCGTGAACATCTTCGATGACAACGCCGCCATCAAGGTCGCGGTGACCCGCAATGGGTGTGCCATCGAGCAGAAGGACACGAATTGGACTCGCGGGGTCGAAACCGGCGAAGTCGTCTCGGTCATCATCCGTTGGCTGAGAGTGCGAAGGCAACGACTGGGCAATGGTTTGGGGCAAGACGAATTGCAGGCCATCGAGTGTCGCGAGCCCATCCGGCGCATCCGGATCATCTACCATCGCGCGCACGACCCCGGCAGCGAGACCGACAAGCATGGCGTCATAGACGAAGCTTCCCTCGTGAATGGCGCTTCGATCGATGACCCGACCTCCCAGAGCTGCCACCTTGGCTTCGGTTTCTCGGCGCCACGGATGCAGACTGTGCTGATCTTGTGTTGGCCAATGCTCGAGCTCGAGTTTTACTTCAGCCTCCTCGTCAAAAGGAAGCCGATTCTCGAGCTCGACGCGGTCGTCGGCAGATAGGCGATCTTTCGGCCCCCAGGGCCGCAATTCTGCAAGCATGTCGAAGAGACGCCACCAAGGGGCGTATCCACGCTCGGCGTCATGTTCTGCCTGATAGCTACGCCAAAGCCGAAGGAGCTGGTCGAAGGCGTCCTGCGTAGGCATAGTTGCATAGAGCGTCGGGGACACAGCACCCGAATGTTCGGCGATCAAGTCATCAGGCAGCTCATAGTCTTCTTCCAGTTCAATCTCCGAAAGAACCTCCAAGCCAACCAACCGGGCGGCTCGGGCGAAGTCGCCGATAGGAACTGCGGTGACAAGCACCAGAGCACGTTCGGGCGCAATGCCAAACGGATCGCGCCGAAGCTCGAGAGCAGCATCGTCCCGAGCGAGAGCGGCTTCGAGTCGCTCGAATTCGTGGCGAAATCGGTGACCTTGGCGGCGACGCCCGGCTCCTCGGGGCCGTGGGAACCGGGCCGGGGTGCCCGTTTTCCTCGACGCGGGCCGCGAATTAGGAAGGCGTAGGATCGGTCGATCTGTCATTCGCACCGTATCGACCTTGCTGATCGCTCAGGTCGTCCCTAGCCTTCACTCGATCCTTCACAAGCGTCCGGAACGTCAGGTTGCCTTGCGCCAATGCATAGCGGCGGTGAAGGTCAAGGAAGAACTCCTCGGCTTCCGAGAAGCTCTTGGGAGATACGGCCGAACGCAATCGTCTTGCCGTATATCCCGATTTCTCGTCGAACTCCTTGAGCCGGTGGGCAAAATACTCTGTCATCTGATCGTCGGTAGGTCTCCCGAGCTCAAGCTTGATTTGAAACCTTCTCCAAGTGGCTCGGTCGAGTAGCTCAGGATGATTCGTAGCGGCAGCGAGAACGCAATAGGAAGGAAGATCGTCAAGCTGCAAGAGAAGGGTCGTAACAACCCGCTTTATCTCGCCGGTTTCGTGAAGATCACCACGTTCCTTTCCGATTGCATCGAACTCATCGAAGAATAGGACACAAGGTTCGGTTCGCACGAAATCAAAGAGGCGCTTCAGCCGCTGAGCTGTTTCACCAAGATAGCTTGTGACTACTGC
>CAYWUV010000151.1:0-13153 GCA_964461235.1 uncultured Bryobacterales bacterium | reverse complement strand
CACTCCGCCAATCCCACCCGAACCATCCACGACCGCTACTTTTAGAATTCCTGGTCGATCGCAGGCTTAAAGTCGAATCGAAGTACCCTAATGGATCGACGAGGTGAAGGGGTGCCGTCAATCCTAGACCTCAGTGAGGCAATTTCCGGTCGGAGACCCCTCTACGAGACCGTCGATGGGGCAGAGTTGCTCCTCACAATCTATGAAGCTACTCCGGACGCACTCTGGGGGTCCTAGGACTGGCATCGAGAGGAGAGACGTCCACTCGCGCTACTTCGCGCATGCCGACGACGGTCTCCTGCCGGCTCGGCTGCGGCGCTGCGGCTAGGAATACGGCTCCGCACGACCGTTTCGTGGGCTGGGATCCGCCTCCCCTCGCTAGCGTCCCACCTGCTCGCCCGCCGGCAGCCTCCAGCGACCACTCCCGGTCGACTGGCGGCGACCCCACGGCATTCGTCCTCCCGTCCTGCTGGAAGCGTTCAGCGAAACACCGCGCTTCCAGGGGATCTGCTACCACGCCGCGAACTGGATCCATCTGGACCAGGCTCAAGGCTGCGGCAAACTCGACACTCGTCACGAGTACGACGAGCCTATCAACAACGTCTTCGTCAAACCCATCTGCCCGGACTGGTGGAAGGGAATACTCAATCGCTAATTCCACAGCTGCCTTTCACGGTCCGCTCGAATGCTCACATGTAGAGTGCGCTGGCAGCTTGTGACGCGGATGCAAAAGCCCTGCATCAACGGAAGTTCACTCGCCTCGTTTGTCCAGTGCGACGGGATTGAAACGCGACTGCTAGCGAGCGACTTTCGGTCAACACCTGTCGGTGCGGTTGGCAGGCGGATTGAGAACTGCACGATCTCGGAGGAATTCGGGTGCCAGATCGGCACCGGTGGGCCACACAATGGTGTCCAGCTCGCTGTCCACCCGTAAACGCCGGAAGACGTCAGTGTTTTTCAATGGCTCGAACACCTCACCCCACAGCTCGCCTTCCAGGTCACCGATCCCTTGAAGGCCATCATCGAACGTCACGTGGATCTTGTAGTCTCGGAGATATTCTGGCCGTGCGATTCTTGGCACCATCCCCTTACTCCAGTGGTGTGTTCGTCAGCAGTGGCTTCCCCTGCTTGGCCAGCGGCCATGTTTGCCGCAATTCACTTGTGGTAGAGCTCCAACCACTCAAGGACTAGGCCTCTCGCTCTACGCAGAAACTCGCCTGTGAGAACTCGCCCGTCCTCAATCGCGATCCGAACCGTGCTTTCTCCGTACCTTGCATGGAAGTGGCCAGGACCGTGATCGTTGGAATACTTCGCGATAACGATTCCGAGAAAGCGGCTGATCTCTGGCAACAGTCTCCTTCCTCCAGAGATTTTGGGGTCGGAACCGGGCGTGATGCAATCGATCGACCAAGTTGCCGACCAAAGCTGGTCTGGTGATCCCGACACATCTCGTCTTCCGACAGGGTTCGGCGGTGTGCTTCGATTCGACATCGACCACAATCTGTCGTTCTGCGGGAGCATGGCTGGGCAGGCGGCCCCCCTGGCAGAGAAGAAAACGCGAAAATATTTTCGCTTTCCACTTGACAGATGTTCTATATATAGATATTCTCATCTCTAGATGAGTTCCCCGGCGGCTCGGTTCGATGGGCGCGAAGCTCCAACCAACCTACGAACAGGCTCCGATCGGCCCGATCCCCGGACGCCGCGGAACTCTCCAGACTCCATTCCACACAGCAAAGGATGCACTTCCATGCCCAATCGACTCTCTTCCAATGCAGTGCGGCTCCTCGTCCTCGCTGCCGTTCTGCCGCAGGCGCTACTCGCGCAGGGCGTCAGCCCTTGGCTGCAGGCCGTGACTGTTCTCCAGACCGCATTCACCGGCCCGATCGCCCGCGGCCTCAGCCTGGTCGCCATCGTCATCGGCGGACTGATGTTTGCCTTCGGCGAGGGCGGCAGCAAGCGCGCCCTCGCCGGCCTGATCTTCGGCGTTGGCATGGCGATCGGTGCTGTGAACTTCATGAACTGGCTGTTCCCCTGATGCCGTCCTCCGACACTCCCGCCCTGCACCACGCCTACCCGGCCCTGAGCCGTCCGCTGACCCTGCTCGGGTGCGAGCGGCGGCTCTTCCTGGGCGCGACCTGTGTCGGTGCCGCAGCGTTTTCGTCCTTTAACGCTCCGCTCGCGGGCGTCGTGCTGTTTGCATGCGGCTATGGGGGCGGACTCCTGGCGACCAAGTACGATCCCTGCCTGCCTGCCGTCCTGCTGCGCTCCGCATCCTGCAGCCGCCGCTACGACCCGGCTCTCAGGGCTAACGGGCCGCCGCCGATCCGGGTTATTCCGGAGGTGGCGTCGTGACCGGGAACGAAGCCGCGCCCCTCCACACCCACCTGCCTTGGATGGGATTTGCCAGCGAACGCGTCATTCTCGCAAAGAGCGGCGAACTGCTCGCGGGAGCGCGTCTGCAGGGGGCACCGTTCGAGTGCCGCTCCGCGGCCGATGTCGACTACATTGCGCTGCGCTGGAAACGAGCGCTCAAGAGCCTCGAACCCGGCTGGCGCATCCGCTGGCAAGTCCGCAAGCGGCGTCTTTCGGATCTATCGCACGGGAACTCAAGCGACCCGATCGCCGCCCGGGCGCGGGAAGCGAGGCAGGCGCACCTGCTCGCCAAGGGACTGTATTCCATCGAGGCCAGCGTCTATTGGCTGTGGGACCCGCGCCTGTCGCCAGCCCCGCCATCGGTGGCGCGGCGAGGCCGGACGCGAGCGTTGATGGTCGCGGTTGCGCAATGGCTGTCGCAGGAGCGCACCCGCACGGTGCTCGCGTCCCAGCTGGCTGCGGCCTGCGAGCGGTTCGAAAGCGGCATCGCTGCCTTCTCCGGCCTCGTTGCCGACATCACCCCGCTCGAGCCGCTACTGGGCGAGGATCTGTTCCGCGACCTGGCGTTCTCCGTCAACTCCCGGCAGGCCGCCCTTGGCGGTCACCCCGCATCCGCGGACGGGCTCGATCGACAGCTGGCACTCAGCGATCTGGAAGCCTACCGCGATCACCTCCGGGTGGACGGAGAGAGGGTGGAGACGTATGCGCTGGTCGACCCCCCCGCATCGACGCGGGCGCACCTGTTCGGCGGGATCCTCCAATTGGCTTCCGATCTGGATCTGGCTGCCGAATGGAAGAGGGAAGACCCGGCGCGGGCGAAGCGACGGATCGGGTCCGCCCGGCGGCACTATCACCAGAAGCGGTACAGCATGATGGCCCACGCTTCGTCCGGCGAGACCGCGCCCCAGGCAGCCGGAGCTCTCGAGGACAAGGCAGCCGAAGCGGAATCCTCGCAGCTGGGAGAGGCCCTGCGCGAACTTGAGGTGGACGGGCTTCCGTTCGGAGAGTACTCCCTGACCGTCGCCTTGCGCGGGACGACCTCATCGGACATCGGAGCAGCGCGCCCCGAACTGCTGCGCATTGCCACGGCCGCCGACGCCCGCTTCCATCGCGAGACCTACAACGGCCTCAATGCCTGGTTCGCCATGGCCCCGGGCAATCACCGGCGCCAGATCCGGTCCAGCTACCTGTCGGCGGCTGTCGTCTCGGACTTGGCACCGCTCTGGGCCTCGTCCGAGGGCAGTGCCCGAGACGAACACCTCGGCGACGAGCACCTCGCCGTCTTTGAGACCGGTAGCCGAACACCGTTCTACTATTCCGCTCACGCAGGCGACATCGCCCACACCCTCGTGATCGGGGCGACGGGCTCAGGCAAGAGCTTCCTGCTCAACTTCCTGCTCGCCCAGGCTCGCAAGTACGATCCGCGCGTGTGCATCCTCGATCTCGGGGGCTCCTACCGCAACCTGACCGAACTCGTCGGCGGTGCCTACCTCGAACTGCGTTCCGGCGGTCTGGACATGCCGTGCCGGCTCAATCCGTTCCGCGCGCTCGATCCGAGCCCCGACAACCTTCAGTTCCTGGAATCGTTCGTCCGCATGCTGCTGGATGCCGAGGGCGTGGCTTGCGATGCCCGTGACCGCGCCGAGCTGCGCTCCCAGATCCGTGCCCTCTACGAGCTGGAGCCTGAGTCCCGCAGGCTTTCGTCCCTGCAGGGGCTCCTCCCGGCGCGGCTGGGTGCCCCGTTGGAGGCGTGGACGGGAGACGGTGTTCGAGGAGCCGTCTTCGACAATCCCGAGGACACCCTCACCCTCGCCGATTGGCAGGCTCTCGATCTGGCCGGCGCCGCCGGCAAGCCCGAGCTTGCCCGGGCACTCCTGTACTACCTGCTGCATCGTCTCGGCACGGTGATCGCTGCGCCCGGCGAACTGACCCGCTGGAAGCTCCTTGTCGTGGACGAGGCATGGAGGTTCCTCGCCGATCCCGAGATCGGCGCGTACCTTTCTGAGGGGCTCAAGACCTGGCGGAAGTGCAATGCCGGCGTCATTCTCGCGACGCAGTCGCCCGGCGACGCCGCCCGCGACGCCAGCCTCTGCCGGACCGTTGCCGAGAGCTGTCTGACCAAGATCTTCCTTGCCAACCCCGAACTCGACCTAACCGAGTATGCCGATGCGTTCGGACTGCGCCCTGCCGAGGCGGACGCCGTCCGCGCACTCGTTCCGAAGCGCCAGATGCTCCTGCATCGCCCTGGCGCTGCCCAAGTGCTGGAGCTCAGCGTTGACGAGCGCAGCTATTGGCTCTACACCACCAACCCCGTCGAGGCCGCCCGCCGGCAGGAGGCAATCCGTGCTCTCGGATTCGAGCGTGGCCTCGACTCCCTCCTGGAGAAATGAACCCATGAAACGAATCAAGCCAACCGCCGCCATCTTTCTGGTCCTAGCGTCTGCCGCGCTCGGCACAGCTCGCGTGGAAGCGCGTCACGTCGAAGCCGGGCCGGATGAGGTGATCCCAGTCCGCGCCCGCCTGCGATTCGCGACCGCCGTTGTCCTGCCCGAGGACGAGAAGATCCTCGACTGGGTCTGCGGGGACGCCGAGTACTGGAGCGTTCAGGGCGCCGCCAACCTCGCCTTCGTCAAGCCGACCGCGGCGGGAATCAGCACCAATGTCACGTTGGTGACCGACCGGGGCAACGTCTACACTCTGCTGTTCCGAGAAGTCGGCGACGAGTCCGAAGAGCCCGACCTCAAGCTCTTCGTGAGTCCCGCAGGATCTGCCGACGCGGCCGAGCCCGGGCTCGACCCGCTTCGGTTCGAGCCTCGCGAAGCTGCCGCTCGCCTCGAAAAGGAAGCTGCCGAGGCTCGCGATGAGGCCCGCAGGGCCCAGGAGCAGGCCCTTCGGGACATCGAGTCCAAGACCGAGGAGTTTCGCTCGTCCTACCCCGCCACCCTGCGGTTCGACTACATCCTGGAACCGCGTGCGGCGGCTGAGCCCTTCCGGGTCACGGCCATGTGGCGGGACGACCGTTTTACGTACATACGGGGCGACCCGGAAGAGGCGCCCGTCCTGTACGAGCAGCGCGACGGCAAGCCTTCGCTCGTGCCGTACGACTTCTCGGACGGGCTTTACGTGACCCGGCGCCTCCTCGCGGACGGCTGGCTGCAGATCGGCAATCGCAAGCTGCGCTTCCGACGAATTCGCAAGTAACGGGAGGCATGCTGTGAAAAGGATCCTCGACAAGATTCCACGGCCTCCGGGAGCCATTCCGGCGCGAGCCCAGACGTGGCTCCTTGTGGGTTTGACCGCTGCGATGGCGGTGACGTTGGTGACGTTTCCGGGACAGGCGGACGGTACTGGCGGACAGGACTCCGGGGCCGACGGGGCAATGTCAGGCCCTGCCTCCGGTGTGGGTGTGGCCTCCGTCAAGAGTGCCGCCGACCGCATTCGCGAAGAGGCCGCCCGCAACGCCGAGCAGAGAATGCGGGCCGAACTCGGCCTTGCCGAGCCGCGCCCTGACGGCCTGCCTCATCCTCCCCCGGCCGTCCGTGTTGCCTCTGCTCCCGGTTCGGTCCCGGACACGGGTTCTGGCAACGGACTGAGCGCGGACGAGCAGATCGAGCGGGAGGAGCGGATTCGGCGCTACCGTTCCCTGAGCGCCCCTTCGCTGGTGCTGAGCGCCCGCTCCGAGCTGTCTGGCGCATCCGCTCCGAAGGACGAGCTTGCTACAGGCACTCCGTCAGCCGCATCCCCGCATCCGCCGGCAACCGTTGCCGTCACCGCGCCCGAAACCGACCCGCCGGCAGGGTTCGAACTGCCGCTGGTTGCGGAAGTACCAGCGCCGACATTCATCCTTCGCGAGGGGGAGCTTCTTGAAGCTGTTCTGACCAACCGCCTCTCAGGGGACTTCGTGGGACCTGTCAATGCCATGGTGTCGGCCGATGTATACGACCGCTCCCGTCAACGCTTGCTCGTGCCTCGGGGCACCCGTGTGCTCGGGCAGGCGAGCCCCGTGCAGGACTGGGGACAGTCCCGGCTGGCGGTGACGTTTCATCGTCTGATCCTTCCCGACGGCGCATCGGTGGACTTGGCTGAGAGCATCGGGCTCAATCAGATTGGCGAGACCGGTCTCAGGGACCGGGTTAACCGCCACTACATGTCCACGCTGGCCGCCGCAGGTGCCGTCGGGGCCTTGGCCGGCTTCTCGCAGGCCACGAGCCCGGCCGAAGCGTTCGCGTCCCGGTTCGGCGCGGCCCGCCTCTCGGTCGGGGCCGGGCTGTCCCAGGCGATGGAGCGCATCCTCGACCGCTATCTCAACCGATTCCCCAAGGTGACCATTCGGGAGGGCCACCGAATCCGCATCTACCTGACCCGTGACCTGACCCTGCCCGCGTATCGAGGCACGGGCGACCGTACCAGAGGAAACCCGCAATGACCAAGAAGCTCACCATACTCCTGGCGCTCGCTCTGCTGCTGGCCACGCCGGCCCGGCCGTTCTGGGGCGCCTTCTTCGCCGGCATCGGCCAAGCCGTCGGTTCGGCCTTCGGCATCCCCACCGGGGGTCCGGGCATTGCCGGGCTGATGCCGGTCAGCGTCCGGGCGGCCCCGCCCGTCCTGGAGGCCGCGCAGCGGCGGCTGCAGGAACTCCAGGACCTCAAGTCCCTCGCCACCAATACCCTGGACCACTACGCCGGTATCGCGGGCACGCTCCGCGACTTGGGTTCGCTTACGCGTTACCGCGCCGCGGCCACGGACTGGTTGCTGAGTTCGTCCGCTGACCAGTTCGGCACGAGCGGTGGCTGGACCCGGGTGCTGAATGGCCAAACGCCAAGAACCGGAGCCGTCACGGCGTACGAACAGGCGTCCGCACCTGTTCCGAACTGGAGCGCGGCCATGCCGTCGCTTCCCCCGCCTTTGCAGACCTCGGTCCGGCAGGAGCACGCCACGGTCGAGCTCGCCGATGCAGCGTCGGTGCGATCCATGGCCGTCCTGGGAGAGATGCGCCGCCTCGCGCCGCAGCGCCGGCTTGCCCACGCTCAGCTCGAACAGGTTGTCCTCGATCCCCGCAACGGCTCGCAGGCCGTTCCGGCCCTCTTGGGGAAGGTCTCGGTCGGGCAGGTGCACCAGCTCCGCGAAACCGAGCAGACCAACCAACTGCTCGATGCGCTGCTGGAAGCCGAACTCGCGGGCCTCAAACGGGAACGCGACCGCCTCGCCCGGTCGATGAACGCTGCCTCCGAATACCAGGCCATGGCGGCCAATCAGCCGACCCCCCAGTGGCGCATGCCGTGAGGGCGGCCCGCCTTCGGAGATTCGCTGATGCAAATCCTGCCAACCCCTCCGCCGATCCCGCCGACCGATCCGAGCGAGTTCCCACTGGTGTGGGCGTTCGCGGCCATCGACCAGGCGATCCAAGACCTCGCGCCGCTCTTCGTGGGCGAGGGTCTGATGCTCTTCCGCGCACTCGCCGCGCTGACGATCGCTTGGTTCGGACTCCAGGCGGCCCTCGGCGGCGAGGGCATCCCGTGGTCCCGCTTCGTGCCGATGGTGCTCGCAATGGCCTTCAGCCTCGCCATGATCCGATTCTACGTTCAGGACGTTCCCGGACTCGGAATGCCGTTCTCAACCCTGCCCATCCGGGCAGCCGATTTCTATTCCCGGCAGATCGATGGTTGGATCACATGGAACTTCGCGCAGTCGTTCCATGAGGGCTGGCAGGAGCTCACCTCCTGGAGCTTCTTCGACTTCATGATGGGAGCCGGATCGCTCGTCTGGACATTCGTGATCCTGCTGTTCAACACCGCTTGCACGGCCCTGCTCATCGCATCGATCGCAGCCGGGCGCGTCGCTGCGGGCGCCTGCGTGGTCCTCGGGCCGTTGTTCATTCCTTGGCTGTTCGTGCCGAAGATGGACTTTCTCTTCTGGGGGTGGTTCCGGTCCTACCTGCAGTTCTCGTTCTACACGGCTGTGGGCTGGACGTTCCTAGCCCTCTCCACCTTCATGCTCGACGGTGTCTGGCGCTCCGTGCCGGATGGCCTGAGTTCGCAGGTCACTTGGTTCTTCTACTCCGCATCAGTGCTGCTCGTGGCAGTGCTGGCGATGTTCAAGGTCCATTCTCTGACCCATTCGATCTTCCACGGCGGCGGCAGCTTCGTCAGCGGAGCCGGCTCCGTCGTCGGCTCCGCGACGCGCCGGATCGTCGCCTGAGGACTTCTTCCATGCAACTGCAACATGCCTATCCCGAGATCTGGGCGGGTCTGCTCGCCACCAATCGCTACCTCAAGATCGCCCTCGGAATGCTGTCCGTCGTCTGCGTCGGCCTGCTCCTGCTCTGCTGGCGCACGTTCGACCGCTTCGAGCATCTATCCCCGCTCGTCATCCGCATCGACGAGGTCGGGCGGGCCGAGGCCGTTGAGTACGCCGTCGCGGCGTACCGTCCCGACGTCGCCAAGCCGGAAGTCAAGTACTTCCTGCGGCGCTTCCTCGTCATGCACCGCGAGCGCCGTCGCGGTGCCGCCCTCGACGCCTGGAAGGACTCCCTGCTATTCCTGGAAGCTCCTCTGGCCAGGCGGGCGCTCGATGAGCAGGAGGGGACTGGCGAGCTCGTCCGATTCATGGGGGGAGAGGGCCCCGAGATCGAGGTCGAGATCGACGCCGTGCAAGTTCAGCCTTCGAAGGAGGAACCCTACCGGGCCCGGCTGGACTTCACCGAGATCCTGCGCGACCCGTCCGGGCGGGGGTCCTCGCGCCGGCGCTGGACCTCCGAATTCGAATTCCGCTTCATTCCCAATCCCCCTCGGGACCTACTCGGCGTCAACCCACTCGGGTTGGTAGTCACCTACTTCCGCAGCGACCGGGTCGCGGACTGAGCCATGGTCCGCATAGCGCTCGGACTCACCATCTCGATAGGCGGTACCATCGCTTGGCTCGCCCTCGACGAGTTCCGCTACCTCGCCCCGTACCGCGATCAGCTCGCAATGCGGTACGGGGTCACCATCGCGGCCTACACGTTGGCCTTGGCCTTCGACACGTTTGCCGTGCTGTACTGGCTCTGCCGACGCCTTGGCCTTGGGGATGCGGGGCGCAAGCTGCGGCGCCTCGAAGGCGAGGTTCGTGCAGGCGCTACCTTCAACAGCGAGTTGGCGGAGCGTCTGCGCGAGCAGGAGGAGGGCAACGCGTGAGGCCGGGGCTTGAGTCAAGCTCTCCCGTGCGGGAGGGGATCCCCGACGGCAGGCAGCGGCTTGAGGACGCACCGGGCAATGCTCCGCGCCGGCCCCTCGAAACTCTGTCGGGCCCGGCTGGGATGCCCGGACGGCTGGACCGCAAACCGCCGGACCCGCGCCTCGAGAATCTCTATGAGATCCGTCCCGGACGCGTTAGGAGGACTGGGCGGGGAAGGACCCAGTGGGGCAAGTATCGCCTCGCCGCTGACTCTGTCGAGGTCTTGCGTGCGGTTGGCATGTTCGGAACGATTGACCGGGCCGATCTCGCTGACTTCTTTACGTCGGCCCAACGCGCTCGCCACGCGCTCGCTGACCTCTGCAGTCATGGGCTGCTGCGAGTCGAGCGCTTCCGCAGGGGACGCCGCACCGTGGATGCCCTGACGTTGACCCGTAAAGGCAAGCGCCTTCTGGAGCAACGTGTCGATCCCCGGGAGCGTGGGGACGAGGAGGCCCAGGTGTATCGGGCCGGGAAGGCTTGCCCATCGCAGGTTCTACACGACACCGCGGTCTACCGGGCCGCCAGAAAGGAATGGGCGGGAATCGAAGCAAGGGGAGGACGAGTGGAGAGGACCCGCAGTGACGGCGACCTTCAGCGGCTGGTGGAGCGGAGGGCAAAGCAGGTGCGGGAATGCGGTGCGAGCGAGCAACGAGCTCGCTCGGTCGCGGCGGCTGACTTGGGCCTGACTCTGATGGACGGCAAGCTGACTCTGCCTGACGTGCGGATCGAATACCGGTTGCCGGAATCCAGTGATGGCCCGGGAGCCCTCGATTTCGTGGATGTGGAAGTCACGACGCGCGATTACCGGGAACGCGACCTCGCGGCCAAGGCAGCCGCCGGGTTCCGGATCCACGCCATGCACTCGGACGGCAGTCTGCGTCCCACGCCAGTCGACGCCCGGGCTGGAATCTCCGAGTGACCGGGACGGCGAACACCGAAAACGGCGAAATCCCTGGAGGCAGGCTGTGCCTAGCGGTGCGCGAGCGGGCTGCGGGACTGAAACGGTTCGGGTACCGCCAGGATGACGCCGAATTCCTGCTCCTCGCGGCGCTCGTCGGGGGGTACTTCGTGCGCCGTCAGTTCCGAGTGTACGCGGGATGCCAGGCGGGCAGCCGCGAGACCCGGATGCTCCGCCTTGGCACGGCGAACGGGCACGTAGCCTCTGTCGTTGGGGAGAGCCTGTATCGGGTCGGAGGTGCCTCGTTCCGCCGCGGCTCGGGCCTCGATGGAATCCTCGCCGGACCGGGACGAGCGTGGCGTTCCGTAAAGAAGGCGCTCATCGCTCTCGATTACTGCCTCGAGGCCAGCCCTCTCAGCGAATGGCTGTTGAGCGAGGCGGACAAGGTCCGGTACTTCGGATCGCTGGGAATCTCTCCGGAGCGGTTTCCTATTGCCGCCCGAAGCCGGGCCGGGAAGCCCCGTCCGTTTCCCGATTTCTTCCCGATTCGCGTTGCAGGTGGCGAGCATCCGGTCGTCTCGTACAGCTACGCGCAGGCTGGTGCGACCGAGAGCGGCGTGCTCCGGCATCTCTCGCTCTACGAGCCGCTGGCTGCGGCCCTGAAGCTCCGGAACATTGGTTGCGAGTGGGTCGTGCTGGCCGACAGTCCCGGTCAGTTTTCCCTCATCAGGGCCGCCTGGAGGCGCTGGAGGGACGCTCTGTTTCGTGACCAGGCGGAGCGAGAGTACTTCGGCTTGCGGCAGGCCGTGGAGAGGCGCCACTGGACGGACCTGTCTGGGGACGCGATTGAGCGGTATGCGGATCTGTGCGTCGAGCACTCCGGCAAAGGCACCGAGCGGCGCTATCGCCAGTGGCTTGAGAGTGACTCGCCTGGGCCGGAACTTGGAGCCGACTTCATCAATTCGTGCCGGTACAGCGAGCTTCTGCTCGACCGGGACTACTCCATCGCGGACAGGGTCGAGCCTTGACGGCCACAAGGCGCGTGCTTCCCGGGACCTTCGCCAGGGAACGGCCCGCGACTCTCTCGGAATCCCGCTCTCCGCCGATGCGATCCCGGTTCGGATCCCCGGTAACGAAATGGGAGGAGACCTGCTCAGCAGCGGGGATGCTGCGACCGCGCTTCAGCGGATCGTCTCGCCGCCGCTATTCGCAATCGGCGAGAGTCGCACGCGACAGTTAAGGCACCCATTAGTCGTGTCGGGCTGACTCGAAACTACCTGCTGGGGCTCCATACCCGGCAATCGGCCCTGTGATCCCGTTTTCGTTCAGGAGGACGCCTGTAGTACTCGTAATGAACTCGAAACGGGCAAACAGAGACCGCAATGAAACCTGTAGCCCTTCGATTGCCTGATGAAGCTCCCCGCCGCCTGCAACGGTTGGCCGAATCAACTGGGCGCAGCAAGATCTCTTATATGATCGAAGCCATCAAGGGGCACTTGGACGCTCTTGAGGACCTGTATCTTGCCGAGAAACGGCTGGCAGCCATTCGATCCGGGGAATCTCCGGTCGATCCGCTTGAGGATACGATGAAGCGATACGGCATGGAAGGTTGAGCTTGCCCGGGTCTTATTGCGCGACTTGGACAAGCTCGATCGTCAGGAGTCCCGGCACATCCTGACCCTTTGCACGGCCGAGTTGCCCTGCTTGACGTTCCTCGCAGAGTAGGCTAGCCCTTAATGGGTTCCAGGCTCGGCGAGCCTTGGAAGTAGCAGGTGGGTGACAACGGCGGTATTTATCGAACACGATGCGTTCTGAACTTGGCCCGGGAGTGGACCTCAAGACCTGCTTCCACGATTCTTGGTGAAGGGTGTCCGGCGCGCTATGGGGTAGTTGTGTGTCCCAGGGGTTCTGGAGGGCGGGAGACGTGCCGAAAGCGGTAAGCATTCAGGTTCCGGGGCGCAAGAGGTCGGCTGAGGCGAGGCTCGGGAGGCCCGAGGAGGCCGGCGTTCAGCGCGAGCGCGCAGGGCGTTGGGGGCCGAGCAGGACCGCTTGCCAGTCTCGCTCCAACGGATACACGAAGACTGCCTTGGGCGTCTTGGCGGGTGCCCCGCCCCACGCTCCGCGCGCCTGGGTCTGTCCCAGGTAGAGCCAGTTCGAGGCCCGGTAGCAGGTGCCCTTGTGCGCGTCGCTGACATAGGTCTCCGCCAGCACGGGCCGGATTCCATGGACCCGCTGCCAGTCCGCGGCCAGCTGGCGCAGGCTCAGCCCCAGGGCCTTCGAGGCCAGGCATTTCACGCGCACCCAGGGAAGCAGCAGGAAGCGAGCTTGCCGCACCAGCCGCTCCAGCGGCCGGTGGGGCCGGTCCTGCCAGCCGATCCAGCGGTCCCGGACGGGCAGGTAGCGGGCGGCGAAGTCGTACAGCAGGCAGCCCAGCCGGCGCCCGTCCCGGTCGTGGAGGAAGTAGCGCAGGTGGGAGCCGATCGGCTGGCGGTAGCCGAGCGGATGGTAGCGGGCGAGGAACTCGTTCCACAGGGCGGCCTCGTCGCGGTCGTGGACGAGGCGCAACTGCAGCGGTTCGAGCGCGGCCAGGGGGTCGTCGATCGGAGGCTGGCGCGCACTGCGCGCACCCGGCGAGAGGGGTCCCTGGCGGCCGCGGCCGGGGCCTTG
>CAYWUV010000150.1:0-13159 GCA_964461235.1 uncultured Bryobacterales bacterium | reverse complement strand
TTCCCCTGTATCCGCTAAAGTGAACGGTCAATTTCGCTAAGTGAACGCCATTGCTACCAGAGGTGGAGCGGGCATTACCCCACTCGTCCCTGGCATTGCTCTCGCTAGTCCACTCCCCGTCATAGAAGTCGGCGTAGTGGTCAGCCACTTTGCTCCCGCCGACCCAGTAGATGGGAACACCCTTTTCAGCTTTGGTGTGGGTCGTGGCTGTGTTCTCGCGAGCGTCACGGGAAGCGGTCGAGACGAGGGCCCGGAACTGCGATTCGAGGGTCTGGACCTCGGTCAGGCCAGCGGCGGCGCGAGCACGGACAAAGTTGTTATACGCCCGGATCGAAGCGGAGGAGGCGTCCCTCCCGGTGGAAGAGAGGAACAGCAGGCGGAAGCTGTCGCCCGTGCCGAGGCCGGTGGGAATAACGGCGGAATCGTAGGCGACCGTGGCGCGGACGGTTATGACGGGCGACAGGCCGAAGAAGGGCCGGCGTCCAGTCGCGGATGCCAATACGCCACCACCCACCGGGGATTCAAGGTTCGCAAGGGACACGCTCACTCTGCCAAGCGCAAGGGAACCACGTCCGCCAGTGGACGCGGTCCCATCGGCGGCGCAACCGGTGAAAGGCGTAACCAGCGCGAAATCGCGATATTCGCCGGACTCGTCCAATGAGGCTGCCAGGTCGTCCCAGGTCCCGTCATAGAAGTCTTCGTAGTTGTCGGCCACCTTGTTCCCGTTGACCCAGTAAATGGGGACGCCGTTGTCGGCGTTGGAATAGGTCGTCCCGGTGTTGTCACGAGCGTCCGTGTCGTCGGTGCAGCCGACGGCACGGAATCTACTGGCAATCTCGCGGATTTCCGTATGACCGTTGGCGGCGATGTTCTGGACGAAGGCGTTGTAGTCGTCGATATCGGTGGACGTCGCATCGCGCTCGCCAGAGGAGACGAAGATCAACCGAAAGGAGTCGCCGGTCTTCACATCGGGGGGCTTGAGCCCCCAGTCGTCGGGAATGTCGACCGGCACGGGGGGCGGGTCATCGTTGTCATGGAAGTTCACCGCCGTCGTGGCCCGGGTTCCTGCCGTGACGCCCGGCGGCAATGATTCGAAGCCCAGTTGCACACTTTCCTCGGGATCGAATTCGATATCGTCGGTAGCTTGGACCGTAAACGTCTTCGAGGTCTCTGTCGCTGCGAGAGTGACCGAAGGAGGCACGCCCGAGAAGTCCTCGCTCGACGCCCCGCCTTGCAGGTCCTGTGTGATCGGAATCACCAACTCACGTCCCGGCACCTGGTTCAGAAGAACCTCCACCGTGGCGACGGTGCCGCCCTCCGCGGCGTCGTGCATGTCCGCCCCGAAGTTGACCGTCACCTCGCTCCCATCGTTGTCGCCGAAGCTCACCGTGGCCGTCCCTGGAGTGCCCGCTGTCACCCCATCCGGCAGGATGTCGAAGCCCAGTTCCACGCTCTCCCCACTCTCGAAGTCGCCGTCGTCGGCGGCGAGGACCGGGAAGGCACGGGAAGTCTCGGTCGAACCGAAGGTGACGGTTGACGGCACACCCGTGTAGTCGGCGGCGACGGCTCCGCCACGGTGCGTCGCCGTGATCGGGATCTCCACTTCCCGCTCCGGCGGTTGGTCCAGCCTGACCGTCACCGTTGCGCCGCTGCCGCCCTCCGGAGCGTCGTAGCTGGACTCCCCGAACGCTACCGTTACCGCCGGGTCGTCGTTGTCTTTGAGCCTTACCGTGGCGGTCGCCAGGCTGCCCAGGCTGACCCCGGGTGGCAGCGGCGTACCGAACCCCAGCTGCACGCTCTCATCGTCATCATCAACAGTGTCATCGTCCGCCGTAACCATGACCACCCTAGAGGTCTCGGCAGGACCGAATGTGAGCTCCGATGGCACACCCCTGTAGTCGGCGGCGACGGCTCCGCCCTGATGCGTCGCCGTGATCGGGATCACCACCTGGGCCCCGGTAGCCTGATTCAGTTGCACGACCACCGCGACCGCGCCACCGCCTTCCTCTGCGTCGTAGCTGGACGCTGCGAAACTCACCGTTGCAGCACTCCTGTCGTTGTCCTCAAGGTTCACCTTAGCCGTCGCCGGTTCACCCACGCTGACCCTTGACGGCAGCGACCCGAAACCCAAGCGCAGGCTCTCCCCACTCTCGACTTCGCTGTCGTCAGTGGCGGTGACTGTGATCGTCTTGAAGATCTCGATTGCTTCAAAGGTGAGAGTCTCTGGGACGCCCGAGAAGTCGCCCGCATCGGTTCCGCCCTCAAGCATTCGAGTGATGGGAATCGTCAAGGCGACTCCCGGTGCCTGGCTGAGCTGAATCGTGACTGAGGCTGCAGTGCCCCCTTCCGAGGCCGTGTACGAGGCCGCCCCGAAGCTGGCTGTCAGCGGCACTTCCAGCCGGGTATCGGTGACTCGGACGCTCACCGGGACGGTAGTCGTGCCGCCTCGGCTGTCGGTGGCCCGGACCGTTACCTCGTACAGGCGACGGTCTTCGTAATCCAGCGGAGCGAGGGTCTTCAGCTGGCCTGTGAACGGGTCGATCGCAAAGAACCTTGCGTTGACGCCCTCCAGGCTGTAGGTCACCTCGTCTGTGTCCGCGTCGCTGGCGGTGACCGGGCTGCCGATATCCCGGCCGCTAGGGGTGTTCTCGACCACCTCCCGAGTGAGCGAGGCGCTAGCGAACATCGGCAGCGAGTCGGCACCCACGGTGAAGATCCCCGACAGGCCATAGAACGGCCGACGATCTTGCCTTGGTTGGTTCTGGTACGGACTTAGATTCGCCGAAAGCGGCCCGTTCCCCGGCTCACCGACCCTGCTATCTCGGCCCGCGCCATCAAACCTACCGCCCAGCGCGTATATATCGTCTGGAGGGAAGGGCTTCCGACCGTCCGCCGTCGATCCCGTGAACGGCCGGGTGTCGGGCGAATTCGACACGGGACGCGGCTGCCCGTGCTCGTTGGTGAGATTGTCTCCATCATCCCAGGTGTCGTCGTAGAAGTCCTCGTAGTCGTCAGCGACCTTGTTGCCGTTAAGCCAGTAGATGGGGACGCCCTTGTCGTCACTGGTGTATGTCGTCCCGGTATTGTCTCGGGCAGCGACATTCCAAGTGGTGCCGACAACCCGGAACTTCCTGCTCTTGGCCCGAATGGCAGGGTGACCGGTAGTGGCGGCCGATTGCACGAAGTCGTTGTAGGCTCCGATGTCGGTGTCGAGGGCTCTGCGAGTTCCGGACGTAATGAACAGCAGGCGGAAGCGGTCGCCGACGCCCAGCCCGGCCGGGACCAAGCTCCAGTTCAGGGGAACACGTTCCAGGACCTCCACCATCACGTTTGCCGAGGCGACACCGCCCCGGCCGTCTTCGGCCGTGACCTTGAAATAGTAGGCGGACTTTGCACCGTAGGCAATCGGCACCCGGGTCGTGATCTGGGCTGTCCCGGAGTCGATCTCGAAGGAACCGGCGTCCGGCCCCTCCAAGGAGTAGGTCAGGGTGTCGCCGTCGTGGTCGTCCGCGGTGACGGGGCTGCCAACGGCAGTGCCGACCGGGGACCTCTCCGCCAGCGATAGAGCGAGCGTTCCCGTGTCGTAGAGCGGCCAATTGTTTTGCGCAGCGAGCACTGCGAACACCGGGGAAAGGCCGTAGATCGGGAACCGCTCGTTCGCCCGGATGTTACCTGCGTCCGGCCCGGAGTCCAGACCGAGGTACTGGCCTCCAGAACCCGGCCACCCGATTCGTACCGCGAAGGCACCGAGCGAGTACGACCTGCCGCGATCTATGACTTCCGTGCCTCTTTCCGTGCTGCCAGTGAAGACTCGGTCCTCGGGCGGGGTCTCGCCGTTCTCGTCCCGCGTGAGCGTCACGCCCCAAGTGCCGTCGTAGAAGTCCTCGTAGTCGTCGGCGGCCTTGTACCCTTCGAGCCAGTAGATCGGAACGCCCTTGTCGTCGTCCGTGTATGTCGTTCCGGTGTTGTCGCGGGCGTCGACCTCGCGGGTGCTCCCGAGAGCGCGGAAATGCCGACTGAACGGCAGGATGTGCTGATGACCGCTTTCGGCCGCCGCCTGCACGAACTTGTTGTAGTCAACGATGTCGGTCGATTCGGCGTCGCGGCTACCAGAGGTGATGAAGAGTAGGCGGAAGCGGTCTCCGGGCCGCAGGCCGCTCGGAAGCAAGCTCCAATCGGGGGGGACCTCCAGTTCGTCCGGCAGCGCCTGGGCTGTGCGGCCGGAGCCAGGGTCGGACCAGGCACCGATGCCGTCGGTGTTCTTCGCGCGTACCCGCACCTCGTACTCGGTACCCGCGCTCAGGCCGGAGATCGATTGTACGGGGAAGGTGAAGTTCCGTCGCCCTCTTCTCCAGCCGGTGTCGCCCGCCTCGCGGTAATCCAGGTCGTACCCGGTGACGGGTGCTCGTCCCGCGCTGTCCGGAGCGGTGAGTCGGACCCGCAGGGTGTTCTCAAGAAGCCGAACGGAAACTACCTCTGGCGGCGCGGGTGCTCGAGGCGGCTCCAGTTCGTCCTGAACCAGGATCGTCACTGCGACGGAAGCCGATCCGCCAAATCCATCCTCAGCCGTGACAGTAACGAAATGGGACGCCTTTGACTCGTAGTCGAGGGGAGTCAGGATCTTGATCAGGCCGGTCCCGGGATCGATCTCGAACATCCCGGCGTCAGTCCCGGAGAGGGAGTAACTCAGGGTGTCATCGTTGGCGTCGCTGGCACTGATCGCCCGGCCGACCGGGGCACCCGGCGGGGCGTTCTCTTCGATGGTGCGGCTCACCGCCCCGGCCGGAAACCGGGGCGCGAAATTGACCGGTATGCCGTAAAGCCGGATCCGCAAATGGGGGGAAGAAACGGGGGGGACGGTCCAAGTGCCTTCGTCGGTGCGGCGAAGCGCCGTCCGATGGATCTGCCAGCCGGGCTCCGATCCGCTGCCGGTGTGAACCCCGGTGCCGCGATTCTGCAAGAGCCGCACTTCCTTCTCGTCGTCGCTGGAGACGACCACCCAGTAGGCGCTGCGGCCTTGGAGGAAGGAATTCGCCGGAGCTGTGAATCCGAGGCGGCCGGCCCCGAGGGAGGACGGAGGGCGCAGCGTGTAGAGCGCAGCGCCTGGGGAGGGAGTGCTCCCATCCGGCTCGACGGAGGCGTGAATCCGAACGGTCAGGGAGGAGCCGGCGTCGAGCGAGAGGACTTCGAGGTCGAGGCGCCTTAGGTCGAAACTACCTGAGCGGGTGCCGGTGGTGAAGCGAATGGCCTGGATGAAGCCCGGGTTAGTGCCGACGAGCGCGCCCCTGCCATCGTCCGCCTGAGAGTCGAGATTGGTGACCAGGGTCTTCCACGCTCCCCGCCAGAAGACCGGTGAGAGGCCCCAAAATGACAGCGATCTGGTCGGCTCCCCGACAGCTCCTCCAAGCGGGCTGGTGCCGTGAGTATTCGGATTTCCGAGCACGACCCACGAAGTCGCGCCAAGGGCTTGCGAGACCGGGACGATAACTCTGCTATTGATAGACTCCGTGCCATCAGGGTTGCTCCCGGTCCACACAGAAGCAACACGCTTGCGCTCGCCATGCTCGTTCCTGGTATCGAGTTCCTCGGCCCATTCCGAGTCGTAGAGGTCGGGGTAGTCGTTGGCGATCTTGTTGCCGTCTACCCAGTAGATGGGCACGCCGGTACCGGTGGTGGCGGTGTTGTCACGGGCATCGACGTCTGGAGTGGAGGCCAGGACCCGGAATGCGTACCGGTAGGGCTGGAGTTCGGCATGGCCGGTGCCGGCAGCCTGCTGGACAAAGGTGTTGTACACACCGATGTCCGAGGAGACGGCGTTTCGACTTCCAGACGTGACGAACATCAAGCGGAACTGTCCGCCCTCGGGAATGGCACTCGGGGTGAGTGCCCAGTCGGACGGGACCGTTGCGACGGCAGGAGGGGACGGCGGAGGTGCCGAGGCGGGGACCGAGCCGCGGACTCGGACAGCGAGGGCCCGGCCCCCGGCCACACCGCGGCTGGCGATGTCGTCCGAATCGCTGGACAGGTGCCCGTCGGACACCGACCAACCGGTCTTCGAGCCGGGGTCCTCGGCATTCGAATCAGTCGTCCGCAGACGCACCGGGTCGCTGCCGCCGAAACGCAGGACCACGAAATACTCGGTGCTGGAGTTGAGGGCAGTGGAGGAGACCGGGGTGAAGGCCTTCAGGCCCGGCCCGGAATGGAGGTCTTTCGGCCGGTTCAGGTCGACCAACTTCTTGTCCGGCACGGATCCTAGGGAGCCGTCGGACTTGGAGGACCACAGGGAGGCGGCAAAGGCGCTCGCCTGCGAGGCCGAGGACGGCACCTGCTCAAAGTTCAGGTCCACCGCGTGCACGGCGTAGGCGCGTTCTGAACTCCCGGTTGTGAAACCTTGGGCAACGGGCCCGGTGCTCGTCGCTACAGGGGCGGCTCCAACCCGGGTGATGTTGCTGACGAACGAGTCGAGCGAGCCGTAGAGAGCGACCCTGGGGTAATTGGAGGCCTCGGTGGAGGTCCAAGCCTGGGCCGGGCTCGTCCACGCCGTGGCGCGGTGGTGGAATGACCACCCGTCGACGGAGCCGGCCCCCGAATGCTGCCCGGGTACTAGATCGTTGGTTGCCAGTTGGATGCGCGTCGAGTCCTCGCTTGTGATCACGACCCAGTAGGCGGTCGATGGCTCGAGCCGGATCGGGCTGGAGGCGGTGAACCGCTGAATGCCTTGGGACAGTTCGTCTGGGGGAACCAACTGGAAGGCTGGGCCAGTGGAGTCCGGGACGGGACCGCCTTTGTCAGAATCGCCGGAGGGGTGGATTTCGACCGTGGCGACGGCGTCTCGCGCGTGGTCGAACACGTCGATGTCGACGGCGGTGAGGACATAGCCGTCCGGCTGAGAGTCGGTAACGAAGCGAATCGCCTCCGATGTGCGGCGGGCGGTGCCGATGGTGATCGTGGCGCTGGAGGAGTGGCGAGCCTCGTCGAGGTTGGTCAGGAATAGGCCGGCGGATGCGCCGGCAACATTAGAGACTGGACCGGCAGTGCGCTCGTTGACCGCAGAGACGCGGTAGTGTCGGGTGGAGCCGGGGTACAGGCCGAGGTGGGAGTAGGCCGTGCTATCGGAGCCGCTGTCAGCGACGAGCTCGGACCACCTGGTTCCGCCGTCCGACGAAACTTCGATCCGGTACCCGGTCACCTCGGTTTCGCCCGTCCCGCGAGGGGCCGTCCACGACAGGTCGATCTGGAACTCGCCGCGAGCGGTGGCGGTGAGGTTCGTGGGAGCCTCGGGCACCGATACGCCCTTCGCGGTGAACACGGCCGAGAGTCCGTACATCGTCCGGCTGTTGCCGGCGGACGTCAGCTCGTTGCTACCGAGGGGACCGTCGGCGGAGTCTGAACTACCGGGCCTGCCCACTCGAACACTGCCGGAACCAAGCGTCAATCCGGAGGCTTCCGTCCCATCGTGGTCACAGCCGGTGATCGGGAAGTAGGCGACTAGGCCGGAATCAGTCCCTGCATTCCCGTACTCGTTGGTGTCGCTGGTCTCGTTGTCCCAGTCCCCGTCATAAAAGTCCTCGTAATCGTCGGCAACCTTGTCGCCGTTCAGCCAATAGATGGGCACCCCCTTGTCGGAGGCGGTGTAGGTCGTGCCGGTATGGTCACGGGCGTCCGTGCTGTCGGTGCAGCCGACGGCCTGGAAGTGCGTGGCGTAGTCCGCGAGGGTGGAATGCCCGTTGGATGCGAGGTTCTGAATGAAGGCGTCGTAGGCGGCGATGTCGGTTGACGAGCCGTCCCTGGCGGTGGAGGAGAGGAACAGCAGGCGGAAGGAGTCGCCGCCCCCGAGGCTGGACGGAACCAGGTCCCAGTCGGCGGGGACGGAGAGTTGGGCACTGGCGGGGGAGACAAGCGCCCCCAATGTGGCTAGGGCGAGCGAGAGCGCTCGCACGGCTGCCGGCCAAGCTCGGGCTGGCCCGCCACGACTGGGTCGCGAGTCTGGGCATTCCGGTGCGCCAGTGTCGCAGCTTCCCCCTGATGGCCCCAGACTCCGCTCAGCCCCGGGCACGGCGCTCGTCTCCTGTGCCGGATCGGGCCCGTCTCCCCTTCCATCAGTCGCCGGCACCGACGCCGTAACGCGGTTCGAATCTGCGCCGGGGCGGCCCGGCCGGGCCTTACGACTGGCACGAACTTGCAGCATGTCGGTTACAGCCGATGCCGTCCCCGCCACGGAAGCGGCTTGGCGCTCGCCCAACCGGGAAATGCCCCTGCAAGAGACGCAGTGCCGGCCCGTTGTCGGGACCGACGCACGCTCCGCCAGCCCGCTCCTCTTGGCCACCGACCGGTGGATCGTGGGAAGGGACTCGCGACGGGTCTGCCGGATCATTCCCACCCGGGGGCCGGCAACTGAGCCGCGCTCGACAGTGAAGCTGAGGAACGTGCAGGAGTCTTCGAGGGTTCCGTGCACGAGACTGCGGAACCGGGTTCCCGCGTCGAGGAATGCCGCGTAGGCGTCTGCGCTGGTCAAGGGCTGAGGCCCCCTCTCTCCCGCGCTGGATACCCGGGTTCATACGTGCGGACCTGTTTCGCCCCTCCCTCAGACACTCGGCTCAACATGATTTACTTTTTATTGCATAAACTTTTCAACTTTTCCAATGAATCCCGTAACTGTTGATATAGAATTACTTATAAAGACCTATAATTTACAATTAATTGAGACGACGCATCTGGTCAACGTATGCTTAGGAGGCGGCAGGACGGATGCCTCTCCCGAATTCCCGGAGTAGCCGATCGCTTCCGAAGATCCTTCGGCGTCGCGGCTGGCACCGAATGCCGACCAGTGTGGTATCGCACGGCGAGCACCGGTGCCGCGATCCTCAAGCCCGCCCGCATGCGGTTCGAGGTACGCCTGAGCCATCCTCGGCCCCTTCAAGAGGTGGACCGAGGAACAGTGCACTGTCCGGAGAGCCTGAAAATCCAGAGACGGGACCGGATGGCGGGACCGCGGCCGTCCCTGGGCTGGTGAGACTGGTCACATGCGCTGGAGCGGGGATTCTAGCCCGGAATGACGCAATCATCCGGCCGAACTTGCGGCAAATGCTCCATGGTGCTGCTCTCTCGGGTCCGGCGGCTTACGGTCCGAGACGCGCGGCCGGTCAGATTCGTGGCTGTGCGCCTGTGTGACCCTCGTGGTTCTCGGCCTCGAAATAAGTGGAGGCTCCAAGCGTCGGGTTCCAGCGGGGTTCAAGGATGACCTCGCCTTGAACGCCCGTTCAGCGGCCCTTGAAAGCTCTGGGAGCCGACCGTCGGAGAAACTTGGCCGCTCACCGACCCTGATACCGTTACCGCCTGTAGCCAGTGGTCGCTAGGGGGTTCATTTCCAAGCCCGTCAAAATATCGAAGACGAAGCTACTGGGCTGAGTCTCAGTGTCTTGTTGGCCGGCTTGGCCCGGCTATAGCGGTCTGACGAACGCGACGAGAGCGGCTTGGGACCCGGAGCCCGTCGTGATACCGATGACCTGTCGCCCCGAATGCGCGCGGTAGGTCATCGGGTCTGCTTTCGTTGGCAACGGCGTCGCTCAGATCCAGATCTCGGTACCGTCGCCCGAAGTCGTAATCCCACACGTCGTCGCCCACCGCTTGGAAGGCCGAATGCCGTTCCCCCGTGAGCGCGTATAGGCACACCGGTGACTCGGCGAAGAGACTCACCCCCAACCGTCGCCCTCCCAAGTAGCCGCTGGACGGCTTGCTCGTCGGCACGTACAGCAGTCCGCGCTCGGGATGGACCGACATCAATCCCCACACGTTGGTACGGCCGGTGTAGCGTCACGAATTGTCCGCCCACGTGTCCTCGCCGACATCGTCAGTCAATTACGGAATGGTGACGAAGACCCAGCGGGGCTCGCCTGTGGGTGCATCGATCGCCTGCACGGTACCGGGGCTATCGAACGTTCGCTGCCGCCAGTCGGGCTCTCGACTCCCCACGATCACGAAGTCCCTGAACACCACCGGTTGGGAGGTCTGGTGGAACTCGCAACGGGTCATCGGGCCGCCATAGCCCACTGTCAGCAGGACGCCCCCGCTCTCGCCAAAGCCCGTCGCCAGCCAGCCGCTCGCGGTATCAATTGCGTAAGCCGGTCACGGCTGTTGAGGAAAACGCGGTCGTCATACCCGTCGCTCCAGTAGGAGATGCAGCGATCCTTGAAACCCCTCGGCCCCACACCCTGGGGGCCCCCCTCGCAAGCCTTGGGATCAAGAGTCCGCAGCTCCGAGCTCGTCTCCGCGTCGGGAGCCGCCAGGTGCGTGTACGTGGTGGAGAGGTAGAGAATTGTTGCCAACCAAGACCGGGGTTGCCTGGAATGGGCCGGGTCCGTAGCCATGAGGAAGGCGTGCGCGACGAATCGCATCGTGGAGGGGAATTGGATTGGGACTGGACCCTTGTCTCGCAGCTCATTGCTTGCGGCGGGCTCTCGGCTCGGCCTCGAACCGTCCAGCCAGCAAGTATCGATACAGCTTGAGCGCAAGTCGCTCCTCGTGCTCCTCGAGCCAACTCAGGACTGCGGGCGTCAGCACCATAGTTTCGCAGGACTCGTCCGCACTAACTGTGGCTGCCCTCTCGTCTGAGGGGTCCACTGGCCAGATCGCATCGCCGGGACTGTACTGACGGAAACGCACGCCCGCGGCTTCATGTGCGGACGCTCGGCCGGATGTCAGCAGTTGTAGGCCTTCGCTTGGGGTGTCCGGCTCCGCGAGGGCTTCCCCGGCAGCGTAGCGGCGCGGAGTCAACCAGCTTCGAAGCTCGCTCACGAGATCCTCAAAATGGATCTGTCGCTCCAGATGGCGCTCGAGCTCGTCGGCGGCGCGCTCCAACAGCGACGTGCGTCGCTCATCCGCCGCGCTCGCATCCGCTCTCCACCCCTCGATGACGATCTCCTCGCATCGCTCCAGAGCGCGGTCCACGTTCGGCTCGAGCAGCAACTTCGCGAATTCCGAAGGCGGGAGGGTGCGTTCCAATCCGTTCCTCAGCTGCTCCATGGTTGCGCTCAGGACCACCTGCACACCGGCCGCGTTCGCCGATTGGAGGAATCTGGCAAGGACATTCACCGCAGAGAAGTCGAAGCCCGAGACGGAAGCGAAGTCCAGCATCAGGCAGACTGGACGCGCATTGCCGCTCAGAGACTTCCGGAGATGGTCAGCCAGAGGGCAAACGCTGCCAAAGAAGATGTAACCGCGTAGCTGGTAGGCCTGCACGCGCTCGCCTTCCGCCAGCAGGATGGCGTGATCCGGGACAGGACGCACCTTGGTGCTCCGGCGATCTTGCACCGTGAAGCGCGATTCGATCGGGTCTACGCGACTCAAGCGCATGGCGAAGAACACGAGGGTGGCAAGCATCCCGGCACCCACACCCTCGAACAGACCGAGGGTGATGATGACGGCGACGATCAGCACGATGATGCCGTACTCCGACCCCGGGAGACGCTGGCGGCTCTTGACTAGCCCTTGGTCCAACATGCCAACCCCAGCGAAGAACAGAATCCCTCCTACCAGCGGTAGAGGGACCAGCTCCAGCATTCCGTCGCCCATGAATAGTGCGGTTGCGACGACGAGGGCGGCCACGACACCGGCCAAGCGGGTCGAGGCGCCGAACAGCTTGCTGCGCAGCGAGGCGGGCACGATGATGCTCGCCACCGTGCCGCCGCCGAGTCCAGCCGCCACGCTCGCTAATCCCGTCGCTCTGAACTCGCGGTCCCATTCCAGATCCTGGTTCGCGGCCACCTCGAGGCCTGCGACATTCATGACCACGACGATGAGGGCGACCAGCATCATCATGAGCACGGACGGGATCTGCGTCGCCATCGCGCTCAAGTCCACATTCACGAGGTCGGCGGGTAGCAACGCCGGCCACAAGTTGCCTTCCGAGGTACTCTTCAGCAGCAGACCCGCCTCTCTCGCTTCGTCGCCGGAGATGCCAAGGGCGTCGAGCACAAGGTTGTATGCAAGAACGGCGAGCGCGACGCTAGCGGGCAGGATGAGCGGATGCCCCCACCGCTTCATCGCCACGTACAGGGCAATGCCGAACGCCGCGCCCGGACTCCACATCCAGAGTTCCGAGGATGTCACGAGCGCCGGAATCGCGCGCCAGTCCGTATCCGCTCCCATCAGGGACATCGCGGACAGGCACACAGAGGCTCCGATTCCGGCCACGAACCCTGCCGCGACTGGATACGGGACAAAGCGCACCAGATTGGCGAGTCGGTATCGTCCCATCAGAAGAAAGCACACGCCGGTGGCGACTGCGCTGAGCATCAGCGTCCCCGCAGTGGTAACGAACAGCGCGTCGCCTTCGGCGTCCGTCGTGGAACTGATGCGAGCCATCACGATCACCAGCGCCGGAGAGAGGCCCGAGATAGCCCCGCGAAAGCCGCTCGTCAGGGCGATGATCAAACAGGAGGCGAAGTTTCCGAACAGCACCAGGCCGATGCCCTGGGAGGAATACGCGACGAGAGGCCCGGAGAATATAAAGCTCCCGAAGGCAATTTGGGCGACGAGCAGCCCGAGGCCCGCTGTAGAGCCGGCCGCAAGCGCCGGAACGGCCTTCGCGGACACGCAGTCTGCGCGAAGTTCCGACACAAGATCGCGGGCCGAGGACATTGCCGTCACCGTCTCTTGCCAGAGCGATTCGCGGAGCCGGCGGGCATCGCTCGATACCCAGGGCCCAAGCTGCAGGGCTCGGCTTGCTTGTGCGGCAGCATGAAGCAAGGAACCGACATTGCGCTGAGGTCGCAGACGCAGAGCAACGACATCACAGCCATGGCGCACACCGCTGGATCGAAGCCTTGTTGGTCAAGATTCGCCACGGAATCGGGTCAGCCGATGGTATCGCCGAACTGTCCGCTGGACGCTCCCGCCCGCGCATCGGAACCGGCCATTTCGCCCGAACATTGGAATCCGAGCATACGAGGCCCTCTAGCGCAAGCCGACGACGAGCGTCTCGCAGGACCCCGCGACAACGTCTGCACGGGTACTGGCCTGCATCACATATCCGGAAACTTCGCAAAGATTCGTTTGATCAGTCTAGTCGTCCTCCGGTCGGGACAGCAAGCCAGCGCCAAACGAACCAGCGGTTCTAAATTTCCGAGGCGCAAGTGGGCTCTTAGCGTCTCACCGGGGT
>CAYWUV010000149.1:0-13585 GCA_964461235.1 uncultured Bryobacterales bacterium | reverse complement strand
AGCGTTGGCCCGGGGCCCTATACCCTAGTCAGGCCCCCCAAATTTAGAATCCCTGTAGGGAAGTCTCTTCGCAAATGATATCCTTCCTGCTGCGGTCACGCATCTCGACGACTGGCGGGATATCGGGGACGAAGCGTTTGTCACCTTCGAAGCCACCGTGCGGGATGTTTTCGATGGCTTCCCGATTGCCGGTCCGCCCAATGAGAGCCAGCCCGAGGACGATCTGATCTGGCCGATTCTCGTGCAACTCGGGTGGACGGCGAGTCTGCGGCAGCAGAACCTCTCCGCTCACGGGCGAGAGGATGCGCCCGATGGCCTGCTGTTCGCGAACGCTGCGACGAAGGACCGCCCCAACGGTTTCACCGAGGAATGGAAGCGTTATGAGTTTGGTCTCGCGGTCGTCGAGTCCAAGCGCTGGCTCCGGCCGCTCGACCGCCGTTCGGGTCGCCGGGGTGAGGAAAACGCCCCCTCGACTCAGATGCTCCGCTATCTTCGGCGCGTAGACGATCTGACGACCGGCAAACTCCGCTGGGGCATTCTCACGAATGGCGCCCGGTGGCGGCTCTATTACCAAGGTGCCCGCTCCGTCTCGGAACAGCTCTTCGAAGTCGATCTCGCACCGCTTCTCAATCTTCCCGGCCACAACGAAGGCCCGTTCGCCCTCACCGAAGCCGAACGGCGCCATTGGCTGAAGGTGTTCGTGCTCGTCTTCCGGCGCGAGGCCTTTCTTGCCGGGACGACCAACCCGCGGACCTGCCACCAGCGTGCCGTCGAGGAAGGCCGATTCTACGAAGAACGCGTTGCCGCCAGTCTTGCCAATCTGGTCTTCGGCCAAGTCTTTCCAGAGCTTGCCAGTTCCATCGCTGACGCCGCGCCCGAGGCGCCGTTGCCGGAGGTACGCGAGTCGGCCCTGATTCTGCTCTACCGCCTTAGGCCATCATGCGCCGATTTCCGAGCAATGAAAAGGCTGAACTGTGGTTCATCCAGCAACGCTGGCCGTCCGGGGTGTGCTGCCCGTATTGCGGGTCGCGGAACGTCCAGACCGGATGCCAGCACAAGACCATGCCGTTCCGCTGCCGCGAGAAGGCTTGCGGCCGCAGGCGGTTCAGCGTGCGGACGGGCACGGTCATGGAATGCTCGAAGATCGGCTACCAGGACTGGATGCTGGCGATGTTCCTGGTGATGACGAACCTCAAGGGCGTCGCGTCCCTGAAGCTGCACCGGGACTTGGAGATCAACCAGCGGTCGGCCTGGTTCCTGGCCCACCGGTTGCGCCTGGCGCTGACCGAGCGGGTCGGTCCGTTCAGCGGACCGGTCGAGGCCGACGAGACCTACCTGGGCGGGAAGCGTCGCAACATGTCGAACGCCCAGCGCAAGGAGCTGGAGGGAACGGGCCGGGGCGCGGTCGGCAAGACCGCGGTGGTGGGCGCGAAGGATCGCGAGACCAACCAGGTGGCGGCCAAGGTGGTGGCCGCGACCGACAAGGAGACGCTGCAAGGGTTCGTGAGCGACCACGCGGACGCCGAGGCCACGGTCTACACGGACGATGCGACGGCGTACGAGACGCTGCCGTTCGACCACGACACGGTCAAACACTCGCTGCAGGAGTACATCAAGGGAGACATGCACACCAACGGCATCGAATCCTTGTGGTCGATGCTGAAGCGCGCTCACAAGGGCACGTTCCACAAGTTCAGCCCGAAGCATCTGGACCGCTACGTGCAGGAATTCGCCGGACGCCACAATGTGCGGGAGCAGGACACCATCCAGCAGATCGGCTCGCTGCGGCGCGGGATGGAGGGCCAGCGGCTGACCTACAAGGCCCTGATTCAGGAAACGGCTTGAAGTCCGGCGCCAGGGCGGTGGCGTAGGGGCGCTGAACGTCAACAACCGCACCCGGTTCAGCGGGGACCACCTCGACACCAGGGCGGAATCAACCCGGATTCGGCGTCCGTGATGCAGCTGGACCCGCTGTTCCATTCGAATCGGAACGGCGAGGCTCCGATCGGGCCGGAGCCTGGTGGGGCTGCGACAATAGCGGCGTGCGGGAGACGCCCTTGAAACCAGAGAAGACCCGACACGCAACCGAGGTCAGGGAGGTGGAATTGCCTCCCGACACCTACCGGCCAAGCGCTGCCGAATTGCGGGAGACGCTCAGCTTTAACGGGACGTTGGAGGAGTTTGCCAAGGCTGTTTTGCAGCCCGTCCGGGTCCGCCGGGTGAAGGATTGGAAGCGTCCCCAGTAAGCGCCTATGGAATCAGTCTCTTACAGGCGATTTGGGCACTCAACTACAGCTCGTTCCCGGGGACCGCTGTGCCTCCTCCTTGGCAACCGGCGCCTGTCCGGCAGTGTGCAGAGGTGCTGGACGTCAATGTCGGGTGCCTCCCGCATCTTTGTGTGAAATCCGAATCGTTGTATCGAGCCTGCTGCGTCACGGGCCTCCGCCCCACCAGTCCGTAGACGAGGATTCTCCTTACTGTGAAGATGACGGACCGCAGCCGTAGGTTCCACCAGCGAACGGAGATGGGGCGGCGGCACTTCAAGTCGGATGCCTCCACCGCCCAGATACAGGCGAGGTCGCAGGCCGTTCGTCGCCGCCGACGGCTTGGAAGTCCGGCTACGGACAGGCTACGGTAGAAGGCGGGCATGGCTCGGAAGCTCCTGCCGATCGGTATCCAGACCTTACGAAAGGTCCGCGAGCGGAACTGCTACTACGTGGACAAGACAGGCTTCGCCGTGCGCATGGCGGAGGAAGGGACGCACTACTTCCTGTCGCGCCCGCGGCGCTTCGGAAAGAGCCTGTTCCTCGACACGCTGAAGGAACTGTTCGTCGGCAGCCGGGAACTGTTTTCGGGGCTGCAGGCGCACGCCCGCTGGGACTGGTCAGTGCAGCACCCGGTCGTGCGGCTGAGCTTCGGCAAGGGAAACTTCAGGGATCCGGGTTACTTGGACCAGAACACGATGGCACAGCTGGATGCCATCGCGCTGGAAGCCGGAACGGAGGCTCGGTACGACACCGCTCCGGAGAGGTTCGAGCACTTGGTCCGGACCCTGCACCGCCGGAGCGGGCAGCGGGTCGCAGTGCTGGTCGACGAGTATGACAAGCCGATTCTGGATGCGCTAGAGCTGGAGGACATTGCGCGCGCCAATCGTGACTACTTGCGCGGTCTGTACGCGACGATCAAGGACTGCGACGAGCACGTCCGATTCTGCTTCCTGACCGGGGTGAGCAAGTTCTCCAAGGTCAGCCTCTTTTCGGGCCTCAACAATCTCCGCGACATCACGCTGAGCCCGTCTTACTCGACGATCTGCGGCTACACAGAGGGAGACCTCGACGAGGTGTTCGCGCCGGAACTGAAGGGCCTCGACCGGGAGAGCGTGCGGGACTGGTACAACGGCTACAGCTGGGACGGGGCGGAGACAGTCTATAACCCCTTCGACGTGCTGCTTCTGCTGGCCGAACGCAAGTACAAGGCCTGGTGGTTCGAAACCGGCACCCCGACCTTCCTCGTCGAGACGCTGCTGGAGCGCCAAGTCCACTTTGCGACCTTGGACGGCACGCTTGCCGGTGAGAAGCTGCTCGGCACGTTCGACGTCGGCGACATCGCGACCGAGGCGCTGCTGTTCCAGACGGGCTACCTCACGGTCGTAGGCAGCGAGAGCCGCGCCCAACCGCCGTACTACCGGCTGGGCTATCCGAACCGGGAGGTGCGCCAGAGCCTGAACGAAAGCCTGCTGGACTACCTCACCCGGAATGGGTGGCGGCCGTGGAAGCACGCCGAGCATCTGGAGCGGATCCTGCAGGAGGCCGATTTCGCGGGGCTAGAGGGGCGCATCCGGGCCTTGTTCGCAGCGATCCCGCACGACTGGTATAGGCGCAACGACATCGACCGCTTTGAGGGGCACTACGCGAGCGTGATGTACGCCTACTTCGCGGCCTTGGGACACGAGGTGAGGGCGGAGGACAGTGGGAGCCGGGGGCGAGCGGATCTGGCGCTGCGGGCGGGGGGCCGGATGTACGTGTTCGAGTTCAAGGTTACGGAGCGGGCGGGTACCGGGGCGGCGCTGGCGCAGCTGAAGGAGCGGGGCTACGCGGACAAATACCGCCACTTGGGGGTGCCCGTGCACTTGGTGGGTGTGGAGTTCAGCGAGGAAACGCGCAACGTGGCGGGATTCGAGACAGAGCTGGCCTGAACGCTGTCACACCACCCCGCCTCAACGGCAGCCGCCCAGATTCTCGTGGTCATCCCGATAGAGGAACCTGGCGTCTTCAGTGTCCGTGACAGAGTTGACTTGCTGCGGCCCGCGAGTGCCGCCAGCTCGGTGAGCGATTCCGGACTCTCCTGCGCAAGGAGGGGAAGAAGGTCGTGATTGCGTTGGGAGAGCACTTTCGCAAACCTCTCGATGGACGTGAACCAGGCCGTCGGCTCGCCCTTGGCAGGCTTGTGTTTTCCCCGAGCGATCGCCATGGTGCGCGCCGTCATCCGATTGAATCCGGCAAGTCCGATCTGCAGCGTCTTCATGAGATCGCTTCCAATTCCTTCACAACCGCGTCGACCCCCTTCCCGAAATCATCCAAGAGTGTGGACTCGTCCTTGGGCTCGAGTCGATGGTTCCTCGAGCTGCGTCGCCGCGTACCCGGGCCTTGCCTCCCCCTCACAGGGTGCGCGCTATCGAAACAGGCCAGCCCGGCACCGTCTGAGCGTGACCAAGGCGGAATCTGAATCTCCCTTCATTCGCCTTGGCGGACAGCTTGGACCTTGAGCTGAGACCCGTGGCGTTCCTACAGACAGCCGATCACTGCGAATAGGTTCCGGTCCTGCGGATTGCCGTTCTGGCCCAATATGCGCATCAGGCTCTTGGGCGACTTGGCGGCCAACCCACCAAGCTCCTAAAGACCGGCGGTGGCGTTGATATAGTCGCGCAACACGGCGATGCCGGCATCTACATCGCCTGAGAGAAGGCACTCAGTGCCTTCCTTGAACAGTTTCTCGAGGAACGCCGGGTCGCGCTTGATGTGAGCCTGAATCGTCTCTCTGAAGTGTCGCGTCAACGTCATGGTGCTCGAATCTCCCGTCACCGGCGCCTCTTGTACTCCCACCAGAGTTCTTTGGCAGCCTCGATGTCCTCTTGCTGACGCTAGTTGGGCCCACCGCCCTAATGGATGATCAGGGCATCGCCGTCTTTGCCGAAGTAGACCCAGCGGCCAGAACCGAAATCGATCTGACTCCCAAGAACACCGGCACCGGAAGCTCAGACACTGGAGAGGTTCCTCTACTCCATTCGGACCAGCGCGTTTACAGTCTTGGCCGCGGCTTGAGCGTTGAGTCGATCGAACCACCTCGCATAAGGACTGCGGCCGTTTGGGTCGATACACTCCCTGTCTACCAGAGCAAACCGAACAGTACGATGCCCGATGCGGTGAGCATGAGTGTGGCCCATAGGATTGGTTGTGCCCACCAAGGCACCGGCCGTCGTCGGGCCGCGAAGGGCGAGGGAGGAGTGGCTGTGAGAGCTTGACGCAAGTCGGCCATCCAGCCGGATGCCTCAACTTGTTCCGGCGGCTCCGGCTTTGTCGAGCCAAGCAGCAGCGTTACAGCCAGCATTGAGGCGGCAGTGATTCCCGTACTCCATAGAAACGCGGCAAACCGTTCCGTGAACCAGAAAGGCACAAGACCGGGCGCCTCGGCGGTACCTCCCAGGTTGGATGCTGCGAGTCCGTAGATGGAACCTACGATTAGCCCCACGAGCCCGCTACGTCGATGTACCCGGGTTAGGTTGCCCAAGAGGTAAACCGTCATCAGCGGCGTGACAAACACACTGGTAATCCGTACGAAGAAATCGACAATGTTCGGTGCGCGAAGGATAAACGGCACATACGCGAACGATAAGGCGACGACCACAATCGTGGTCCCGCGGCTCACAGCAAGGTAGTGGCTGTCGCTCGCCCCAGGAACGACAAAGCGAGCGTAGATGTCACGCGTGAAAAGGGCCGAAAGAGCGGCTCCGGTACCTTCGAACGTGCTTACAGCCGAGGCAATCACTCCGGCTACGACAATTCCCTTCAGACCGTTGCCGAGATATTGATCGACCAGCCTTGGGTAGATCATGTCCGGTTCCGTCAGTCCCGGCATGAGTGCCCTGCCGAATAGCCCCAACGTGCTGCTGAAATAGCTGGAGAGAATGATCAGGCAGCAGCCGACAACCACGCTCAGCTTGAGGTCCCACATGGAGCGGGCTCCGAACATCTTCATGCTCTGCGTATGGTTGACGACGAAATACCCGGTCGAGATCAGGCACCAGCCAAGCACAACCACAATCGCAGGGCTTCGACCTTCGCGCTGCCCGCCGATGCGCAGTAGTGTCTCGGCTTGGGCGGGACCTTCTTGGCGCACTAGCGCCTCCGTGAGGCCCTGCAGTCCCCCGACTACCTGCCAGATGACGAGCCACAGAATAACCGTAGCGGCGAGCATCATCGTGCCTAGCAAGACGTCTGCACCAGCGACCGTCTTCAGGCCGCCCCAGGCAGAATACAGGGTCGTCCCTGCGGCCAACAGCGCCACGGGCAGCCACGCAGACTGCGAGTCAAGATGTGCGACTTCAGTGAAAATCAGGTGCAAAGACACCGCGATCGTGCCTAGCACGCTCGTACGGTACTGAATCTGCACCAACGCACTGGTAACCCGCATGGCGGGGCCGAAGCGGCTCTCGAGGTACTCGGCGTTCGTAAACAGTCCAGCTCGATACATGGACGGAACGACCAAGTAGGCTGCGGCCAAGCCGCCAACACCAATTCCGAAAATCAGTCCGCTCATCATGACTAGTCCGTCCTTGTAGACGGCACCGTTCAAGGAGATGTACTCGCCACCGTCGACGCTCGTGGCGAACATCGAGCAGCCAACTAGCCAAAACGGCAGGCTGCGGCCAGCCAGGAACCAGTCCGCGTTGGTCTTGGTCTTTCGCGAGCGGACACCGGCGAAGCCAAAGACCAAGACCATCAGGCCCACCACGATGGTCCAATCGAGATGCGTCATGATTGCTTAGCCGTTTGCGCGAGCCCTATGGAGGCAGCGATGCCTCCAACAGGGTTTTGCTCGACGCATATCGCTCGTGACCCGCGAATGCCCCCGTCCCTGCGTGAAATCGCCAGGGCCCTGCAGGTGAAGCTGAGCAACGGAAGACCGTTGGGGCGGAGGCACGGCACCTCGTTGCGTGAGGACGGAACTACAAAGTGATTCCATTCACGAGAAAGCAGCCGGCTTCCTTGCAGTCTCTCCGAATACACGAACTAGGATCGATTGCGTACTTCACGGCGAAGTCGTTGATGGCGGTGACGTTGCGGGCCTCCTTGCGACGTTGCTCTTGTTGCTGGCCCACGGTCTTCCCGGCAGCGCTCGCAGATGAGAGCGCCGTCGGTACGCATAGCGCCGGCAACCACCTTTGGCTGTGATCCGGCTGCGTCGCCTGTTGCCTCATTGGGCCGGACGCATCATTTCTGCAACCCGACCCTGATCGCGGCCCCGTCTTCGCCGACGACGAACCTGCAGTCTTTGAACTTGGGCATCCGGAGTTTGTTGAACGGTCCGCTGAAAGCGTAGGGCTCTTTGGGCATCCGGATGAGGTTCTTGTCGAATTTGAAGTTAGCGTTGAGATCGTGGTAGACGAAGGCGCCGTATTCGCCGGGTTCGAGTTCGACGTCAGTCACGAGCGGACCGTCGTCCTTGCGTTCGCTGATGTCGACGGACTGCGACCCGGCGAAATTGTCGGGATCACCGCTCATCCAGTTGGGAGCATCGTAGATGACAACGTGCACCGTGCCCTTGTTTTCCTTGATGTTGTCGACGGTTACGGAGAGATTTGCGGCGAACGCGACGGTTCCAAGGACGGACAGGCAGCCGGTGGCGACTTTGGGGAGTCTCAGGGCCCAAAAAGGTGCGCGTCGCTTTGTCAAACTTGCTCTCATCAAGTCGGCGGCCAGCGTATCACACAAGGATGTTCGAGCCATCCAAGGGGACGAGTGACCGTGCCTTCGGTAGCTTGGAGTGGATTGAGGTGGACAACGACCCACGTTCGGTGACCCCTGGGCGCGCGGCCCGCGCATTCCACGACACGCTGAGAACGATCTGTTGATGCCCAAGTCGCCCCCTGCGAGGCCGTTGCCGCTGGTGACGTCACTGAAGCGACGCACGGCACGCGTCGGCCGGTCTGCCCGAAGACACCTGTTCAGGTTTGGCGGCTGTTGGGCGTGCGACTATCGTTATGCGAATCCGGTGCGACCAGCTGCACCCTCACCCTGTCCGCCTATTCCTTCAACGATTTCGTGCCTGCCGTCCTTGCGGGAATTCTCGGGGTCATGCTGTTCTGGCAATGGACCTACGTGACGTCGGTCTACTGGATGAGTTTTTACCCGTCAGATCGGCACACCCGAATTAGCCGACGTGAGAAGTGTATCGACGTTCGGGCAATCAATTCCCCGGGGGGTGTGCGCGCTGTTGGGGTTGTACGTCTCGGTTCGTCCGGTCGTGGACGGCGATTACGGCGTTCTGGGGTAATGACTACCGGTGCCCGTCCATTTCGACGGATTGGAATGAAGGACGGCCATTCGTCGACTTGGTCCTCCTTGGGACTTGCGAATCCCGCGCCTTCAGATTCGGGGATTGGATCCTGAAGTGAGAGAGTTGTGTGGCTTGGGACCTTGAGGCCCAGGCCGGCTCGGCGCAGCTGAGAGCTGATGAATCCCTCGGTCCTGCCAAGTGGCAGGAGGAAGACGAAGTTCAGCGTATCCGCGCTCACGAGGGCGAAGTTCGATTACTGTCGCTGGCCGTCGCGGAGATCGTTCACGCAGCAACGGGCTCGCCTGACAGCCGGACCGTGACGTTGTCGCGACCCTGGATGGCCCCTTACTCCTCGCACCAGTGGCGAGCGCCATACGAAAGATCGTGTTTGCAACTGATTGGGCACTACGTTCCCGCCGTTATGTGACCGCCCCCTCGATCTCCATGACGGAATGAGACCCCGAGTCGGTGTCTTCTCGTCGGATACGGCACGGAGCCGAGCACGAGAGCCGAGGCGGGCAGCAAACTCGCGCCTGCGAAACCTGCTCCATGCACTGAGAGTTGGAGGCCCGGCTAGACTGTGTCAGGAACTCCTCGCGAGGACCAAGGACCAATCGGCCGCGGCCAATCCAGTACCGGTCGGAGGCTCAACCATGAAAGACTCGCAAGTGAATCGACGCCACTTTCTTGGCGCGTCCTCAGTGGCCGGCTTGGCGCTGACCGCAGCGCGACCGACTGCTGTCGGGCAGTCTCCAGGTGCCAACGACGTGATCCAGGTTGGTGTGATCGGGCCCGGCGGACGGGGTACGCAGGTGATGAAGGAGTGCATCGAGTTCGGCAGCACCTACCGGGCTCGAGTCACGGCTGTGTGCGACATCTGGACCCAGCGGCTGGACGCGGCGGCCAAGTTGGTTCGCGAATCGTACGGTACACAACCCAAGTCCTATCGGCGTTTCGAAGAACTGCTTGCCGATCCAGAACTCGACGCGGTGATCATCGCCACGCCCGATCACCAGCACGCCAAGATGCTGAAGGCCGCCGTGGAAGCCGGAAAGGACGTCTACTGCGAGAAGCCGATGGGAAACGTTCTCTCGGAAACCAACGAGGCGCTGGCTGCGGTCGAGAAATCAGGCCGGATTGTCCAGATCGGCACACAACGGCGAAGCTACCCGCGCTATCGCTCTGCCATCGACATGATGCGAGAAGGCCGCATAGGCGACATCGTCAAGGCGGATGTCACATGGAACGCCTACAGCCCCTACCGCTGGGCCAGGAACCAAGAAGATCTGGATTCCTTGAAGGAAAGCGACGTTGACTGGGATGCCTTCCTGATGGGGAAGCCCTATCGTCCTTTCGACCCCAGGGTCTACCGCTCGTTCCGGCTGTTTCGGGACTTCTCGAGCGCGATCATCGACCAATGGATGGCGCACGGGGTCGACGTGATTCACATGCTGACGGGGGAGCCGTATCCGACCAGGGTTGTGGCGCACGGTGGCCGGTACCACTTTCGCGACTATCGCGAGAACCCCGACAACGTCGAGGTTGCGCTCGAGTACGGGCAGGGTGCCAACCAGTTCCTGGCCAGCTATTCGACCTGCCTCAACAACGCCGCCGGCAGTGCCACCCGGGTCATGGGCACGCTCGGGACCTTGGAGGTTGAGAACGTATGGAAGGTATCCGGAACGGGGAGCGAACACCCGAACGCTCGCACTGAGTCGGAGGAGATCCCGGAGAAGTCAGGGACGCTGCATCACATGGCGAACTGGCTCGACGCGGTCAGGCGGCGAGACCGCGAAACGCTTTATGCGCCCGTCGAGGCCGGCTACGGCCACTCGATCGCCTGCATTATGGCAACAGACGCCCTTTGGAGCGGAAGGCGCCGGGCCTTCCACCCTGAATCCAGACAGATTGTGGACGGTTAGAGCGCGCCACGCGAAACAAGGGAGGTGGCAGTCGATGGAACGCAGAAACTTCGCTAAGGTGCTCGGGGCCGGGGCCGCTCTCCTGCCTGCCGCTGCGGCCGGCAAGCCAGGGCGTGAGGGCATTAGCGTGGGTGTGATCACGCACGCCGGCGGTGCCCATTTGGATTCCTATTTCTTGGCGCTCGCCTCGGCCGACGAAGTGGCTGCGGTGTCGTTGTCTGACCCGGGCGGGAAGAATGTCGCGAACGCCCGGGAGGCTCTGGGAGAAAAGCTACGCGACGTATACGACGATCCGGCGAGCCTAGTGCGGCAAGAGAGCCCCGCAATGGTACTCGTCAGTATGGAGGCGGCCCTTGCGCCACCTGCGATCGAGGTCGCACTTCGGGCGGGCTGTCATGTGATGGCCGAAAAGCCAGCCTGCGTGCGAATCGAGGACTTCGCACGCCTCCACGAGCTTGCGAAAGCGAGCGAATTGCATCTGATGCTGGCACTTGCGAATCGCCTCAATCCAGAAGTCCGCGAGGCTCGACGCCTGGTCCGTGAAGGCCTGATCGGCAAGATCTACGGTGTCGAGGCCCATCTTGTCGCCGACCAAACCCGGCTGACCCGCCCTGCCTACCACGGGACGTGGTACGCAAAGAAAACTCGGGGCGGAGGCGGCCACCTCATCTGGCTTGGTATCCACTGGCTCGACCTCGCGATGTTCCTGACGGGCTCTGACATCGTCGAAGTTGCGGGGTTCACTGGCGTTGTCGGCGGCCAGCCACTCGATGTGGAAGACTCCGCCGCCGTAGCGATGAAGTTCGCGAACGGCACACTTGGAACGATGACTTCGGGCTACTACCTTGACCGGGGGTACCATTCCCAGATCAAGATTTGGGGTTCGCATGGCTGGCTAGAGATCAGAAAGCACGGCGGCCTCCCCCTCTGTTGGTACAGCCGCAAGGAGGACAATCCCCGCATTCATCGGATCGAGAAGATTCCAGGACCCTCCGGGTACACGCCTTTCGTACGAGCCTGCGTGAGGGCGAGCGCCGGTCTTGAGGATCCACCACTGACAGCCGACGATAGCCTGCGGGCGCTGAATGTCGTGTTCAGTTGCTATCAAGCCGCTGAATCGGGCCGTGCACAGCGCCTTGGCTGAAGTAGGACGCTGGGATACGCAAGCGGCCACGACTCCCGGGCCCAAGAGCCTCGATAGGGGCTTACAGCCACATTGGCGTCCCACTGCACGTGCGCACCGCCCCGGGAGCCGAGGGGCTCCTTCGGAACCTTAGAGGTGTTGACGGACGCACGCGCCTTGCATAGGACAAATGACGAGACGCCAGGCGGCAACGAGGTCCCTCTTCCCCGGGGAGCCCGGGTCAATTGCGCCCCCCAAGTCCCAGGTGGTTGCCCCGGACCGGACTGATCCCCTGTACCGACGGGTCGAGGGGAACCGTAGGACTTGGAAGCCGTCCGCTCTTGCCTCAGGCATACGCCCCGGTCCCAAGGCAGAGTCCCGAGGACGAACTGCTTGGATCGAGTCCCCCGGCAGTCGAGTCGCGTCCGCACTGGCTTTCCGCCGCGTTGCTCTCCACGGAGCACGGAGCGCAAACGACCGTGATGTGTGCTAGCGAGGGCCCGTTTCAGGGAGGGCGATACTACTACCGGTGCGACGTTGCGGATTCATCCGACGACCGCAGGGGCGGAACCGCGTCGCGGCTGCTCCGGGAGAGATCGGATGCGTGGGCCCGGACCCTTGCGATCCCCGGGGGCAGTGACCATGCCGGGAATGGAGATACGGACTGAAGGCGTCCGGATCGATGCACCGGTGAATGTTGTTTGGGAAGTTCTGACGGACGTTGGGCGATACAGAGAGTGGAATCCGTTCACGCCGCAACTGCAGACGGACTTCACGATTGGCTCACCCGCTCGCCTCCTGGTGCGGATGGGTCCGACAACGACGCGGATAACCGAAACTGTCTGCGCGGTCGAAAGGCATCGGCTTATTGCTTGGAGCAAGTCATTCGGGGTGCGCTCGTTGCTGTTTGCAGTGCGAAAGCAGCGCTTGGAGCCCGTAAGCGCCACAAGCTGCACCTACCAGAACACGGACCGACTGACGGGGGTACTGGCCCCGATGGTGTTTCTGTGTTTCGGGCCGTTCATGCGTCGCGGCTTCAACGATGTGGGTCAGGGGTTGAAGCGCTACGCGGAGGCGCAGTGGGCAAGTGGGAAGTCGAGCGGAGGCGAGGTCAGCACCGTTTCCTGATCCCCTGGCTCGGACTGCTGCCCGGCCGAACTGGTGCGCCAACTGCCTCTCTCCGGCGTGATCAATGATGAACCCCTCACCGGATTGAAACCTCCGGCACCGAGTCGTGCCTTCAGGCGGGTGGCTCCGCGTGCCCTCATTGCCGGATCGAGTGCTGGAGGTAGCGCGTAGGTCGCTTCCGTTGTCTCGACAGTTACGAGCATGGCGGTCTCGGGGACCCTCTGCGCGTGCGCATTCGTTGACCGCTCTTCTCCGCCCAAGGCGGCCCGAAGACAGGTCCCGTTCCATGCAATCCGTTCCGGCGAGCTAATAGAGGTACGGAACAATTCTCCAAGGCACCACTTGGCGGTACTTGTGCCACAATTCGCCGTACTTCTGCTCGCAACGGCGATCATCGTCTCGTTCGCGTCTCGTCAGGAACACGATGTAGTAGAGCGGGTATAGCCAGGGAAGGGTCAGCGAAGGCCAGCCCAACGAAGCAGCCAGGCCGACTGCCATCATCACTTCCCCCAGGTAATTCACATGCCGGGATACACCCCAGAAGCCGCTGCGGAGTATGTGCCGCTCACCGTCCGAGATGCTTTGAGGTCTGATCAGACCTAGGAACACTCGCTCGGAATCCCTCTTGAAGCAGTACTTCTGCAAGTTCGCTCCACGTGCGAGGATCCAGCCTGCAAGGAAGACCGTAACCGATAGGATCAAGAGCCGGGCAGGTGAGTTTGGGTTCGGCAGATCGGATACGGCCCATAGGCCAATTGCGTAGAAATACGGATAGACGACAAGGCAACCCCAGATGAGTTTGAACAGCGGTTCTAAATTTCCGAGGCGCAAGTGGGCTCTTAGCGTCTCACCGGGG
>CAYWUV010000148.1:0-13701 GCA_964461235.1 uncultured Bryobacterales bacterium | reverse complement strand
GCTGGTTTGCGATAGCGGCGAGGCGTTCCTGGCGCGGCTCCGACAGGCCTGAAAGGGGGCCGGAGGCGCCACCGCTTCGCTAGCCGCCGGGAAGGGGCCGCCCCGGGCGGACGCATCCTCGGAGTCAGCCCGGAGGCGACCTCCGGGGAGCCGCGAGTGCTTGGCCGTTACCGTCGGAACCCGGGAGGACGCAGCGTGCAACCGTACTCAAAGCCGGACGTTACGACGGCGAGCGCGAGCGTGGCAGGCACCTGATACGGTCCGGCCTGAACCGGCGAACGTGGCGAGATCTCACGGCCCGCTCGAACGCTTTCCAATAGGGGCCGGGGCAGGAGGCTCCGAGCGACGGGAGACCTTGCAACGACGGCAGCGCGAAGGATACTGCCGTTTGTCGGTAGGAGATGGTACTCTCACGACCATGGGCGAAGAGTTGAAGACTGCGGCATCGGCTCCCGTGCTGCATCACCGGATGCACCCGTAATTCGATTCCATGCTTCTTCGGGTCCAAGACATTGCGGCCGTCGCGTTGATCGCCTGCTGGACGGCCCATGCGCAGGAACAGGCTCGGGTAGAACCTGCAATCAGGCAGGCTGCCGAACTGGCGGCTGCCGGCCAGTTGCCGCGCGCCGAAGAGATTCTCATCGAACTGGAGCAGGCCGCCCCCGAACATGCGGAGATTCAATACCGACTCGGCCTAGTCCTGTTGCAACAGCAAAAGATAGCGGACGCCGCAGAACGCCTGGAAAGAGCGACACGGCTCGCTCCACGCGTGCCGCTGGTGTGGCTGGGAGTGGCACAGACTCGCCTACAACTGGGCCGACGAGAGGAGGCATACGAGGCTGCTGGAAGGACTCTCGCTCTGGCACCTGCAGACGCTCGGGTAGCGCGTGCGTTGTCGATGTTCTACGAGCAGGCGGGCGATTTCGAGGAGGCGGCTGATCACCAATTGCGCTGGGCTCGAGCCGTGAACCAAGAGCTACCCTCACCAGAACCCTTGGAGCGCGCTGCCGAACTCTACCTGCGCGCTGGCAACGCGGACAAGGCGATTGAGTTGGTCGAGCAGATTGCAGCGAAGGACGACAGTGGCGCTGTCCGCAGACTGCGCGGCCAGGCCTTTCGAATCAAGGGAGATCCGGCTAGGGCCGTCGAAGAGATGCAGCAAGCGATTCGCCTGGAACCGGATGAGCCGACGCACTATATCCAGCTTGCCCAACTCTTTATCGATCACAGGACTCTCCCGCCCGCCTTGATGGTCTTGGAAGAGGCGCTACGCCGGATTCCCAGCGAGCCGGAGTTGGTTAGGCTCCTTGGGGTGGCGCACTACGGCACGGGTGATACGGACAAGGCTTTGGATGCATTTCTTGATCTCACGAGACTGCAGCCTGATTCCGAAATCGCCCATGCCTCGCTAGAAACGCTGCTTCCCCACGCTGGCAGCCGCATGCCGGAAGTCCTTACACGGCTGCGCTCGTATTCAGAGAACCAGCCTGCAAGTCCAATCGGTTACTTCTTGCAGGCGAGGGCGCTACAAGTGCTCTCCCCGAACAACCGTACTGAAATCCGCAAGCTCCTGGAAGAATCCATTGCCGCGAGACCCGGCTTCTGGCCAGCTCACTTCGAGCTTCACAAGCTACTCTTGGACGAAGGGGATATCGAGGGAGCGGCGCAGGCCCTGCAGAGAAGTGTCGAACTGAATCCGGAACACGCTCCGGCGCACTATGGCCTAGCGCGGATCTATGCCAAGCTCGGCGACCGGGATCGTGCCAAGTTGGAGCGCGAAGTCCATCATGCATTGTCTACGCGCCAACGGGACGAGGCCGCTCAACGTCGCCAGGAGGCCCCCCGACTGCCATATCGAATGATGCAGCCCTAAGCCCTCTTGCGAAGTCCTGCACCAGCCATTCTCCTCTGTATCATCGCAGGGATTTCGGAGCCGGACGGAATACCGTAGATCATCGCAGGACCGCGTCTGCAAGCCAAGTGTTGAGGCGTGACCGGGTGTACGACTTGACTGTGGTAGCGAACCGGTAGGTTTGACATCGCCCTTAGACTGCAGGGGTTATGTGCCACCCTTTCTTTCAGTAATATGGACTGAAAGGAAGGAGGCCCCTTGCCCGCTCCCCTCGACCCCTCTGCCCTGCAACTCCGCCTCGACCAGATCCAGGCCCAACTCGCCTCCGTCGGTGAACTCCGTCCCGGCTCTCTCAACCGTCGCTTCCTCCGCTGCCATAAGCCCGGCTGTCAGTGCTCCGACCCCGACCACCCCGGCCACGGCCCCTATTGGTCGCTCACCTTCAAGTCCGGCGGCAAAACCGTCACCCGCTCCATTCCGCCACAGGCCCTGGAGCGCACCCGCCAACAGGTTGCCGAGTACCAACGCTTCCGCTCGCTGACGGCCGAGTTCGTCGAGGTCAGCGAGCAACTCTGCCAGGCTCGCCTCACCCAAAGCGCCTCCGCCACCGCCGATCAGGCCAAAAAAAAGGGAATTACAGACCTGAGTACCGATAGACGAATAAAGGGAGATATTTTCTCGCATTTTCTATTGATATATAGCGTATATTTTGGTATCCTTAGAGAGTAATGAAAGGTCGCAAAATCAAGCAGAAAGGCCCCGGCAAATGGTTCCGTAAAGGCATCTCCCTGGCCGAAATCATCCGTCTCCTGCCCGATGATCCCACCGCCGAGCGGTGGTTCGCCTCCATCCGCTGGCCCGACGGTCCCCTCTGCCCGCATTGCGGCTCCTCCCATGTCCTGGTCGGCTGCCGCCATCCCTCCATGCCCTACCGCTGCCGTCCCTGCGACAAGCACTTCTCCGTCCGCACCGGCACGGTCATGACCGACTCCAAGCTCGGCTACCAGACCTGGGCCCTCGCCATCTACCTGTTGAGCACCTCCATCAAGGGCGTCGCCAGCATGAAACTGCACCGCGAACTCGGCATCTCGCAGAAGTCCGCCTGGCATCTCGGCCATCGCTTGCGCGCCGGCTTCGCCCGCCCGGGCGGACTCTTCGCCGGGCCGGTCGAGGTCGACGAGATCTACGTCGGCGGCAAGGAGCGCAACAAGCACGCCCGCAAGAAGCTGCGCGCCGGTCGCGGGACGGTCGGCAAGCAGCCGGTGGCCGGGGCGCGCGACCGGGCCACCGGGGCGGTCGCTGCCGAGCCGGTCGCGGGCACCAGCAAGGCGGTCCTGCAGCGCTTTGTGCGCGCGCAGGCCCGCCCGGGCGCAGCCGTGCACACGGACGAGGCGGCCGCCTACGTGTCGCTGACGGAATTCGCCCACGAGGCGGTCAACCACTCGGCCGGCGAGTATGTCCGCGGCGAGGTGCATACCAACTCCATCGAGTCATTCTGGGCGCTGTTCAAGCGCGGCTACTACGGGACGTACCACCACATGAGCCGGCAGCACCTGGGCCGTTACCTGGCCGAGTTCAGCGGGCGGCACAACGTGCGCAACCTGGACACGGCGGAGCAGATGCGGCGGCTGGCGCGCGGCTTGGTGGGCCGGGTTCTGACGTGGCAACAGCTGGCGGGCCAGGCGAGCGGGGCCGTGGCGGCCTGAACGAGCGGCTGGCCGCGGCGGCACACCCGGAGAGCAGGCACCACTTCCCGCTGTAGCGGGTCTTGCGCAGACGCCTGTCGAACGACAATTGGAATGGCCGGCTTGCCAGTCGGCGGTGCGGAAAGCGTCTGGGCCAAACCTCCCGTCAAGGCACGCTGTCTGTCGGTTCAGATGCTTACGGGAGAGATAATTACCTTTGCCATTCCGAGGACCGGCAATCACAGCATGTTGTACCCCCTCGCTCTGGTTTGCCCAAATCTGCGATTTCGGTACTCACGTCTGTAATTCCCAAAAAAAAACGCTGAGCCAGCGCTTCGCTCCCGATATCCGCGCCGAAGTCGACCGCTTCGTCGGCACCGGCCCCGACGCCAGCATCGATTTCGAGGCTGCTGAAACCGCCGTCCGCCGCAGCGCCCTGCGACTCGCCGCCCGCGCCGTCGAGCAGCGCCTCGACGCCGACCTCTCCGATTTCTGCGGCCCCTTCCGGCCCTGCCCCGACTGCGCCCGGCCCGCCCGCTACGCCGGCCGCCGTCCCAAGACCTTCGAAACCGTGCTGGGCCCGCTGACTCTCCAGCGCGCCTATTACCACTGCCCGCTCTGCCGCACAGGCTGCTGCCCCCGCGACGCCGCCCTCGGCCTGGACGGGTCCTCCCTCTCCCCCGGCGTGCTGCGCATGACCGGCTCGACCGCTGCTCTGGCCAGCTTCGCCGAGTCCTCCGACCTGCTCGCCGAATTGGCCGGCGTGCGCGTTGCGGCCAAGCAGGTCGAGCGCTGTGCCGAGGCGCTCGGGCAGCAGGTCGCCGCTGCCGAGCGCGCCGGGGCCTTCCCCGCCGAGGGTCCCTCCGCCCCGACCATGTACCTGGGCCTGGACGGCACCGGCCTGCCCGTGCGCTCCAGCGAGACCGCGGACCGCGCCGGCAAGCAACCCGACGGCTCCGCCAAGACCCGCGAGGCCAAGCTGGTGGTCGTGTGGACGGCCGAGTCCCGCCACCCCAAGACCGGCCGCCCGATGCGCGACCCCGGCTCGGCCAGCTACTCGGCCGCGATCGAGAGCGCCGCCAGCCGCGACACCGACCCGGAGCCGAGCGTCTTCGCGCAACGCGTGCGCCGCGAGGCCGAGCGGCGCGGCTTCCCGCAAGCCCAGCGCCGCGTCGTGCTCGGCGACGGCGCTCTGTGGATCTGGAGGATCGCGGGCGAGGACTACCCGGGGGCGATCCAGATCGTGGATCTTTTCCACGCGAAAGAACATCTTCATGCTGTGTCCAAAGCGCTCTTCCCCGGCGATTCCGACCAGGCTCGGCTGTGGGCCGACGTGCGCTGCGACGAGCTGGATGACGGCTGCCTCGACGACGTGCTTGCCGTCCTGCGCTCCCACGCCGCCAGTTGCGAGGAGGCCGCCCAGTGCGCCGAGTACATCGCGCACAACCGAGAGCGCATGCAATACGCCGACTTCCGAGCGCGCGGGCTGTGCGTCGCTTCCGGCGTGGTCGAGTCCGGCTGCAAAACCGCCCTCGCTACGCGCCTGAAGCGCTCGGGGATGCACTGGACGGTGGATGGGGCCAATGCCATCGCCGCCTTGCGCTGCTGTATCCTCAGTGGACTCTATGAGGACTTCTGGGCCTACCGCACTGCCCACTCATGATGCACGTTCCGCTGCCTTGGACGCTCGATGGCTCGGAAACCCAAAAAATCACTTTGATGTCGTACACCCGGCGTGACCCCGGACAGTTGAGATCGCACCCCTTGCGCTCGCGCCTCGCAGACAGGAGAACTGTGGCAGCAGCCAGAAGGCACGGACCCACTTCGCCTTTGTACGACCGAAGCGCATCGGATCGCGTGCGAGGAGTACGGTTCACTGTCGAGGCTTGAAGGGAGCTTCCTTCACGATTCCGGCCCCTTCGCGAATCGTGACGACCTGATTGGCGGCAACATCCGAAAACTCTTCGGTCGAGCCATCCGGCCAGCGAACTTCCATCTCTTCCACAACTGCCGACTTCCCGAGGCCGAAGTGAAGGCGGAGGTCCGACTGCGAAGCGTAGCTCGATCCGCTGCGCACCTCATTCACCTGCAGCAAGCCGCCCGATCTGACGGTCAATCGCGATCCGATTGCGCTGCGATTTGACCGGCTGCCAACCAGCTCAACCAGAATGGCATTGCCCCCGGTAGATTCGTTGCGAAGAACCGAGGGAGAGCCGTTCATATTGCCAACTACGGCTTCCAGAGCACCATCTCCGTCCAGGTCTCCTACCGCCAATCCGCGTGCCACCCGCGGAGTTGCCAGTGCGCTCCCTGCCATTGCACCGAGGTCGCGAAAGGCACCGATTCCAAGATTCCAATAGAGGATCTTGCTCTGGGCGTAGTCCTCGTCCTTGCCGGCCCTGCTGAGCTCGGGATAGATGTGCCCGTTAACGATCAGGATGTCCTTCCAGCCATCTTGGTCGAAATCCAAGAATTCCACTCCCCAGCCAACATATTGCGTGTTGACACCAAGGCCAGCCGAGATCGTCACATCATCAAAGAACCAATCGCCGATATTTCGGTAAAGAGTGGAAGTCTCGTTCATGAAATTGGTCTTGACAATGTCAATATGGCCGTCGTTGTCGTAGTCTCCAGCTGCTACGCCCATGCTCCCCTCTTCCTGGCCGGAGTCCCCATAAGCGGTCCCCGCTTCGACCGCCACGTCGGTGAAGGTGCCATCTCCGTTGTTGCGGTAAAGGATGCTAGGCGTCGAATCGCAAGCGACGTACATGTCGGGCCAACCATCACCGTCAAAGTCGGAGACTACGACACCGAGCGAGTAATGCAACCCCGGCAGGACGACACCTGCGGGATCGCTCACGTCACGGAACCGACCCGAGCCCTCATTGCGATAGAGCAGGTTCGTTCCGCCCGGAAAGCCACGCGGACCACAAAATACCGCGACGCCCTTCCAGAAACAGAAAGGGGTGTCGCCTGGGCCATGCGCTCCTTCGGGCCGAAACTGCACGTAGTTTGAAATGAACAAGTCGAGGCGACCGTCCCGGTCATAATCAAGAAACGCACAGCCAGTCGCCCATCTCTCCCCTGCGACAGGCAGACCGGACTCTTCAGTGACCTCTTCAAAACGGCCCCCCGTATTGCGGTACAGGCGATTGTGCCCGTAGTGCGTGATCAGCAAGTCCGTGTGGCCGTCGTTGTCGTAGTCGCCAGTACAGACGCCTTGAGCCCATTCGTCGCCACCGAGCCCCGAGGAAGCACTGACATCTTCAAACCTGCCGTCTCCCTTGTTGCGATACAGGTAGTGGCTTGGGACATTGCCCTGCTTCGGAAGGCCGAATCGTGTTCCGTTAACGAGGAGAATGTCCCGCCATCCGTCGCCGTCGAAATCCATGACGGCGACCCCGTTCCCGGTCATTTCCAAGATGTAACGCTTGCGGGTCTCTCCGCCGTAGACATTGACTCCGGTCAGCCCCATCAACGATGCAACGTCGCGAAAGTTAGTTCTCGGGGCGGAGATATCGATGGTCGCTTTGGGAGAAAAACGAGGTGACGCCTTGATGGAACTGCCCATCCCCTGTGCCAAGAGGCTGGCACTCGATATCACAGCAAGAAGGCAGACTGGGAGCGAGGTGCTGACCTGTGCTACCGGCTTGGTCTGAGGAAGGGGACGACCCGTTAGGATGCGCGAAATTGACGCCCGAAGGCACACTCCGAAGCTCACGATAGCATGCGCCCGAACGGCACCCCCCTGCACTGCCACCGGAGGGATGCGCTGGCCGGTTCACGAAACTCAGGGCGATTCGCAGCGTTTCCCTGAGAAGACCGACGCAACGTCCATCGGCTGACAACAATGCACCCGCGAGACGTTGCGGCATCATCGGTCGCTACCGACCCATCTTCCCGGAGCGAGTCCGAGCTCCATGAACTGGCGGAGCAGACTCCTCCTGCAACAAACACTAGGCCAATGCCAATCGGGGCCGGCCCCTCTGCCCGTCACAGGTGAAGTCGGGAAACTGCACTGGCTGGGAGCCGCTCGCGACAGATTGCTCGCTGAGAGCCGAAATCGCGCTGCTGGTCACCGAATCATGGACATCGCAGTCCGACATCCGTCCCTCGTTGAAGGACAGGACCAGCCAACGCCACTTCAAGGGCGTGTGGGCGGCTCATCCGCCGTGTCCCCGGATCCAAGTCTGTGGCGGAGGATTGTAGTCCCTCTCCATCGGATGGTGGAACTGTTCCAGCCACAGCCCGACCGGCTCCCACCTGTACTCCTGCGGGCTGATTCCGTCGAGGTAGATCAGGGAATTGCGCGCGGCGTGTGGCGGTCGCCGAAGTCGACCCCCTTGGTCCCTTGCAAGCGGCAAAGGAACGGCGGATTCGGGGTATTGGTGGCGAAGTCTAGCGTCACCAGCTTGCCGCCCGCGGTCCGGATCAACGTGGCGTTGTCATCGCTTTGCGCCATCTGCTCGCTGGCGAAGGGGTGGTCGCTGGCATAGCGGGATGCGGCGTATTCGTTCAGCACCACGGCCAGGGAATTGACCGAGACCAGCTGCGCGAAGTGGTCCCGTGGTTGATGTCGAGTGCCAGCATGATGCGGTTCATCGGATGATCCGGATACAGCTTGCCGTTGCGGTCGATGGCGTGCTGCAGCCGCCACGGCTCGCTGCCCCCGGGAATTTGACCCGCCGCAAGTCGTGCACCTAGCCGCTCTCGGTGTGGATGAAGTCACCCAAAACGCTCTGGTGACCACGTTCGTCAGCGTCGAATGAATCGCCTTGAACCCCAGCGTTGCCCGCAGGCCGGTCTTCTCGTGCGTCTCGACGATCTCTCAGGCCTCGTCCAGGGTCTGGGATCAAGGGCACTTCCGAGACCGCATTCTTCCCGTTGCGCATGGCCGCCAGCAGGACCGGCACGTGCCGCTTCCACGAGGTCGAGCAGATGATGCAGTCCAAGTCCTCCCGCTCGCACATGCGCTCGAAGTCCGTGCGACTCCTGTCGTAGAACTTGGACGTGGGCTTGCCAGTCTCCTCAATCCAGGTCTTGGCGCGATCCAGAACGGCCGAATTGACATCGCACACGGCCGGAATTGCCACTCTATCCATGCCGAGGGAAATGTCGAGGCGATACAAACGCCGGTCCCCAACCCCGACAAACCGGAGCCGGAGCGGACTGCACGACCGCAGATTTTGTCCGAGAGTCGGGATCAAACGTCACGTGCCGGGATGATGCGGCACATTGATCTCATCGGGCCGTTGCCTCGAATCGCATAAGGCACTCCTCCAACTCTTCCGCGTTCGGCTGCGCTTCGCACCCTCCCAGACCTCGCGTCGAGAGGCTGCCGCACACCACCCCGCACCGTAGTGCCTTGGAGAGGCTCCAGCCGCGCAGCCAAGCGTGCAAGAATCCGCCATTGAAGGAGTCGCCGGCCCCTGTCGTGTCGAGTACGTCAACATTCATCGCCGGCGTTCTCTGGATCACACCAGTTGCATCCAGTGCGGCGGCTCCCCGGGAGCCCAGCTTGACGACCGCTGTCGTGGAATCCGTTGCGAGCCGGGCCAAGCCTTGGTCGATATCCCCACTGCCGATAGTCAGTTCGAGTTCAACCTCGTTGAGGAGCAGCAAGCTTGTGTCGCGGAACACATCGCGAATCTCGTCGCCCCACTCGTTGTAGGGATCGTGCCCGGGATCGAACGAGGTGGTCAGCCCAAGCGCCCGAGCCCGGCGGAAGAGGCTGGGCAGTCCGGGTTTCAGCCCCCGCTGCAGGAAGTAGGAGGAAACATGCAGATGACGGAATCGGGCTAGCAGGCCGTCGGTGGCATCATCGGCACGCAGTCTCTCCATGGCCCCCGGATAGGTAACGAGAGCACGGTCGCGATCGCTGATCGAGACCGTCACGCCCGTCTGTAACGACGGGTCGGCGCACACCAAGCTGACATCAACCCCGGCGTCGGCCAGTTGCTTCACACAGAACCGTCCGAATACGTCGTCACCGGCCTTGCCAAGAAACGCGACGTCGTTGCCCAGCTGGGCCAAGCCCGAGGCGCAGATCGCCGACGAGCTTCCCATCCGGAAGGCGAAATCGCGTGCTACGACCTCCCGTCCCGGCTCCGGTGCGGAAGTCAGGGAGGCGAGGACGAGGTCAGGATTGAGCTCGCCTGCAACCAGGATCCTCATGCGTCAGGCCTGATAGAGCCGGAACTCGGGAACGACCCGGCTGATCGCACCGCTCCCCGCCGGCTGGTCCGGCTGCAGGCCCTCCTCGAGGCATCGGAAAAACCCCAGGAGTTGTCCCACGACGGTTCCCGCGATCGCGGCCCACTCGTCGGGCAGTTCCGCCAGACCCGGCGGATCGACCAGCAAGTCCTCGTCCGACAGCAGCTCCCGGGGTATATCCCGTCCAACAGCCAAGACGGTCCCGTCGAGGCCCTTTTTCCGGATTTCCCGCAGCACATCGAGCTGATACGCCCGCTTCACCCTCTCGCCGGAAAGGAACAGCACTAGAAGGCAGTCTTGCTGGAACGCGCACATCGGTCCGTGCCTGAAGCCCAGCCACGACTCCGCCTGCGTGGCTACGCGTCCGTCGGTCATCTCCAGCATCTTCAAGGCGGATTCGCGAGCCGTCCCGAACTGCCCTCCGCTTCCCAGCGCTATCAAGCGGGCAAACGGTTGCCGGGCGATCGATTCAAGGCGTTCCAGCCAGCCTTCAAGCAGATCCAGCCCTACGGCAACCAACGTTTCGGCATGCCGGAGATAGGCTCTCGGGGATCCTGCGTAGCCTAGGACCAATCCCGCCAGTGCCAGGTTGGTGAAGCTGCTCGTCATCACGAGACTCTTGTCACACGTTCTGGGATCCAGAACTTGAACGGTGACCCGCTGCTCCTCGCCCGACCCCCACTGCCGAACCACGTTGCCGCTGGGATTGCACGTCACCGCAAGATGTTCGATGGAAGGCTCCTGCTCGAGGCAAGACGAAATCAGGGCGCTGCTCTCGGGGCTGTTCCCGGAGCGCGCGAATGAAACGAGCATGAGCGGTCGGTGCGGAGGAAGCAACTCCTGTCTGGCGAGCACCAACTCGCCGCTGCCAAGGGCCAGAGCGGCGCGTCCGCTGCGGCGCTGGATGGCTGGGGCAATGCACTCGCCGACATAGTGCGAGCTTCCCGATCCGGTCAGCACAACGAACTCGTTCCGGCGGATCTCCTCAATACGACGGCCAGCGGCAGAAGCGGAGAGTTGGGCAGTTTGCCGCCAAAGCTCGGGCTGCTGGAAGATCTCCGTAAAAGTGTGCTGCCACCCCTGCTGCCTCGCATCTTGAGACAAGGCGTCGAAGAGGCGTTTGCCTGCGGCCGAAGTCACACCCTTGCTGTCGTTACTCGAACTCGCCCTAGATACGGGAGGCTCCAGGCGGGGATTGAGTTCGAAGGCCGAAGTGTAGCAAAGGGGGCGGCAGCAATCCGGTCCGTGCCGCACATGCGACAGGACGGCGTTTCAGGATGCAATACCGGTTCGTCGATGCGGCCGGGGGGCAGTCCGACCGAAACGCCGACCGTGGCGTAGGTACCCGGCAGCGAGGATGCTCTGACCGATGACCCCATTCGCCGAGCGGGTTCCGACCGACTGCGCTCGATGGGAGAAACGGACAGTCTTGCAACTGCGCTCTCTTGCCCTAGGTGTGGCAGCCACTCAAGGGGGCAAGCACGACGGTGGTACCTTGCGAGATTCGGGAAGCGCCCAAGACCTGCGGGCCAAAGCCAATTCAGGTACCGGGATATAGTTGTTGAGCCCCGTGTTGCGGGGTTTCGCAGCCGACACATGCCAGGCGAAACGCGAGCGCTGGTCGTCCATAGCGGGGGCCCAACCGCTGTCCTGAACGCCAGCCTTGCGGGAATCATCGAAGCGTGGACCGATGCCCCGGGCAAGAGCCGCCTGTTTGGAGCACGTTTCGGCGTTGAGGGTCTGGTTGCAGGCGACTGGATCGAGTTGTCGGGCTCGGACTCTGCGTGGGTCCGGGCGCTGCGCACCGCTCCCGGCTCCGCGATTGGGTCGAGCCGGGTCAAGCTCGGCGAGGTCGCAGCAGGAAGGCTGCTTGCCCAGCTTCGCCGAAAACGCGTTGATTGCCTCTTCTACACCGGAGGCAACGGCTCGATGGGAACCGCGTGGATGCTCGCTCAACTTGCCGAACGCCAGCATCCCGACCTACGCGTCATCGGCGTCCCCAAGACCGTCGACAACGATCTGATGGTCACCGATCACTCCCCCGGGTTCGGGTCGGCAGCGCGGTTCTATGCCCTAGCCACACGCGACATAGGGGAGGACAACCGAGCCTTGCGCTCCCCGGTGACGATCGTTGAGGCAATCGGACGCAATGCGGGATGGGTGGCGGGAGCGACAGCACTGGCCCGGCAGGGCCCTGACGACGCCCCCCACCTCATCTATCTTCCCGAGCGTCCGCCGACAATCGAGGCGATCTGCCAGGATGTGGCAAGCCGAGTCGGACGCTTGGGTCGTGCCGTCGTCGTCGCATGCGAGGGTCTGCGCGACCCGGCAGGCAGTCCCTTCGGGGCAGCCCTTGACCGGGCCGGGATCGCCCAGCACGAGCTAGCGCGGAACCTCGGCCACGTGCTCGCAGAGGGGATCTCCGCCATGACCGGCCTACGGGCGCGATCAGAAAAGCCGGGTTTGCTGGGTCGGTCGTGCTCGTTCGCCGTTTCGGCCACCGACGCCGAGGAGTCCTACCGCTGCGGCAGGGCTGCCGTCGAGGCCGCAGTCTCCGGTTCCGGCGGTGTGATGGTCGCTCTCCGACGCGTCTCGTCGGACCCGTACGGCTGCGAGACATTCCTGACGCCGTTGGCGACGGTCGCGAATGCGGAACGGCTTGTGCCGCATGCCTGGATCGCTGCTTCGGGGTCGGACGTAACGCCGGAATTCGTCGAATACGTACGTCCGTTGGCGAGTCCAATCGGAGACCGGTTCCGGTTCGGAGCCATCTGACTCACCTCACGGTCGGACTGGTCCGTTCTTGCGGGGCAAGGGGCCAACAAAATGACTCATCCTATGTCGGACCGCCGGGAGTCCGGGTGTACAATCTTCTCGCGAGCGGATCTCTAGACTGCGATGAGGAGTCGATCGCCCGACGGGACCCCGCAGGCCTCTCGGCCACCCAATTGCGGGGTCCGGCAGTGCGTGCCATCCGACGGTCGATCGACCGGCTCATGCGACTTGCGCTGTGCCGTCACCCAAGAGGCCCCCGAACGCATCAGGAGGCAAAATCCATGTCCCATTCTCGCCGTTCCTTCCTGCGTGGGGGTGCCGCCGCGGGCGCGCTCTCGGCGGCCTGCTCACAGCCGCAACAGGAAGCAGCCAATAGTACGGCGCCCGCTGCCCAGCTGGCCCTCGCCGACTACCAGCCGAGGAGCATGCTAGTCATCGAGGAGCACGAGGTCGCATCCTCGCGATTCCCGGCAATCGACATGCACACCCACGTTTCGTCGGTGTTCCGGCGAACGCCCGGCCCCAACGACGCTCTGCAAGGGACTGCGGCCGAACGCCTCCAGCAGATCGGCCAGTGGATGGACGAGCTCAATATCCAGACTCTCGTCAATCTGACCGGCGGGGCTGGAGACGGCCTCCAACACACCGTCGCCGAAATGGTGCAGCAGCACCCTGGCCAGCTGATCACGTGCACGGTCCCGACCTATGGCCGGCTCAACGACCCGGACTACCCAACGTGGCAGGCCGAGGAATTGGCCCGTGCCAAGGAGCAGGGCGCGATCGGCCTCAAGATCTCGAAGACACTCGGGCTCTACCTACGTGAGGGCGGATTTGTCGAGTCCGAACGGGAAGCGGGGCAGCAGGGCGCGCTGGTGAAGATCGATGATCCCCGCTTCGACCCGATGTGGGATGCCGCTGGCCAGCTGGGGTTCCCGGTCTTCATCCACGTTGCTGACCCCGATGCCTTCTTCATTCCGACCGACCGTTTCAACGAGCGCTGGGAGGAACTGGGCAATCACCCAGACTGGTCGTTCTACGGGGAGGACTTCCCTGCGAAAGCGGAATTGCTCGACGCTCGCAACCGGGTCATCGAGCGGCATCCGAACACCACGTTCATCGGCCTCCACGTGGCGAACCGTCCGGAGAATCTCGACGAAGTCTCGTCATGGCTCGACA
>CAYWUV010000147.1:0-13826 GCA_964461235.1 uncultured Bryobacterales bacterium | reverse complement strand
TCCGGCCTAACTTCACAGCCAGCGCATCTCCGTGCTGGTCGCCCCACTTGCCGAGCCTCCCCGCAAGCTCCATTACGAGGTCCTGCCGTTCTGAGAACATGTTGTTCGTCTCGCCGGGATCGTTCTCCATCTCCATGTCGTACAACCCGTCAACGGCCTTGTCAGGCCTCGCCGCAAAGTCGCGCAGGATTAGTTTCCAGCGCTCGCTACGCAGGACGCGCTCCTCGAACAGGATTCCGTCGATGCCTCGTTGCGAGATGTTCTGGATGACGATCTCCCGCTTCCATTCGTCTCGTCCGCTCAGCAGGTCGGAGATCACGCTGCGATCCTAGTATTCCTCGTCGAGCCTGGAACAGAGGCCGCTGGCATGCATGATCGTCGGCATGGGGCCCACGGAACTGACGCCGGACTGCCCGACGACCCCGGCGGGAAGGAATCTGGGGTAGTGCATGATCAGCGGCAGACGGGCGGCTTCGTCGTATCGGAAGCTCGTCCTGGCTACTGTGCCAAGGCGATCGGTCCACGTGCTGCCGTGCTCTGTGGTGAGGATGATAAACGTGTTGTCGAGGACATTGTTGCGGCGCAACACATCGATCATTCGCCCGATCTCTTCATCGAGCGCCGTGACTGAAGCGCAGTACTCTTCAAGCTCAACGTTCATGCCCTTGTGAGTTTCATGGGCCCTTTTCGGGGGGTTGCCCGGCTCAAGTGACAGGTTATAGGACTGATACAAGAAAAGGGCCGATCTGTGTTGTTGTCGATAAATTCGACGGCACGTTCGGTCTGAATGGCGGGCCTGTAGGGTGACTTGCAGGGCTCGCCGAGCCAATGGTGGATCTGCGAGTTGAAGCTCTTCCAGGCATCGAAGAGACCCGGGTCCCTTTCCCCCAGATGCCACTTGCCAATTTGCGCGCCGCGGTAGCCGGCGTTATTGAGGAAGTGCGGAAAGCTGTGTCGGCAACCTCCGGCGTGGCCTCCTGCCATCGGACTCACTCTGGGGTCGAGCCAGCGACGCTCGCAGGTGCGCAACGAAGCGATCCGATCCGCCCCGGCCCCACACGGGGACGACCGTGCTCGGAAGGAATACGTCCCGGCTCTGCACGTGCGCCGTGCCGGTGCAGCCGTGCCTTCCGCAATCGCCGCGGGGTCTCACGGGTACGGGAATCCGCGGGAAGCGGCATGGCGACTCGGGGCCGTCATCGCTTGCGGGCTGACATGGCCTCCTGGCGCCGCAGTTCGCCCTGTCTGTGGGCAAGCCCCCGCAGCCAACTTGCGCACCATGGGACCGGATTGGCGATCTGCTAGCGAATTTTCCCTTTCTCCCGTCGACATTGCTCGACAGGCCTGGGCAGGTGGAAATTGTCACGTTCGGAATTGCCGAGGAGCCGGAGCTGGTCGAATCGCTCTGCCGTGCGGCGCAGGTTGGACAGGGAGTATCTCCAGCGTTCGGGGATTCGTTGCGGATCGACCATGTGTCCGGTGCCGGCAAACACGCGGTGCTCGATCCTGTCGATGTTGATCTGCGGATCGTTGCTACGTGCCGCGGAGTGCGTGTCGAGGCTCTGGCCACCGCGCTCGGCCGCGCCGACGCCTTCACCGAGGCGGTCGCCCGGAGCGCTGCGTGCAGGTCGGCGGCGGTGGTGATCCGCTGCTCAAGGAAGCGCGGCGAAGCGGGGGGCCGTGGCGCACTACTTCGAGGAACGGCAGGGCCCCTCCGGCTGACCCGTCCGCAACGGTCCGTGACCACATATGATCCCTGGTTCAAGCGGGAGTGCCTCGTGCCCTTGTTGATCGAGGGGGTCTCGAGGCCGGAGTTGCTTCTGAGTCTCTCTCCGACAATCGTTCAACAAAAATGGCGAAGCCTCGCTCGTGGAACTCACGCCAATTCACTCGGCACGGGCCTCACTCTCCGGCTCCAGCCGTACCGAGCACTGAACTGAGGTCGATTGCGACAAGCCAATCCGGCATTGTCGTGCGTTTCGCTGGTGATCGCTCCTCAGCGACCTCTTGATAGTCCCGCAAGCAGACCGCTGACAGCACGTCCGATGCGGTCCGTGTCGAGGTCCGCAGGCAGCGGGATTGCCAGGACGTTCCGCTTGGTCTGGGGGTCCGTCCGAACGAGACCCGAAACGATCCCGCTTAGGTCGGGAGGCTGCCTGTCGCGCGCCGCGTGGGCAGGGCTCTCCCCTGGAACTGCGGGGGGGACGGTGAGAGACTCCAGAACTCGTGTTCCAGCAGTGATCAGTCCCGCCAATGCCTCCCCGAGATCGACTTGGCCCGGAGGGCTGGGCGGCTCGGACTTCGGCGGCGGACTATCTTGCCCCGAAGGCTGCTCCGGGACGTCCGGGCCGGACAGGTCATCGGTGTGCGTCCCCTCGGACTCGGCTGCCTCGTCTGGGCCGTGCCCTGTTTCGTCTGCCTCGAGGTCCCCTGCTACAACCTCAGCCTTCGAATCCTCCGGCATCATGTCGGCCATGACCTCCTCGACCACCTTGAGCATGTTTGATCGGCCCAGGTGCTCAAAGCTCACCGAGTCGGCAGCGTCGTCGAAGAGGCCCACAAAGAGTTCCTTCTTGAGCCGCATGGTCTCCCACACGCGCTCCTCGATGCTGTTCTCGGTCAGCATGTGAATTACCTGCACGGGCTGGGTTTGTCCCATCCGGTGAACGCGGCCGATGCGCTGCTCGAGCCGGGCCGGATTCCACGGCGGCTCGAAATTGATGACCGCGGAGGCCGACTGCAGGTTGAGCCCGACGCCACCCGCATCGGTCGAAAGGAACACCATGCACTCGGGGTCTGTCCGGAAACGGTCCATGAGGGCGCCCCTCTTGTGGCTCGGAACCATCCCGTGCAGCGAGACGTACTCGATCCCCAGCTGCTCCAGTTCCTTCCCGGCCAGTCGCGTCATGCGCTCGTACTCGCTGAAGACCACGATCTTGCGGTTTTCCACAATAGCCAGCTCGCGCACGACCTCCCGAAACTCCTCCAATTTGGGCGACTCGTTCGTCTCCTTGTCGAACAGGAATGTCGAGTTGCAGAGCATCCTCATGTTCTGTAGGCAGCAGGTGATCCTGCGGAGGTCCACTTCCGAGAGCCAGCCTTGGCGCTGCCATTTGTGCATCAGCCGTCCCAGGATCTCGTTCTGCTCTGCATAGGGTTCGGCCTGTGCCTGGGTGAGGGGCACCCGGAAGATCTGGTCGGTTCGCGACGGAAGCTCGTGCAGAACTTCATCGCGCTTGCGGCGGATGAGCACTGGCTTGAGTTGCTCGTGCAATTGGTGCAAGCCCTTGTAGCCCACCAACTTGCCTGTTTCGGAGAGCTCCACGTGCTCGTGCAGGAAGCGAAAGGCCGGTCCGAGGGCGCGCCCGTCCACGAATTCCACGACGGAGTACAGCTCCTCCAGCTTGTTCTCGAGCGGCGTTCCGGTCAGGACGAAAGCGTAGCGGCTCTTGATCTGCTTGACCGATCGGGCCGTCTTGGTCGTCCAGTTCCGGATCCGCTGCGCTTCGTCGAGGATGACCAGGTCCGGAGCCAGTGCCTGGATCTCCAGCATGTCGTAGCGCACGAGCTCGTAGTTGATCAGGTTGAAGAACGCCGGCTCGCGGTACCGCCTCGTACGAATCCGCTTGTCGCTGTCAATCACTTGCACAGGCAGCGCGGTGAACTTCTCGATCTCGGTCTTCCACTGGTACTTCACCGAGGCCGGGGAGATGACCAGGACCTTTTCGATGCCGTGCCTGCGCTTCAGCAGCGTGGCGGCGGCGATTGCCTGGACCGTCTTTCCGAGTCCCATGTCATCGGCGAGCACGACGCGACCCCGGCTCGCCGCGAACAGGACGCCGCGGACTTGGTACGGAAACAACGGAACGTTGACCAGATCCTGAAGGATTGCCTTTCCGGCCTCAAGGGAGCGAAGCTGCTCCGCTTCCCACTCGAGTCCGGAGTTCAGTTCGTTGACTCGGTCGACGTGATCAAGCACGTCACTGTAGATGACGGCAGCTCCGTCTGCCGCCCGAAGTTCTCCCAGAACACGGTCGAAGAGCGGGTACGCGTCGGCGAGCAACCGCCCCGATGCGTCAAAGTACTGGTCAGAGATTCTCCGCAACTCCGGATCCGGGGTGTCTGGCAATCGCAGTCTCACGTCGAGTTGTTCCCCGTACAGCAGGGACAGCGAAGCCCTCGTCCGCTCGTAGCTCCTTTGGGCGAGCTTGCTCCGGTATCGGTTGCGCAGACGGTTCAGAATGCTCTCAATGTGCTTGCAGGTCCCCAACGTGTTCCGTGCGAAGTCCGGGCAGGTGCAGTAGTTGTCGAAGAGGCCGGGCCCGCGCATCGCCACGCGGTACTCACCGCCGCTCGTCGACAGCACTCTGTAGTCGCCGTACGGCTTGCCGCGAGGCCTCTCGACGATCCGCTTGATGGCTTCCTTGGCTCGTTCCTGTCTTGCTTGAATCTGTTCCTCAACGAGCATTGTCTCGACGACCCTCCGATTTCCTTTCCATCCAGCTTAGAACCCTTGCCGTAGAGGGAACGAGTCGGCTTGGACGGATGGCGGCCCATCGTCCGCCGGAGTACGCACCGCACATCGATGGTCATCGAACTGCGCGAGCCACCGCCGCCCGGACCCGTCATCCAGGGATCAACAGCCCGCTGCCCGTGCCGAGTGCCCGAATCGGCCTTGCTGGCGCTAGAATGTCGGGCTATGCGTTCGCTCACCGTGGTGCTGGCGTGTTTGTCGGTCTTGGCGTGTGGAGACGGCCGCCAGCGTCCCAGCACCGGCTACCAAGCCTGGGATGTGTACGGCGGCGGCCCAGAACAGCGTCGCTACTCCCGCCTGGAGGGGATCCATCCCGGGAACGTGGCCGGCCTCAAGGTCGCTTGGCAGTACGACACGGGCGACGAGTTCCCCGGATCGCAGATCCAGACCAACCCCCTGGCGGTGGACGGGCTCCTCTTCGGGATGAGTCCCAACGGGCGGATGTTCGCCTTGAATGCCGCCACGGGCGAGGAGGTCTGGACGCGGAGGCTGGAGGTGGACGGCGTCCCATTCGAGGGGCGAACGCAGAACCGCGGCTTCATGCACTGGCGGGACGGCGAGGACTCGCGGATCTACACCGGCGTCGAGCACTTGCTGTACGCCTTGGATGCCAGAACCGGGGAGCCAGTCGGGGGATTCGGCAACGGTGGAGCGATCGACATGCGGGAGAATCTGCAGCCCCGGGCCACGGTACTGTCCGTCAGCTTGCGCACGCCTGGCGTTGTGTTCAACGATCTGCTAATCGTCGGGAGCGTAGTCAGCGAGAGTCTGCCCAGCGCTCCCGGCGACATCCGGGCTTTCGACGCCCGCACCGGAGCCCTGCGCTGGAGCTTCCACACCATCCCGCATCCGGGCGAGCCCGGCTACGACACATGGCCCGAGGATGCCTGGAAGACCATGGGAGGTGCAAACTCGTGGGCGGGCCTGGCGCTGGACGTGGATCGCGGCCTCGTGTACGCCGGGACCGGTTCCGCAGCCTTCGACTTCTGGGGCGGAAACCGCCAGGGCGACAACCTGTACGCGAACTCCTTGCTCTGTCTGCGCGCGGCAACCGGGGAACTCGCCTGGCACTTCCAGTTCGTCCGCCACGACATCTGGGACATGGACGTGCCGGCCCCTCCGGTCCTGGTGACCGTACAGCGCGACGGCCAACTGGTCGACGCCGTTGCCGTGTCGACCAAGACGAGCATGGTCTACGTCTTCGATCGCGAGACCGGCGAGCCGCTGTTCCCGATGACAGAGCTCCCCGTACTCCCTTCGGACGTTCCCGGGGAGCATCTGGCGCAGAGCCAGGCCGTTCCGCTGGCCCCGCCGCCCCTAGGCAGGCAGCGGCTGGAGGAGGACGATCTGACAACACGCACCCCGGAAGCCCACGAGGCCGTCCTGAAGCGATTCCGCCAGGTCCGCAGCGAGGGCATGTTCACTCCGATGAGCCTGCAGGGATCGATCGTTTTCCCGGGATTTGACGGCGGTGCCGAATGGGGCGGCCAGGCCTTCGACCCCGAGACGGGACTCTTGTACGTGAACGTCAACGAGATGGCTTGGATTCACAGGCTGGTGGAGCGCGGGAGCGTGAGCGGCCCGGTGACCGGCAAGCGGCTCTACCAGCGGCACTGCGCCGCATGCCACCTCGACGACCGGAGCGGGACACCTCCGAACTTCCCGTCCCTGCGTGACCTCTCGATTTCGGAGGAGGAATTCCTCACGATCGTCAGTCGCGGGACGGGTCGGATGCCGCCGTTCCCCCAGCTCAGCGACAGTGCGGCGGCTGCGATCGCCAGATTCGTCCTGAAGGGCGAGGCAGACAGGGAGATCGAAATGGAACCGGCTGGTCGGGCCGCCGACGTGCCATTCACCCATGACGGCTACAACCGATTTCTGGACCCCGACGGATACCCGGCCATCAAGCCGCCGTGGGGCACTCTGAACGCCGTCAACCTTGATACGGGGGAGATCGACTGGACCGTTCCGCTCGGCGAGTATCCCGAACTGGCCGCTGAAGGCCATCCGCCGACCGGCACGGAGAACTACGGCGGGCCGGTCGTCACGGCCAGTGGCCTGCTGTTCATCGGCGCGACCGCTCGGGACAAGAAGTTCCGTGCGTTCGACAAGCGGACGGGCGAGTTGCTGTGGGAGACCACGCTGCCGGCAGGCGGAAACGCCACGCCGGCGACCTACGAGGTTGACGGACGCCAGTTCGTGGTCATTGCGGCCGGCGGCGGAAAGACCGGAGGGGAGTCAGGCGGCAGCTACGTCGCTTTTGCGCTGCCCTGATGCCGAAGCCGCCATCGCGATTCGCCCGGCGGCTGTGTGGCGCGGGCCCGGGAGGGACTCTGCCGCCCCCTGATATCATCAAGTCACTTGAGAGCATCGCTGCGATCGCTGCTCTTGGTGGCAGCCTGTGCGGTCATAGCCCTGGTCCTGCGCGACTATCTCGCATCGCGCAGCGCCACGTCGGCAGTCTTGCCCGATGTCCTGCCGGTCCTGCCCGAAGATCTGGGTGCCCAGTCCCAAGGCTGGCAGTGGACGCAGTCGACCGGAGACTCCACCCGTATTGAAGCCCGGGCCGACGGCTTGGTCCAGGGTGCGGATGGGCGGCGGACCGATCTGCGGAACGCGACCCTGAAGATCTTCCACGAGGACTCTGGCAGCCGCGACCACGTCGAGAGCGCGGCAATGCGCCTGATGGATGCCGGCGACCTGTTCAGCGAGGGCGAGACTGTCATGACCCTCGGGATCGCCGAGAGCGGCTCCTCTCCTCCGGCCGTGATCACGACCTCGGGAGTGACATTCCTGACGAGCGAGAATCGGGCGCGGACCGACCAAGCGGTTCGATATGACTTCGAGGGCTGGGTGGGCACCTCCCTGGGAGCGGTTTTCGACGCCGGACTGGGGGAGCTGCGGATGCTGGCCGACGTCCGGCTGGAAAGTCGCGACGTCTCCGGCCCGAACGGCCCGACGGAGATCCGGGCCGGGAGCCTGCATTATTCCGAGCAGGGTGCCCGCATCGACCTGTCCGATGGGGCCACGGTTCGCCAGGGGACCCGCAGCATCGAGTGCGCCGAAGCGACGCTCTGGCTCGTAGAAGGGCGCATCGAGCGAATCGACGGAATTCGCGTCCGGGGGACCGAAGCGGCCTCAGGCCGCGCCAGCGTCTTCGTCACACCCACTCTGCGGGCTGATTTCGGCAGCAAGGGCGAATTGCTGCGGATTCGCGGGAGGGGACCGACCCAATTCGTGTCGGACGAAACCGGGCAGCGCGTTGTCGTGCGGGGCCAGTCCGTCGACATGCGGTACGACTCGGGCTTGGTTCCAGGGCAGAGCTTTCTTCGCACCATTGAGGCTAGCGATTCGGCCAGCGCGACCCTGGAGACGACAGGCGACCGGACGAGCAGCACCCTGCGGTCCGACCGTCTCCGCCTCACCCTTTGGTCCGGCTCGGCAGGGATCAAGAGCGTGGAAGCCTTGCAGCGGGGCGTGCTCGAGCGGACGCAGGCCGATGCTGATACCCCTCTGCGGACCTTGGAAGGAGACCGTGTCCGGATCCGCTACCGCGAGCACAGTGCCATCGAGAGCCTGGTTGCCACCGGCGACGCGCGCTTGCTCCAGTACGCGCCGCCTCCGGGGCGATCGTCCCTTCGAACGGTTAGCGACAGCTTGGAGGCTGCCTTCGATCCGGGGACGTTCGAAATCGCGGGGATCCTCCAGTCGGGGGCCTTCCGCTTCGAGGAGGAGCCCGACCACGGGGGAGTGCCGCGGAGCGGTGCGGCCGAAAGAGCCCGGTTCGACCTGGAGGGGAGCCTCATTTCGCTGGAAGGGTCAGCAACCGTGTCGGACGGCGGAAGCGTGATTACCGCGCAGCGCGTGGTCGTGGATCGGGAGACCGGACGGCTGGAGGCCCGTGGCGGAGCCACCGCGTCAATGGCTTCCGTGGGCCCCGTTAGGAGCGAGCCGCGGCCGAACGGCCTGTTCGGCGGCCCGCAGCCCGTCTATGCTTCAGCGGACAGCTTGGTCTCCCTCCCGGAGACGAGCACCGTGGAGTTCCGCGGCAGCGCCAGGGTTTGGCAGCGCGAGAACCGGATCGATGCCGACGTGATTGCCTTTGACCGCGGGTCGTCCGGCCTCCGCGCCGTCGGTGCTGTCTTGGTGTCCTGGATGGAGGACCCCTCATCCGAGGGTGGGCAGCCCGGGCCCGTGACGGTTCGAGCAAAGGAAATGCACTACGAAGGGGCTGCCGGCGAGGCCGTGTTCCGAGTAGGCGTCGATTTCCGGCGAGCCGGCATGCGCGTGCTCTCGGATGAGCTGCGCACGAATCCCGGGTCTGGAGGAGACGAAGCTTCCGGGCGAGCCGTTGCCACCGGGGCTGTTCGGATCGCACAGTCCCTCGACGGGGCAGGTGTCCGCGGATTCGGCGATCGTGCCGAGCTCCGGCTGGCCGAATCAGAGATCGTCGTGACCGGAGCTCCCGCGCGGATCGTGGGCCCTGACGGGACGGAGACTCAAGGCGGCAGTTTGACCTTCCGGGCCTCCGGTGATAGCCTTCAGGTCTTTGGTCGCGGTGCGGAGCGCGCGTATACGTACCACCCGGCATCCCGGTAGCCCGGGCGACCGGCACCAGGTATCGCCTGCCTGATGGAAAAACTTAGGACGGAGCGGCTCTCGAAGAGCTATCGCGGGCGAGAAGTTGTAATCGACTTCACGCTGAGCGTCCGTCGGGGCGAGATTATCGGCTTGCTTGGGCCGAACGGTGCGGGCAAGACGACCTCGTTCAACATGATCGTCGGCCTTGTCCGGCCCGATGCCGGGAAGGTGTTCGTCGACGATGTCGACATCACCGACATGCCAATGTACGAGCGGGCTCGCCTGGGGATCAGCTACCTTCCTCAGGAGGCGTCGGTCTTCCGAAGGCTCACTGTCGACGAGAACATCCTGGCAATCCTCCAGACGCTCCCCTTAGTGAGGGCGGAGCGGCGGGAACGGCTCGATGACCTGATCGCGCAGTTCGGTCTCGACAAGGTGCGCAGCAGCCGCGGGTACCAGCTGTCGGGAGGCGAGCGCAGACGGGTCGAGATCGCCAGGGCGCTGGTCCTGTCACCCAGCTTCCTGCTGCTGGACGAGCCGTTCTCGGGCATTGATCCCAAGCAGGTGATCGAGCTGCAGGGAATCCTGTCGCGGCTCCGCAACGACGGAATCGGCATCGTCATAACCGATCACAATGTCCGTGAAACGCTGAGCGTTACGGATCGGGCATGCATCATCCGCGACGGCGCGATCTTTCGGTCCGGCCACCCTGACGAGTTGCAGGCCGATCCCGAAGTGCGCCGTGTTTACCTCGGCGAGCACTTCGCGATGCCGGGATCCACGCAGGGCTCGAGAGCCGGAAACTGAGGGCCATGCCCACCGTCAGGCTCGAGAGGGACGGTCTGTTCGGCCGCGTAGGGGTCGTCGATACCGCCGATGCCCGCCGTTTCACGATCGGGGGCGTGCTTCAGGGGGCCTCGCTCCTGCGGCCCTCGGCCGCCGATGTCGATCCGACCCTGCCTCCCGGTCCGGGACCGGTGATCGAGACCAGGTACCAGCTGGGCTGGTTCCTGCCGGGACAGCGACACCCGTCGGGCCGGACATTGATGCTCGGGCTGGGCGGCGGTTGCGGGGCCGTCGGGCTGTTGCACGAGTTTCCGGATCTGGCACTCGACGCGGTTGATGCGGATCCCGCCATGGTCCGAATGGCTCGGGAGTTCCACCCCCTGATCCCGTACTACGAGCGGCAAGGGCGGCTCCGGCTGACCGTTGCCGATGCTGTTGCCCACCTCGGGCGATCTGCCGGCAGGTACGATTACGCGATTGCCGACCTGGTGGTCAACGCGGACTTGACCGATCCGGTCGACTCGGTGCCGTTGGTGCAAGGCCTCGCAGACGTGTCCGGGGAGATCTGGTTCCGGGTGTTCGGCTCGCTTCCCGACGCAGAGATCGAGCCGATACTGAGGAAGTTCACATCGGCGGGAGCCCCCGCGGACTGGCTCTATTCCCCAATCAGCCACTCCGTTCCGATCCCCAGGACGCGGGACTGGATCGTCGCGGCGGGTGTGCGGCACGTGCCGGACCCGGACGCGTACCGGCCGTTCGCCAGCCTACGCGGGCCGAGAGTCGAATCCGTGCGGCAGGCCTACCGAAAGCTCGCTTCGGATCCGCTGCCCGCACGCGGTGCACTCGCCTGACGCAAGACCTCCCGGACTGGGGCTAAACTGAATCTGGAAGGGCGGTGACGGCCCGCCCCAATTGGAAGGCAAGTGATGTTTTTCTTCGATCCGCTCTACCTGATGTTCATGATTCCCGGATTGCTGCTCTCGCTCTGGGCCAGCGCCCGGACCAAGTCGGCTTTCAAGAAGTGGGGGCGCGTGCGGGCGCGCATGACAGGCGCTCAGGCTGCCCGGGCCATGCTGGACCAGGTCGGCCTTTACGACGTCAAGGTCGGCCGATCGGGCGGCTTCCTTTCCGACCACTACAATCCGGCGACCCGAAGCTTGGCGCTGTCCCCGGATGTGCATGACGCGCCCTCGATTTCGGCGATTGGCGTGGCCTGCCACGAAGCCGGGCACGCGATCCAGCACGCGAACGGCTACGCCCCTTTGCAACTCCGGTCCGCTCTCGTACCGATGGCCGGCATCGGTTCCAGTTTGGGCTGGATTGTAATGATGGTGGGCTTCGTGTTCGCCGCGGGCGGTCTGGTCCAGCTGGGAATCCTGCTCTTTTCGGCAACCGTCGTCTTCCAGCTTGTGACGCTCCCGGTGGAGTTTGACGCGAGCCGGCGAGCCAAAGAACTAGTGGTCAACTATGGGATCATCGCGCCTCACGAGCGCGTCGGCGTCGACAAAGTGCTCAACGCCGCGGCATGGACCTACGTCGCGGCGGCCGTCAGCAGCATCATGACCCTGCTGTACTTCCTTCTCCGGGCGGGGTTGCTCGGGGGCGGCGACGACTAGCCTTCAGGTTCGGACGCCGGTCCCATCGGTCCCGGCGGGGCCTCCCCGGCGAGGCCCCACAGCCTGTGCACGTTCTCGCGGTGACTCCCTTCAATGAACGGGGTTTCCAGAATGAACGGTTTGTGCTTCAGGTCGGGGTGAGCGAGCATCCGTGCGAATGCCCGCGAGCCGATCTGGCCGTCCCCAATCGACTCGTGGCGGTCGCTGTTCGAGCCGAGTGCGGTCTTCGAGTCGTTCGCATGGATGACATGGACGCTGTCCATTCCCAGCCATCGCCGGATTTCCAGGATCGTTTCCTCCAGGCCCGCCTCGGTGGAGATGTCGTAGCCTGCTTCGAAGCTGTGCGCCGTGTCGATGCAGAATCCGAGCGGCACCTCGCATCTGGCTCGGACAGCGTACCGCAACTCGGCCAGTTCCTCGAATGACCGCCCGAGCGTGGCTCCGCCCCCGGCGGTGTTCTCCAGCAGCAGCCGGACCGGCCCCCAGTCGAATCCTTCCTGAACCGCAGCCAAGGCCGTGGCGAAGGCCTCGATTGCCTGTTTCGTGGTATGGCCTCGGGCGCTGCCCGGGTGGATGACTAGGTAGTCGGCACCGATGGCCCGGGCATTCTCGATCTCGAGCCGGAAGGACTGGCGCGATTTCTCCGCCACTTCCTGGTCGGAGGCCGCGAGATTCGTGAGATAGCACCCATGGACCGCGATGGGTCGCAAGTCATGTTTCCGGCGCAACTGGCCCAGTCTCTCAACGCTCTCCGGGGACGGACTCGCTCCGCGCCACATCCTCGGGCTGCGAGTGAATACCTGGAGGGCGTTGCACCCGATTTCGACGGCTTCCAGGGCCGCCCAATGAACCCCGCCAGCCGCTGACGTGTGAGCCCCGATGCGGTGCGTGCGGCTTGGCCCAGATTCCGGCGCTTCCGTACCCACCCAGCCATGTTAGCTCTCGTTGATTCGCCGTCAGACTGGATCTCTCGCAGGAATATGTGGGGCTGGGGGAAGGCGAGTCAACGGATCCCTGAACTGGAGGAAAGACTGGGGTTGTCCGCCCATCCCGGATGGAGCTTCTGGCGGTCTGGGATGTTCTCCGCCCAACCGGCGGGACGGAATGATGTAGGACTTGCCTGTTCCGTGGGCGGATGCGCCCCGATGCGGCAAGCAGCGGATTCAAAGGAGTCCTCGTCGTTAAGGTTCGGTCTGTCGCAATGGAGGTAGCCACTGACCAGGTCTGCTTGGGGATCTTTCGTTGCCTACGGTGTGCAAGGCGATTCGCCGAGCTCGTCCCGGTCTCGACATCCGTCGACCCGATAGACAGAGTGTGTTTCGGCATCGGGTGCCCGGAGCACCTGTCGGCGGCCGGAGCCACGACTGGCTGGACGAACTGATGGTGGATCACACCGTGGATCGGAATTCACGCTGCGCGGCCTCCTCGGCCAGTGCGGGCCGACCAATCCTCTCGCACTGGCTCCGATGTGTGGGGACAGCGCGCAAGGGGGAAGGCGGTCGTCTTCTATTCTGATTGAACCTGTTTTCTGTACAATCAGAATTTCAGACTGACACATGGAACTCGCCAAGATCACCGCACGCGGGCAGACAACGATTCCCAAGAGAATCCGTGAAGCAGCCAACCTGAACGAAGGTGATGTGATCGCTTTCGAAATCGAGAACGATCGTCTGGTGGTCCACAAGGTAGTGCCACGGAAGGACGAGTACTTGCTCGGCCTCACGAGTGTCCTGAGCGAATGGACCTCGCCCGAGGACGAGGAGGCGTGGCGTGACCTTTGAATCGCTCGCCGTGGTGGTTGTTCCCTTTCCATTCACAGACCGCCCTGTCACCAAACGACGACCGGCCCTGATCGTCTCATCAGCCGGCTTCAACCAAGGTCATCCGCAATCGATCTTGGCAATGATCACCTCGGCCGCGAGCGATTGGCCAAGCGATGTGGCGATCCACGGCTGGCACCAAGCGGGCCTCAGCGTTCCTTGTAAGGTCCGCTTCAAGCTCTTTACCCTGGATGACTCTCTGATCGTCCGCAAACTCGGGACGTTGTCGCGGACAGATCGTGAGGTAGTCAGCGAGGCACTTTGCCGCGTTCTGGCGATTAAGGAGTAGCAAGACCTACACGGCGCCCGCCCTTTCGTTGTCGCTCCGCGCTGCTACGCAACCATCCGTCGACACTCCCGTAGACGGTGTGTCGTTCGGCCATGGCGCAGTGTTCTGTGAGTCTACAACCTCTTGGTCTTGAACGTCCTCCGCGTCAGGGATTCTAAATTTGGGGGGCCTGACTAGGGTATAGGGCCCCGGGCCAACGC
>CAYWUV010000146.1:0-14131 GCA_964461235.1 uncultured Bryobacterales bacterium | reverse complement strand
GCCGGCCCCTCGGCGGCTTGCGAGCCCCAAAAAGGCTAAATTGAGAATCCCTGGCGGACCAGAGCCTGCCTGCCACGGCGACTACAATGTTCGGAAATGCAGAAGCGGGTCGTCGCGGCCGCAGGGTTGATCGCTCTGATCGGAATAGGTTTCTTGAAGCTGTCACCCGACTCGGGATTAAGCGAGGCAATGGCTCAAGACGCTGTTCCGGGCGACTGTGTGTCTCTCGGCACGGTGACCATGCGCCTCGGCTTCGGCGACGAGGCTCCGACGGACTGGAGCGGCACCGCGGAGGGACTGGTCGCGACGGAGAGCACCTCTTGGGAAGCGAAGTCTGAATCGAGTCCCTTGAAGCTTGCTGGGGGCGGACAGTCTCCGCGAGTGCTGCCGGCCTCCGTCGACCTGAAGTTGCCGTCGGCACCATGCGGCAGTGCGGTGAACGAAGCTCAGACCGTCCGGGTCCATACGGATCAGGGCGACTTCCAGTTCGCTCCCCTGGAAATTCCCATTGGGGCGGCCCTGCTGCTGCTCGACGGCCGCGTCGCGGTGGAGAGAATTCCCTCCAGCCTGCCAGTGGCGACCAGCAGCCGTGAAGAGGACTACCCAGCCTGTGCGGCCCTGCCGGACGGATCTGTCCTCTGCGCGTTCGTCGAGTACACGGCGGGGCGGCCGATCGACGAGGAGGCGGCCTTGGCCGGCGATTTCGATTCGATTGAATTCGAGGGCAACGGTGATCGCATTGTGGTCATGCGGCGCACCGCATCCGGCTGGAGCTTTCCCGCCTACGCGACGCCTCCCGGAAGGGACGTGTGGCGGCCGGTAGTTACGGTGCTCTCGAACGGGAGTGCGGCAGTCCTCTGGTCGGAACAGAGGAACCGGAACTGGGACATCTACGCTCGCCAATACCGGACCGCCAGCGGCGTCTTGGGCCGGGAACAACGTCTCACGTCGGATCCGCAAGCGGATTTCAACGTCGTGGCGAGCGGCGATTACTTTGCTTGGCAGGGACGACGCGGCACCGGATTCGAAGTGTTCGCGAGCCGTTTCGACGGGCAACCCGTGAGAGTGTCAACCAGTGCCGCGAACGATTGGCGCCCCTCGATTGCGACTGACTCGGCCGGTTCCAGCTGGATCGCGTGGGACACCTATCATTCCGGGAACTACGACGTCTACTTGAGGCGCTTCGACGGCACGCAGCTTGGGGAGCCGATTGGAATCGCGCTGTCCTCACGGTTCGAGGCTCGCGCATCGGTAGCCGTGGATGACCGCGACCGAGTTTGGATCGCGTTCGAGGATTCAGACGAGGGATGGGGCAAAGATGCTGGGGACCGCTGGACGGGCATCCAGGCGTCCCCGATGTATCTCAACAAGAACATTCTGGTCCGCATCTGGGACGGAGCCTTGAAGCAGACCGTCACGCAACCGCGCGCTCCAACGATCGATTACTACCACGACGACACCCGTGTCGCGACCAGCCAGCGACATAAGATCAGCATTCCCTCCATGGCCTTCGACGGGCAGGGTCGACCATGGCTGCTCTTCCGAAAGCACCCCCTGCAGACGGGCAGGGGGGAGCGTTGGCGTAGCTACGCCGTCTCCTACGAAGGCAATGAGTGGTCCCGCCCGGTCGCTTTGCCAGCGTCCGACCACTTGCTGGACCGCCACCCAGGCCTTGCGAGGCTCGCCGACGGGGGTCTGCTCGCGCTCGTTGCCGGTGACAAGCGGGAGGCAGCGCGGGATCGCCAGGACAGCGATCTCTTCGAGTCCAGGCTGGTCGCGATGGCGGCGAGAAACGAGTCGGAACTCCGTCAGGTGGATGCGACGAGTCTTCGCTCAACCGCCCCGAACGTGCACCCGGAGGAGTCGGAACAGGTCGCGAGCATCCGCGCCATGCGTCTCCAAGTCGCTGGCAAGGCACTGCGATTTCTCCGGGGCGAGTTTCATCGACACAGCGCGTTTTCATCCCACCGGGACTGGGACGGCCCCTTCGAAGAGATTTGGAGGTACGGCCTCGACGTGGCCGGCTTGGACTGGATTGGACCGGGTGACCACGACTACGCGATCGGCCACGACTACCTTTGGTGGCTCCAGCAGAAGGCAGCGGACATGTACCACCTGCCCGGCCAGTTCAGCGCGATGTACACCTACGAGAGGAACGTGAACTATCCGAGCGGTCATCGCAATGTCATGCTGCCTCGCCGGGGAATCCGTCCGTTGCCGCGAATGAGCGGCCGGGATCGAGTCTTCGGAACGGAGCAGGGAGGCTCGCCGGATATCCGGAACCTGTACCGCTATTTGCGGCATTTCGGGGGTATCTGCTCCTCGCACACGTCGGCCACGAACATGGGAACGGACTGGAGGGACGCCGACAGCGAAGTCGAGCCCGTCGTGGAGCTGTTCCAGGGGCACCGCCAGAGCTACGAGGTGTCGGGCGGGCCCCAAGCAGCGATGGGACCTGAGGATACGATTCAGGGCTACCGGCCTGCGGGTTTCGTGTGGGAGGCATTCCAGAAGGGGCGCCGACTAGGATTTCAGGCGAGCAGCGATCACGTCTCGACCCACATCAGCTACGGAATCGTCCTAGCGGAAGAGAATTCCCGCCAAGGGATTATCGAGGCGTTCAAGCGCCGGCACTCCTATGCGGCTCAGGACAACATTGCCGTGGTCGTGCGTTCGGGCGACCATCTCATGGGGGATGAATTCTCCACCGACCTGGTGCCTCGCTTGCGGATCGAAGCCACGGGCACGGCGCCCATCGATAGCGTCGAGATCATACGCCAGGTGGGGCTGGACAAGCCGGCGACCGTAGCTTCGATGACCCCTCGAAGGAGGGAAATCGACCTTGTTTGGAGGGACGCGACCGCGACTGCGGGCGAATGGAATATGTACTATGTCCGCCTCAAGCAGCGGAACGAAGCAATGGCGTGGGCGAGCCCGCTATGGATTCGCTACGAACCCCACAGCCCTTGAACAGTTCGCCTTCCGCCGGCCGCTCGATCCGATGCCCGTGACAGCTGGCGGGAATCAGAATCTCGTCATCGCCCGGAACTCTTCGAATCGGTCTTCGATCCGGTGCTTATCGAGGTCCTTCAGCCCGTCCACTCCGAATCTCTCACAGCAAAAGCTCCCCATCACCGAGCCGTAGATCATCGCCCTGCGAAGCACCATATTGTGCAGGTTGTCCGTGCCGTTGTAGCCGCGGCTTGCCAAGTACCCCATGAATCCCCCGGCAAAGGCGTCTCCGGCACCCGTCGGATCGATTAGTTGCTCCAACGGATAGGCGGGTGCCAGGAAGCTCTCGTCGCCCGAAAACAGTGATGCACCGTGCTCGCCCCGCTTGATGACGACCGTGCTCGGCCCCATTGCCTGAATCGCTCGGGCCGCGTGCCGCAGATTGTCGATTTCCGTCATCTGCCGAGCTTCCTCGTCGTTGACGAGAATGACGTCCCACCGGCTCATAGCGCTCGCCAGTTCGTCCGGAGTCCGCTCGATCCAGTAGTTCATGGTGTCTCCGGCAACGAACCGCCGTTGGGGTGCCTGGTCCAGAACGAGCGATTGTAGGTCCGGCTGGATGTTTCCCAGGAGGATATGCGACGCGTCCCGGTAGGATTCGGGCAGCCGGGGCCGGAAGCCGGCGAACACGTTGAGCTCTGTGGCAAGCGTCCGGCGCTGGTTCATCTGCTGGAAGTAAAGGCCCTTCCAGTAGAATGTCTTGCCGGGAGCTCTCTCCAGACCCTCCAGGTCGACGTTGTGACGGCGCAACACCGCCTCATCGTCGGGTTCGAAATCGTCGCCGACTACCGCTACAAGGCGGATGTTCGTGAACGGACTGGCAGCGAGGGCGATGTAGGACCCGGCACCGCCGAGGATCCGATCGACCTTGCCGTATGGGGTCTCGATGCCGTCGTAGGCGACCGAGCCGACTACCAAGAGGGACATTTTGTTTGCCGCGGAACGCTAAGACCTACAGGTACTTGCCGGCCAGGACCTCGTACTTCTCTCGAATGCGGTCGGAGATGGTGGACCGGTCCGTGATGATCGCATTCTTCAGCGCAGACGCATGAGGGCTGGGCGTATCGGGGATGTTCCGTACCGCCTCGACCGCGACCCGCTGCGCGTTCGCTGCGTTCTTGGTGAGGTACTCGATGACCGTGTCGACCGTGACCGCGTCATGCTCCGGGTGCCAGCAGTCGTAGTCCGTGACCATGGCTACGGTGCAATAGGACATCTCTGCCTCGCGAGCGAGCTTCGCTTCCTGAAGATTGGTCATCCCGATCACATCGAACCCCCAGGAACGGTACAGATTCGACTCGGCCAGCGTGGAGAACGCAGGCCCCTCCATGCAGCAGTAGGTGCCGCCCCGGTGAACAGTGACTCCCACCGTGCGACACGCGTCCTCTGCGACCTTCGTGAGCGTCTCGCAGGTCGGGTGCGAGAACGTGATGTGGGCGACAAGCTCGTCATCGAAGAAGGTTGACACGCGTCCCCGAGTCCGGTCGAAGAACTGGTCCGGCAGGAAGAAGTGGATGGGCTCGAGCTCCTCGCGCAGTGATCCGACCGCGCTGAATGAGAGGACGTACTCGACGCCGAGCATCTTCAAGCCGCAAATATTGGCGCGAAAGTTGAGATTGGACGGCATGATGCGATGCCCCCTGCCGTGCCGCGCGAGGAACGCTACCTCGCGATCACCGATCCGGCCCACGACGAAGGCGTCGGACGGCTCGCCCCACGGGGTTTGTAGCCGCACCTCGCGCCGGTCTTCCAAGGCGTCCATTTGGTACAGGCCGCTGCCTCCGATGATGCCGATCCGAATCCCCATGAACCGACCATTGTATCGGCTGGGCTCCCGACTGCCGCGACTCGGAAATGGGACCTGATGTATCGAGCGACTGTCAAGATGCAAAGTAATCAATGGTTTATAAGCATCAATTCTTGTTCAACGCAAAGCTGTTGCCGGGCTTGCAGCGACAAGTTCGGCAGGGCTGCGCTCGTTGGATTACATTGGATGCCCGATGGCTGACTGGCTGACCGTGGAACAGAGGAGACGTGTCATGCAGGCCATCAAGAGCAAGGACACGGGGCCCGAGATGGCGGTCCGCCGACTCGTCCACGGCCTCGGATATCGATACCGGCTGCACAAGAAGGGCTTGCCGGGCCGGCCCGATCTCGTGTTCGCTGCCCGCAAGAGGGTCATCTTCGTGCACGGGTGCTTCTGGCACAGTCACGATTGCCCCAAGGGAAGAGAGCCGGAATCGCGGCAAGACTACTGGCTCCCCAAGTTGCGAAGGAACAGGGAGCGCGACAAAGAGAAGCGGGCCGAACTCGAACAGCTGGGCTGGAAGGTCCTGGAGATCTGGGAGTGCCAGATCAAGGACAAGGACAGATCCGAACTCATTGAGGCAGTGATCGAGTTCCTTGATGGCAAGCCTGCAACGGCCCGGCACCTATGAGTCGGGAACGCCAGCTACCTATCCTTGGCCCGTCCCTGTGGGTGATCGATCCCGGAGGTACGGGCCATTCGAGGCGGCTGATACGCTTGGGTTTGGCTCATGAGCCAAACCATTCTATTCGCCTCGGTCTGCGTGCTGTTCAGCGCACGCGACGCACGCGTGGTCGCAAGTCGTCCACGGCTTTTCCTGGTGTACGTTCCGATTCTCCTAGGCATGACCACAGCCTGCGCAATGGCCGCCGAATTCCTATCGGAAGCCGAGGTCCAGCAATTGGCGAGAGATCGCCGGTTCTGGGGCCTTGCGCTTGCGGTGCACGGACTCCAGGCGCTTCGTTCATGGCGGCGGAGCAGACTCCCTGTTCTGCCCGACTGGCGCATGCTTTTGCCGGGGCCCGTGCTGTGCTTGGCGCTGATCGACATCTCCCACTCTGTTCTTGCGCGGGTCGACGGCGGCTCTGGATTCGCGGTTGGCCTCGCTCTCGGGACCATCATTGGACTGGTAGTAGGGCTGGTCCTTCTGAGCCGGGCCGTTCCCACTGGCCGGTCCGGTGCTATTCGGTGTGTCCTGATCGCGCAGGTAACTGCGTTGCTGGTGATCCCTGTCTTGGCGCTTCCGGACAAGCCGGTGGAAACACAGGCGATCGACTGGACGGTCACAGGTGTCGTTCTCGGGTCGGTCGCCCTCTTGGTCGGAGCATCCTTTGCTTGGCATCAATTCCGTCAGCGACCGAGAATCGAGTATTGAGCACGGTCCCCGCGGCGTCCGAGCGCGACCACCCCGGCGGACGGCGCTCCTGTTGCGAATCTCGTAACCACGCTCTGAGTGCGAGAGAACGGGCTCTCCCACAAACAGGGTCCCAATCTGCGACGACCGGGACTGAAGGCATGCGACAGTTTCATCGACCCTGCAGTCAGCAGTGCCTCGGGAACGGTCGTGCGCTATCGGACTGTCAGGCCACCCAGCCATGAATCACGATCAAGTCGTTTTTGACAGCCTCTTGGCATGCTTCTCGTCCTTGCCCAGCGACGAGCAGGTCATCCTCGAACTGTTGTCGGTCCACTATGAACCCATGGCGCCGGCCGCGGCGCTGGAATTGGTGAATCTGTCAAGCAGGCAGACCCGCCTCTGCAAGCCGCTTGCATTGGCCGGTTGGAGGAAACTCTTCCGGAGGCTCAAGTCCGCCGGACTCCTGGAAGGGTCTCAGAACAAATTCCGCTGCAGTCCGCTCATCGTTGAGGCGATTACTAGGAACGCCGAACGCGAGGGACGGCTTGATAGCCACTTGGGGACCTTGTATGTCTCGCGTCCGAACTTGGACCCAGAGAACCGTCAATACGGAATTCACTACAACCACGAGGCCATCTACAGAAAACTCCGTCTCGCGGTCCACTCCAACGATGTGGAGGGCTTCTCCGCCCTTCGCGAGGATTGGATCCGTCGACTCTGGTACTATCCGTCGCGTTTCAGATGGGAAGAGCGCCTATTCCACGAGCCATTGGACAAGGAGTGGTTGCTATCCAGGGATCCGTCGATTCGCAATGAAGCGATCGACGCATTGGTCCGAGAGGCGCATCGGCAACTGGAACCAGTCGACCAGCTAGCGGACGTCCTGGCCGATGTGGCAGGGCAATTGGCCGCGCCGCATCACTTGCGCAACCTAGCCGCGCAGCACAGTCTGCTGTGCGGGAATCTCCCAGCAGCGCAGACGTGGACGCGTGGCGACGCCTCCATGGATGGCAGGCTGTTTCGAGGGTGGCTCTGCTCGCTGCAAGGGCAGCACGAAGAAGCGATCGAGCATTTCGAAGCCTCAATCAGCATGACCAGGAAGGGAGCACGACGACGGAACGTGGTGCTGGAGGACTGGGCCGGAGCCCTGTATGTGTTTGCGCTGATCAGTAGCGGAGAACGAGGTCGCCTGTCTGCCGCGCAGAAGTACGTCGACGTCGCCTTGAAGGAACCCGGACCCACCGTCCTCTATGAGGCGCTAAGGTGCGCGATTCTCCTGGCGGAGGGGAAGGTCGAGATCGCGAAATCGAAGAGCAAGGATATAGACAGCAAGAGAAGGGCAGAACAGCCACCGCTAAATGCGCTCTTCATCGCCGTAGTCCTTTGCTGGTGCGGTGCGGCCAACCGGGGTGTTCACAGGCAGGCTGCGGCACTTGAGACTCGCGCCGCCCAGGCTGGGTATCGGTGGCTGGCGCTGGAGTTCGGCCGCGTGCGGAATCGAGCGGCACCGGACAGCCGAACACTGTTCCCGGCCGACGAATCTGGCGACGACCTAGGCACAGTCCCTTTGCTGGACTCTCTGGTGACGGCTAGCGCGTGGGAAAGAGGCTTGAGTGCCCTCGAGCGGCTCACCGCGACCTCGTTCGTCGACAAGTCCAAGCGCAGTTCCGAATCGAGGTTGGTCTGGCGCGTGACAGCGGCCGCCAAGGGCCATTCCATCCAGGCCTTCGAGCAGACGCAGACCAAGACCGGAAAGTGGTCGAAGGGACGCGCGGTAGGGCTCAACCGCCTGCACGCTCGGACAAAGGTCGGGTTCCTGACCCAACAGGACTTCGCGGTCTGTGAGGCGATCGAGAAGGTCCAGTACAAGAGGTACGCTCCGGAATTCTACTTCGATTACGGGGCGGCGTTCCGAGCCCTGGTAGGGCATCCCCTCGTGTATCGCCTGGATGATCCATCGGCCAGACTGGAAATCGTTCAGTCGGAACCGCATCTCGAAGTTACGACGGGGGACGGCGTCGTCCGCATGAAGCTGGCTCCGGAACCGCCAGCCTCCGGGGACGTGGTGGTGCAGCCACAATCGACGACTCGCGTTGTTGTCTTCGTGTTCGAACGCAAGCACCGCGAAGTTGCCGAGGTGCTTGGATCGGAGGGGCTCGCCGTTCCCTCCGAAATGAGCCACCGAATCGGTCCGGCGATCCACTCCGTCAGCAGCCTGGTCACTGTACATTCCGATTTGGCTGCCGGGTCCGTCGGCTCCACGGAGGTGCCTGCCGACTCGGCGCCCCAGTTCCTTCTGACCCCTTTCGAGAGCGGTCTGCGGGTCGAGCCGGTTGCCCGACCCCTCGGGGAAGAGGGGCCGTCGTTCTACCCGGGGCAGGGAGGAGTCTCGGTCTTCGCATTCATCGACGGAAAGGCAGCGCGCGGGCAACGCGATTTGGCGGAAGAGCAGCGCCGATTCGACTCTGTGGTCTCCGCCTGCCCCTCGCTCGGCAAGGTCGGCTCAGAAGGGAGCGCTTGGATCGTCGCGGATCCCCAATCGAGCCTCGAGTTGCTGGAGGAGTTGCACTCCCTCGGGGACGCGATCAAGGTGGGCTGGCCCGAGGGCGAGAAGCTGAAGATCCACGGCAGCGCGGCATCGGACCGCCTAGCTTTGAAGATCCGTCGCAGCAAGGACTGGTTCGGCATCGACGGCAAGCTCGAACTCGACTCGGGGTTGGTCCTGACGTTACGCCAGGTGCTGGATCTCATGGACCGCTCGACCGGGCGCTTCCTCCCACTGAAGGACAACGAGTTCCTGGCCCTCACAGATCGCTTCCGGCGTCGGATCGAAGACCTCTCGGTCCTTGTTGACCGGAATGGGAAGCGATTGCGCCTGCACTCCTCGAGAGCCCACGCCTTGGAGTCCATCGTTGAGGCAGCGGGTTCGGTGGATTCGGACGCCGCGTGGGCTCAGCAGATCCAGGGCTTCCGGAACGCTCTAGCGCTGGACCCGGAAATCCCGTCCACACTGCAAGCCGACCTGCGCGATTACCAGGTTGACGGCTTCAAGTGGGCGGCGCGTCTAGCTGCTTGGGGGGCCGGCGCGTGCCTCGCGGACGACATGGGCCTGGGAAAAACACTTCAGGCTCTGACGGTGGCTCTGACCCGGGCTCCCGCTGGGCCCGCCCTTGTCGTGGCACCGACGTCCGTCTGCCCGAACTGGATTGACGAGGCCCGCCGTTTCGCCCCGACCCTGAATCCCTTGCTGTTCGGGGCGGGAAACCGGCAAAAGATGCTGCAGAATACCGGTTCCTTCGATGTTGTGGTTTGCAGCTACGGGTTGCTGCACCAAGAGGTCGACAGCCTGTCGGCGGTCCACTGGTCGATGATCGTCCTCGACGAGGCCCAGGCCATCAAGAACCGCGAGACGATGCGCTCGCGTGCGGCAATGAGGCTCGCGGGGGACTTTCGCATGATCACAACTGGGACCCCGATCGAAAACCACCTCGGGGAACTCCATAACCTGTTCAGCTTCATTAATCCGGGTCTGCTGGGGACTGCCGATTCCTTTGCCAAGCAGTTCGCCGTTCCCATTCACCAGGAGGGTAGCCAAGCAGCCAGGGCCCGCCTGAAGCGCTTGATCCAGCCGTTCATTCTCCGGAGGACCAAGTCGGCGGTACTGGACGAGCTTCCCGCTCGAACGGAGATCACGTTGCGGGTAGAAATGAGTCGGGAAGAGAGGGCGCTGTACGAAGCACTCCGTCAGCGGGCGGTGGAAAGCCTGGACCAGAAGGGGGTCGATGACACGAGGCGGTCGGGCCATATCGAGGTGCTGGCCGAGATCACGAGGCTCCGCCGGGCTTGCTGCCATCCAAGGCTTGTCATGCCCGGGTCGGATATTGCCGGATCCAAACTGGAGACGTTCCTCGAGACGGTCGAGGAACTCATTGAGAATCGGCACAAGGCCCTAGTCTTCAGCCAGTTTGTCGGCCATCTCGATATCGTTCGGGCCGAACTGGACCGACGCGAAGTCGACTACCGCTACCTGGATGGCAGTACGCCCTCACGGAAGAGGCAGCAAGAAATCGATGCTTTCCAGGCAGGGAAGGGCAGCCTGTTTCTCATCAGCCTGAAGGCAGGAGGTCAGGGCCTGAACCTGACCGCGGCCGACTATGTCGTTCACTTGGACCCGTGGTGGAATCCTGCCGTCGAGGACCAGGCCTCTGACCGTGCCCACCGCATCGGCCAGACTCGACCCGTGACGATCTACCGCCTCGTGATGAAGGACAGCATTGAGGAGAAAATCGTCGACCTGCACCGCTCGAAGCGAGATCTTGCCGACAACCTGCTAGCCGGAACGGACATGAGCGGCAAGATGTCCGCAGACGAGTTGTTGAATCTCCTGAGAGAGCACTGAGCCTTCGCTGATCGCTGCCCGTAGCTGCTTTCTGACGGGCGATAGCAGACAATAGCAGAATTGCCCAGCACAAGGTCTGCGGGAAGAACCGTTGGGAGCGGCGGGAGGGACAAGCCAAACATGAGGATCACTGGAAGAATGCTGCGAATCGGAGCCGCCGCGACCATCGGAGGTTTCGTTGGCTTGATGATTCCCGGCTGCGGACAGACCCAACCCACGAGCGTGCTCGAATCGGCTGACGTTCGACATGCGGCGGCCTTGGCGCTCGCAGATCTTGACCGGCAGATGGTGTGCTGGAAGGGCGCGACGCCCAGCTTCGACGGACGGATCGAACAAGGCGAGTACGACGATGCAACCGAGTTCGAGTGGAATGCCGATTGGATCGAGGCGATGAGGCAGGAGATCACGTCTAGGCAGGATCTCGACTTCCATGGATGGGTCAAGCACGACGGAGAGCACCTGTACCTCGGTTTCGACGTCACAGACGACATCTTCTACGGGATTGAGACCGACCGCTGGCTTCCGCCTCAGGATGAATTCGCCCACGTGATCGGTGAACGGGAACGAGGCCGTCCTTGGTTTGGCGACATGATTGAGATCCTGACGTATAGCCGGATGCTGGATATCGGGCAGCCGGTCTCGGATGTGACCGGCGACGGCCGCGGGATTCAAATCATCTACAACCTGACGAAGTCCCTGGAAGGTGGCGTCGGGGTGCCGGGAATGCTCCCTCACGGTCCCAACCGTACGGTCGAGAACTGGGAGAACAACAGCAGGTGGATCGTGGAAGACATCATCGAGACACGGACTGTGATCCACGAGCCCGAGGATCGCTACACGATGGAGTTGCGGATTCGACTGGACGGAGGAATGGAAATCCGCGAAGGCGAGTACTGGACCGATGGGATGCCGGACATGCCCATCGGTTTCAACCTCGCTGTCGGTGACGTCGACGAGGCAGAAAAGGCCCCCGACGGGCTCCTGCACCACGAGACTTGGTGGGCGGGCAAGACAATGCGGCCGGAGTCAGGCCCAAGCGTGAAGCTCTGGGGCGTGCTAGTGCTCACATCGAGGGAGAAGCCCCAAGGGACGGGATAGGGATGAAAGCGGCCCGCCGCGCGAGATTTCGGTGCGCGGGCACCTGCTCGGTTCTCTATTGTCTCGCGGCGAGTTTTTCCTTGACCTGCTGGCCAAAGACTTGGGCCTCGACCTCCCCGTATACAACTGGAGGATAGCCCGGTATCGGCTCCAGCTTCTCCGCCTCGCGCGCAAACTTCCGGTGGTGGGCCAGGCGCTCCCGCAACTCTGCGACCTTGTCGGGTCGGCTGTCGGCTAGGTTCGTATCTTCGTAGGGGTCTTCCCGAATATTGAATAGCTGCAGCGGTTGGTCCCGCCAGTTGTAGTAGCTGGCGCCCTCCTCGATCAGCTTCCAGTCGCCGGTCCGGATCACCTCCAGCGAATGGACAACCTCCTCGCGCGGGCTCGGCCCTCCTGTTGCGATCGTCTGCCAGGCATCTCGACCGTCCAGTGGCAGGCCAGAATCGGTCTTCGCCCGTCCGAGCCGTGCGAATGTCGGGAATAGGTCGACCACGTGGATCATTTCGTCGCTGACAGACCCGGCGGGAATCTGACCTGGCCAGCGAATCGCCGCAGGGACTCTCACGCCTCCCTCGTGGTAATGGGACTTGAAGCCGCGGTACGGGCCGTTCGAGGTGATTGCTGTCCCGCCGTTGTCGTTAGTGAACATCACGAGGGTAGAATCCAGTGCTCCCTTTCGATCGAGAGCCCCGAGCACCTGTCCAACCGCTAGGTCCATGCACTCGAGTTGGGCTCTCTGGGGCCCGGGTCGTCCTAGGTGGGAGTATTTGGCCAGATAACTGTCCGGCGCCTGATGCGGACCGTGCACCGCGTTGAACGGGAGATACAAGAAGAACGGATCTCTGCCATCGTGGTGTTCGATCAGCCGGGTGGCCTCATCAGCAAGGAGAAATGTCGAGTATCCCTGTTCCACAACAGGGCGCCCGTTGCGATGCCAATCAAGGACCTCCCCCCGCATGTGGGTGAAGGAGTCGATCAGTGCCGAGTAGTGCCCATAATGATGGTCGAAACCGCGCTGGAGGGGGAGGTGCGGCCGATGCCACTCCCCGAGATGCCACTTGCCCACCATCCACGTGTGGTATCCGACTTCGCGCAGGGCCTCCGCGATCGTCCGCTCGTCGAGAAGCATGCCGTGACGCGACTGTGCGGTCGGGCGGACTTCCATGCCGTTCTTCCAAGCGTACCGGCCCGTCAGCAGGCAGGCGCGGGTCGGGGAACAGACCGGTTGGACGTAGAACTGGGTGAGCTTCACCCCCTCATTCGCGATCCGGTCGATGTTCGGGGTCGCGACTTCCTTTCCTCCATTGAATCCGACCTGCTCCCACCCCATGTCGTCGGACAGAAAAACGACGAAATTGGGTCGTGGCGGTGCTTGGGCATGGAGTGCCAACGACGCCAAGGCCAGGGGCCAGCACAAACGGACCATCGCACTCGATTGTTGCACTTCTCCCCTCGCCGATCCGGCCGGACGTGCGCGCTGTTCCCGAGATCGCTGTCACCGAAGACCCGTCCGGTGCTGCCGCCGTCAGCACCCTTGCTGAAGAACTTCCCAACCAGACTGACCTTGGCTGCAACCTTCCGGTTCCCACCCTCCTCGGCTCCGCGCCGCTCCTGCGAGTCTTCCACTCGAGATACGCTCGGCCAGATCCCTGGTCTGTCCCCGGGTTCCAGGGGCTGTGATCCCGTCGGCACGCAATATGGAATGGGTGGACATTGGGCAGGCCTTGCAGCCCAGTTACTGCACCGGGTCAGGCGTGTCTGACGATGACCGCGAGTTACGATGGGGACCCGGTCCTCGTAGCCGATGGAGTGCGATCGGGGAAGCTCGGCATGATTGGCATGAGCTACTGGTCCACCATTCCGATGTGCCAGCCCCCAAGGCTGGCGAAGTAGATGTCGTTTGTTCGGAGGGCTAGGTTAGCCGGACGGTTCAGCCATTCCGCCAAAGGGTCGCGGAACGTAACCGTTCGGGCGGTCCGTGACGGGCGCTTGCTGGCCGACTCATTGAGATTGGTCTTGCAGGCGCAGCAGGGCGGTTAGGTCAAGTCAATCCCCGTCGGGGTGGACGCGGTAGACCCATGTGTTGGCGCGACAGCGGCCTGCCTGGAGGCACGGAGCCCGCCGGGACCTCTCGGCAGCATCGTCAGCCCCGGTACCGGTTCCCGGTCCTGTGCCCGGGCCACCGGAATCCGGTTGGACTCATGCCTGCCCTGACCATCGAGCAGACGGACAGCCGGCACGCGGTCGCCACGTCGTTCGGATCGGGAATCGCGCATTGGCCCAAGGGGCGCGAGCAAGGGCGTTCACTGCCGCTGGGGACCGAGCCTGGCCTCCAATGCGGCGAGTCTTGCCTCGGCCTCCCTTCTCGCCTCGGCCTCCCGGGCAGCCCTGTCCTCGGCCTGGCGGCGAGCCTCGGCCTCCTCTGCGTGCCACCGATAGTCCGTCCCGCTCCGCAGGT
>CAYWUV010000145.1:0-14274 GCA_964461235.1 uncultured Bryobacterales bacterium | reverse complement strand
GAGCGCCGCGGGCGCATCCGTCTGATCTCCGCCCGCCCGGCGTCGCGGAAGGAAACGAGAGTCTACCATGAGCGGACGCTACGATAGGCCCCTCACGCCCGACGAGATCGTGGCGGTGAAGGACGAGGGGATCGACTTCAGCGACATCCCGGAACTGGACGAGGGGTTCTGGGAGCGGGCGGAACTCGTCGAGCCGGACCTGACCGACCAGATCACGATGCGCGTGAAGCGCTCCGTGCTGGCGTATTTCAAGGCACCGGGGAAGGGCTACCAGACGCGGATGAACCGCGTATTGGAGAGCTACGTCCGGCACCGGACGGGGGAATCCGCCGACACGGGGAAGGGTGCGGGGCGCTGACACGGGTTCCCCGGTCGGTCCCTTCGCCTCGATGAACCGGAAGCCGGCTCCGGCTCGCTGCGCTCGCCTCTGCGGGCGCTCAACAGCCCGGGCCTTCCCCGCGACCCGGTCATGCAAATCAAGCAGGGATCTGCATGATTATGGGAGCAAGCATAGTCGCCGTGGCCACACTCCGTGCGTCCGAGAGCGAGGCTGACCAGGGGCGTCGTCCCCTCGACCCCCTCAAGACATCGCACGACGAAACGCAAGAGGATCGCCGACGGGGTCAATCCGTCGGCGGCTCCGGCTGGTTCTCCTGTCGTGCGGATCGCCGCAGGCGCTTCACCACGACCGTCTCGACGCCCATTTCGTCCTGCTCGACGAACGCGGCCAAGCCGTCAGGACCGAAAGCGTCCGGCAGCGCGACCGCACCCGCCGGATAAGTCCCGACGTAGCGCCCGTCCATGGTAAGCACATCGATGGGGCCAGCATCGTCGCCGGGCTCCGACCCATGCCGCTGCACCCAGATCTCGCCGTCCCAACTCGTTCTCAGCCCCCGTACAATCGACACCTCGGTGAAGACCCCCACCCTGTCGAGATGCTCGACCTGCGGGAAGAACTCCACGCCGTTGACTACCATTCTCGGCCCCCGGCCCGCCGCCGCGAGCGCCGCGCGCCGTTCTCGCTCGTTCTCGATCACTCGTTCGTTGACCCGCGTCGGCTGGAGGGGCCGCCGCAGGACTCGGAGGACCCCTGCCCCAGGACGCGCGATCTTTATCGCGTACGCCGATGAATCGGAAAACGCCACGCTGCCGTCCGGAAGCACTCCGGCCAGCATCATCGGACCGAACACTTGCCGGGGTGGAAGCTCGAAGCTGGGCCGACCGCCGATCGGGCGTCCAGTCCGGTCCCCGCCCGGAGGGAGCCACCCCTCCGCAACGGTGTCTTTGGCCGCCACATCACCATCGAGAATGATACGTTCGACCGGGCGTGAAGTGGGTGGCGTGGTTCGCGCCGCGGTGCCCGATCCGAATCGGAGCAGTTGCGCGCCCACGGCGGAATACACGGCCTCTCCTCCCCGGTCGGGCAGGAGGTCGGTGATTCGCACGGTACCGGGCTCCGGTGCCATCCGAACCATGCGTTCGAACTCGCCGTCCGCGCCGAAGATGTGGTAGCCGCGGTGCCCGAGATCCCCCATCACGACACGTCCGTCCGGCATGACCGCGAATCCGTCCGGACTGCGGAACTCGCCCGGCCCATCCCCGCCCCCCCCGAATGCTCGTCGGAACCCGCCGTCCGCGCCGACGACGGTGATCCGATCCGCTTGGTTGTCGAACACGTACAGCTGGCCCGCCGCATCGAACGCCACGCGGCGCACATTGCCGAACTGTTCCCAATCCTCGCCCAACGCGGAGCCGACCCGGTAGACCTCGTCCAACGCTGAAGCCAGTTGGCGGTCCTCCGCAGGCAGTTCAATGACCTCCTGGCCCGTCGCCGGAGTTGCCGCCAACAGTACTGCCAGTGCGCTTGCAATCGACTTGCCGTACATGACGCGGCGTTCCCAATCGGTCGGATTTGTTCGCACGCCTCTCACCTTTCAGCGGACCTGAAGGGGCAATCGTCTAACGATAATGACCGGGACGTCGAACTCGTCCGTCTCGACGAAAGCGACAAGGCCACCGGGTCCAAAAGCGCCGGGCATGGGCGTCTCCGCCAGCGAGAACGTGCCCACGTACTCGCCTCCCCGCGCCAGAACATCTATCCAACCCGCGGCATCCTCCTCCCCCTCCTCGTTCCGGTCGTCCGACCCTCCGGCGGCGAGGTCGATTTGCTCCAGTGGATCGCTCCCCCAGCGTTCCACCCAGATAGCCCCCTCCCAAGTGGTGCGAAGATCCCGGACAAGGGGCACCTCGGACATGAAACTCGCGTTCTCCGCCATGTCGCGCACGCTGGCCGTCATGGCTTCCATCATGGCTGCCATCTGCTCACGGAGCGCCGCTGGAACATCGTCGCCCAACCCCGAGGGAGTCTGCTGCTCCTCGGCGGACGACTCGAAGTCTTCCAGCGCCCGTGCCCGTGCGCGTTCCCGAAGTTGTTCCGTAACGGGTTGGGGGTGTAGCGGGCGGCCGACGACGCGCGGCGGGGCACCGACCGTCTGGATCTTGACCTCGTATGCGGAAGAATCCGAATACGCCACTCCGCCACCGGGAACAACATCGAACAGCATGCTGGGCGAGAAGTAGACGTATGCTTCGCGGAGCATGCCAAACATCTCCGAAGGATCCTCGGCTTCCGTCGTGACCTGCCGCTCGGGGCGTGGTTCCCAACCCTCCGCGAATGGAACCGTGGCCGCCTCGTCCCCTTCGTCGAGTGACACCCGGTAGACCGTTCGGTCCCCCGTGCTGACGGACGCTTCCCCCTGACTGAAGCTCGCCACCGGACTTCGCGTTAGAAACAACGCTTCTCCTTCCCGCCCGTGCCGCACCCTCTCAGCGGAAACCGGCTGGGCGGCATCCGAATCCGCAAAGCGGATCGCGCGTTCGAACGCCCCGTCAGCTCCGAACAGGAGGTAGGCACGGTGTCCTTGGTCGACAACCACCGCCCCACCCTCGGGCCGGGCCACCATATGCCCGACCCGGCGAAACTCGCCCGGGCCATCGCCCATGCGCCCGAAGTCCGCCGCCAAGGCACCGGCCCCGTCGACGGCTACGATCCGGGTGGAGGACCCAGGCTCATCCCGAATGTAGAGATGACCGCGCGCGTCAAAGTCCAAGTCCGAAATCTCCGTAAACGCATCCCAGCCCTCCGCCTCGATCCCGCCGATCCGGTACACCTCCTCGAAATCGGCGGCGAGCGGACGGTCCTCGCTCGGTGGCGGAACGGACGACCCCCCGGTGTCGCCACCACAGGCGGCCAGCAGCGCAGTGAACACAGCGCAACGGAGTCTCATGAATCAGCCTCCTGAGTCAGTGCATCCAAGGTGCTTGGGCCTCGGTTGCATTCCCTCGGCTCAACTGCCCAACATCCATGATTAGACGTTCGCCGAACCGATTCCGGTTGCACGGGAGCCGCACCGGAGTCCCTCAGGGTGCGCCGCCGCCGCCGTTGGCCCCGCAGGCAGGGGACCGCACCGGTGCTACGCTCAGGCCGTAGGGCCAACCGGAGCCAGGGTTCGGGAGGCGGCCTCCCGCGCCCATCCGCTGTTCCGGCAGCGGCGCGGGTTGCCGGGGGTTCAAGGGGGGCGCAGCGTCCCCCAGCCAGACCGCAGTGTTCAACACTGCGTGGGCTGGCTGAGGCGCCGCAATGGGCCTCGCGCAGTCGCCTCGGCGAGGCTCCGGTCGCATGGCTGAACCGCCCTCAACGGCCCAGCGGAATGCGGATGACGATCCCGCCCATGGTCTCGCCCAACTGGAAGTCGTCGCGCGGGCTGTCCGGGTGGGTGTTGTGGCAGGCGATGCATGCGGGCGAAACCGCGACATCCGCGTACACGGCCGTATAGTACTCGATCCCTCCCAGGGTTTCCGTACCGTAGAACGGCGTTGTCGGGTCGTCGGCAACGCCCTGGAGTCCGGCCGCTTCCATCTCGGTCCTTGGCGCGTTCTGACGATTGACCGGCCACATGGAGAGCAACGCATAGCTGAAAGCGTCCGTTTTCTCGGCGGTCAGCTGCGCGCCCATGCGAAACATCTGCGCGGGCAGCGGCAACGCCCTGTCGTCCTCCCACTGTTCGCTCGCAAGGATGACTCCTTCCTCATCCTGAAGACGATTAACCACGTGGCGGGCATAGACGGTGCGATCCGACTCGATAACATGGTGAAGGGCATCGGCCATCGTCCGGGGCGAGACCGCGGCTGCGCTTCCTGGGGGACCCGGGGCGTCCTCCCCGCAGCCGGTGAGACCGATGAGAAAAACCACGTAGGCGATGGCCGACAGGGGGCGGGTGAGAAACAGGTGCATCTCGACTCCTTCAGTTTCGGGGCGGAGGTTCCTCCGCCGTATTCCTTCTGGACGACGCCATGTCGATGCTCTCCACGTGGCGCGCGGGCAGCCCGGCGAAGTTGCGCCGGATCAGATGCGCATCGGCAAGTGCGTCAAGTGAGAATGAAAGCGAGTGGCAGTTCATGCACACTTCGCGAATCATCTTCTCCCTCGGCCTGAGGTTGTCGTTCTGATTGTGCTGAACCACGGTGCGTGCGTCTCCTCCCACACGCATGCTCGTTCGCGGCATGTGGCAGGTCGCGCAGCCGACTCCGCTTCCCGCTGGCGCATTGCCGGAGATCTCCGATTCCCAGGTTCGCGCGTGTGGTGAACCGGGATAGGCCTCGGAGTGCTCGTCGGCGTGGCATGACAGGCACGCGCCGACGGCGGCGGACCGCACATCGACATCATGAACATCGTGGCACGAGCCGCAGCCAAGGCTTCCGGACGGCGCGTCGGGGCGCATGGGTTGGCGCGCCATGGGGGGCGACACGGCGTCGAGAGCCACGGACAGGCGCATGCCGTGCCTGCCCGCGAGGAACCCTTGTGGCTCGGCCTGATGGCACGAAGCGCACACGTCGCGGGGGGGATCATCGACCCAGTCCGCTCCCTCGGCCCGGTGACAGTCGGAGCAGGCGACCCCGGAGGCCGCGTGCGCGGATCCTGCCCACGCGGCGACAACTTCGGGCGCGGAGCTTCCAGAGTCATCGGCATCCGCGGCGCCCAGAGGGGTGCGGTCACCCAGATCGCGGGCGATCCACGTTTCCCGCGGGGGCGCCAATCCCTGGAACGTCGGAGCATCGGGGCCGGCGTGCCGCAGGAGAAAGTCCTCGTGGAGAGCCCGGTTGTCGTGGTAGTTGTGGCATCCTGCCGACGCACAGGTACCTGTGGAGAGACCCCGGTGGGTCGGTCGCTCCTCGGCGACTTCGGCATGGCAGAGGACACAGAAGTCCGGAGGAACGGTGACCCCCATCGAACCCGTGATCTCGGGACGGTGCTCGGTGTGACAGGTGATGCAGCGCCGCGCATCCAGCTTCGCGAGATCGACCGCGTAGCGTGGATTGCCGAAGATCGACGGGGCGTGCGAGTCCTGAGCCTGTTGGAGCTCCCCCGCGTGACAGTCGAGGCACGCCGCCTCCGGCACACCGTTGAAGGGCGTGTGGCAGTTCGCACAGGCGACCTCGATCTGGTGATGCCCGTCGGTGGCGGGGCCGGGCCGGAAAACCACCTTCTGCGGGCCTTGCAGGTTGAATGCCAGATACCCGCCGGCAACCAGGGTGAGCAGAAGCCAGATGTGGGTGGGACGTGGCGCGCGCACGGTCAGAAATAGTATGTGGAGAGAATGTGGAAAAAGAGAAGCACGGGTAGCGGCCAGACCGCCAATACATGGAGCCAGAACATCGTTCCGGCGGCTCGACGGTCCCAGCCGAGCGCCGCAGCCGCTCCGAAAACGGCTGCGCACAGGAAGGAGACCGCAAGCGCCCGGTTGAGGCCGGATCCGAGCCGTAGTCCCGTATGCGTCACGAAGGCGATCAGAGCGAGCCCCGCGATGGCGGCGTGCGTCACGCGCCAGAACCTCATCGTGGCGAAACGGATGAGCCGCCATCGCTTGCGCAGGGACAGGGCGAGGGTCGCCAGCGTACAGCCCAGCAGGGCGAAGCCCGAGATCTGCTTCCAGCCGGCGTCGCGGTGGAGAGTGTCCCCGAGTCCGCTCTCCGACAGGCTGGCGGTCGGCGGGATGGGCGGTGCCAAGGCGATCCCGAACGCCAGGAACAGGACGATGACGGCGGCGGCGATCTGTGCGGGGGGCGCTCCGTCCGTCCACCGGGGAGATTTCTCCCCCATCAGTTCGGCCAGCAGTGGTCGGCAGGAACCGCAGACGGTGGACGCGCGGGTCCGCCGTGCAACGGCCTCCACGGAGGCGCATCCCTGCCGCTTGGCCGCGTCCAGGTCGGCCCGCGTGACGCCCACGCAGTTGCAGACGACTCTCGACGGTGGCCAGTCGGCCACCGAAACCGCGGCGCTACCCGGCAGCAGCCTGCCTTCGCTCCGGAAGCGTCGCAACTGCCACCACCAGACGGGACGGCGCCGATGAATGAGATCCTGGACGACGCTCAACTCGTCCCATGGACCAATGGACGTACCCGAAATGACCTGGCCCGCCCGCAGCGTGATCTGACGATAGCGGCCGTTCCGGCGCCACGTCACACGCTCCCCCACAACGGTGGTATCGCCCACGGACCAGATGTCGATGTCCAGGAGCCGCAGACGGCTTGCGGGAGTGTGCCTGCCGTGGAAGCTTCGGCGGCCAGCCATGATCTCGGCTAGAGTCCCGGCCATCCGATAGCTTGGGCCCGCCTGGCCCAGGACGACTCCCCGAAGAGAGGCGCACTCGCCAATCGCGTAGACCGAGGGATCGGAACTGCGAAGCCGATCGTTGACGACGATCCCGCCGGATCGGTAGGCCACGTTGATGCCGCTCTCCCGCGCAAGCTCATCGCGGGGCCTGACCCCGGCGGCGATCACGACCATGTCCGTCACCAACGGCATGTCCAGACCGCCGATCGTCAGCGCCAGCGTGGTGTCCCTCGCCTCGATCCGTCGCAGGTCGGCCGCCAGAATCGGCTGAATGCCGGCGCGGCGGACCCGGGTCTCCAGAAGCGTGCCCGCATCCGAGGCGAACTGCCGACTCAGCAGATGCGATGTCCTCTCCAAGACGGTCACATACAGGCCCAAGCCCCGCAGACCCTCGGCCAACTCGATGCCGAGCAGGCCGCCACCCACGACCACCACCCTCCTCGATTCCGTCGCCCGCGCGCGGATCCGCTCCAGATCGCCCAGAGTGCGGTAGACAAAGACACCCTCCTCGTGGACCCCCTCGATGCGGGGAACGAAGGGATACGAACCGGTGGCGAGTACGAGGTGGTCGTATGCGACGCGCTTGCCGCAAGCGGTGGCAACCGCACGAGCCTCCCGGTCGATCGAGCTCACCGCATTTCCGAGCTCGATGGAAATCCCACGGTCCCGATCCCAGTCCGAGGATGCGAGTGCGAGTTTTTCCGGATCGCGGTGGTCGAGCCATTCCGTGAGACGGACCCGGTTGTATGCCGGACATGGTTCCTCGCCCAGAACCGTAACGTCGTAGCGATCCAGTCCACCCAGCGCCCCAAGACGTTCGATGAACCTGTACGCGGCGATGCCGAAACCGACTACGACGAGGCGCTCGCGCAATGTCGGCAAAGGGGTGTCCTCAGCTCCTGAATTCCGCCACGATCATGTGCTCCCGTCTTCTCTCCGCCACGCCAACATACAATCGCACCCATTGCCCGGTCGCACTGGACCGGTGAACGAACCAGCGCGCCCGCCCGAGCCGGACGGTCGTTCCGATGCGGTTGGCGGAGCCCGCGAAATCGGCGCAACGGTAGGTCTCGATCATGCCACATAGGGACACCGGCCCGGCGACCCGTCCCTTGATGCCGACGTAGCGTCCCGGACACGCGTCGCCGCTACCGCCGCCGACGCCCGCTTCGGGCATCATCCGTCCCGCCTTTTCCTGCGCCTCGACCTGCACGGGCAGCAGCGCGAGCCCCAAGAGCAGGAGCTTCCTCATCGCGATCGTCCGATCCCCCGGGTGGAGAATGCACCGGCCCGTCAAAGCCCAGCCGGCGGTTCGGGTGCGTAACCGAAACGTTGGAGTCAACGTAACTCAAGGGGGAATGGATCGCCCTGTCGCGTCGGACCACGAAGACTCGTCGGCGAATCGAGTGGCGACGGTGCCGCCCCCCGCTCCGGCAGACGGGTGAACGGGGAGCGCTTGCTCCGCCGCCTCGAAGCGGCGCTCGAACCGCCTTCCCGCGCAAGGGATCAATGGGCTGGGAGCGTGGATCGGCACCCTCGCTCCGCTGGCCGTGGCGCAACCGCCGGCGTGCCAGCGACATCGATGGCCGGGGCCGTGTCCGGCCGAAAGGCGATTTTCGTGTCCGGCGACCTCCAAAGTGAGCCGGACACGCAGGACTTGCCACCTGCACCCTCAATCCGGCGGTCGCTACAGGGCTCGCGACGCCTATTCCGAGTCCCAGCGCCGTGAGGTCGAAGCGGAGCGGCGGTCCGCACCGTTCAACGTGGCGGAGGCGGGTGTCTCACCTTACCAGCGGTACCCCACGGACGCGGACCATTCCGACGGACGGCCGTACACCCGCTCGACATAGGCCGCCGACGTGTCGAAGGCGGAGTTCCCCGTGACGAGGTACCGGGTGTCCGTGAGGTTGCGGCCGGAGAGCAGGAGTTCCCAACGGCCGTCGGCCGTCTGCACGGACACCCGCGCGTTGAGGAGATGGTATCCCTCCTGAAAGATCCGGGACGTGTTGATCGCGTCGTGGTGCTGGGCGCCGGTGTACGTCCAGTTGACGCGGGGCGTGACGATGTACCCGCCGCGCAGCCTCGCGGCCCTGCCGACGGTGAGGCCGTGGGTGTATTCCGGTGTCTTGGCCAGCTTGTATCCGGGTAGAACGGGGGTTGCATTGTTGAGCACGCTCGGACTGAGGCTCTCGTAGCGGGCGTGCATGGCTCCCAGGTTGGCGCGAACATCCCATCCGTTGCCCGGGACCCAGGCCGCCTCCAGTTCCGCCCCCGCAATGTCGGCCCGCCCGCCGTTCAGGGTGATCGGGTTGAACGACTCGCGGATGATGACCTGGATGTCGTCGTAGTCGGCCCGGAAGAGGGCGACGTTCAAGCGCGCGCGCCCTCCGGCCCAGATCGACTTGAGCCCGGCCTCGTAGCTTGAGACGGTCTCCGGCTCGAACGTTCCCGGAGCAGCGGTGGGCGAGTTGGGCTCGTGCCCGGCGGGCGGCGCGGGATAGCGGGTGTCGAAGCCGCCGCTCTTGAAGCCGTTCGAGAATCCCCCGTACACTGTCACGCTGGCCGTGAGCCGGTAGGAGAGCATCGCGGTGACGGTCGGTCCCCCGAAGTCGAGGGAGAAGTCCCTGCGCGGGAGCATTCGGTCGCCGGGCCTGATCGGGCCGGCCGGCGACAGGTAGATCCCGGCGAGAGCCGGCCATGTCGGGTTGAAAATGCTGCCTTGGCCCTGAGAGGCGTCTCCGACCGCGTACAGGTCGGGCGTCAATCCCTTCTGGTCCCGCGTGTAGCGGCCGCCGAGGGTGAGCGACAGCGCCCCGGTGACTTCAGCGGTCACCTGCGCGAACCCCGCCCACGAGGTGTTGTCGTAGTCGCCGCCGCTGTGCAGGGCTCCCGGCGGCACGATGACTGCGGACCGCTGGTAACCCTCTTCGCGGAAGAGGTACAGGCCCGCCTGCCAGTGGACACGCTCGCCCTTGGCGAGACCGCTCAGTTGCAGCTCCTGGCTGATCTGGGCGTGATCCAGCCGGTCCTGCGTCGACAGTATGTTGGCCGGGGTGTTGTCGGCGTCGCGCGAGGTCTCCATGTTCAGCGCCCGGTAGCCGGTGAGCGCGCGCAGGGTCGCCCACCCGAGCCCGGACCAGGTCGCCTCGACGCTGCCTCCCCACACATCCAGATCGGCGAAGGCGGGGAACGTGCCCTCGGACACGTACTCGCCCGCGAAGCTGTCCGGGCCGTAGCAGCCGGGCGCGCCTCCGGCGCCGACGCCCGGAGGCGGCAGGGACGGCGGCCCCACGGCGGGGAATGAGGGATTGATCGAGATCGCGGTACATCCCGGCAACAGCGCGTTGCCGAACGCGCCGAACGCCATTCGGTCGTTGACGCCGCCCGACACCGTGGGGGCGCCGTTCTCCCTTCGGCGCGAGTAGTCCGCAGCGGCGAACACCTCAAGGCTCGCATCCGGTCGCCAGACGAGCGTGCCGCGTGCGGCCCGTCCGTCGTCATCTCCCAAGTCCAGACCGTCGTGGACCCGGGTCACGTAGCCGTCCCGCTTGCGCAAGGCCACCGTGAGGCCGGCGAAGAGTCCGTCCGCGACGGGACCGCTGAGAACGGTCGTCGCGTTGGTCATGCGATCGCTGCCGAACTCCGTGCGGACGCTGCGGCGGGGCCGGTCGTCGGGCCGCCGCGAGTGCAACACCACCGCCCCGCCCACGGCGTTCCGGCCGAACAGAGTGCCCTGCGGTCCGCGCAGGACCTCGACGCGCTCCAGGTCGAGCAGGTCCATCGCCGCCCCGACCGACCGGGCCATGTAGATGCCGTCGACGTACACGGCGACACCGGGGTCCGTCCCGGGAAGGTAGTCCAACTGCCCCACGCCGCCGGATGAAGATCTGCGCGGCGGATTTCGTGCCCGCGAAGGCGCCCGAGGAATTGAAGGAGAGGTTGGGGGTGATGTACCCCAACTGGTCCGTGGTGGCGATCTGTTGAGCCTCCAGATCCCGGCCGGAGAACGCCGAGATGGCGAGCGGAACATCTTGGACCGACTCCCCCCGGTTTCGCGCCGTCACCACGATCTCGGGCAGGGGAGTCACGGAATCGGGAACCGGCGGCGGCGGATCCTGGGCGGCGGCGGACGCGGGCACAAGGGCGGCCAACGCCATGAGGCGCTGCCGCGTAATCGCTGTCCATCTTCGGTGTCGGGTTCCACCGGGTCCCTTCCGCAAGAGCGGGTCTTCAGGCAGCGCGGTCCGTGCCGCGACCGGCATGCCCATCAGCGCATCATCACCCCGTGCGAACGGCGTCCGTTCCGATCGATCCGCGCGGGTCAGCCCCAGCATTCGCTCAACCCCTGTTCCGTCCGGATGGACGGGACGCCCGGAACCGGCTCGTCCGTGACCAAGGCCACGTCCGTGTCGTGGAAGTCCAGACCGGGCGTGTTCCCGGGTGTCCTGCCCGTCCTTGCATACTCGACGACGGCCTCGACTCCAAGGGAAGCCATCCGCACGGGATACTGCATGGCCGTGGCCCCGATCTCGCCTGCCGCCACGCCCCTGACTCCCTCGCAACCGCCGTCGATGGTGACGACGAGAACATCGTCATCCACGCCCATCCCTAGAAGCGCCCCGTAGGCACCGGCCGCCGCCGGTTCGTTGATCGCGTACACCACGTTGATCCCCGGGTCATCCCGCATCAAGCGCTCCATCGCGGCCCGCCCGCCCTCCTCGGTGCCCATGGTCGCGGCGCTCCCCGCGATGCGGGGATCGTCCTCGTCGTACATCCTGTCCGGGTCCTTGATGTCGATGCCGAAGCCGTTGAGGAAGCCCTGATTGCGAAGCACCTCCACCGTGACCTGCGTTCCCGCACCGTCCAGCGTCGCGATCCTCGCGTCGGCGGCGGAGACGCCCATGCTGGCCCGCGCCCACATTCCAATCAATTCCCCGGCGCGGAAGTTGTCGGTGGCGAACGTTCCGTCCACCGCGCCCGGGGGGTCGAAGGGCGTGTCGAGCGCGATGACGAGCACGCCGGTCCGGCGCGCCCGCCCGACCGCGTCCAAGAGCGCTGCGGGATCCGACGGGGTGATCAGAATCCCTGTCGCGTCCGCGGCCAGGAGACTCTCGATGGCTCGCACCTGCGCGTCCGTGTCCCCGTCGAATCTCCCCGCGAAGGCGCGCAGTTCGACGCCGAGTTCCCGGGCTCGCTCGACTGCTCCCTCCCTCATCGTTACGAAGAACGGATTGTCCTCGGTCTTGGTGATCAGGCCGACAACCGGTCCGGCGTCTTCGGGTCCCGTGATGCACCCGGCAACGAGCGTCGCAAGCAGTCCGCAGATCAATCGCGCTCTTCCGAACACGCCGTGTGTGGGTTCCATGCGATTCTCACGATTGAGACTAAGGTCTGAGACGAACGTCGCGGCCCGATTGCCCGCCTCGGGGGGACAGTCTCCAGAACTGCCCGTTCGGCAGGCATCACGAATCATGGCTTGCAGGTCGGGAATCAGGAAGCGCCACCACTGGCCGACCAGACCCCGGAGTCCACACGAGGCCGGAACGAAATTGACGGCTGCTTCCTTGATCCTGCTTGTCAACGAGGCGGAGCGCGGCGACCATTTCTTGGCGGGCGGGAGCGAGAGCCGGCCCGCCGGAGGGGCCAACGGCCGCCTCCGCAGCCTGTCAACCTGCGGAAGGAGATTCGAGATGCGAGCGCTGCTGGCGGCTTGTCTGGCCCTGCTGCCTTCGCAGGTACAGGCGCAAGGAACGGATGAGGCGCGGGAGATGCCGGGCCGTTTCGTTCTCGAAGCCGGGATCGTGGGCGGCAACAGCGTCGCGTGTCCCGGACACTACGTCGGCCTCAGCGGGCGCGTCGCCGGGCCGGTGTCGCTGTACGGAATGGTCGAGAACTACCGTTGCGCCGACCTCGCCGGGTCGGCCAACCGGATCGGCGCGTCCGTCCGGCTCGGACGTTCCAGATGGCTCGTTCGCCCGGCTTTGCGCGCGGGCATCGAGTACGACGGGGGAGACGTTTCCCCTACCGCCGGTGCCAGCCTGACCTTCGGACGGCGCTACGGGGCGCGCTTCGTCCTCCACGTCGGAGACGGTTCCGGCGACACGAACATCGTGCTCTTCCAGATGGGCGGCTACATTTCGTTCTGAGTGCCGATGGTGCTCCCCGTCGCCCACGGGTTCGGCGGTCGGGCGCAGCCAAGCCCCGGAAGGGGACTGGACGCCCCTTCCCGTCAGGGATCGCTGGTCCGCTAGCGACCCAGGGGGCGGAGGCAAGGTGTGCGCAAGCACACCCGGCCTCGAACCCGTACCGAGCCCTCGGCGAGGGGGGTCGCTAGCGTCACGGCCCGACCGGCCCGTGCGCCACCGGCGAACGGGCCGGTGAGGCCGAAAAACGTTCCCGCGCCAGCGGATGAACGGGAAGGCCGGTGCGCATCGCCGGACGGTCGAAGTGCGCATCGAACCCCCATGTCGTTTGCGCGCTCAGGTACGGCTCCAACTGGGAGCGTAGCCTGCCGCCGAACGCGACTCCGGCGAGTTGCACCTCTTCCGGCGTTGTCGTCCTGTTCCGCCCGCACTCCGTAGGATACCGAACCTGCTTTCAAGACGAGACAGCGCTTCGCGGCCTGAGGAGGCGGCGGGCAAACCGAAGTGTTTCCATTGGCTGGTCGGCCAAGCGACCGCGCGATCCATGACAGCCATTACGGCTTCGGCGGTGTTCGGGTTTCAACGGGTGGGGCTAGCCACTTCCGAGCCCGTCCACCCCGTCCGAGGTTCGGCGAACCCGCGGCCGTCCACGCCGCCGATGTGGCCAGTCCCGCCGCCCCGGACCTTGCCTGCGAGGACCGCCTGCGGGGTGTCCTCGGCGACCGCATCGAGGGGGTCCGCCGGGGGAGACTGCGCTGAACAGGACGCGCCGCTCGCCTCAGGGGCCGGGCCTCTGCGGGACATTCTGCGGCAACCTCCTCACGGTGACGACCGGGACATCGAACTCGTCCGTTTCGAGGAAGGCTGCCAGACCGTCCAGACCAAAGGCATCCGGCATTTCGAGGCGCCCGGCAGGGAAAGTGCCGATGTAGCGCCCGTCCGGTGAGAGCACGTCGATCGCAAGCCGATCACCCTGGAGGAGCGGAGGTCCATAGGGGCGCCGGGAGTTTGGGTTGTCGACTAAAGGTGTAGGGGTAGGATGGTAATCTAACTGTGCAGCCTCGATGACGAACCGTGGGATTCCCTGAATCCCCCGGACCCGCGCTTCACTTCACTTCGGCGCGGCGTACCAGAGCCGCCAACGTCAGATACTCACAACGCACCTTGCCGTCCCACTCGGCGCGCTCCGCTCGCTGGCGCGAACCTTCACCCAAACGGCGCGTCCGAATCCTCATGACGCACCGTTTGCAGTTGGGTCACAGGGGGCACAGCGCCCTGCCAGCCCGGCGGAGCGGCTGAAACGACTTTCCGGGTGCCCGTGCCGCCGTGTCCATCATGGCCCACGTCCCCGCGGGAAGCAGCTTCCCATTGAGCCCCGTGCCCCCCACCTCTTTTCAGTACTTCATCCGGTACGTCAGCGAGAGCTTGATCCGCCGACCCTTGGGGCTGTGCGTGAAG
>CAYWUV010000144.1:0-14323 GCA_964461235.1 uncultured Bryobacterales bacterium | reverse complement strand
CCCGGATGGATGGCTAACGCTAAAGTACTGTCCAAGAAAATCGGGGGCACTATACATGTCACACCGCCCACCCAGCCGATATCACCTCCGCCTGTTCCAGCACCGTCCGCGTCGCCTTCTCCTGCTTGTCCGGCGGGTAGCCGTGCTTCCGGAGGATCCGCTTCACCAGCCGCCGCAGATTCGCGCGGACGTTTTCGCGTAGCGTCCAGTCGATTCTGACGTTTTTCCGAACCGTCTCGACCAGCTCGCGGGCGATCTCGCGCAGCGTCTCGTCGCCGAGGACCTTCACGGCGCTGTCGTTCGTCTCCAGCGCATCGTAGAAGGCCAGTTCGTCGTCGGAGAGACCCAGCGCCTCGCCGCGGGCATTCGCCTCGCGCATTTCGCGGGCAAGCTGAATCAGTTCCTCGATGACCTGGGCGGCCTCGATGGCCCGGTTTCCGTAGCGCAGGATGGTCTGTTCGAGCATCTCCGCGAAGGATCGCGCCTGGACGACGTTCTTTCTCTTGCGGACAGCGAGTTCCCCCTTGAGCAGCTTCTGCAGCAGTTCGACCGCCAGGTTGCGCTGTTTCATGCCTCGCACTTCGGACAGGAACTCTTCGGACAGGATCGAGATGTCGGGCTTCTCCAGGCCAGCGGCGGCGAAGATGTCGATGACTCCTTCGGAGACGACGGACCGTGAGACGATCTGCCGAATGGCGTAGTCCAGCTCTTCCTCGGGACGGACCTGTCCGGCGGCGCGCTTGGCCAGCACCGAGCGGACGGCCTGGAAGAAGGCCACATCGTCGCGGATCCGCATCGCCTCTTCGTGAGGGACGGCGAGCGCGAAGGCCTGCGAGAGTTCGCGCACGGACCGCAGGCAGCGCTCCTTCCCATTCTCCTGCGCGAGTATGTGCTCCTGCGCTCCGGGCAACAGGCTCACGCGTTCGGTCGGCGAGCCGTCGATCCACCCGGAATAGTCGAAGCCATGGAACAGTCCGCAACACACCTCGTACTTCTCCAGCATCACCGACACCGCTTCGGCCTGATCCACGGTGGTCGTGCCCGTGCCGCCGCTTTCGGTGTAGGTGGCGAGAGCTCGCTTGAGTTCGTGCGCGAGACCGAGGTAGTCGACGACCAGACCGCCCGGCTTGTCCCGGAAGACCCGGTTCACCCGCGCGATCGCCTGCATGAGCCCGTGGCCGCGCATCGGCTTGTCGACGTACATGGTGTGGAGGCTTGGCGCGTCGAAGCCGGTCAGCCACATGTCCCGCACGAGGACGATCTGAAGGGGATCGGCGGGATCGCGGAATCGCTTCGCCAGCATCTCGCGGCGCGCCTTGTTACGGATGTGCGGCTGCCAGCCGGGCGGATCCGAAGCACTGCCGGTCATCACAACCTTGATCCGGCCCCCATCGTCATCCGCGTGATGCCACTCGGGGCGCAGGCGAGTCAGCTCGCGATATAGGTCGATGCAGATGCGCCGGCTCATGCAGACGATCATCGCCTTGCCATCCATGGCCTCGATGCGCCGGTCGAAGTGCGACACGATATCTCGAGCGATGAGTCTGAGACGAGGTCCCGCTCCGGCAACGGCCTCAAGCTGCGCCCACTTGGTCTTCAGCTTCTCCTTGCGCTCGATTTCCTCACCCTCGGTGACGTCTTCGAAGTCGGGATCGATTTGCGGCCGCTCGGCCTCATCCAGTGTCAGCCTGGCCAGCCGGCTCTCGTAGTAGATCGGCACGGTGGCGCGGTCCTCGACGGCTCGCTCGATGTCGTAGACGCTGATGTAGTCACCGAACACCGCGCGCGTGTTGGCGTCCTCGAGTTCGATCGGCGTGCCCGTGAAGCCGATGAACGATGCGTTGGGGAGCGCGTCGCGCATGTGGCGGGCGTAGCCGTCGATGAAGTCGTACTGACTCCGGTGGGCTTCGTCGGCAATCACCACGATGTTCCTGCGCCTCGACAGCTCAGGCATGCGGTCGCCCTTCTCCTCCGGAAAGAACTTCTGGATCGTGGTGAACACCACGCCGCCCGACTCGACCGCCAGCCTGGCGCGCAGGTCGGCACGACTGCGGGCCTGGGTGGGCGGCTGCCGCAGCAGATCCTGGCAGCGGGAGAATGTGCCGAAGAGTTGATCGTCGAGGTCGTTTCGGTCAGTCAGTACCACGACCGTGGGGTTCTCCATTGCCGGTTCGCGGATGATCCGTCCGGCGTAGAAGGCCATGGTCAGACTCTTGCCCGACCCCTGGGTGTGCCAGACGACGCCGATGCGCCGGTCACCGGGATCTCCGCCCGGGTTCCTGCCGTTCTCGTACCTGCCTCCTGGCGGCTCGGCGACCCACCTCAGTTCCTCGCGTAGCGCCGCCGCGCGCAGCGTCTCCGACACCGCCGTCTCTACGGCATGGTACTGGTGATACCCGGCCATCTTCTTGGCCAGCCTGCCGCCGCCATCATCCTCGAACACGATGAAGTCCCGGACCAATGTCAGGAACCGATCCCGCTGACACATCCCTTCGAGCATCACGTGCAACTGGGGAAGATTCGGGTTGGCCAGCCCCTCGCCGGTGATCGTGCGCCACGGCTTGAACCACTCGCGCCCGGCAGTCAGCGTGCCGAGGCGCGCGTCGACTCCGTCCGAAGCGATGAGCGCCGCGTTGAAAGCAAACAGGTCTGAAAGCTCGGCCTTGTAGGTCTGGATCTGTTGCCAGGCCGTCCATACGGTGGCCTTCTCGTCCGCCGGGTTCTTGAGCTCGATCAGACCCAGCGGAAGGCCGTTGACAAACAGCACTATGTCCGGGCGCCGCTCGTACTCTCCTTCGACAACGGTGAACTGGTTGACCGCGAGCCAATCGTTGTTTGCTGGGTTCTTGAAATCGAGGACGGAGACATGTGGCCATCGCAGGTTGCCGCCGACACTCCGGTGTTCGACCGTCACACCTTCCACGAGCATGCGGTGGAAGGCACGGTTGCGGGCTTCCAATGTGGAGCCTTCGGGCCGGGTCAGCTTGCGGGAGGCGTCGTCCAGGGCGTCGGGGGGCAGGGTCGGATTCAGCCGGGACAGGGCGTCACGTAGTCGGTGCTCCAGAAGGACGTCGGCGTAGTCCTGTCGCTGCGCACCTTCCGCGTTCGGGGCAATGTCGGGACCGTGGGATACCGTCCACCCGAGGCCTTCCAGCCATTCGAGTGCGGCGGCTTCGACTTCCGACTCGGTGAAAGCGTTCATCTCACGGGCTTTGTTCAAGTGCCGGTGACTTTCACAGCACAAGGACTCCGCCCCGGTCCTTCGTGGGGGCCTTGTCACCAGGGTGCTGCGGCTCGTAGTGCCAGAAGTTGATAGGCTTCCCGGGATTCAGCGTTCGGAGGTACCCACGTCGGTTCAGGGAAACTCCAAGTCTCGCCTCTTTGGCGCGACGGTAGAAGTGAGACACTACTCGAAAACGACCGCGGTCTTTGGTGGTCGGTCCGGGTCCAGTCGGCGGGGTTGCGGGAAACAGGTCCCCCTGATCCTCATTCTCAGTCAGCAGCGTGCGGATGACATTCTGAGACATGCGCGTGTACGTGGCCATGCCAGCGAACAGGTCAGCAAGCTGGACCAACGGCGTGGCGGCCGAGTCCACTTCCTTGAAAGTCCGCACCATTGGAACGATCCAACGGTATTCCTCGCCCAACGCTGCGTGAGAGTGTTGCTTCCACGTGCCATCACTGTTGAGACAGTCCCGGATCGTAGCCCAGTCAATTGTAATCAGTTCGTCTGGACGGAGGTGCCAGCGAGCGTCGGGCCCCCTTCGACTCATCAGGGCGCGATGTAGGTGGAAGAACATCCGGCCATAGTTTGCGATATCGTCTCGTCTCACGATGGCGTGGCGCGAGTCCGTTGTATCCCAGATCACGACATCGCAGCGGAGATCTTGAGTGAGGTGCGAGAGAAGGAAATCGATGGCCGCCGTCGCCCGAGTAACGTTCTTCCGGCCTCTCCGTCCGACGTTCAGCCACTTCAATTCGCCCTTCGTTCTGGACTCCATGGCCTCCGCAAGCTTGGCGCTCAGATCGACAACACGACTTGGTGGATTGCTTGGCAGGGATACCGCAGCGATGCTGCGAAAGCGACCTTCGGTGTGACGGCTCTCGTCAGAGAAAACAACGTATTCCGTGGACGAAGTCACAGGCTGATCTCTGCGGCCAAGGCACCCGTGGGAACGTTCCGGTGTTCGAAGCGCTGCTCTTCATCAGATTCCGATTCCGAGGCTTCGCGATTCCACGGACGGACTCGATAGTCGGTGCCTCCGCTGCGCAGATCGGACCAAAGGCGGCATGCTACAGCCGATTTCGTCATGCGATCAACTCCATTGCCCCATCGGCATCACCTACGCGGATCTCTCCGGAGATGAGCTTGGGCAGCAGAGCGTCGCGGACGGCGGCAAGGGTAGAGGCTTCGAATCTGTTCCTCAGGACCCCCCCCAACATGCTCTCCACTACTTCACCGAACACCTCGAAGACTCGCGGCGACCCGACCAAAACCTGTTGGGTTTTCAGGGCCTTTGGTGGGACGCGCTGATGGCTCTTAGAAGTGCCGGTCACCATGGACTTGAGCAGGGCACGGAAACTGTGATCCGCAAACAACGCAAACAGAAGGCTCCTGTTCGCGGGACGTCGCGGCGTGAACACCAAAAACTCCGTCGAGCATATCTGCGGTCTTCCCATGGGGTCAGGAGGCAGCCAGACACGAGGGATCCGTGGATTCAGTTTGGACAGGAGAACGGCATCCTTCAGCACCAGAGTCTTGTTGCTCTTGATCCCGGAGCCTGGTTCGACCACTGGGCGCTGCCCCGCGTCATAAGCTGGAATGCTGAAGTGCTCGTACTCGATTCCCGGAGAACGCGCAGGCGACGTGGATTTCGTGTGGTGCGTGGCCAACTGATCCAAGCGGAACACCTTCCACCCCTCCGGTATCTCGCCCATCTCGGAATCCACCAGCCGGCTAGGAAACAGGTCAGCGACGTCTTGCGGCAATTCCGTGTCTCGGCCTTCCATCTTCGCTCGGACCGGATCGAAATCGACGAACCATGACTTGAACAGCGCACGAGCCATGGCTTCCAGAATCTCGTTCATCCGCCGACTTAACTCAATCTTGTCGTCCAAAGTGCCAAGGATTTGGGCGATGATGCGTTGTTCGGGGGCCGATGGCACGGGAATGGTGAGCTCGGATAGGTCTTTACCGGTGATTCCGGCGACTGCAACCTGACGTCGGATCGTGTCAAGAAGGTGCAACCCCAATGGGGAGCCGAAGAAGTAGTACAGATAGAGTGAGTCTGATCTCGTCGGGTCCGGACGGGCGCGTATTATTGAGGATTCGAATGTCGTCGGTTCATTCACGCGGAGAACCACACAACACTTGCCGGCACCCTCAGCTACCAACGAACGACGCGCGAAGAGTAGGTCACCCTCGACAACCGAGAAGCGTTCCCTCTCGGATTCTGAGAGACTTACTCTCTTCATCGGTACTGCGTGAAGCCTTGGATGTGCGAAAATTTCGCCCATATTCACGATCTTGATTCCATGGCCCCGGTATTCCTTACGCTTGTAGATCCCGTTCCGAACCGGTCCTTCCAGCAGCTCCTTGAAGCGGAGCATCGGCCATTTCTCTCGGTCGGAGGCGACGCGAGTCGGGCGAGCGAACCACTCTACACCGTCGTTTCGGATATGGTCGTGCAAGGGTCGATCTCGTATCGAATTGTACAGCAGGAGATCCACCGTCTGCGCCATTGGAATCTGCTCAATCACTGCAGAGAGGCGAGCCCGATCAGTCGACGTCAGCCGGTCGCCGAACAACGCGATGTCCACGTCGGAGGTCACGGTGTTCGTCCCGGTAGCCCTGGATCCGAACAGCACGGCCCGTTCGACGTGGTCATTGGCCGCGATCACGGCGATGATCGCCTCGCGGTGCGCGTCCTTGAGGCCGTCCGTCAAGGCGTTCGCCTCGCGTCCAGCGTGCGGTGGAGTCGCAGCAGGACAGGGTGGTAGCGTTCCTTGATGAGCGTCTCCGCTTCCTCGGCCACATCGAGCAAATAGGCATGGCTCAGGAGGTTGCGCTTGTCCAGCGCGTCGAGGAGGGTCTCACAGTCGTTCTCGTCGATGTAATCCACCTCGAAGCTCTTGCGGATCACCGCGCGAGGGACCTTCACGTCATGGCCCTCGTAGAAGAGGAGATCCTTGAGCACCTTCCAGGACAACTCGAAACTGAACTCGAACGTTTTTATCAGTCCGGCTAGCTCCAGATAGTCATACTTTTCCCGGTCACAGGCATTCGTGAGTTGCGCGAGCGCCGTCCCGAAAGTGTCGAGCCGTTGCTGCCAGCGCCGTTCATCCGCGTTGCTCACGATTCCTCCCCCGCGAATCCGAGCGCCTCAAGGTTCCTGGTGATCGCAGCGTCGAGCCGGGCGCCTTCGGCCTGCTGTTCGCGAAGCTCCGTGACCAGCCGCTTCATCTTGTCCGAGAACGGCTCGCCGTCGTCTTTCTGCGGCTCCACGCCGACGTACCGGCCGGGCGTCAAGACATGCTCGTGTTTGCGCACCTCTTCCAGTGATGCGCTATTGCAAAAGCCGGGGACATCGGCATAGGCGTCGTCTTCTCCCGTCCGCCAGGAGCGGTAAGTGTCCGCGATCCGCGCGATGTCCTCGCCGGTCAGTTCGCGGTGCGTCCGGTCCACCATCCGACCGAGCTTCCGAGCATCGATGAAGAGGATCTCTCCACGACGCCGGCGTCCGCGCGCAAGGAACCACAGGCAGGCGGGAATCTGCGTCGAGTAGAAGAGCTGGCTCGGCAGCGCCACCATGCAATCGACAAGTTCGGCCTCGACCAGGTTCTTCCTGATCTCGCCCTCGCCCGACTGCTGCGATGACATCGAACCGTTGGCGAGCACGAACCCCGCGACGCCGCTCGGCGCGAGGTGGTGGACCATGTGCTGGACCCAGGCGAAGTTCGCGTTGCCCTTCGGCGGGACGCCGTAGCGCCACCGCTTGTCCTCCGCGAGCCGCTCACCGCCCCAGTCCGAGACGTTGAACGGGGGATTGGCGAGGATGTAGTCGGCCTTCAGGTCCGGGTGGCGGTCGTTGTGGAAGGTGTCCCCGTGGGCGATCTGCCCTCCGATTCCGCGGATGGCCAGGTTCATCCTGGCGAGCCGCCACGTCGTATAGTTCGACTCCTGACCGTAGATGGAGATGTCGCCCCGCGCCTTCCCGCCGTTGCTGTTGCCGGTAGCGTGGGCGCGAATGAACTCGACCGACTGCACGAACATGCCCGACGAGCCGCAGCAGGGATCGTAGACGCGGCCACGGTAGGGTTCCAGCATCTCGACGAGCACTTTAACGACGCAGCGCGGCGTGTAGAACTCGCCGCCACGCTTACCCTCGGCGCTCGCGAACTGCGAGAGGAAGTACTCGTAGACGCGGCCCAGCACATCCTTCGAACGCGCCTCGGCGTCCCCGACGCGGATGTTGCCGACCATGTCGATCAGCTGACCGAGACGCTGCTTGTCCAGGGCGGGCCGGGCGTAGTCCTTCGGTAGAACCTCCTTGAGCGCGGGGTTGTCCCGCTCGATGGCCGCCATGGCCCGGTCCACGGTCTGGCCGATGGTCGGCTGCCTCGCGCGGGCCTTAAGGTGCGCCCAGCGGGCTTCCTGCGGCACCCAGAAAATGCTCTCGGCAATGTACTCGTCGCGGTCTTCGGCGGCCTCGTCTCCCCACTCCGCCCGCACCGCCGCGTGGCGCTCCTCGAAAGCATCCGATATGTACTTCAGGAAGATCAGTCCGAGTACGACGTGCTTGTACTCGGCCGCATCCATCGAGCCGCGGAGCGTATCGGCCATTGCCCACAGTTCGGCCTCGTAGCCGGTCGTGGCACCGCTGTCGGTCTGCTTCTTGCCCACCTTGGTCGCTGTCCTCGTCCTGTTTCGTCCACTGGGATCGTCTGACCGCAGCCAAAAAGATACGATACGGCCCGGTCGCCGCACACCGTGCATTGCGTGGGGTCGGCCGAGGGACAGCGACCTTTGACCCGGTAAGTCGGATCAAGAATCCTCCGTCTGTCCGTCCCGCACGTTCTGCTGTTGGAAGGATACTACGATTGCAGCCCCCGTCGACGACTCAACAACCGCGAAGCCCATTCTCGCCAGATCACGACTCATGCACTGGTCGTGGTGAAGCGCGTCGACGACCTTGTCCGTCGCCTCAACCGCATCCAGCAGGACCAGCTTGCATTCCACATCGTTGGCGACATCGACACCCATCGCGTCTAGTGCGGACTTCAGCTCAGCTGGTTGTCCGTCGAAGTATGACTGATGCGCATGCACGTGGTGCATAAGTTCCATGCCTATCCTTCGGCACACTGCACTTGAGCCATCAGCCATCGTCCCCCCTCCGATCGCACCCACCGCCCTGCCACCCACTCGCGCGACGTAGTTGACATTCTTGCCCCTGAGGTTCATCACCTCCCTGTCGGTCAGTGTTTCTCCTTCCACGCCTTCGACCACACGAGACCGTAGCAACTCTGGCCAGTTGCTTTGCACAATGTCCCGTAAGTCCTGCCGACTCCACCCAAGGCCCCTGGGTTCAGGATGTCGCCAGACATCCACGAAATAGGCATTCGCATTGGTAATGATCGCATACAATAGGTACGGGGATCTTTCCACAAATCCCCCCTGCTCAACTCTTCTCCTCAAATGAAAATGGTGCATCCCAAAATCCCATAGAAGCCCGTCCCTGCTCCTAACTCGCCCCACGTTCTTGGTCAGGAATCGCGTGACACTCTTGCCCTCCGCAAATAGACGACGGATGTGGTATACCGTCCGCCAAGCCTCGATCGCATCTTCCGATCCCCTCTTAGAGTGCTTCCGCCGCAGGCTATCCAGGGTGTCACGAATCTGTTGCGAGAAGAGGACTGGTCGGGGTTTCGGGGGGATTTGTCTACTAAGGATCTCTAGGTAGCGAGCCACGAGGTCGTCGATTCGCATCTTGTCGCCATACCGTACACCCCTTGTGTCGAGTTGATCTTTGATAATCTTCTCCAGATCACCCGCAAGATCACAAACAATGTACGGATTCTCGGCACCGCTATGTTGGCGTGTTATTGACATTCGCATTACCTTTGTATCTGTTGTCACAACAAGAACGGTCAATTGTCTCTGACCAAGAAGGACAGGCGCGTCCTATGCAAACAATTATATCCTCCTAACCAATTAATGCAACACCATACTTGACCTACGGCCCCGACTCAAGACGTGGGCCGATGGGTTGTAGATCGGTATTGTACATGCACTTATCGAGGCTGAGTGACTGTTGCGACACATGCGTTTCTGTCCGAATATTGAACGCTCAGATCTGCCCATGCTTGTGATTCCGTTCAATCTTGACGATCATCTTGGACATCTTGTGCCCTGATACGCATCAATTCCGGCAATCGGATGCTTCCATCCAGTGCCGAAGCTCCTGCTGTCAGTTCCATCCAGGAGATCTGGGGTGCGCCGCCCCGTTCGGCCTTCAGACGACTCGGGACATGGTGAGGCACATTGCAGCAGATCGTGAACGTTGCTTCGCGTGCGTGGCTTCGTCGAACGAAGGTACGGTAGGCCCATCCAGATGGACAAAGTCGCCAACCACCGGACCGGTCTCTGATCCCCAGTACGGCTGTCCGCCGAGCGTCGCGATAGTGACCCGGCCACGCCTCGAAGGAACTCCTCCGTCGGTAGGTCCTGCACTTGATACACTGCCGACAGCCCGATGTGCGGCTGAAGCGCGACATCAGCTGCCCCACAGCTCATAGAGACGCTCACCGCGCAGTGGTTTCGGCAATGTTGGTCAGTTTGGTCGAGTCGGTGTGTAAAGTGGTGTCCGTGCCCGAAGGAAGGGCTGTGGGCTCAAGCATCTAGTAGCCGCGGACAGGCATCGGAAGTTGCGCGCCTGTCCTTCTGCTGGTCGTGCCTGCCTTCCGACGGACGACGAACTCTCTTGTATGAGCAAGGTATCACCGTCTAATCGCCTTCCCAAATGCAAAACCCCACATGCCTATCCAGACATTCTGAACCAATCCAACAGCCCTCAGCCAGTTCTTGCTCCCCCGCGCTAGACTGTCATACTCCGCTCCGTACAAATCCTGCAGTCCCGCTGTGTAGAACGGTATCCGATCAATGCGCCGTAAGGTAAACGCAATCAGATCGGCAACGGCAAAACCATCGATCCACACCCAAGCAAGTGCATTGAGCCCCAGATAGCCGAGTGCCCCGACCATCAACGGGCGCATCCAAGAGCCATAGAAATCCGATGACCACCGGCGCCATCCATGGCGAAAACGATCCTGCCAGTACTCAAGCCATCCTCCGATACCGTCGGAGAGAGATACGTTATATTCTCTGTGCAAGAAATACTCAATTCTATCGACTTGCCTTTCGAGCGCACTCACCAGACGGGCGTCGCCCTTTCCCGCCGCCGCCGCCTTTATCGACAAGAACAGAGTCCTATGGTAGAAGGGGGCACGAAAGTCAGGATCGATTCGTTCGCGCTGTCCGATGTATATGATGGCATCCGCAAGATCGCTCTTCGACTCATGGAACGACAGTGATTTAATGTGGTTCCGTCCACGGAACGCATAATGCAGCGCATCACACCGCATGAGCCAACTTTCAATGCCCCGATTTCCCACTAGAGCGACGCGACCCAAGCCAACATGAGTCGCTGCATCCGAGTAGCCAGCACCCGGAATTGTCAATCGCACCGCTTCGGGCAGTTTATGAGCCCTCCTGATCATCGCTTTGTAGTACGCCTCGTCCTCTCGCAGGTAGGCGCTATGCCCTTCCCAAAACAGCTTCTTTCGCGGTACGTCGTCACTCTCGCGGCTGGACGCCATCTGGATGTGGCAATTGTCGAAATCGTTGTGCTGGAACATCACGTTACTCGTTTGACGGAACACGAGGAGCCACGAGCCGAGTATGCCGCTAGTGGGGAAGACAAAGCGGTTTCCGGCGAACCGAAAGCTGCCAGGCCACGGAAAGATGAGGGTTGCCGTCGACTTGCCACGTTCGAAGCAGCAGTGCTCGAAGTGCAACTTGATGCCCCAACGCATCAATTCCCAATCGGTCTTATCACCACCGAAGAGAGTTTCATCAAGCCTGATATCCAAGCGGCGGACGATCACATTGTTCAGCTCGTATATGCTTCGTTCTGGATGTCGAGGGAGATGTTCACCTCGAGGCTGATGGATCACTACGTGGTCGACAAGGCCCTTTTCCTCCAAGAATGATTCGGACAATTCCAAATCGTACGATATAGAGTTACCCCGCTTGGAGGTGACGGACGTTTGGCAAACTGTCTTCAATGTGGCAGTCAACTCTGATGCCAAAACGGACCTGCGTGGTCCCCGGCCAGCGCGTCCACGACGAAACCGGATGTGCCCCGCCGGGGTGAATCGCTCCTGTGTTTGGGAGCTTCGAGTTGCTTTCATACCTTGGCGATCTCCCGTTCTGTCACCGCCTGGCCACACCTGCACCAGCAGCTACGGGTAATTCCAAAGAAACACGGTCGGAAAACGACGCTAACGGTAGTTCACACCAACGACCGCCCCTGCCCCCCATCCACCGCCACACACGCTCCCGTAATCAAACTCGCCCGCTCCGACGCCAGGAACGCCACCACATCCCCCACCTCCCCACCCTTCCCAAACCGCCCTAGCGGCAAGTTCGCCCGCACAAACTCCCGCATCCCGTCCGGGTCGGCCTTCACCCGCTTGTCCCAGCTGCCGCCCGGAAACTGGATCGACCCCGGCGCCACGCAGTTCACGCGGATCGCGTCCTTCGCAAGCTCCAGCGCCATGATCCCGGCCGCCGAGATCAGCGCCGTCTTCGTCGTGTTGTAGATCGACAGCCCCGGGCCGCCCTTCTCCCGTCCAAACACGGACGACACGAACACGATCGACCCGCCGCCACCCTCGCGCATCAGCGGAATCGCCAGCCGCGCCGCCCGAAATCCCGACAGCACGTTCAGCTGGATGATGTCCAGCCAGTCCTCGTCGCTCGTCTCCTCGAAGCGGCCGCGACGGTTGCCGCCGACATTGTTCACCAGCACGTCAAGGCCCCCGAACTGCTCCCGCACCGCGTCCACCAACTCGGCCGCGCCGCCCTCCTCGGCGATGTCGCACCGCACCGTGAGCACCTCAGCGGCCCCCTCAGCCCGCAGCGTCTCGGCCGCCGCCGCCAGCCCCTCCTCCCCCCGCGCACAGATCGCCAGCCTCGCACCCTCGGCCGCCATCGCCCGCGCGCTGTAGAAGCCCAGGCCGCGGCTGCCCCCCGTGACAACCGCGACCTTCCCTTTCAGTCCCAGGTCCATCGGCTCAGCCCCCGGATCCCGCGCCCACCGGCGCATCCGTCCCGCCGGCCGCGCCCGGTCCGTCGCCGTCGTCCGAAATATTCGCCCGCAACAACCGCTCCAGCCGCGTCACGTGCTCCTCCAGCGCCGTATTCAGCTGGTCATACCGCACGATCGCGTCCTGCCCGGGCTCCTGATCCGCCCGCGTCAAATTGCCGTACAAATACTGCAACTGATCCACCAGCATCGGACGCGAGTACCGCCGCGGCGCCGTCACCAGCTCCCGCTCGATCGCCTCGATTTCCGCCGCGAGGTTCCCCCCGCCCCGCTCCCGCGCCTCGTTGATCCGGTGGACCGCCAACCGCCCCTCGCTCAGCGCATCGCGCGCCTGCAGCGCCAGCTCCACCTGCCGCCGCACCACCGCCTCGCCCGTCCCCTCGGCCACCACACGCGGATCCAGCATCACCTCGAAGCTCCGGCTCGCGCTCCAGTCCCCGGCCGTCAGACGCGCCGTGTACGTCCCCGGCGGCACCATCGGCCCGCCGCGCCCCGACCGGGCCGGGTTCGCATCCCACGGGCCCGGATACGTCAGGTCCCACGTGAACCGGTGCGTCCCCGCATCCGAAGGCAGCCGCGGCGTCCCGAACCGCTCCAGCTGCCACTCGCGCATGCCGGGCTCGGCCGGCACGGTGTACTCCCCGGGACCCTCGCTGGAAAACGAGCGCACGACCTCGCCGCTCGAGGCCACGATGTCGAGCGTGATCGGGCCCCGCGCCGCCGACGCCAGCATGTAGTCGATGTTGACGCCCGCCTGCGGGTACTCGGGCTCGTGGGGGTCGCGCGGGCGGAAGCCGCCGAAGCCACCGCCGTAGCGCAACCGGTAGGGGTCGCGGATATCGAACAGGTGGGCGTCAGCGCCGGCTACACGGTCGCTGAGTTCGTGCAGCGGCGTGAGGTTGTCGAGGATCCAGAATCCCCGGCCCATTGTCGACAACACCAGGTCTCCCTGCACGACCTTCATGTCCGTGATGGGCGTTGCCGGAAGGTTCAGCTGGAAGGGCTGCCACGTGCCGCCGTCGTCGAACGAGACGAACATCCCGAACTCGGTGCCCAGGTAGAGCAGGCCCTCGCGGTCGGGATCCTCGCGCACGACGCGCACGGGATGGTTGTTCGGCACGCCGTTGTCGCCGGTGGTGATCCGCGTCCAGGTCGCGCCGTAGTCGTCGGTGCGGTAGGTGTGCGGGGTGAAGTCGCCCATCATGTAGCGGAGGATCGCGACGTAGGCCTTGGCCGGGTCGTGATGCGAGACCGCGATGGTCTGCACGCGGCCGTAGGGGCCGATGCCGGGGGGCGTCACGTCGGTCCAGTTGCGGCCGCCGTCGCGGGTGACGTGGACCGGTCCGTCGTTGGCGCCCGCCCAGATGACGCCGGGCTCCAGCACAGACTCCTGGATGTCGTAGAGGACCGAGAAGTGCTCCTCGCCGGTGACGTCGATGGTGATCGGGGTGCCCGACACGACCTGGGTCTCGGGAGTGAAGGCTGTGAGGTCGGGCGAGATGGTCTCCCAGTACTGCCCGCCGTTGGTGGTCACGTGAACGTACTGCGAGCCGTGGTAGACCTTGTTGGGGTCGTGCGGCGAGACGTGGATGGGGACCACGCGCTGGAAGCGGTACTCGAGGTCGCGCGGGTTGTGCCCGTAGAGGTTGCCGAAGCCGACGTAGTACTGCGCCTCCTGCCCCGTGCGCCGGTTGTAGAGCCCGAAGCGGCCCTTGCAGTTGGCGTAGACGATGTCCGGATCGCCGGGCTTGGGCACCACCGGACCGGTCTCGCAGCCCCCGTGGGCCTCCCACGCCGACTGCGATCCGCCGGGCTCGGAGCGCTCCGGCAGGGCGGGCACCGAGATGGTCGAGTTGTCCTGCTGTCCGGCGTAGAGGCGGTAGGGGAAGTCGTCGGAGACGTCCACCTGGTAGAGCTCGGCGGTGGGCTGGTTGTAC
>CAYWUV010000143.1:0-14429 GCA_964461235.1 uncultured Bryobacterales bacterium | reverse complement strand
TCACTCCGCCAATCCCACCCGAACCATCCACGACCGCTACTTTTAGAATTCCTGCGCATCGAAGGCGTAACGAATTCGGTACACTTCAATAGATAGGTGCTTGTCTGGCGCTTCGAGCTCCGCCCTCATTGGCTGAGTCGCACTTAGTACTGTCCTTCCCGTAAGTTCTCTCCGGGCGGCCGTGTTCCTCGCATCGTTTTCCCTTGCCCTTGGTTTCTCTCGAACGCACGTCCGGATAGGAACCTGGGAACCGAGTAACGCCCCCACTGCTCGCCCTGAGCAAACGGAGTTCCACATGAACTGTCAATCTACCCTCACCGTCCCGCGTCTGTCATGGGGACCGCGTCCAACGCTCTTCGGCCTGATTATTCTGCTGCTTCTCGTGGATGTGTCTGCCAGCCCCGCGATGGGCCAGCAGCCCCTGCAGGTTCGGGTGCTAGACCCCTTCGACGCTGTCGTTACGAACGCCACCGTCACCATCGGGGACCAGCAGGTGCCGACCGACGACAACGGCATGGCCGCTTTCGCAGGCCTTGGTGACGGACCGCATTCAGTAGTTGTCACGGCCCCGGACTTCGCCCCGGCCAGCCAGGATGTGGACCAGTCCCAGGGGACCGTCACGATTCGGCTGCAATTGGAGGTAGTCAGCGAGATCGTGGACGTACAGGCCAACGTCGGGACGCGTTCGGAGGGCGTCCGGCCTCTTGAGTCGAGCGTTCCGGTCGAGTTGGTCTTGGGCGAGCGCCTGCGCAGCACCGGGCAAATCGAGACGGGGCGTGCGCTCCAAATGCAAGCCCCCTCGTTCAACTTCTCGAGTTCCACGATCAGTGATGGAACGGACGCCCTGCGGCCGGCCACGCTGCGCGGCATGGGACCCGACCAGACGCTAGTTCTGGTAAACGGCAAGCGGCGCCACAACAGCGCCCTTCTGCACGTCAACACCTCGGTCGGTCGTGGTACGGCCGGCACGGACATGAATGCCATCCCAATCGCGGCGATCGAGCGCATCGAGGTGCTGCGGGACGGCGCGGCGGCGCAGTACGGGTCCGACGCGATCGCCGGAGTGATCAATCTGGTCCTGAAGAGTTCCCCGGGCTTCGCGATGGACACCTCGTGGGGACAGACCTACGCCGGGGACGGAGACACGTTCGTGCACAGCATGCACGGTGGCTGGGCCTCCGAAAGGGGGGCCTTCTTCAATGCGACCTTCGAGTCGCGCCTTCGCGACCGGACCAACCGGGCCGGCTGGAGCGCCCGGCGTCAGTATCCCTATGTCGAATGCGCCGAGGATGCGCCATACGCTATCGGAGCAGGGGCCGGGAATCCCGGCGCCGGGATGCCGGGTCAGTGCTTCGACCCGCGCGAGTATACGTTCTATCGGAGGAACTTCCGCGTCGGCGACGCGGACAGCGACCAGCTGAGCGCCTACTACAACGCTGGTCTGCCGCTCGGCCCGAGAGCCACCTTCTACTCTTTCGGCGGCTGGACGCAACGGGACAACCAGAGCACAGGATTCTACCGGCGCGCCAACCAGGGCAATACGGTGACCGAGTTCTACCCGGACGGGTTCCTTCCCGAAATCAACACGGACATCCTGGACGTGTCCTTCGCGGCGGGGATCGAGTTCGCAGCCGCTTCCGGCTGGAACTACGACCTCAGTGTGAATCACGGCCGCAACACGTTCGATTTCCTGATCACCAACTCGAACAACGCCACCTACGGCACGGCCAGCCCGCGCCAAGCGGACTCCGGCGGGCCGCGTTTCGACCAGACCACCATCAACTTTGACGCCAGCCGCGAATTCGAGGGGGCAGAACGCACGACAAACCTCGCCTTTGGTGCCGAAGTACGCCAGGATCGTTATGGGATCCGAGCGGGGGAGCCACTCTCGTACCTCAACTGCAAGGACGATCCGAGCGTGTCGGACAAGTCCGCGTGCTTGGCGGCGCCGGCGGGGATCCAGGTCTTTCCGGGTTTCCAGCGGGACGTCGACGCGAGCCGCACGAACATCGGGCTGTACGGGGATCTTGAGTTCCTGTTCGACGAGCGCTTCCGCGTGGGCGTGGCCGGGCGTTTCGAGCGGTACAGCGATTTCGGTTCGGCCCTGACCGGGAAGTTCTCGCTGCGGTATGACTTCAACCCGGTGTTCGCCGTGCGCGGCAGCGTCAACACGGGATTCCGTGCGCCGTCGCTGCACCAACTCCACTTCACCAACGTGAGCACCCAGTTCGTCACGACCGACGCTGGCGAGACGGTGGCGCAGGAGCGCGGGACCTACCCGAACGAGAGTTCGGTGGCGAGAGCGCTCGGCATCCCCAGCCTGAAGCAGGAGACGTCGGTGAACTTCAGCGGCGGGGTCGTGGCCCGAATCAGTCCAACGACGTCGCTGACCGTGGACGCTTTCCGGGTGGGCGTAAGCGACCGGATCGTGATCAGCGGATCGTTCGACCGGAGCAAGCTGGCCGGCATTCCCGCGGCCCTCAGCGGCTTGGACGCAGTCAACGCGACCGCCGCGCAGTTCTTCACAAACGCCGCGAAGACCGTCACGACTGGGATGGAGTTCGCCTTCAACAGCCTGCGCGCGTTCCGGAACGGCTCAGTCCTTGACTTCGGATTCTCCGGCATGCTGGTCAACACCGAACTGGAGGGCAACGTCACCGCCCCCACCCTGCTCGTCGGGCTGGAGGACACCATCTTCGGCGGCCAGGACCGGTCGATCCTGACCGAGTGGCAGCCTAACACCCGGGTGCAGGGGACGCTGGAATACCGCATCGGACCGCTGCGGGTCGGCGGAGGCGTGCGGTACTTCGGCAGTTACTGGGTGCAGGAAGGCGGCAGCCTCGGCGAGCGGCCGTGCGGGGCTTCCGGCTTCTCGCCAATCCCAATCGGCGGATCGCGCCAACAGTTCTGCGGCAAGGTTCTCACGGACGTTCACGTGGGCTTCCGCATGTTCAAGCACACCGAACTGACACTGGGAGCGCACAACCTGCTCAACACCGTTCCGGATCAGAACATGGTCGGCCAGACGCGTGGCGGGCGTCTGGAGGATTCGAGTGGACGGCTGATCATCGAGTCGCCGGGCATCTTCCCGTTCTCGCGCCGTTCGGCACCGTTCGGCTTCAACGGCGGGTTTTACTACGTCCGCTACAGCGTCCGTTTCTAACTCCACGGCGCGTGGGCCGGGGGCTCCGTACCACCACAGTGGGCGGCACCCGTCCTTTCCAGTCAAGCGACCCCTGGCGGGGAAGCCTCTAACTGCGAGAACACGTAAGGTCCCTCCGGGATCACCACCACTTTGGCGCCCTCGCCCAATCGCCTGACCATCCCGTCAACGGCTTCCTGCGCATCCGCGTGAGCCGGGCCCCACAGCTTGGACCGGTCCTCTTCCGGCAGGCCCGGCACGCAGAATGACAGGCGCGCCCTCTCGGCTACCATTGCCAGCTTCTCGGCCTGCCACTGGTCAACTTGCACCGCTCTGCTGGCCAGTGCGTCAAGAAGTTCGGAGGATCCGCCCGCCGCCCTGACCAGGTCGCTGAATTCCGGCCCGCCCAGACCTTCGCGACAGGCGGCCGCCAGCAGGATCTCTCCCCCCTGCTTGACAACGTGAGAAGCGGCGGTCAGCCCCTTCACGGCTTGGTAGAACGTGAGGTCCAGGGGGTACCCCCCGGAGGTTGTGATCACGGCGTCCGCAGGCTCCATGACCTGCGCGAGCGTCGAATGGCGGACGAACTCGACGCCCGTCGCGTGCGCGGCCACCGGCTCGCCGGCGAACACGGCCGCGATGGCGCGGGTGTCGGTCAGCGCCACGTCCACCATGAAATCGTGGCCCGCCATGGCCGCGATCTCCAGCAGTTCCCGGTGCAGGGGGTTGTCCGGGAATGACCCCTCGGTTGCCTTGACATCGCGCATGAAGAGCGGGCTGTGCAGACGCTTGATCGTCCTCTCTCCGGCCAGCCCGATTGAGATCAGCTTGCGGCCGCCCGAGAAGCCCGCCATCAGGTGCGGCTCGATGAATCCCAGCGTGATATGCAAGTCCGCTTCGACGAAGCGCTCGTCGACGAATGCCTGTGTTCCGGTCGAGGTCTCCCCCAGGAAAACTTGCTCCTCGATCGCACGGGCCCTGTGCGAATGCACCGGATGGCGCCGGAGCAAATCTGCGCCCAGGATCTCGTCCAGTTCCCCGGATGTTGCTTCGCGATGCAGCCCGGTCGCGATCAGGATCGAGATGCCCTCGGCTGCCATGCCCCCGGCCTCCAAGGCCCGAATGACGTGCGGCAGGATCTTCTTGTTCGGGGCTGGCCGGGTGATATCGCAGACCGCGATTGCGGCGGTTCTCTTGCCCCGTGCCAACTGGTCGAGTGGTGGGCATCCGATCGGGTTGCCGACGGCCGCCGCCAGCGCCGCGTCCTCATTTGGAAGGCCGGCCGCGAATCTGGGCCGGAGGATCCGTGTGTTCAGATTGTCCGGAATCTCGACCGACACGCCGTCGCGATCGAACGCTAGCTGCACTTCCATTCCTTGCCTCCCTGCCGGGGACCCCGAGGTAGGGGTGCGAGGCGGTCGCCTACAATGTTGACTTACTGGGCGTTCGCCCGCTCCCCATGAACTGGCTTCTAGAACTCAATAGTACAGTCAATTCGATCGTCTGGGGCACTCCCATGATGATCGTCTTGATGGGCTCCGGGATCTTCCTGACGTTCGCAACCAGAGGAGTGCAATTTACGAAGCTGGCATTCGCGATGCGCGAAGTGCTGAGCGGCAGGCGCCTCACGCGAGCGGATGGGACCGTCTCGCCGTTCCAGGCGCTGGCGACGCACATGTCCGCAACGGTCGGGGTGGGCAACATCGCCGGTGTCTCAATCGCCATCGCCACCGGCGGCCCCGGCGCCGTGTTCTGGATGTTCATGACCGGGGTCGTGGGGATGGCGACCAAGTACTCCGAGATCGCCGTCACGATGGAGTACCGCGAAAGGGACAAGCAGGGCATTCTTCGCGGAGGGGCGATGTACGTCCTCTCTAAGCGCTTCGGCATGCCTTGGCTGGGTGCCATTTTCGCTGCTACCTGCGCCATGGCTGCGTTCGGGATTGGCAATATGGCGCAGGCCAACACCGTGGCAAACGGGCTCGCCGGATCATTCGGAGTCGCCCCGTGGTTCAGTGGCCTGGTCTTGGCCGGGGTGACTGCACTGGTAGTGATCGGCGGCATCCGCCGGATTGCCGAAGTCACGTCCATCCTCGTTCCCGCGATGTGCCTCCTGTACATGGCTTGCGCCTTAGTCATCCTAGCCGCGCACTTCAGGGACCTGCCAGGCGTTATCGCGCTGGTTCTGGAATCAGCGTTCACCGGTCACGCCGCAGTGGGCGGGTTCCTTGGTGCGACGGCCATTGCAGCGGCCCGGACCGGCGTCGCACGGGGGCTGTTCTCCAGCGAGGCCGGTCTTGGAAGTGCGCCAATCGTCCACGCTGCCGCGGTGACGGACCACCCGGCGCGGCAGGCGACGTACGGGATCTTCGGTGTCTTCGTGGATACGCTCGTCGTCTGCATGCTCACCGCATCCATCGTTCTTGCGACGGGCGTGTGGGATTCCGGCCAGACCGGTGCGGAACTTACGGCCCTCGCCTTCAGCGAAGGCCTCCAAGGACAATGGGGCGGCCAGCTGGTCTCGGTTTGCGTCGTGCTCTTCGGGTTCTCGACGATCATCGGCTGGGCCTACTATGGCGAGACTGGAGTTGCGTTCCTGTTCGGCATCAAGAGCATTCCCGCATACCGCGTGATCTGGGTCGTGGCGGTCTTCGTCGGAGCCATCGGGGGACTGGAGGCTGTCTGGGCCATTTCCGACACGCTGAACGCGCTGATGGCTGTTCCGAACCTCATTGCCGTGCTCGGGTCCGTCGCTCTCCTGCGCAGGCAGATTCACGAGTTCTTCGACATGCGCGTGGTTCGGGAAAAGCGCTCCTAGGCTCCGGTCGATGCCCGCCCGCCCCGGGCAATCCGGGCCTGCGGCAGGGCGTCGCCGTACCGGGGCGTGCCATTGCCGGGAGACTGATTCTCACAAGGCAGGTAAGCCGTCTTGGGTGGCTAGTACAATCGGGGACTTGTGCGAGGCGTAGTCCTAGCGGGGGGCCTTGGGACACGCTTGGATCCGATCACCCGGATCATCAACAAGCACTTGCTGCCCGTTTACGACAAGCCGATGATCTACTACCCGATCCAGGCGCTTGTCAACGCCGGGATCGAGGACATCATGATCGTCACCGGCGGGCGGAACGCCGGAGACTTCCTGCGACTTCTTGGCAACGGTCGGGACTTCGGCCTCAAGCACCTCGATTACACCTACCAGGAAGGTGAGGGCGGCATCGCCGAGGCTCTAGACCTTGCCCGCCACTTCTCGCGTGGGGAGAGGCTCTGCGTCATGCTTGGCGACAACATCATCCAGGGCAATGTCGTTCATGCTGTCGAGTCCTTCCGCACGCAGGAGAAAGGGGCGAGGCTGCTCCTGAAGGACGTTCCCGACCCCGGGCGGTACGGGGTCCCTTCGTTCACCGGCGACACGATCGCATGCATCACCGAAAAGCCGGCCCGGCCGGCCTCGAACTACGCGGTAACCGGCATCTACCTGTTCGACGGCACGGTCTTCGAGAAGATCGACCGCCTCCAGCGGTCCGCCAGGGGTGAACTCGAGATCACGGACGTCAACAACCAGTACATCCAGGAAGGCACGATGACCTGGGAGGTGCTGGACGGATGGTGGACGGATGCCGGCACGGTAGAAGGGCTGCTGCGGGCGTCCCAGATGGTCGCAGCCACCGGTGCCAACAACGTCTGACGGGCCGGAAGCGACCCGGCTCAGAAGTTGATCTGGACCATCGTCTCGCTCTCGGCCTTGAGGTTGTGCGTCGCGACCTCCGCGGCCAGGCGCTGTCCGACTTCCAGGAACGCGTGCGCGGCCGGAGCCCCTGGGTCTGCCATGACGATCGGCGTTCCGTCATCCGAAGTCTCGCGTACCGTGGTGGCCAAGGGGATCTTGCCTAGAAGCGGGATGTCCCATCGCTCCGAAATCCGCTCGGCCCCACCGGACCCGAAAATGTACTCCCGCTCGCCCGTGGCTCTCGATTCGTAGTAGCTCATGTTCTCGACCACCCCGAGCAAGGGCGTCTTCAGCTGCTGGAACATGATGATCGCCTTCTCCGCCACGTTGACCGCCATGGGCTGCGGAGTCGTCACGACCAGGGCTCCCGTCAGCGCCAGCCGCTGGCAGAGACTGAGCTGGACGTCGCCGGTTCCCGGAGGCAGGTCGATGATCAGATAGTCCAACTCGCCCCATTCCACCTGGTTGGTGAGTTGCTCGACCATCTTGGCCAGCATGGGACCGCGCCAGACCACGGCCTGGTCCTTGCGAATGAAGAAGCCCGTGGAAATGATCGGGATGCCGTGCGTAATGAGCGGGATGATCCCACGGCCGCCGTGAGTGGGCCCTCCCATGGCGCCCATGATGTGCGGGATGCTCGGACCATACACGTCCGCATCCAGCAGTCCCACCCTGGCGCCAGCTGCCGCGAGCGCAAGCGCTAGGTTGGCGGAAACCGTCGACTTGCCGACCCCGCCCTTTCCGGAGGCGACCGGGATGATGTTGCGCACCCCTTCGATCGAGCCCTTCCCGGACGCTCCGGCCGGATTGGCCCGGGCAGCGCTGGTGAGTTCCGCTGAGACCTGAACCGGCGGATCGGCGGACCGCACCGCCTCGATCGCTTCGGACAGTACCGCTTCCCCCCTGGCTCGGTCGGACACGGCGCTCTGCAGCTTGAAGCTCACCAATCCGCCGTTGACGGAGAGGTCTTGGACGAGCCCCAGTTCGACGATGTTCTTGCCGTAGTCCGGGTGGACGACGGCCCTGAGCGCGGTTTCCACGCGCTTTTGGTCAGCCATGACTCGCTCCAGCGGGCGCGGACTTGGGCATGCCGGCCAGAACCACCAGGTCGCTGACGAATTGATCCATCTCATGCTCGCCGCACAGCAGATCCTCCAGGCTCGTACGAGTCAGCAATTGGTCGACGACCATCTGGATCGCCCGCCACAGCGAGCGGATCGAGCAATCGGTCGAGCGCATGCAGTATTCCTCGTGGCCAGAGAACCTACCACAGAACTCGCGGCCGTAGAAGTCTCCGCCGAGAACCTGGATCGCCTGCTTCGCGCTGATGTCCGGGGCGGGGCGGGTCAGGTGGTAGCCGCCCGCCTGGCCGCGCTCGCTGGCGACCAGACCCCCTTCCCGCAGGATCCGCATCAGCTTCGCCGCATGCGGCTCGGAAATGCCCTCGGCTTGGGATATTTCGTGGATGCTGAGAAGTTCTCCCGGCCCTGCCTGCGCAAGCCGCAGCAGGCACCGGAGGCCGAATTCTTCTTGCGAACTGAGTTGCATGGCCTTGCCTTAAATCAGGTTCAGGACGAGCTTGGCTTCCTCGCTCATCATTTCCGGGGTCCAGGGAGGGTCGAAGGTGATCTCGATCTCAGCGTCCGCGACCTCGCCCAGACGCTCGATCTTGTACTTCGCGTCGGCAGGCAGGGTCTGTGCCGCCGGACAGTTCGGTGCGGTGAGGGTCATGAGCACCTTGACCTTGTCGGGCTCTTCGGGTGAGCGCGGGGCAAACACCTTGTAGATCAGCCCGAGCTGGTAGATGTCCACCGGGATTTCCGGGTCGTAGCACGTCTTCAGGACCGCGACCACTTTCTCCTCCAGGGAGGCGTCCGGTTCGTACTCCGGCTCCTTGGGAGGGAGCGGAGAGGTCATCGTCATGTTCGAGTGCATGCTCGGGACGAAGTCGCTGTACGTGGGCGCATTGCCCAGCGCGCCGGTGTTGAGCCGGGTCCCCTCTCCGTCCGAGCCGCTTTCGGGCTGCTTGGCAGGGGCAGCGGGGGGCTTGTCGTTCAGTCCGAGCGAGAGCAGTGACATCAGGCGAAGATTTCCTTGGCCGTCTCGATCGCGCTCGCGAGAGCGTCGAAGTCGGCCGGCGTGTTGTAGAACGCGAGCGAGGCCCGGGTCGTGGCGGAGACGCCGTAGAAGCGCATGACGGGCTCCGCACAGTGATGCCCGACGCGCAGCGCGATGCCCTGGTGGTCCAGCAGCGTGCCGAGGTCGGCCGGGTGAATGCCCTCCACCTCGAAGGAGATCACGCTGGCCTTGTCGCGCGCGGTTCCGATCAGGCGCAGACCCGGAATGCGGGCCAGCCGCTCCGTGCCGTAGGCCAGGAGGCCCGCCTCGTAGGTGGCGATCGCGTCCATGCCCACCCTTTGCAGGTACTCGACCGCCGCGCCGAGAGCGGTAGCCCCCGCGATGATCGGCGTACCGGCCTCGAACCGGTACGGCAGGTCGTTGTAGACCGTCTTCTCAAAGCTCACCGAGGAGATCATGTCCCCGCCGCTCTGGTAGGGAGGCATCTCCTCCAGGAGCTCCCGCCGGGCATAGAGCGCTCCGATTCCGGTCGGGCCGCACATCTTGTGGCCGGAGAGGGCGAAGAAATCGCAGCCGAGGTCCTGCAGGTCGATGCGTATGTGGGGCACGGCCTGCGCCCCGTCCACTAGGCAGACGGCGCCGGCGGCATGAGCCTTCGCTGCGATCTCGCGCACAGGATTGACCGTCCCCAGCGCGTTCGACACGTGCGTCACCGCGACGATCCGGGGCCTTCCGGAGAGCAGTTCGTCCAGCGCCGCGAGCTTCAGAGTGCCGCTTTGATCCATCGGGATGATGCGGAGGTTCGCCCCCTTCTGCTCGCACAGGATCTGCCAGGGCACGATGTTCGAGTGGTGCTCCATGGCGGAGATCACGATGTCGTCCCCGCGACCCACGTGCGTCCCGCCCCAGCTGGCGGCGACCAGATTGATGCTCTCCGTCGTTCCCTTGGTCCAGACGATCTCTTCGGGCTCGGCCGCGTTCAGGAAGCGCTGCAGCCGGACGCGCGCCGACTCGTACTTGTCCGTCGCCCGCTGACTGAGTTCGTGCACGCCGCGGTGAACGTTGGACCGGTCGCATTCGTAGTAGGCGACGATGGCGTCGATAACCTGTCTCGGCGTCTGTGAGGACGCGGCGTTGTCCAGGTAGACCAGCGGCCTCCCGTGCACCTGCTGGTGCAGGGCGGGGAAGTCCCCGCGCAGAGCTTCGACTTCTGAGCCGGAGAGGGTCGCTGCCGCAGCCAGTACCATGCTTGCGATCCTCCTGTCAGGCCTTCCGGGGCTCGAAACGCTCCAGCAGCAGAGCCTCGAAGTGCTTCTGCAGGGAAGGGACCTTGATGCGTTCGAGGGCGTCGGCGGCGAACGCGTAGGTCAGGATGTTGCGTGCCTGCGCTGCGTCGATGCCCCGTGAGCGCAGGTAGAAGGCCGCTGTTGCGTCGAGCTGGCCGACCGTCGCCCCGTGCGTGCACCGCACGTCGTTGGCATCGATCTCCAACTGGGGCTTCGTGTTGACCTCCGCGTTGTCGGAGAGCAGCAGGTTCTTGTTGCTCTGCACGGCGTCGGTCTTCTGGGCGTCGCGACGGACGAAGATCTTGCCGTTGAACACGCCTCGGGCATGCCCGTCCAGGACCCCCTTGTACAGCTGGTGGGAATGGCAGTGGGGCATGGCGTGGTCGATGCCCGTGTGGTGATCGACGTGCTGGCGGTCACCGACCGCGTACAGCCCGTCCAGCGAGCACTCGCAGCCCGTACCGTCGAGAAGGGTACGGATGTCGTTCCGTGCGACGGCCGCCCCGAAGCTGAGCGAGAAGGTGCCCACGTAACTGTCCCGCCGCTGGAAGGCCTGCAGCATGCCGGTGTGGTAGGCATCCGGCGATTCGATCTGGGCGCGGACATGGTCGATCCGCGCGTTTTCCTCGGCCACGATCTCGGTGACGGCGTTGCGCCAGTAGGTTCCGGATCCGGTGTAGGTCTCCACGACCCGGACCGAGGAGTTCCGGCCGGCGAGGATCAGGACGCGCGGATGCTGCCCCGCCGGGCCGTCCCCGAAAACCACATGGACAGGATGCTCGACGTGGACGCCCGCGGCAATCTCGATGACCGCGCCATCCTCGAAGAATGCGGTGTTGAGCGCAGACAGCGCGTGGCCGTCGATGGGAGCGACCGACGCCAGGCGGCCGGCCAGCCGGTCCGAATCGGTACGTACCGCTTCAGTGATGCGCCGAACACTCAGGCCGGTCGGAGGGTCTCCCTCCAGCACCGCACTGCCGCCCGACCCCTGGAACGAGATGGAAGGACCGGTTCCGGACACGTACTTCGGAACCGCTCCGGGTTCAACCATGCCGTTTACGCCGAAGAGCAGCTCACCGTCCGCGAGGGCCGACAGGTTCGTGTACTTGTACTCCTCGTCGCGCGGCGTGGGCACGCCTTGTGCGAGGAACTTCTCCATCGCGCTCTCCCGGCGTTGACGCAGCCATTCGGGTTCGCTGTCCCGCTGTCGACGTGTCTCGCTAAAGCGGTCCAGGTACAAGCTGAGCTTCTCGGCTACCGTCCGCACTACTAGGCTCCCAATGCCGCTGGCTGGCTGGCCAGCCCCTCGATCCAGCCGTAACCCTTCTCTTCCAGTTCGAGGGCCAGGTTCTTGTCGCCGGACCGGGCGATCCGGCCCCCGGCCAGAACGTGGACATAGTCCGGAACGATGTAGTTGAGCAGCCGCTGGTAGTGGGTGATCACCACAAATGACCGGTCCTTGCTGCGCAACGCATTGACACCGTCCGAGACGATCTTGAGGGCGTCGATGTCCAGGCCGGAATCGGTCTCGTCGAGGATGCCGAGGGTCGGCTCCAGCATGGCCATCTGGAAGATCTCGCTCCGCTTCTTCTCACCGCCGGAGAAGCCCTCGTTGATGGCCCGCTTCAGCATGTCCGCATCTATGCCCAGCGGACGGATCCTCTCCCTCGCGAGGCGCAGGAATTCCCCGGCGGAGAGTTCCGGCAGGTCGCGGTGTTTCCGTACGGCGTTCAAGGCCTCCCGCATGAAGTACATCGTGGTCACGCCGGGCACTTCCACCGGGTACTGGAACGCCAGGAAGATGCCTTCGCGGGCACGGATCTCGGGGTCCATTTCGAGCAGGTCCTCGCCCCGGTAGGTGACGGAGCCGGCCGTGATCTCGTAGCCCTCGCGCCCGGCCAGCACCGATGCCAGCGTGCTCTTGCCCGAGCCGTTCGGGCCCATCACGGCATGGACCGAGCCGGGGAGGACGTCCAGGTCGACGCCGCGCAGGATTTCCTGCCCGTCGACACTGGCATGAAGATTGCGAATGTGCAGCATGCTAGTCTCGCTGATCCCTTGCGCCGGACCCTATCCGACGCTGCCCTCGAGGCTGACTCCCAAGAGCTTCTGCGCCTCGACCGCGAATTCCATCGGCAGCTCGCGGAAGACCTCCTTGCAGAACCCGTTGACGATCATCGAGACGGCGTCCTCGGTCTCGATGCCGCGCTGGTTCAGGTAGAAGATCTGGTCCTCGCCGATCTTGGAGGTGGTGGCCTCGTGCTCCACCGTTGCCGACTTGTTGCGCACTTCCAGGTACGGGAAGGTGTGAGCCCCGCAGCGGTCGCCCATCAGCATCGAGTCGCACTGGGAGAAGTTCCTGGCCCCCTCGGCATTCGGCATGATCTTCACAAGGCCCCGGTAGGAGTTATTCGAAACCCCGGCTGAAATTCCCTTTGAGACGATCGTCGACGTGGTGTTCCTGCCGATATGGATCATCTTGGTCCCGGTGTCGGCCTGCTGGTGGTTGTTGGTGACGGCCACCGAATAGAACTCACCGACCGAGTTGTCGCCGATGAGGATGCAGCTGGGGTACTTCCACGTGATCGCCGATCCCGTCTCCACTTGGGTCCAGGAGATCTTGGAGTTCCGGCCGCGGCAGGCTCCCCGCTTGGTTACGAAGTTGTAAATGCCCCCGTTGCCGTCCTTGTCGCCGGGATACCAGTTCTGCACGGTCGAGTACTTGATCCGCGCGTCGTCCAGTGCAACCAGCTCGACCACGGCAGCGTGCAGCTGGTTCTCGTCCCGCATCGGCGCCGTGCAGCCCTCGAGGTAGCTCACGTGGCTGCCCTCCTCGGCCACGATCAGGGTCCGCTCGAACTGTCCCGTGTTCATCGCGTTGATGCGGAAGTAGGTGGACAGTTCCATCGGGCAGGCGACGCCCTTGGGGATGAAGACGAAGGATCCGTCGGAGAACACCGCCGAGTTGAGCGCGGCGAAGAAGTTGTCCGACGGCGGGACGACGGAGCCCAGGTACTTGCGGACCAGGTCGGGATGCTCGCGGACCGCCTCGGAGATCGACATGAAGATCACCCCGGCCTCGGCCAGCTTCTCGCGGAAGGTCGTCGCGACGGACACGCTGTCGAAGACGGCGTCGACGGCCACCCCGGCCAGGACGGCCCGCTCCTCGAGCGGGATTCCGAGCTTCTCGTACGTCGCAAGCAGTTCCGGATCCACTTCGTCGAGGCTCTTGGGCCGGTCGTCCGCGCTCTTCGGAGCTGCGTAGTAGGAGACGGCCTGGTAGTCGATCGGGGGATAGTGGACGTTCGGCCACTTCGGCTCTTTCATCCCCTGCCAGTGCCGGAATGCCTTCAGCCGCCAGTCCAGGAGCCAGTCCGGCTCGTTCTTCTTGGCGGAAATGAACCGCACGGTGTCCTCGTTCAGGCCGGGAGGAAGGGTCTCTTGGTCGATGTCGGTGACGAATCCGTACTTGTAGTCCTGGTTGGCCAGGCCTTCGAGTTGGTCAACTGCGCTGCTCATGTTCGTGGTCGCCGCAGGCACCGCCGCTCGGCAGTGCTGAATCTGTACTCATTAGTATACATTATCTGGCGGGCCAGGTGACAGCCCCGAATCGCGATCTCGATGGACCTTCGGCGACGGCTCCAGGTGGCGCCCTCGGGGGAATCCAAGGTGAACGAGAATGATCCGGTGCCTGGCCGTCAACTGCTGATCAGTCGTCTCCTCGACCACTCACGACTTCCCGTCTGCCCACGGTTGCGTTGGCTACGGCGGGATGTCGCAGGTCGCGGCGAGTGCGGTGGACGGCGGCCGGATCCTGCGATGCGCAGTCCGGTGACAGCGTTCGTCCTGTAACGGGAGGCAGTACATGAGAAGTACGGGTGCTGTCCGGATGAGCTTGGACCTACGCGAGGTACTCCGGGTGCATTCAGCAAGCCTCGACAAATCCCTGCCTGAGATCGTTCGCGACATCCTGGAGGACGCTGTTTCGGAGCGCTCGGTTGGCGTCTGGGCGGCTCGCGTCCCGGGCGGGCTCGGAACGAATGGCAGGACGATTGGCATGGTGCGTCACGGGAGCGAAACTGGCGAACGGACGCGGGAGACCGCGGTGCATTTCATAACGCTGCGCCCGAAGTGTTCCGGGAGCAGGGATTCTCAATTTAGCCTTTTTGGGGCTCGCAAGCCGCCGAGGGGCCGG
>CAYWUV010000142.1:0-14444 GCA_964461235.1 uncultured Bryobacterales bacterium | reverse complement strand
GCCCACACCATACCGCCTCAACTGCAGCTCTCTAACGGAATTCTGACGCGGTAGAGTGCCTGCTCGGTGGCACTGCGTTCCACAACACTAATCTGCTTCGTTCCGAGCGCGAAGCAGTCGAGAAAGGCTTTCGTAGTCCTAACGGCGGAATCCAGGTCCTAGCGGCCACGACGACCCTAGCTGCTGGCATCAACACGCCAGCCTCCACCGTAATCCTCGCGGAGAACAAGTTCGTCGGTGAGAACGGCCACCCGCTTACGGTCGCAGAGTACAAAAACATGGCCGGCCGGGCCGGCCGGTTGGGCTACAACGAGATCGGCAAGGCGGTTCTCCTTGCCGATACGCCGGTCGAGCGTGCTCAGCTATTCCAGAAATACGTACTGGGAACACCAGAGCAAGTCACATCCCCTTTTCGCCAGCACGATCTCCCCACTTGGACGCTGCGACTGCTAAGCCAAGTTCATGCCGTGAGCGGCGACGAGATTCCGGGTCTATTGGTCAACACCTTCGGCGGATATACGGCCTCCCGTGGCAATTCCGAATGGATCAAACTCGTAGAGGCTGGCGTGTCGGAGCTGGTTTCGCGGCTGTTACAGGCGGGGCTCGCCGAGCGGGAGGGAGATCTGATCCATCTCACCTTGCTTGGCCGGGCCTGCGGATCGTCGTCGCTATCCTTTGAATCCAGCCTGCGCCTGATCGAACTGATGCGGCAGGTAGACCCGGCGGAGACTCATCCCCTCCAGCTGCTTGGAATCGTTCAGGCTCTATCCGAGATGGACGCGATCTACACGCCGGTGATGAAGCGCGGTCGTTCGGAGAGCATTCGCGCAAGTGAAGCCACGCAGCGCTTTGGACATTCGGTGGTTAATGGGCTGAAACGCTACTGCCTCGATGAGTTCGATTTTTTCGCACGTTGCAAGCGTGCGTCACTGCTGAGCGACTGGATCGAAGGAACACCGGTGGACGAGCTGGAACGCCGCTATTCGACTACCCCGTTTCGGGGCGCAATTAGCTACGGCGACATCATCCGTATTGCTGACGGTGCGCGATTCCATCTGCGCTCTGCACATCAGATCCTATCGACTCTTTTTCTGGATGAGCCGGTGTTCCTGTCGGGGCTGGACAAGCTGCTTCACCGACTCGAGTTCGGGTTGCCGGCAGCGGCGCTACCGCTGACGGAAATCTCGCTGCCGCTGACGCGTGGGCAATACCTCGCCTTGTTCACTTCGGGTTGTGCTACTCCTGACGATGCAATCAACCTGACGCTGGAGACGTTAGCTGAATGCATCGGCGCCGGGCAAGCGTCGGTAGTGCGAGCCAAGTGCGATGCTGATGAGCGAGAGACGTAGCCTGTGCAACGTTCTGTGGTCGTACTCCGCCAAGCCAGTACATGGACTGAAGTCATAGGCATACACGCTGGAACTGAGCTTTCGCGACGGCCTCAAGCTCTTCGATCCATCACGTGATGCTTGCCTAGACGTTGATTTTCACGGCAAGTATAGGGCCTAATTCGAGAGCGTCGGTCGGCGGGTGCGGGAGGCACCGTTGAAAGCGATGCGCCGGTTGCCGAGCCACGGCAAGGGCTCGGAGGGCTCCGAGCCGAGCACCTCGATCAGCGCCGTGAGGTTGCGTTTCTTCTTCAGCGAGACGGTACACAAGCCGGGATCGAGCTGGATATCGGCGGCGGTTTCGAGCAGGGACTCGAACAGCGTGCGAGCCGTGCAGTGGCGATAGCCCGCTGGCAAATCAAGGGCCAGCCGGCGGTAGAGGCTGTAGGCCACCACGGTCATGGCGAGGTCGAATCCGACCTTGATCACCATCGAGGAGGATAGGCGGTTGAGGTGGAAGAAGCTGAGCTGGGCGGAGATGGACTGCTCGGCGAGCCAGCGCCTGGCGTAGCGGCGGAGCAGGACGGCGAGGCTCAAGTCGAAGTCGTTGGTAATCAGCAGGGCGGGCCTGCTTGCCCAGTGCAGGACGGCGATCTGACGGATCTCGCCGCCGTAGAGGCGCATGGGGGTGGTGGATTCGACGACTTCCAGCAGGCGAGTGCCTTGGTGCACGGGGAAGCGGATCGTGCGGCGCTGGTCGGCTGGGGCGTCCTGGGCGGCGCGGACGAGGTTGCGGCCCCGGCGGCGGACGGTGACGAAGCGGATACCTGCCTGGTCGAGGCGCTGCAGGCAGGCGTAGGTGGTGAAGCGGCCTGGGGCAGCTTGCTGCCGTCTTGTCGCTCGGACAGGAGCGTTAGCCCGGGATTCCGGATCCGAATCCTTCGGGCGACACATCGGCGCCATCCAGGGCCGCCCCGCCTTCCTGCAAGGAGAATTTCCGGGAGCGACCTCTCCGCAAGGCCCGCTGGTACGAGCGAGGGCCGTTTTCGGGGGGGGCGCTCCCGTCCCGCGCTTGCTTCGCTAAAGAGGTCCCGCTCGTCCCGGCCATCTGCACAACCCATTGCTGCGTAAGCAGTTAACCTAGCCCCACGTGCTTCGCTCGAGCCTCCTTAGCCGCCCCGGAGTTGTTTCGTTCGGGCGATTTCCCCGAAACAGCGTTTCGGCAACGAGCGCGGTTCGTAGATCCGGTCCGAACTGCCCTTCCGTGAAGTGCGGCGTCTGGAACAACCGCACTGCCTATGCGATTCCAAGTGTGGGGCCAAATGTTGGACAGAGTTTCCCAAGTGAATATAATATCTGTATTATCATGTACTTACATAAGAAGACTGGAGCCGACGACGGGACTCGAACCCGTGACCTCGTCCTTACCAAGGACGCGCTCTACCGACTGAGCTACGTCGGCCCTAGGCGGGGAATGGAGCGGGAGACGGGAATCGAACCCGCAACCAACAGCTTGGAAGGCTGTGACTCTACCATTGAGTTACTCCCGCCACGCCCGCGACCGCACGATTGGAGCCGGCGAGAGGATTCGAACCCCCGACCGTCTGATTACAAATCAGATGCTCTACCAACTGAGCTACGCCGGCCCGGGCAAGCCTAAGGCTCATGATAGCACCGGGCTCGGAGCTGCCGTTCGTCGCGGCGAACCGATCTGCGTCCCCTGCCAGTTCTTCTCCGAACCTGCTCGACCCGCTGCTAGAGGGTTCCCGCAAGCGCCACCGTCCGGACGCTAGGAGTTAGCCTGGCCGCGCAGGTCCGGGCGGCTTCTGGAGACCCTCTCGAACTTCGTAGCCCCTCGGGCTGAGCGCCCGGAATGTCCTCGTGTCAAGCTGGCTGGGAGGCAGGGATTCGAACCCCGATAAACAGATCCAGAGTCTGCCGTGTTACCGTTACACCACCTCCCAGCGGAGGCTGGCCTGAGCCTTTCCGCAGTATACAGCCCCGGGACGGAACGTCGCCGATTGCCCGTTTCCAGTTGTATCGCTGTCCCTCAGATCGGGGCGAGGCCACTTTTCAGTCTTGACGTCCTCGTTCCCGCGGCTGCGAGCTCGAGGACCGGTATCGATGCAAGTCGGATTCGTGGTCGGATGGGACTCCGGTACGGTTATGGGGGAATGCGAAGCTGGTTTCCGTGTGGCAGTCTCCGAGGCATCTTGACGCATTCAGCGGAGTTTGTCGGTAGTTGGTAGGTCCCATGAGAATCGTGTTCGTCGGAGCCGGCGCGGTCGGCGGCTATTTCGGGGGCCGGATGGCCCAGGCAGGTCTCGACGTCTCGTTCTTGCTTCGCCGCGAGAGCGCGTCACAGATCCGGAAGAGCGGGCTTTGCATCATCAGCCCGAACGGAGATTTCGCATGGCCGCACCCCGGTGTCATCGAGGCTAGCTCGCGTACACCTGCGCCAGACGTGGTGTTCATCGCTTGCAAGGCTGAGCATGTGAGCCAAGCAGCGGAACTAGCCAAGCCCCTGGTGCGGGCCAAGACGGTCGTCATCCCGCTCCAGAACGGAGTGGACGCCCCGGGGGCTCTCGCCGATGTTCTTGGGCGGGACTGCGTTGTCGGAGGACTGAGCAGGATCTTCGCCGAGCGCGTTGCCCCGGGCAGGATCGTTCACATGGGGCTTGCAACGCCCTCGATCACCTGCGGCGAGCGAGCCGGGGGCCTGTCCGAGCGCGTTGGAGCAATTGTCGGTCGCTTGGCATCTGTCCCGGGTATGGCAATCGACCAGTCCGAGGACATCTGGTCGGAGATGTGGAAGAAGCTTGTTATGGTCTGCTCCCTGGGTGCCGTGGGTGCAGCCGCCCGCGCGCCCTTGGGAGTCTTGCTCGGAGTGCCGGAGGCTCGAGCCCTGCTGGAATCGTGCGCCAACGAGATCGCCGCAGTCGCACGGGTATCCGGGGCTGCCATCAGCGGCACGTATGCAGAGGAACAGATTGCACGCTACGTGAACCTGCCGCCCGACACGACCGCATCGATGCATCGCGATTTGGAACGTGGGGAGGAATCCGAACTGGACGAGCAGCTGGGCGCAGTTTGCCGCTACGGCCGGAAAGCCGGCGTGGCGACGCCCGTCCTTGATGCTCTTCACGGCGCGCTGGTACCGGGCGAACTGCGAGCCCGCGGCCGGGTGGAGTACCCGAACATAGCCCCTAGGGGGGCCGGATGATTGGGTCAGTCCCTTAGGAGCCTGGCGACCTCGACCAGTCTCGCACCCAGCGAACGCGCCTCCTCGAGTTCGTGCTCACCGACACCCTTTTCGTGTTCCGGTATGCCCGTGGTGGCGGAGGCCCCCAGACCACCGTATGGCGTGACGAGCACCATCCCGTACTGCAGGAGTCCCAGCGCCATGCTGAGCATTGTGAATTCCTTCCCGTTCGACGGTGCCCCACCCGTGGTGAAGACAGCGCACGCCTTGTTCTGCAAACCGCGGCTTCGCCAGAAGCCCTTGCCGTACGCCCAGTCGACAAGCGCTGTTCTGACCTCGACAGCGACGTCTCCCATATGGACCGGCGAACCAAGTGCGACTGCATCCGCTGCGTCCAGGTCCCCTTTCGAGACGTCTCCGATGCGCTTGACCACCACTTTCACGTCGTCACCGCGTGCGCCGTCAGCGAGGGCCTCGGCCATCGTCTCGGTGTTTCCGGACTGCGAGTGGTAGGCGACCAGGACGGTGAGGTCCTCGGCCGGAGCGGCTGCCGCGAGAAAGCAGACCGCGGTTAGTTGAGTGGCGACTCTGGACATGATGAGCATCGGAACGCACAGGGCGGCCGCCCGGCGGACTGGCTCAGTGTATCCCGAAGTCCCCGGTTGGATGCGTTGCCCGTCCAGAGAGAGCCGGGCTCATTCCGGCTCGTAAAGGACCCAGATCGGCGAAGCCCAGGCCAGTTGGCCGTCCTCCTGTTGCACCCGGACGTAGTAGTAGGTCTCTCCCGGGTGGGCGTCCGCGTCATGGAAAGTAAATGACGCCTCGCGGTTCGCCGGGCTCACCGAATACACGTGGGCGCTGTCCTTGATGACCTGGATTTCGTGGATCGCACTCGTTCCCCGCACAGCGACGTGCAGTCGAGGCGCCTCCCTCAGGCGGATCGCATCGCCCATGATTGCCTCTCCGACTCTGACGTCCAGCACGATGTTGTCGGTGGCGGCGTAGGCATGCCGCTGTTGGAGCGCTCGAAAGATGCTCTCCCGGGTCGGCTCCTCGGCATACACGGCGGCATACGAGATGTGCGTCGAGCGATGGTCGGATGAGGCGATGAATCCGATCTTGTACCCTTTTTCGAGCGCGCTCTGCGCTAATCCCTCGGCGAACCTCTCCCCGGACCTTACCCGCGGGGCCCCATCGGCCTCGTAGCTAAGGCGGCACCCTTGGTAGATTTCCAGCAGCGGTTCCAGGGCTGGATCGTTGAAGGCGAAGTTCGTGCCCCCTCCGGCAGCGATGGTGTGGGGGATGCTGATCGCGTCCTGTCTCCGCAAGTGATCCCATAGTCGGAGTTCTTCCGGCTCGCGAGGGAATTCCTCGCTCGCGCGATTTTGGTCGATGGTCCGGTTGAACGCCGACGTCCCGCGCTCGAGATTGATGACGTTGCGATGCCCGTAGGGCCACGGGATGCTCCGCTCGTAGCCGAAGAGCGGAATGAAGCTCCCGCGCACGTAGAACACGTCAGCGAGCTTCTGGGTTCTCCACCAGTCGTATCCACGGTCCTCGGGTCGCCCCATGGCCCCGCTAGCGCCGTAATAGTGGTCCGTCGACGCGATGAAGTCGAGTTCAGCGGCATCGAGAGCATAGCGGTACATGTCCCACAGGGTGCCGTCGAAGCCCCCATCCGAGCTGATCTCGGTATGCCGGTGCAGGTCTCCCCAATACAACTGGTACCGTTTCTGGCCCGCCGCGATCGTCTGGCGGCGATCCGCCCAAGCGGTTGTCCCGTACGGTCGGCTGGATCCGGGCGCGGGGGCAGGACGCAATTGCGCGCGGCCCTGCCCGGAATCCTCGATCCGGCCGACCCGAATCCTTCCACTGGGCCGCCCGTCACGTTGGATGACGGGGCCGCCGGGAGACCAGCGATCATCGGACGGATAAGCGACCCACATCTGCCCCTCCGCATCGACGGCTCGGGCCAGCCTTTGGTCGTTGCTCCCGGCACTGCCCGGCACGCGTTCCGGAGCCGTCCAGCGATCCCCCTCGTACGTCATCGAGTGGATGTTCCAGGCCCCGGGGCGCTCCTTCATCGAGCCTCCGTCGTTGCGTGCCACCCATCGCCGCAAGAACAGTCGCGGCGTTCCGCTAGGGTCGACGGTGATCTGCGGTATCTCGTACGACAGGCGGAACTCGTCGTCCATCGGTGCTTCCAGAGACCCTATCGGGGACCATGTCTGCCCGCCCGCGAAGACCGCCACGCCGATTTTCTGGGAATAGCGAAGGCTGACCAGCCGCCCGACTGACCCTTCGACGCTCCACGGCGGCGGCTCTCCCCAGTCGGCTCTACGGCCGAGCCGTGTCCACAGCGGCATGTCCAGTCCCCAGTTCGGCCCCTGATCGTCCCACGCGATCCAAGCCCGTCCGTCGCCGTCGACCGCGACGGACGCCCGCGCCTCGAAGTTCTCGGAATTGGCGATCGGGTGCTCGGGCGAGAGACGCCCGGACTCAAATACCCGCAGGAACACGTCGTAGTCTCCGTGCCGGTACGTGTCGTACACAACGAACAGTCGGCCCTCGCTGTCCAGGGCCGCGTCCGGTTCCCAGTCGTTCGCTTCGTGCGAAGTCACGGGAATCGGGGTGGACCAGCGGTTCCCGTCGTTGATCTTGAGGTAGATGTTCGCGTCGCCGGTGCGAAAGGACTGCCAGACCAGAAACAGCCGGCCGCTCGTATCGGCCAGCAGACGGTGATGGATGTCGGGCTGCGGGTCCGATGTCAGGCGCTGCACCGAGCTCCAGCGCCCGTCCAGCCAGTTCCGGGCGTAGATGTCGAAGTTGCCATCGGATTGCGCCGACCACGCGATCCAGACGCGTCCGTCGGGCTGAACTGCAAGTGCCGTCTTGAGGAAATCGCCATCGCGCTGGCTGACCGTCATGGCAGGTTGCCATTCCCCGTTCGATCGCTTGCGGGCCACGATTCGGTCCGCACCGCGATTGTCGTAGGCCGTCCAGGCGACCCAGAGGTCCCCTTGGGGGCTGAAGGCGGCTGACGGCGAGTCGGCGTGTGTCTCGAGATTCGATATCTCGATCGTTTGGGCTGGAATCGCGGGACCCGGAAACACGTAAACCCCGGCGAATAGAAGAAGTCCGAGCCGGGCAGGCATTCGTAGCTGGACTTTGGTTTCGAAGGCTTTTCGCATTCAGTTATGCATCCTGAGCCCAAGCTTCGAATCGTCGAGAGGTGATCCGGACCGGATTCTCCGCTCCCCATCGTACATAGTGCTTCGCGATCGAAAGCCTCCTCGTACGAGGCTAGGGACGCTTCCGTGACTAGCCGAGCAGGGATCTGATCCCCACCCCGAGGATCGCCAGGATGCTGGTCCAGAGCAGAACGTCGTAAATCCGGGACGGACGCAGGGATGGCGCCAGCCTCTGGTAGCGGAAGTGCTGAGCGGCGAAGACAACTACCAACAGGAGCGCGGCCAGCGCAACGCCTCCCGCTGCCACCATGAATAACGGTGCCCTTACGAACAGGTAGAGTGCCGTCCAGACAAGTGGCAGAAGCCAGGCCAAGAGAGCGAACCAGCGCTTCCTTGCCAAGTCGTCCTCGTACCGGAGGAGGCCGAACTGCGCGAACGCATCGGTGAACATTCTGGTACTGGAGGCGCAGGCGACAAACAGGGTCGAAAACAGCGTCGTCGCCGACCCGATCAGGAAAACGGCCATCGCCTCGCGCCCGAGCACTTCCGTATACATCGCCGACAGCGCTGCGATGATGCCTGAGCCTTCGGGAATGGGCCCGCGGCCGTGAAGAACGGCTGCTCCCAGTAGATAGAAGGCCGCCGTCGTCAGCGTGTACACCAGCATCGAAGCGATCGCGTCCACATACATCACCCGGATCCAGCCGCGCGCCCGCGCTGCCCATGCTCCTGTGCTGTCGCTTGGCCCCGTCCGGGCTGCGTAGCCCTTCTCAAGGCACCAATAGGGGTACGAGATGATCTCGTCCGCGCTGACGCCCGTAAGCCCGAATGCCGCCAAGGCTACTCCAATGGCTGCAGGCGGCAGGTCGAAGACCAAGCCGCTCGCCAGCATCGAGCCCGTAATTCGGTACGGTGTCCACTGCAGCATGAGGGCGCAAGCCACCGTGACGAGCGAGAACGTAGCCGTGAGCCCGATCGCCGTCCTTTCGATGAATCGGTAACCGCCCCGCCAGACCAGCCCTGCTGCCGCGGCTCCGCATACCCAGGCCCATGCATCCGTCGGGGTACCAGGAAAGGCCAGATGCAGGGTGGCGGCAACGGCACCAATGATGCCGCCGTACTGCACCAGTTGGATGAGCTTAACGGCCAGCCAGACCCAAAGCGACCATGAGACGCCCCGCAACCGCGGGCCCGGCAGACGGTTGAACGCGAAGAGCGTGGTTTCGCCACAGGAGATTGCGTGCTTCCCGAATTCCAGTTGCACCACCACCTTGACGGCGCAGCTGACGAGGATGACCCAGAGTGCTACGAACCCGGCTGTCGCGCCCAGCGCCGTGGTCATGATGAGCTCGCCGGATCCGACGATGTTGGCGGTGAGGATCAGCGATGGTCCGATATTGGCCAGGATGGAGAGCAGCCCCTTGGGAGGCTCGCGCGTATTGGGGACCTTCACTCTGTCGGTCTCCTCGGTAGACCCATGCTCGCCAGCGGCGTTCCGTGGCGTTCCCTCTCTTGACACGGTAGCGTGACCGATCGGCACCGGACCCTTGCCCTCCTCCCGTGCCGTCCGCGCTGGGTTCCGTGACACAAGCATCACGGGCCGTTTCGCCACTCTCGATCTCGCTATTCCCGGCCGCCAACAGGCACCTCTTCCCAGTGCCTTCACCCGCAACTCCGTCAGGACCTCGCGGTAAGTGATCGAAACGGCGTGGAACAATACGGGGACAGTCCGTGATCCAGCGAGGGACGATGGCGCGGCTGCCCGCCTCTTGGCTTGGCACGCACACCGTCCCCGAACCAAGTCACCGCACGCGACGAGCCGGGACGGTCATGATGCGGGGCGGTTTCTCGGCCCACAAATGAACGGATACCGGCCAGACGGAATCATGGAGCCCGGACAGCAGCGGACGGATTCAAGTGACCCCTTGGCGAGGGACCGGTCGGGAATCTGGAGGCTCTTTGTCTATGGCACGCTCAAACGTGGATGCCGAAACCACGATCTGTTCTGTCGGGGCCTGCTGAGCCTCCGAGAGGCGCAGATCCGGGGCCGCCTCTACGACGGGCCCGGCTATCCGTTGCTAGAGGTTCCGGACGAGGACATTCTCGCGCAAGGAACGTCTTGTCCGTCAGACGACGTGGCTACGCAAGAGCGCGTTGCCGGCGTGCCGCGGTCAAGCCCTCATCCCCTTGAGATGCATGACGCGACCGGCGAATGGGGTGCTGTCTACGGGGAGTTGCTCTCTTTCGAGGACCCCGAGTCCCGTCTTCCTGCCATCGATGGCCTGGAGGGCTTTCACCCGGGCGGCCGAAGCCTGTACAGGCGTGTTTTGGTCCCCGTCTTGGCGGGCGGAGATCGTGAGGTCGCCTGGGTCTACATCGTCGAGATGACACGCATCAAGCAGCGTCGGCTCCCCACGGGTCGCTGGCCTGGCAAGGGGCCAAGCGATTCGTCGCAGTTGCAGAGCGTCCGGGAACCCGCGCACAGGGCTCCTGTTGCGGGTCGCTCGGAAATCGAGGTTGGCGACCCTACACTGAACATTGGAACCGGTTAACCCGCCCACTCCTGCTGTTTGACAGCCTTCCGAATACAGCGTAGGTGCGAGTTCTCGAATTCAGGAGCAAGATCTGGTTGGCAAGGCCGCTGGGCGAGATATTCCCCTTCTTCGCCGATGCCCGAAATTTGGAAGTGTTGACCCCCCCTTGGCTCAGGTTCGAGGTCAGCTCCTCCAGTCCGATCGAAATGACCGAGGGGACGACAATCGACTACCGCCTCAGGCTTCGGGGCGTGCCCATCCGTTGGCAGAGCGAGATCACGAAATGGGATCCGCCCACGGTCTTCGTGGACGAGCAGCGAAAGGGCCCGTATCGCCTTTGGGTGCACGAGCACCGATTCGAGGAACGCAATGGCCTGACACTTGCCGAGGACTGCGTCCGGTACGCCGTTCCCGGTGGTCGGCTGATCGACCGACTGTTCGTTCGTGCGGACTTGCGCCGGATCTTCCAGTACCGCCGGGACAGACTCTCCCAGTTGTTCGGGGCAGCGGCCTAGCTACCGCAACGTCCAGTCAGGATCGCCCCCCGGGCTCCTGATCGCTGGCACATGGACTGCGGTGAGTGGGGCGGGCTTGCGGGTGCGTTGCAGTGACCTAGGTCCCGGCCGGCCTGAACGGTCCGACCCGTGAGCGTCGGAACCGATGCCTCGCGGTACACTTCAACGACGAATGACGGTATTCGATCCCTTGAGGCCGAACAGGAAGCCCGTGGCCTCGCGGCGGGATTCGACTAAGGACCAAGCGTTTCTCTTGGTGTTCGCCTTCGGTGTCTTGGGTGCCTGCTCAGTCGAGCCCGTCCCGGACAAACCCAACATCATCTTGATGATGGCCGACGACATGGGGATGGGCGACACCAGCGCCTACCAGGACTTCACTGGCAACCCGGACGACCTTCAATTGCATACCCCGAACATGGAGCGGCTTGCAAACATGGGTGTTCGCTTCACCGACGCCCATACTCCGTCATCCCGCTGTTCCCCGACACGCTACGGCTTGCTGACGGGCCGGTATGCCTGGCGCAGCCGGTTGAAGCACTGGGTGCTGTTCGGAGCCCAGGGCGATCCCATGATCGAGCCTGGCCGCCCTACGATTGCGTCCATGCTCCGGGACCACGGATACGTGACCGCGATGTATGGTAAGTGGCACGTCGGTTTGCGCTATCGCCGCGAGGACGGCTCGCCCGCCGCTGGCTGGGAGGATGCCGACCTGACCAAGCCCCTCCATACCTCGCCGATCGATCATGGATTCGACTTCGCCAGATTCACGTCGCGGTCGCACGGCACTTCGGGCCCTGCCGCACCGGAGCAGTCGATCGGGAACGGACCGGGCCACGTCCACGGGAGGGCCGTCGTAGCGGCAACCGGAAACGGGAAGCACCTTGCAACGACCGGGGAGGATGCTTACGAGTTGCATCGACTCGGGAGCCGTCATTCGGACAATGCGATGGCGTTCCTGTCTCTGCATGTCAGCGACGCGAACACCCGGGACCGGCCGTTCTTCCTCTACTATCCGGCCAACGCCAATCATGGGCCGTACGCCCCCGACGAGGCGATCGGCGGAGTGCCGGTTGCCGGCGCCGCGCGCACGAAGGACGGCCGAATGATGGACGCACGGCATGACTACATTTTCGAGAACGATGTCGCGCTGGGACGGATCCTCGATTGGCTCGAAGCGACCGACGACCCCCGCCAGCCTGGCCGCCCGCTCGTCGAGACGACGCTAGTGATCTTCACGTCGGACAACGGTGCCGAGAAGGACAGCGATGTCGCCACCGGACCGTTCCGATCGAACAAGGGATCGGCCTACGAAGGCGGACACAGGGTTCCGTTCATCGTGTCTTGGCCCCAGGGTGGTGTCGGTGACGGCGACGCATCCAATCCCGGAAAGACGAGTCCGGCGCCAGTCGTCCTGACCGACATGTACGCGACGTTCGCGGAAATCGTCGGCGCAGCGCTGCCCAACGCGAGGGAAGGGGAGACGGGGGCGGAGGACAGCTTCAGCGTTCTGAGTGCGTTTCAGGGGAGAACCTTGATGCGACGGCCCCCGCTCATGTTCAACGATCACAAGGAGGCGGGAACTGATCCGGCCGCCTTGGCGATTCGCATTGATTCCCCACGCATCGGGGACTCCGTCATGGCGGGCCAGTGGAAGCAGTTCTTCGATGCTTCCCTCTTGCGGGAGGGGTTGGCGCGCCCCACTGAGTTATACGATCTGGCCGAGGACCCGGCAGAAAGAACCAACTTGATTGACAGGCAGGGCCTCAAGCCCCTGATCGACTACCTCACGGAAATGGCCTTGCTCCACCGCAATGCAGGGGGCCATCGACTTGCGGAGCTTCGTCTCTCGCAACCGATTTCGTTTGACTGGACCGAGGGTGGAGACTTGGGATCCAAGGAACTCAAGCTGTCTGTTGCTGCCAGTTCTCAGGACGGTGGGCTCTCCCGGACAGCGGATGGTCTGGGCGCTTCAGGGGGAGAATCGGGTGCGGTGGATGGGGGAGAGGCAATCCTTGTCAGCTTCGACCGAGACGTCCTCGTCGAATCGGCGGCCATCGCCGCCCGGAGCGGATCCGTAGGCGGCTTCTACCAGGTCGGTTCACGCGCCCCCCTAGCAATCTACTGCGTCGACGGAGACATCGATGACAGGGACCAGAGTGGAATCCTCAGTGACATCGGCGTGTTGCAGGCGGGCGAGACACTGCGCTTCGATAGCAGTCCCCACTACGGAACTGAATCCCTTGGTGCGTGGCGTTTGCGCAGGTTGACGGTGAGGGCACTGCAGTAACACGCCGCCGGGCTGTCGCGCCGCTGCAGTAATGCCAAGGCACCCTGGCCCCGTTCCCGATTTGCGGAAGCAGGGTCTGGAGTCCGTCGCTTCAGTGGCCTGCTCTGCCTGCTGCATTAGGGCCAGAGTGTGGGGCGCAGTGGGGCCATTTCCTTGGGCGGCTGTCCCCAACAAGATAGGGGGTTCGTAGGGCGACCTCAGGACCTGCAGGAAGCAGGGAAAATCTTGATCCTCACCGCACAGCCACATCGCCGCAGCTTGACCCTTCGCCTGGTTCCAAACGAGTTGGCCGAGGCGGTGGGGAACGCTGAGTGGAAATTGCCTCTGTGTGTCGCGTTCTTGGGTGTGGCTAGAAGATCAGCTTGATCGCAAGCTGAATGATGCGCTCCTTGTTCTGCGTCGAAGATACGGCCCCGAAGTTCGGATTCGAGAAATTGTTCCCGGGCTGCGCGAATACCGGAGAATTGAACGCGTTGAACGCCTCTGCCCGGAAATCAATTCGCATGCCCTCGCTTACGGCGTTTAATGAGAACTGGCGGAACACGGAGATGTCGAAGTTCGCCGTGCCGTCCCTACGCAGGATGTTCCTTCCCGTGTTCCCGAATGTGAACGGTGCCGGAGTGTCGAACGAGTTCGTATCGAACCAGCGTTCAGGTGTCGGATTGCTCAGGACTCCGTTTCCCTGAATGAGGTTCAGTCGCTGGTAGAAGCCGCTGCAACAGTTGAAATTGCCAGTGTTTGCAATGTCCCCCGCAACCCCGACCGTGTACGGAGCACCCGAGAAGAACGATGCGATTCCGTTCAGTTGCCAGTTTCCGATAACGTGCCGCAGCACTTTGTTTTGGGGATTCCACGCTTTCCCTGGTCCGAACGGAAGCTCGTATACCCAGTTGACGGTGACGATCTGCGGTACATCAATGGCAGCGACGCTCCGGTCGCCCGACAGATCGTAGGGGTTGGGGGTCGAACAGCCCTCAACCCCGAACCAGCCGTCGCAACCCGTAGACATCGTCTTCGACCACGTGTATGAGACGAGGTAGGCGAGCCCGTTTGAGAACTTCCGATCGAGCGAAAACTGAAACGCGTTGTAGCTTGAGTTCCCGATACTGCGGTCGTAGAACGTCGGGATCGCGAACGGCCACGGTTGCCTTTCGTTGATGGGACCTGGACCTGGAGTCAGCGCGGTGTTGAAGTAACCGCCAACGCCTAGCCGCGTACCGCTGGAGCCGACATAGTTCGCCTCCACGACAGTGTCCCGGCTGAGTTGGTGCTGAATGCCGAGATTCCACTGTGCTGAGTAGCCGTTCTGGTAATGGGGGTCCATGAACCACTGAACTTACCGTGAAACATTGTGTTCGCGGGGGCGCACGGGTAGTGAGGCCGCGAA
>CAYWUV010000141.1:0-14444 GCA_964461235.1 uncultured Bryobacterales bacterium | reverse complement strand
CCCGCAACGGCTCCGCCGCCGCCCGCAGCGACTCCGGGTCCTCGCACCGCTGCAGCCGCATCAGCAGCACCACCACATTGCCGTCCCCGCCCGGGTCCGGGTACCGCCGCAACTCCAGCACCGGGCACGTCATCGGCGGCATTCCCGGCCCCTCCTCCGCCGGCGGCCACGGGGCCAGCCCGCTGTACACCGTCAGGTTCCGGATCGGCGGGACCCGTCCCGCCGTGTAGCCCGGGGGCGGGTCGCGGCTCAGCGCCAGCGCCAGCGTGCCGACCGCGTGCTGCATGCGGTACGGCATCGCGGGGTCCGGCTGGGACTGGCACTCCACCACCAGGTACGCCCTCCGGCCGTCGCGCAGCCGCAGGCACCACACGGCGTCGGCCAGGCGCTGGGACAGGTCCCGGCCGACGAGGGTGGCGGCAGCTTGCTCGACCCGCTCGACGAGGTCCGGGTCGAGGCCCGGGAGGGGATAGGCGCCCAGCAAGTGACGGATGAAGGTGGGGTGCAGCACGAAGCGCTTGAAGGCAGCATCGCGCGGGATGCGCATCTCGATGACGGGCATGGCGGTTGCGGGGCCAGCCGGGGCTCGGGAGGGGCCACAGCCTGCGATTGTACGGCACGCGGCCGGACCCGCGAGACCGTCGCCCCGGCAGGGTTTCGCGCCGGATCGGTTGATTCCCCGGGGGGATCCTGCGAGTTGACGTTGGCCCCGCCCCGGCCAAGGCGCACCGTCTCGCGAGGTACCCGAATCGGCCCGCCCGAACGGTTACCTCTATTGTGAGGTTAGGTCATCCGGGGCGATCCGTGCATGTCAGTGCAAAACCGACACCTAGCTTGTCGCTTGGTGCCGAGTCCGGCAAAGTCGGACTAGAAGCTCAACTTCAATGCAAACTGGATCAGCCGGGCGTTCACCGACGTGCTGCGGATCGCGCCGAAGCCCGGTGAGTGCAGGGTCGAGTTCGGATTGCCGAAGTTGGCGTGGTTCAGCAGATTGAAGAACTCCGCCCGGAACTGCAGATTCGAGCGTTCCGTGATGGGAATCTCCTTGAATGCCGAGAAGTCGACGTTGAACTGACCCGGTCCGCGTACCATGCCGCGACCGGAGTTGCCGAAGGTCCAGGTTGACGGCACGAGCCAGGCGTCAGGATTAAAGAACTGGTCCAGATTGTCGACCGTCGACCCGCCTCTGGTCAGTTCAGCACCTGCGACCACGTCGGCGAACATCGAAATGCCAGTGGCCCGTACGGCCGAGCCGCCGATGTCGCGGCCGCTGTTTCGGTGCACGACGGTGAGCGGAGTGCCGGACTGAGCCGTCAGGAATCCGTTGACCGACCACCCGTTGAGGACAGCCCTGCCGACGCCGTTGCTGAAGGCGTTCGGCAGGTCGTGGTTCCACACGAACGTAAAGCGGTGTGTTCGGTCGAAGTTTGCCGGCCCCCTGCCTCGGCTCCAGTCGTTCCACGGCACTTCGAAACTCTCGGTTCGGTACCGGCTTCCTTCATCGCCATTACTCAAGGTCTTGCCCCACGTATACGAAGTCTGGAACGTGGAGTCGCCCATTCGGCGCTTCAGCGTCGACTGGAGTGAATGGTAGATCGAATCGGTGTTCTGGGCCGCCAGCCTCATGTCCCCGAATCCAGGGTAGGACCGGACCAGTTGCACGCCTTCCACTAACGGCGCATCACGGCCCGCGACAGGCACCAGAGGATTATGGTTGTACCGGGAGTTCAGGTGGGTCCCCTTCGTACCGACGTACGAGATCTCCCACAGCATGTTCTGAGGAAGTTCGCGTTGCAGAGCAAAGTTCCATTGCCAAGCATTGTCTGTTTTCGTTACGCGCTCGATGCCACGATACTGCCGCTCCTGGCCCGGGTCGGTCGGGAACGGGACAACCCCGGATTCGTGCCCGGGATCGAGGTAGCTCCAGTTGTCGGGCTGCGCCCAACTACACAGGACGCCACGGCGGCAATCCGCTTCGATCTGGGTGAACGTAGGGGGATTGGCGAACATCTGCTGGGCCACCTGCCCGGTTCTCCGGTCGAAATACGAGCCGGCTCCGGTTCGGATTACGAATTTGTCGGTTACCCGCCAAGCGATGCCCAGCCGAGGCATGAAATTGTTCCAGTCACCGGTGATCGTGCTGGCCGGAACACCGTCCAGGCCCCCTTGGACCAACCCCGTGCTCGCGAACGTCCCGTCGATGCCGCGGTATCTCTCTGGCCACCAGTTCGCCATGTGGAGGTTGTAGGCAGCGGCCTGTAAGTCTGCCTCGTACCGGACGCCATAGGTGATGGTGAGGCTCGGGTTCACCTTCCATTCGTCCGTGTAGAAGAACGCCCACAGGTGGCTCCTCAGTTTCAGCTGGCCTCCAATCTCGAATTCGTCGCTCGAACCAAACGTCTTGAGTTCCGGGAACGTCATCAAGAACTCTGCGAATTGATTGCCGGCTGCCCCGTTCTGGCCCGTGGCGTTCCCGCGGAAGCGCCAATTGCCCCGGGCCGTCAGGTTGTTCTGCGGATTGAGAAGGTGCATTTGGTGTTCCGCGCCGAACTTGACGTTGTGATTGCTCCTCACCCACGTGATTGTGTTCCCGAAGGTGTATCCGTCAATGAAGTCGGACCAGTTGGATCGGTTGCCGAAGCGCACATATTCGTCAATGCGGATTTCGGGCATTCCCGCATCAGGGCCGGCGAAGGTAACTCCCGAAATCGGCTCGAGTCCAACCGACGACGGAGGGGTCTCGTTCTCACCTTGCGTGAACTGATCCGTGTAGTCACCGCTCACTCTGGACTCCATGACCCAGTTGGGCGAGAAGACGTGGGTATGAGTGATGCCCCAAGTGTGCTTTTCGCGGTTCGCCAGGTTTCCGAATGCTGGAAGGCCCCGAGAGAACGGAGCCAAGTCTTCTTGGAAGCTCTCGAACCAGCGGACATTGATCGTGTCGTTGTCGCTGAAACGGTGATCGATCCGGACCGTGTACTGATCCAGATCTGTCGGCTCGGTCTTGAATGCCTGGAAGTTGGCGTTCGATGCCGGATCGTTCAGATTCGGCTGCGGAAAGAAGGTGTCCTGGATATTGCCGGAGACTTGGTTGATTCTCGAGCCCGGCACGGTGTTGTTGGGAAACAAGTCTCCCGACAATGGGTCGGAGATCGTTGTACTGAAGATTCCCTGCCGTTCGGCCGCAGTTGGCACGCGGGTTCTCAGCCGCGCGCCGCCACCGTTGCCGTTCCGCTGGCGCGAACTCTCCCAGCCAGCGAAGAAGAAGGTCCTGTCCCTCACGATGGCTCCGCCGACGTTGGCGCCGAACTGGTTTTGGACGTTCGCCTGCCGCTCCGGAAAGAAGAACGGGCGCGCGTTGAGCTCCGTATTGCGCAAGAACTCATAGAGTTCGCCGTGCAATGAGTTGGTGCCGCTCTTCGTCGTGACGTTGATCACCGAGCCTGAATTGCGACCGAGTTCGGCGCTATATAGGCTCGTCAGGACCTTGAACTCGCCGAGGAACTCAATGCTTGGCGTGCCGTCGCCGTCCGGGGCGTTATTCAGTTGATTCGTGGTGGGAACGCCGTCGACCAGCAAGTTGTTGCTGCCGCGACGGGCGCCGTTCACGCTGACGCTGTCGCTGCCAGTTCCCCTCCGGTCGGCGTTCATAACGGAGCCGACCACGCCGGGAGCCGTGCCCAGGATCTGGGTGAAGTTCCGGGTGGCCAGCGGGATCGAGGTGATTGTCTGCTCCTCGACCACGTGCCCTAATGTCGGCTGCGTCGTCTGGAGCAAGGGCGTTTCAGCGGTGACAGTGACAGTCTCGGTGACCGTGCCTACCTGCAGGGTCAAATTAACACGGGACACTTCGGTCGTACGTACGATGACGTTGTCGCGTTGCAGACGCTGGAATCCCTCGGACTCGACGGTGAGCTGGTACGTGCCGGCACGGAGAAAATTAAGGGTAAAGTTCCCGGAACCGTCTGATTCGGCCTCTGTCTCCGCTCCCGTTTCCACGTTTAGTGCGGCAACGGTCGCCGCTGGTATGACGGAACCGGTGTCGTCTGTGACCGTGCCAACGATGGAGCCGGTGATCACCTGGCCCGAGACGAGGTTAAGTGAGGACAGGCCGAAAGCTGCTAGAACACCCAGAGCACGTCCAAAATAGGCAACGAGTTTCTGATCCACGGGAGCACCTCCTATCGCTAGCGCTTAGCGCTGCCAACGCATCAAGCTGCACACAAGTTGACCACGGGATCTGGTCTTGTCAAGTTGAAATCCCCGGGGAAATCAGTGAAATCCTCCGATCCGAACTGTTCTCGTCTTGTTTGCTGCGCAGTTCGACGGAAGTCGATCAGCGATCCGTAGTGAAACTGCCCGGCCTCTTAATCTAGGATGGATCAGGCTGGCCGGGCGGAAACGACCGGATCGACGAGCGACGCGCCGCCACGGGTAACCAGCCACCTTCTCGAGCCGCTGCGACGCTGAGGCATGAGGTTCCGCTAGGCTTCGCGACCGTCACTGCGATCATGTGCGCCCCCACGCTCTCGATGCGGGGCGTCATCCGGTCGCAGTTGGAGCGCCGCGTCTGGGGGGCGTTCGACAACTTCGGCCTGATCCTGATTCGGGTGACGCTGTTCATCGTCGCCGGGGCGGCGGAGACGAACCCGCACCGTTCGACCTCCCGGAGGCCGAATCCGAGTTTGTGGCGGGGTTCCACACGGAGTACTCGGGATTCCGCTGGGCGCTGTTCTTCCTAGCCGAGTACGCTGCCATCGTCGTGATTGGCGCGCTGTGCGTCACGCTGTTTTTCGGAGGGTGGTTGCGGCCCGTCCCGAGCGTCGCGACCCTCGAGATGCCGCTCAACACCGCGCTTCCGGTGGCGCTTTTCGGCCTGATGACTCTCGGGTGCCTGAAGGGCGTGCCCAAGCAGGTGGCCTTCGGCTTCCGCCAGGTCATCCTCGCCTTGGCCGGGGCGTTCCTCCTGGCTACGGGCCTGTGTTCGTGCTGCCGCAGGCCAATCCCTACCTCGTCGGCCTGTTCTGGTTTGCCCTGAAGTTGGGTGTAACGGTGTGTCTGGTCATCTCGTGCCGCGGGACGTTCCCCAGGTTCCGCTACGACCAGCTCATGGACGCGGGCTGGAGGTGGCTGATCCCGATCAGCATGCGGGGCCTCATAGTCAACCGGATCGTCCGGCTGCTCGTCCGGGGCTAGGGCGGATTCAGACGCGACTTGCGATTGCGGAGGCTGGGTAGCCCATGGCGAACCCCGTCAAGACCTTCCCGCTCACGGAGCTGCTGAAGCGCCGATGGGCGACCTTCAAGAACCAGGCCCCGACCAAGGTGGTGACCGAGCAGTACCCGCTCCAGCGGCCCCCGGTGGCCGAACGCTACCGGGGAGCGCCGCGCCTGAATACGCACCCCGAGACAGAGGAGACGCTCTGCATCTCGTGCAACCTGTGCGCGCTGGCGTGCCCCGAGCAGCTGATCGTGGTCACTTCGGTGCGCAACCCGGAGACCAAGCGCAAGGATCTGACGACGTTCACGTACGATGTCTCGCGCTGCATGTTCTGCGGCCTGTGCGAGGACGCTTGCCCCGTCAATGCGCTGGAGCTGACCCAGGATTTCGAACTGGCAACCTACACGAGAGAAGGCCAGATCTGGGACCCGCAGATGCTCGAAGAAGGGCCGCTTCCCTCCCGCTACACCCACTGGGGGGCCATCTGGCGCTCGCGACTGCGAACCAAGCATTCCTCCGAATCAAAGCCATCTGGCCTCGATCGCCCATGCTTGGCTGGCAATGTGAATCGAGCGGTCGACTGTGGGTCCGAACGACGCGTATGCACCAACTTATCTATCCCGCAGCTCCTTCAACTTCAGATCGACTGGGGGTGTGGACGTGCGGCGATGACTCGGGCTAGGTGAAGAATGCGTTGCTTGGCGACCACGCTTCACCGCGGACAGATTCCTTGTCCGAGATGGCTTGTTCCGTGGTTCACCGATCCTCGGAGGAATCCAGCCGCGCTTGAGCACGTAGTTTCGGTTTCACGTGCGAAGCCGGAGTGCGGTCTGCCAACTGAGGTCGTGCGGGCGGGAGTACTGGCGCGTTCGTGCCTCCGGGCACGGATGGCGTGTCCGAGTGCCGTAGAGGGCTGTCGCGTTTGCACCATATCGAGTGCCAAACCAGAATCCTCAGTCCCGCCGACGAACAAGGCGACCTTGGGCCAGTCCTACTTCGAAGAGGGCCGGGGTCAACGTGATTTGCTCCGGCTTTCTTGATTTCGGTCGTTCATTCCGGCACCGGACCGGATAGAATCAATACGCCTCGGCACAGGCAGCTTCCAAGGAGGTGCAGCATGGCCGATCACTTGGATCGACGTGATTTTATCGGAATGTCGGGTACCGCTCTGGCGGCTGCACCCGCTATGGCGCAATCCGCCGCACAGCGGCTCACGCGGCCCGTGCGACTCGGGTTTGTCGGGGTCGGGGACCGGGGCTCGTATCACCTCGACATCGCCCTCGGCATGGACGGCATCGAGGTCCCGGCCGTCTGCGACATCAACCCTGCTGTGCTGCACCGCGCCAAGACCTGGATCGAGGAGGCTGGCAAGCCTGCGCCACGGCTTTACGGCAAGACCCGGACTGACTTCGAGCGCATGTGCGAGCAGGAGGACCTGGACTGCATCATCTGCTCGACCTCGTGGAAGTGGCACGCGCCGATCCTGCTGGCGGCCATGCGCAACGGAAAGAACGCGGTTTCGGAAGTGCCCTTGATCCAGACTTTGGACGAGGCGTGGGAGATCGTCGAGACGTACGAAAAAACCGGGAGGTGGGCAACGCTGGGGTTCAAGGGCGTTCATTCGACGCTGACGAACATGGTGCACCAGGGCGTGCTGGGCGACATCATTCACACCGAGAGCGGCTACGTGCACGACCTGCGGCTGGTGAAGTTCGATCCGGAGCGCGAGCCGTGGCGGCTGCAGCACTCGGTGGACCGCAACGGCAATTTGTATCCGGACCATCCGACCTGCCGCTTGATGCCGGTGATGGACATCAATCACAGCGACCGATTTGAGTTCCTGGTTTCGATGAGCTCGAAGGCGGTGATGCTGAACCGCTATGCGGACTTGTTTTACGGCCCCGACCACCCGTACGCGACGAAGCCGATGCAGCAAGGGGACTACAACTGCACGCTGCTGCGGACGGTCGGGGGCAAGCTCTACACGCTGAACTTCGACACGAACACGCCGCATCCGCGGGAGTTGACGCGGATTCAGGGGACGAAGGGGGTACTGTTCTACAGCCGTGGGATCGGTCAGTTCATCTACCTGGACGGGGTGAGTCCGGACCATCAGTGGGAGCCAGCGGAGAGCTACATGGAGGAGTATCGGCATCCGGTGGAGAAGGGCTACACGCCTCGCCCGCGGACGGCGATCCGGGGGCACGGCGGGGGGCAGCGGGAGACGCCGCTGAGCTGGCACCGCTTGTACGAGGCGCTCGTGGAGCAGCGGATGCCGGATTTCGACGTGTACGATTCGGTGACGTCGAGCGTGATCTCCCCGCTCAGCGAGGCGTCGGTGGCCAATCGGAGCGAGCCGGTGGAGTTTCCGGATTTCACGAAGGGGAAGTGGAAGGAGAGGCTGCCGGTCGAGGAGGCCTACGACCGCGCGAGCGGGTAGGCGGAGGCAGTGGCTGACCCGCCAGTGTTGGCGCGCGGTTCAGGAGGGGAGCTAATGACTCGAGACCAGAGCGGATCCATACGCGGCACTGTCCCCCGATTCGCTGGCGCCGCGGGATCAGCCATCGCTACGTCTGCAGCGATGCAGACACAGGCCAGTGCCGCGACGCCCGTTCGATTGGGTTTCGTCGGCATCGGGGGAAGAGGCTCCTACCACCTTGACGCCGCCTTGGGCATCGAGGGGGTCGAGGTTCCGGCCTTGTGCGAGATCCAGCCGGAGCGCCTGGAACGGGCCGCGGGCTGGGTCGAGCAGTCCGGCCGGCCGGCACCGAGGCTCTTCGGCCGCGGCGAGCGCGATTTCGAGCGCCTCTGCGCCGAGGAAGACCTCGATTGCGTGATCTGTGCGACGTCCTGGCGCTGGCATGCCCCGGTTTGCCTCGCCGCCAACCGCCACGGCAAGCACGCCGTCAGCGAAGTCCCGATCGTGCTGACGGTGGACGAGGCCTGGAGCCTGGTCGAGGCCTTCGAGCAGACCGGCAAGTGGTCGACGCTGGCGCTGGAGCAGGTGCTGCTGGAGGTCGGCGACGGCATGTACCTGACACTGCTCAACATGATCCGCCAGGGCCTGCTGGGGGACGTGCTGCACGCCGAGAGCGGCTACGTGCACGACTTGCGGCGGGTGAAATTCCCGGCGGGCAGCGAACCGTGGCGGCTGCAGCACGCCATCGACCGCAACGGCAACCTGTACCCGGATCACCCGATGAACCGCATCATGCCGGCAATGGACGTCAACCACGGCGACCGCTTCGCACAACTGGTCTCGGTCAGCTCCCGGGCCGTGACGCTGAACGAATACGCGGTGTCCCGCTATGGCAGCGAGCATCCCCTGGCTAGCGAGCAGATGGCGCAAGGCGATTACAACGCCACACTTATCCGAACCGAGGGTGGCAAGCTGGTGACGCTGAACTTCGACACCAACACACCCCATCCACGGGAGTTCACGCGGGTCCAGGGAACCGACGGCGTGTTCTTTGATGGCCGCGGCATGGGCGGGCCCAGGATCTATCTCGACGGGATCAGTCCAGAGAGCCACCGGTGGGAGGACGCCGCCCCATACATGGAGGAGTACCGCCACCCGCTGCTGAACAGCTACGACCCGCCGGAACGGCCGGCCCTGCGCGGGCACGGCGGCCGCAGCATGAAGACGCCGCTCACTTGGCACCTACTGATCGAGGCCCTGCGGGCCGGGACGGCTCCCTACTTCGATGTCTACGACTCGGTGACCTCGAGCGTAATCTCGCCGCTCAGCGAGCAATCGGTCGCCAGCGGCAGCCGACCCGTGGAGTTCCCAGATTTCACACGCGGGCAGTGGAGGACGCGCCCGCCGATCCAGTTCGCCTGACCGCGAGCTGCCGCAGGCCCAGGCGGAACGAGTCGCCCGAACGCGATCGCGACCGGTAAGGAGGAACAGCAATGAACGAGTACATGGGCCGCCGGGGCTTCCTCGAAGCGACCGCGGTCGGCCTGGCTGCGAAGGCGGCCGACTCCGCTGCCGCGCAGACCGTCACGCAGGGGTCGATCGACGGACGCCCGATCCGGATCGGATTCGTCGGGGTCGGGGATCGGGGCTCCTACCACCTGGATGCGGCGCTCGGGATCGATGGCGTCGAGGTTCCCGCCATCTGCGACATCGATGATGCGTACCTCCACCGCGCAAAGCGCTGGGTCGAGGCCGCAGGCAAGCCGTCGCCGAAACTGTACGGCAAGAGCAGGACCGACTTCGAGCGGCTGTGCGCCGAGGAGGATCTGGACTGCGTGATCTGCTCGACCTCCTGGAAGTGGCACGCCCCGGTTGTTCTGGCCGCCATGCGCCACGGCAAGAACGCGGCGAGCGAGGTGCCGATCGTGCTGACGCTGGACGAGGCCTGGGAGATCGTGGAGACTTGGGAGTCGACGGGCCGCTGGGGCACGCTGGGTCTGGAGGGGTTTCGCAGCCTGTCGGTGGCCAACATGGTCTGGGAAGGCGTGCTCGGCGATGTGATTCATGCCGAGGCCGGCTACGTGCATGACCTGCGCCTGGTGAAGTTCGATCCGGAACGGGAGCCGTGGCGCCTGGCGCATTCGATCACCAGGAACGGCAATCTTTACCCGGACCACCCGATGAGCGCGATCCTGCCGGCGCTCGACATCAACCACGGCGACCGCTTCGATTTCCTGGTGTCAATGAGTTCCAGGGCCGTCTGCCTGAACCGATTCGCGGCCCACTACTACGGGGAGGAGCACCCGCTGTCCTCGATGGACCTGAAGCAGGGGGACTTCAACGCGACGCTGATCCGCACGGCCAGCGGCAAGCTGGTCACGCTGAACTTCGACACCAATACCCCGCATCCGCGCTCTTTCTACCGCTTGCAGGGGACCAAGGGGGTCTACTTCGGCGACCGCTACACGCCGACGCGCAATTCCCTGATCTACCTCGACGGAGTCAGCCCGCAGGAGCACAGGTGGGAGTCGGCAGGGCCGTGGCTGGAGCAGTTCCAGCATCCGATGGAGAGGGACTACAATCCCCCGCCACGGACCTCGATCCGGGGACACGGCGGAAGAGCTACCCGCACGCCCCTGGAGTGGCATCGTCTGATCCTCGCCCTCACCGAGGGGCGGCTGCCGGACTGGGATGTGTATGACTCGGTGACCAGTAGCGCGATTTCGGCTCTGAGCGAGCAGTCCGTCGCGAGCGGCTCTCAGCCGGTGCAGTTCCCCGACTTCACCCGGGGCAGGTGGAAGGACCGATCCCGCTTGGCATTGGTCTAGCTATGGGTCTGAGGCAAGATTGTCGGCAAGCTGAGCCGCACCTATACTCAGTGCCGACAGAGCGTCAGAATGCGAGTTTCACCTCGCCGAACACCCGGACTCTCGATCGAAAGCTCGGGCCCGGAAACAGGTGATACTGATTCCAGTAGGAACGGATCGGTCGAAAGAGGCATGCTGTGAAGACGTCTCCCAAGGGTCTGTTCGGAATCGCGCTGGCCGCGAACGTTCTTGGTCTTGCTGCTGCTGCAGAGGTGCCATGGATGATGAGCGAGGACGAGCGCTCCTACCACAAGGGCCTCGCTCCCCGAGTGCGGGCGGCGATGGCTGGGCAGAGAGAACCGGCTCCTCCGGACACGGCCACGATCGAAACACTGCAAGCGAGAACTCGGACGCTGCGCTCCGACCTGGCGAGTCTGTCGCCGGATTCCTACGGCCTGCCTCCGCCGGATGTCGAGATCTGGGAACGTGCGGCGTCGCTGCCTGTGGACAACGAGGAGTGGTCGCTGCCAGAGATCGTTCCCCACATTGAGCGTTGCCTCGACTGGGGGGACGCGATCGCACGGGAATTCGAGAGCGATCCCAATCTGTTCGCCAAGCTTCGAGGATCATTCGTATTGGGCTACCGGTCGAGCGTGGATCGGACCGCGCAGTTCTACGCTGTTCAGCTGCCTCCGGGATTCGACCCCGCGCGCCCCAAGCCTTACCGGCTTAACGTCTTCCTGCATGGAAGGAGCGGTTGGAAGATCGAACCGTACTGGCTGGTAGAGGCGATGGCGGGCTCGTATCTGGCTGGAGACGAAGCCCCCGGAGGGTCGGCGGAAGCTGACGCGCAGCACGGCGAGGAAGACACGATTGTCATTCGCCCGTTCGCCCGGTACAACCTCGGATACCGCGATGCGTCGGAGACGGAAGTCTGGGAGGCGGTTCGGGATGTTTCGCAGCGCTATCGGATAGATCCCGACCGGATCGTGCTGAGCGGATTTTCCATGGGTGGCGGGGGCACGATGCGAGTCGGGTTGCGGAACCCTGGCCGGTTTGCCGGTATTGCCCCTCTCGCGATGGCCATTTTCGTCTATGGCCAAGCGGAAGAAAATCCCGATTATTCGGCTCCATTCGCCCCGCTGACTCACGAACAGGTCGAACGTGCATTGCTGGCGACCCGCGACACCGGAGCCCTGGCCGCCAACGGGAGAGGACTGCCCATCCTGATGGGCGTGGGCACGAAAGATCGACTCTTCGTGCATCACCGGGCCTTCGAGGCGCTTTTCGATGAGGCGCAGGTGGGCTTCCAGTCCTACTACGTCGGCGGCGTGGGACACCAGGGCGGAGCGGTGCAAACCGACAGCTACCGCCGGTTCATACGCTCCGGCCAGCGCGAGCCCAACCCGACCGACGTGCAATTCACAACTCTCCACCTGGCTCACAACGAACGCGCCTGGTTGCGAATCGAGGGGATGAAGCGGCACTACAAGGCGGCTCGGGTCCGCGGCGTGGCCGATCCAGCGGCTGGTCGGATCACGATCAAGACCCAAGGGATCACGAGACTGTCCATCGACCCGGCCGACCGCCTGATTCCAGCAGCCGGGGAAACGACTGTGCTGCTCGACGGCGATTCGCAGCTGGTACCCTCATTGGCCTCAGGCCGGGCGACCTTTGAACGGGGCGACGGGACGTGGCGAATCGCGGGCGAAGATCCGAACCTGAGGAAGCGCCCGGGCCTCACTGGTCCTGTCAGCGATGCGTTCGCGAAACCGTTCCTGTGCGTGCGCCCGACAGGCACGCCATGGAATCCCGGCGTTGAGGATTGGGCGGAGGCCCAACTACGAGCGCTACAGGCACGCTGGTTGCGTGACCAGCGCGGGTCGCTGCCGGTGAAGGACGACCGCGATGTGACGGAACTCGACGTCCGGAGCTACAACCTCGTGCTATTCGGCGATCCGGGTTCGAACCGCCTGTTGGCACGCTTCCTACGCAAGACGGAAGGGATTGGCGTCCAGTGGACGCGGGATTCGATCAGATTCGGCTCCGAGACGTTCCCCACAACTACCCACGCGCTGGTTCTCATCTATCCGAATCCTGAATCTCCGGACCGCTATGTCGTGATAAACGCAGTCCTTCCTCAGCGTCGAATCCAGAGGAGTGGGTCGACTGCACAGTTCCGCTTTGAACCCCCGATTGGTGATTTCGCCGTGGTCGACGTAGCTGACGGGGCTGAGAGCAGCACATTCCCGGTCTTGGGCGGTTTCTTCAACGAGTCCTGGGAATTGGAGATGAGATAGGAACCGACCCGGACCTCCGACGCCTTGGGTGCGGTTCGCAGGTTTTCAGCAATGGCGTGCGGTACCGACAAGCGAGCAGCAGAAGGGATTCCGCCGCTCCGCCTCAGGCGCAGAGCATCGCTTCAAGCCATCGGCTCGGCGTGTGCCGTCTCCTTTCCTCCGAAGGCTCCACGATTTGACGGGCACACCTCCCCGTTTGCGATCCGCCGCTCGCGGGCTGCAGGCGGCTCGGCTCCCGATTCTGGTAGGCCGGCGCCACCCGCGGCGAACGCCGGCCATCCCATCCCTGAATCGCACCCGGACTCATCTTCGGCAGATTGATTTTTTGGATTCGGTAACGTCAGCTAAACCAACGACTTAGGATCCACGGAAAAGGGGCGTGGCACTACATGGCCCATATTCGACACCGATTGGGGCATGAACGTCGGGCTGCCTCGCTTGCTTCCCTCTTTCGCCCCGAAGCTGGCAGCCCTGCCGGGTCGTCGCAGCGTCGGACGACGTTCGGCGGGCTCGTCCCCACGCTGCGTATGATCCCCGGCACCGCCCCCTAGGCTGCGTCCGGACCGCGAAACGCTTGCCTTGCAGGTCCACGACCGTCTCCGACAACCGGCCCAGATCGCGCACCACCTCCTCCCGCTCCGCGTCGATCTCCGCCTCCCGCATGCGCGTCTCCTGCTTCGGCTTCAGCACCAGCGTCAGAAACGAGCAGAAGATGTGCCCCCGGATCGCCTCGTCCGTGCGGTGTCACACCCGTCGCGTCCGCAACAGCGACTTCGCCCCTCGGAAGCAGCGCTCCACCCGCCACAGCTCCTAGTACATGCGCACCGCCGACGACTGCCGTCTCGTGACTACCCAAAGTCTGTGAGTCTCAGCCCGAGACAGAAGGAATTTCGTGGCAATCCGACGGTATCGATCTACTCCCCAAATTTCTCCTCGATGAAGGGATCAATGTCCTGGCTTCGAACCTCGACGGGAATCTGGTGCCCGAGATCCGGGTAGATGATCGCCCTAGCATCGCCTCCATGCGCTCTAGTCCCCTCAGCGAGCTGGTGGGTTTGGTCCGGAACCGTGCGATCATCCCCCCGTTCGGCATCAGGGTGGCTGCCTTGTTATCACTCGCCAAGGACATCACAGCACGTGCTCGAAGGGCGTCATCTCCTCCTCCGCTCTCCGCGACCGCGGAATCCAGGGCGGCCCGTTTCATCGCACGACCGCTCGAGCGTGCTCGGAGATCAACTGGACCGAACAAACCAGAAGTGAGGACAACACCAGAAACCGAGCTGTCCTTCGCCGCGATCAGCCCTGCCACCAATGCTCCCCGGCCTATGCCCACAACCACAAGCTTTCCAGGAGCGCCATGTCCCCCCGGACGGAGCTTGGCGATGACTCCCATCACAGGCCTCTACATAAAGGGCCTGCAGAAACCAGCCTCTTCAGTGGATTCCCCGTAGCCCGGTCACGCGACCGCCACACCAAGATATCCACTTGCTTGGAAGTGCCCTCGAGGTGCGGAATGAGCAGGCCCTGCGGTTGTGCGCTCGAAGGACTTGCACGCGCTACGAAGCTCATTGCGAGGACTGACAAGAGGCTCGGAAGAAGGACCGCTGATGGCCTGTGCGCCACCGCCACCTCCAGAGAAGACGCCTAGATTTCTTGTGCCGCCGTAAGGTGGACGTTTGAGTCAAGTTTACGCTGCGA